>JALHIW010000033.1:0-17654 GCA_022837745.1 Methanomicrobiaceae archaeon | reverse complement strand
TTCACCGCAGCATTGTAATCTCGATCGGCAACAAACCCACAGTATGGGCATTCGTGGACTCTCTCGGAGAGCGTCTTTTTCACGATGCTTCCGCAGTTCAAACACATCTGTGTCGTGTCGCGGGGATCGACTTTGACGAGTTCCGTACCAGCACTTACAGCCTTGTACGAGAGGTAAGAATAATGGAATATACCCGAGATGACATATCTATCGCAGGAAGGAAGGGCGGCTCCGCTTTCATCACCGGCGGCAAGACCGGGGTCATCCCGCTCCGCCCCTTCACCCCCGCAAGTTAAAACCGGAACCATTTCATCATGACAAGGGCGTCTTCCCCGTTTGAGTAGTAGGATGCCACCTGGAATACCTCGCGATAGCCGAGACGACGGTAAAACTCCTGCGCCACGGTGTTGCTGACCCTGACCTCGAGCTGGACACCGTTAGCGCCCAGGATGGCATACTCCTGCTCCAGGCGGCGGAGGAGGTGCCGCCCCACCCCACGGCGCCGACAACGGGGAGCGACGGCAAAGTTCATTATGTGCCCATAAACCTCTTCCCCGGTCTCCTCGAGCCCGCCAACGATGAAACCGACCAGATCGCCATTGTTTTTTGCCACAAAGAACGTCTCCGGGAAGCAATTGAGAGTTTCCCGGAGTGTCATCTCATCCCATGGATCGACGAAGGCCAACATCTCTATGCCAACGATCTGTGGAATGTCTGAGGGCTGCGCCCGAAGAATGGTTAACTGAAGTGGCATCATACCCATCCACGCTCCGTCTGGATACCTATCAACTATTAGTCTTCAGGGAACAAAAGAGTAGGCACAGACGAGTGGCGGTATCCATGGTTCAAATTTATCGTTTCGCGGCGATCCGTCCAGCGCGGCGGTACTCTGAAAAGATCCCATCCGTACCATACGATGTGGTGACAGCAGACGAAGCGCGGGAATGCATCGAGAAGAACCCGCTGAGTTTCCTGCGGGTAAGCCGGCCGGATGCCGAACTCCCCGACATCCCGCCAAACGATGACCGGGTCTACCGACGGGCGCGAGAGGTCTTCGAGAGCATGCTCGCGGATGGGCTGATGGAGCGCGACCCGGAGCCGGGGATGTATGTCTACCGGGCAGTACAGGACGGGGAAGAGTTTGTCGGCCTGGTCTGCTGCGTCCCGACAGAAGATTACGAGACAGGGAAGATCCGGCGGCACGAACTCACCCGTTATGACAAGGAGGAAGACCGGACGCGGCATATAGATGCAGTCGGCGCTAACACCGGCCTTGTGTTCCTGCTCTACCGAGACCGGCAGGGTATCTACCCACACCTTCACTCCCTCATCGAGGGTGTCCGGCCCGACGGAAGCACGACGACTGCATCGGGTGTGCTGCACCAGATTTACCGGATCACAGACGATGCCGCCCTCTCTCACCTCGAAGACCTCTTTTCGGCGGTGCCGGAGACTTATATCGCCGACGGGCACCACCGTGCCAAATCCGCGGTGAACGTGGCCGCTCTGCGGAGGCGCGAGGGGAGGTTTACAGAGGAGGCCGGGAGGTTTATGGTGGTTCTCTTTCCTCACGACCGCGTACGTATCCACGGTTACAGCAGACTCGTCACCGACCTTGGCAGATACGCCACTCCCCGCGAGTTCCTCGAGGCGCTCCGTGAATCTGGCTGGACCGTCCGCCCCTGCGGGAGCCTCGATACCGAAGGCTACCAGATCCCGCCGCTTGAGCCTGATGCTGGAGGAGGGCATGTGATGCACATATACCTGGATGGGGCATGGTACGAGATCTCCCGGCCGATCGCTGACCCCACCAACCTGATCGGGTCACTCGACGTCTCTGTCCTCCAGAAAGATATCCTGGAGGGGATGCTCGGGATCTCCGATCCACGGGCTGACACGAGACTCCACTACATGGGTGGGGCGAAACCACTCCGTGAACTCGAACGACTTGTGGATGACGGCAGATACGCCCTCGCCGTGGCGATGCAGCCGGTGCCGATCGAGACGGTGCTCGCAATAGCCGATGCAGGCGGCGTCATGCCCCCTAAATCCACATGGTTCGAGCCGAAACTCCTTTCCGGGCTTGTTGTTCACACCATAGACTGAGAAGTCGAGTGGCACCAACTTTAACTCTTTTCCTGCAGGATGATCTTTTATGATCACGATTGCGCTCCCAAAAGGGAGCCTTGAAGCGCAGACGCTACAGGTCTTCAAGGAAGCGGATCTCGAGGTCAGACGGACCGACCGCGATTACAATCCCAGGATCGATGACCCGAGGATCGGTAAGGTGAAGATCCTCCGACCGCAGGAGATCCCGCTCTACGTCCAGATGGGCTACTTCGATCTCGGGATATCCGGAGTTGACTGGGTGGAGGAGAGCGGTGCCGACGTTGTTGAGGTTGCAAACCTCTCCTACAGCAAGACAGGAGAGGGGAACGTGAAGATTGTGGTCGCGGTTCACCGTGACGAACCGATCGAGGACGTCACCGCTATCCGCCCCGGCAGCCGGGTTACAACTGAGTATCCCCGGATCACGAAACGGTTCTTTGACGACCTCGGGATCCCGGTCAGGCTCTTCCCCTCCTACGGGGCTTCAGAGGCGAAGGTCCCGGACCTGATGGACGTGGTCGTCGACCTCACCGAGACGGGGAGCACCCTCCGGAAGAACGGGCTCAAGATCGTGGGAGAGATCATGGAATCACACACCGCGCTCCTGGCAAACCGCGACTCGCTCCGCGACCCCCATAAGCACCGGGAGATCGACGAGATCGCAACACTTCTCATGGGGGTGATCGAGGCGCGCCGCCAGGTTCTCCTGACGATGAACGTGCCGGCGGCGGCGCTTGAGCGTGTCATCGAGGTGCTCCCGGCGATGAAGAGACCCACCCTCAGCAGGCTTCACGGGATCGACTACTTCAGCATCCAGACGGTGGTGCAGAAAGGGCTTGTCAACGGGCTGATCCCTGCTCTCAAAGCCGCAGGTGCCGAGGATATCCTTGAGATCCCGATAACAAAGATCGTGCGGTGAGGATGGAGGCGCCCCTCACAGGCACCTGGAGTAATTCTCCGAGCAGGCATAGCAGAGAAATTTTCCATCCTCGACCCTGATGCGGGACTCGGCGGTCATCTCACCGCATTTCGCACACGGCACCGAGCGGAAGATCCGGGCGGGTTCGGGTATCGTCTGATCGACCTTGCGGATTATGAAGAGGTCGTCGTCAGGTGCCTCCAGTATGGCATCGACGACCCGGTTCACGTGCTCCTGGAAGTCTGCGCGTTCCGCATCGGTTGCCTCGCCCTGCATCACGCGCTTTCTGAGCGGCGCAAACTCAGGGTCGAGCGACTCAATATCAAACGATGGATTCGCCGCGACCCGGATCGCTGCCCCTGTTTTACGGTTGATGAACGTGAACGCCTGTTTGCCATGGTCCCTGAAGAGCAGGTTCCCTTTCCCGGCGGTGCAGCCCGTCAGTACCTGGATGGCATCGACGCCGCAAGCGTCGTTCTCGGTGATCGTGACCAGTTCCTCATCTCTCGACCGGCCGGAAGATAGCCGGGAGAGGGCGATCTCCGCCGCCCGGTAACCTATAGCGAGGCCGGGGCAGACGTGGCCGTGAAACGCGACCGCTTCGGCAAACCGGCCGCGTGCTTCTCCGGGCGTGCCCGGGTCTGAGTTGTTGCACATACCTATCCTGTATGATCTCTTGCTACTATATCTCTGTTATATATTACGGTGAGGTGCCATGACCCCTGGCCGGTGCACCGGAGGTATAAAGCCCGAAGCGGGGGACTATAGAGATCCCGATTAGAGATCCCGATACAATTTCGTGCGGCATCCACTCCGCATCCACCGGGTATCCGGTTTTCGCGGCGATTCTGGAGGATGCAATAGGGGTTATTATTAATACCCCCTCGTGTTAAAAGAATGTTTTACATGAAATTCGCCGGGAGAGTTCTGGCACTGTTTGCCGCAGTCTGTATCTTCTGCACCGCGTCTGGCTGTCTGGGCGCTTCCACGACACCATCTGAGGGCGGCGGTATCACGGCAGTCGACCTGCCGGAGCCGGAGGGACTCACCCTGGCAGAGGCGCTCGCTGAACTCGATCTGCTCGGGGCCGAAGGCGGTCTGAACGTCACCGGCGCATCGCTGCATCAGGTGATCGGGAACCGTGTGGACCTCGAAGGGCTGGCCTCTTCCTGGACGCTGGGTCTCCTGGACGCTGAGGGGGGGCGCTGGCTGACCCTCGGCGCGGCAGGATGGCAGGAGGTCTCGCTTCCTGCGCCCATACCTGAAGAGGAGTTGAATATGACCGAACTCCTCTCGCCGGAAGAGATCTTCGCGATGCATGAGGATGGAATCCGAGCGGCAATGGATCGCCTCAACACAAGTACAGTGGATATTGTGCTCGCGGAGGGGGTCTATACCATTACAACCCGGTCGGACGCCGGGATGGAGACTCTCGCCTTCCGGGCGGATACGGGGGAGGTGGTCGTATAGTGCTGAGGAACGACGAGGGGTTGTTCTCTATCGACTTCCTTGTCGGGTTCACGATCTTTATGGTGGCCCTGATCGCGGTGGCAAGCATGGTTCCAGGGCTCCTTGCAGGGCTTCAGAGTAGTGGCATCGATTACGACGCGGTAGCCTACCGTACCGGGGTTATACTCGCCGAGGACCCGGGCTGGCCGGTCGATCCACCGTGGGAGGCATACGATGTGAACCACAGCGGCGAGATCGAGCGCACCGGTCTTGCGGTCTCGAAGGATGCACCAAACATCCTCCTCTCAACAAAGATTGAGAAGTTCTTCGACACCTCGTTCTTCGATCCTGAAGACTACCGCAGCAAGGCGATCTTTGGCGATATCACCTACTCCTACAACATAACGCTCCGGAGCCTGGACGGGAGATACAACCACGCGGTCGGCCAGGAGACTCCAGAGGGCTACGGCTACATCCGCCGGGTGGTAAAGATAAAAGAGCCGAGTGTTGCGGTGATCAATGGAAGTTTCAAGGACTGGTATACCATTTCGCCGGACGATAACTCAACCACCAGGACTTTCACCGTTCGGTTCGACTTCAACCGGTTGATTAACCTGTCCATCGATCCCGCCTACCGGATCGACCCGCGAACCGAGCCGGTGAACATAACGATCACGGATTTTGAGAAGTTCCTGAACGGAACAGCATCGGAAGCGACGCTCAAGAGCGTGACGTTCCGGCGAGGTTCTTCGAGCATCCCCTTCCCCTACGACGAAGATGATACGGACTATTACACGCTGCGGATCGACAACAATCTTTGCCCGCCTGAGCCAGGTGTTGGGGTCTCGTCAAACATCTCTCTCGTCCTCAAACCAGCTGCAACATCTCTATTCGAACTCGGGCCGACCAGCATCCTGGATGTAGAGTTTAACTTCGAGGAGGATGAAGGCGAACCTCCAGATACCAACATCACCGGCATCCACTACTATGATTACAATCCAACAAACGTCACCCGACCGGATCTCAAGCCCGCTGTCCTGGAGGTCGCCATATGGTGAACGATTCGGGGCAGCTCTACACCATGGAGGGGATCGCGGCAGGGCTCGTCATGCTCCTTACAGCATACCTCATCCTCAGCACGACAAGCATCTATACGCCGGGGGATACACACATCCCCGATATGCAGCTTGAGCAGCTCGGTAGCGATGTTCTGGCGATGATGGATACGCCGGATAGTGATGGGGGTGAGAACCATCTTGTCAACCTTATCAACAGAAGTGACAGGGACGGGTTCAATAGCACATTCCTGAAATACTGCAACGCGAGAACGAACGGAGATCCCGATACCATCCACATGAGCGCGAGCGTTGCATACCGAGACGGGGATCGGATCGAAGAACATCAACTCGTTAAACCCGACGAGACCTGGACCGGCAGGGAATCCGCCGTGCGTGTGACCCGGTGGGTGCAACTGGATCAACAGTCCACGCGGGGCGACCCCTACGGGTCGCGGGCGCAGGCAGTCCTTGTGGAGGTGCTGCTATGGCGTGCATGAACGAGGACGGGCAGTGGATCGTGCTGATGGGGCTCCTGGTCGCCGTGGGGCTCTTCTTCCTGGCGCTGATCATCAACCAGTCGGCGCTCGTCGGGCAGACAACGGCGGAAGGTGTGCTCGAGTTCCCGAAGAACGATATCCGGGACCTGCGGGAGGCCATATTCGACTATGTTGACAAATTCGGCAACACCAGCGATCCTGCTGCCAACAACGTTCGCGAAGACATCATCGCGATATCGCTCGACCGGAAGAATGCCGTGGTCGATTTCACTGTTAAGGAACCGGTTGATATCTCCGGGCAACGGGCATACCCCGTGAAGATTCACTACAACAACGGGGTGACGGTGTATGATGAGACCATTTACCATTACTGAACCTATGAATGAGGACGGCGTCAGCCGGCTGACGGAGTACATCATCGTCACCGGCGTGCTGCTCGTGCTGATGATTGTCATGATGTTTACCGTCAACAGCGTCTTCATGCAGGGGCCGGCGGATAAGCTCCGCTACCACGCTTTCGTGGATATCGGGAACGGCATCAGCACCCGGATCGTGGATCTCTACGTGATCTCACCCGCCAACGGGACGATCGAGACAAAGTTCGACATCCCCGATGGCGTTGCCGGGGCGGACTACTTTGTGGAGGCCAGCGGCAAAGGGTCGAGCCAGATGATCCTGGTGCATGGCGGCAACGTCCAGAGCCAGGTTGCCATCGCCGGCATCGGGGCGACCAGGGCCGTGACCGGTAACACCACCGGTGCTGGATGGAACAGGATCCAGTACAACTCAAGCGGGTTTGAATGAGAATGACGCAAAACAGGGTTTTTTGGAGGAAAAGAACCGTGAAGATGAATGAGCGGGGGGTCTCAGAAGCGATCGGGTTCATCATCATCCTCGGGATCGTCATGAGCGGCATCGGCCTGGTCACCCTCTACGGCTACCCGGTGCTTGTAAAGGAGCAGAGCAACACCGATGTCAGGAACATGGAGCGGGCGATGATCGTCATCCAGAACGACATGAAGAGTCTCTGCTTCAAGAACGTTCCCTACAAGGAGACCGCGCTCCAGGTGAGCGGCGGGACGCTGGAGGTGATAGGTGGAGACGATTATGGGGCTAAATTCACCATATCAAACACCACAAGCCAGTGGGAGTTCTCCCCCGGCGCCCTTGTCTACCGCTCCGACCGCGGCACCGAGGTGATCACCCTGGAGAACGGCGCGGTGATAACACGCCAGGAGGATGCAGCAGGCTCGGCGATGCTTGCAGAGCCACGCTGGTTCTATGATGAAACCACGAAGACGTTTGCCGTATACATCATGAAGATCACCACCGACGAGGCGATGGCAAGATCCGGTGTGGCTACGGTCAGGATGAGCCTGGAAGGCGTGGTTACCAACGTCTCATCGTCACCTGGCGGCGAAGAGATCACTGTGATATATGAGAGCGATACAAGCAACGACAACAGCGTGGCCTGGGGCAACTACCTGACCAGGAGTCTGGGTATGGAACGCTCGGCTGATAGATATACCCTCCAGGGGGTAACCAGACTCGTCGTAAAAGAATACAGGATCAGGATCCACGGCATATAACCATTTTTTTTACGCTCTGGTTCCCGCCACTGCGGAAAAGAGACTTCCCTTTAAAAATTAGTGTATCAGAGATACCCGTTCTTTCGAAGCCACTCTACCTGTGGCTTTGTGTACCGGTAGACTATATCGCATTTCTCGTCCTGGAAAGCCCAGGGAACAACGATCAGGACGTCGCCTTCCCGGATCCAGACCTTCTTCTTGATCTTACCCTTGATCCGCCCGATGCGCGTCACACCGTCGAAACAGCGGACCTTTATATGGTTTGCACCAAGCATCAGTTCAGCGCTGCCGAAGACCTCCCGGTTCCTCTTGTTCGGCAGGCGCACCCGTATGATCTCCTCCCCGCCGTCCCCATTCCCACCGGACGCCGGTTTGCGTTTCGCAGGATCTGTCAGTTCACCAACCCCAACGTTTTTCCAGAGAGTCTGCTCATCTCCAGTTTATACAACTGCTGGTTTATCAAATATTCTCCCGGCGAAGAGGCGGGGGCGCTCCCAGGGACGCCGGTGCGAACTTGCGCACTGCAACCAGCAGGACGCCGTCCATGCTGCGGTAACATGAACCATCCAGAATCCAGCCACCTGGAGACCCGGGCGATTCAGCAGGACGCCGTCCATGCTGCGGTAACATGAACCATCCAGAATCCAGCCACCTGGAGACCCGGGCGATTCAGCACGGCTGCCGGCCTCCAGGTGAACGATTGGCAGTTCCATGGAGATCCCTGCTGCCAGGGGCTGATGGCCTCCAGCATACCGCCGCCGCTCAATTCGGATCTTATATATTTCCAGGAGATCAAAAACATACCGCAGTGAAGTTGAAGGCGCCTGGCGTACGGTATATAGCATTACTTGTGGTTATCCTGATTCCGTCCGTGACCGGCTACATGGCCCTGGAGGCGCGGGAGATCGATGTTACCATCCTCGAGATCGACGGCGCGCCGGAGGGTATAATCTATATCACCGACCCCCACGTCCAGGCCTCAAACATCGATCACGTCCGGGCGGTGATCGCCGGGATCAACCGTCTGGAACCCACCATTGTCCTGATCGGCGGCGACTTCGTCACCGGTGATGAAGAGGACTTCGCGTTACAGGAGGTATGGAGTCAACTCGATGCACCGACCTACGCCGTGCTCGGGAACCATGATTACCGGGTGGGGACAAACGGCACGACAGGCCTCGAGCGAACGCTTGCCACCAGGGCATCAGCCACGCTCGCCGCCGACGGCTACGACGTCTCCGCCTTGAACGACGGTTCCGCCGATACCGCGTTTGCCGAAGAACTCATAGCGACCCTTGAGGAGAACGGTGTCCATCTCCTCCGTAACGAGTATCTCCGACTGACCGCCGGTGACCGGGAGATCGTCATCGTCGGGATCGACGACGGCTGGGCCGGGATGGCCGATCCCCCCTCGGTGCCGAAGACTGACGCTTTCACAGTCTACCTGATCCACGAACCCTCCTGCAGGGCCGACTGGGACGCCGACCTCATCCTCGCCGGGCACACCCACGGCGGCCAGTTTCTCTTTCCGATCATCAAGCAGTTGAACGACCAGGGTAGCATCGAACTTGCCGGGCTCTTTGACGCCGATGGCCGAACACCGACCTACGTCTCACGCGGGATATGCAGTGCAGACCTTGCAGGAGTCGATCTCCGATTCAACTGCCAGCCAGAGATCGTCCTGATCAACCCGACCGACGAACAACTCCAGGCCCTCGAAGATCCCGTAGATCTCATCCACGTTGCGAGGAAGACGTGAGAGGTATCCCCGCCCTGAAAAATTGTTATCCGCCAGCCTCTCCTACTGTTCGAGTATCGCCCGCGCCCGGCCGGCAACAAGCAGCACGTCCTTCTGGGGAACTCCCGAAACGTGAGCTATGGCTGAGGCATCACCGTAGGCGACCTGTTTCGCCGTGACGAACCCGGCGGCAGCCAGTCTGGCGATGCTCGACTGACTCACGCCGGCAACGATCGTTACCGGGTAGGACTGCGTCTCCTCGATCATCGATCTCAGGTTCTGCTCCTCCGGATAGTCCCAGCCTATATGCCCTATCCCGCGGCAGTTTGAGTAGCGTTTCGCATGATCGGTGAGTTTGGTGTTACAGACCAGCAGGGCGCCGTCGATCGAGACCGGGCACCGCCCCGACCGGAACCCCTCCTGCAGATCCTCAACTATCGCCCGGGCTATCCGGCCTTCGTCGAGGCCGGTCATCCGATGGGGACTCACGTGGTGTTTTACCTCGACAAAGACGGTGGTGCCATCTTTCTGCGCGATGCCGTCAACCTCGTGCTCACCGCAGAGCCCGGCGAGGACGCACCCGGCCTCCACCTGGTAGCCATGCTCCCGGAGGAGAACCCTCACAAACTCCTCAAACTCCGGTTTAGAGCGAAGAAGCGCGAGCGCTCGCCGCAGGTTTGTCCGGTAGGCGACGGCCGGCCGGACGATGCGCGCGCGGGCACGAATCATCTGGAGGATCGCGGATGTCTTCACGCCGTCAGGCACAGCCTCTTCAATCTCGCTGGCGATCCGTTCGGCATCCTCCACCCCCACACCCATCTTCTGGAGCGTCCGCTGCACCTTCCCCCGATCGAAAGGCTGACGGCTGCCGTTGGCCTTCGTGACGTATTTCATAAGGGAAGTTATCTCATCACGCCGGGTGAAAAAACGTTTGGTAAAGGTTTTTCCCGGCGACCGCCACAACGATGGCGCACCCTTATCAGTTCCCGTGATATAACTGTAGGCAGATGGAACCGCTACAGCAGCCCACCGTTCTGATCCTGGGCGCAGGGGCGGTCGGGCTCTCGCTCGCCGGGAAACTCCACGGCGTCGCGACGGCCTGCGTGGCCTGCCGCCAGGTCCATGCCAGCGCGATCGTGGAGCGGGGGTTGGTGATAGAGGGGGTCTGGGGAGACCGCACCGTCCGGGGTATCCGCTGTGTCATGGGGCCGGAGGATCTCCCAACTTCGATTGACTTTATCATCATAACCGCGAAGGGCACTGACACCCGGGCGATCTGCGAGGAGTATGCCGCGGTGATCCGTGACAGACCGACAGCAACCCTCCAGAACGGCATCGGAAACGAAGAGATCATTGCGGAGTATACCGACACCGTCATCGGGGGAACGGTAACAACGAACTTCTCGGTGCTCGGGCCCGGGCATGTCCGCGTCCTGAGCGAGAGCGCTCCCATGCGCCTCGGGATCTGGTCCGGCGGCGCTGACGCCGCCCGCGCCCTCGACCGCCTGATCGCCCTGATCCGATCCGCTTCCATCCCGGTCGAGGCTGAGCCCGACATCCGTGCAGGCAAGTGGGCAAAAGCTCTCCTCAACATCGCGGTAAACCCCATCTGTGCCCTTCTCCGCGCCCCCGTTGGTGTTGCCGCCGACCCCGAACTCCGGGAGACCGTCTCCAGCCTGATCCGGGAGACCTTTGCCGTCGCTGGGGCTGAAGGGGTGAAACTCCCCTGGGCGACACCCGATGAATACCTCGGATACCTGTTCGGTGTGCAGATTCCCGACTTCGCCGCGGTCTACCCCTCCATGTACTACGACCTCCAGCGGGGCCGCAGGACAGAGATCGACCTCCTCAACGGGTATATCGCGGCCGCAGGGGAGAGGCGTGGTATAGAGACGCCTTACAACCGCTGCATCACGGCGCTCGTCCGCTCCGCCGAAAAACAGCCCGGGAGGGCATGATACTGTCACGCCCTGCCACGTTTTGCCGCGAGGCGCCGGGCTGCCTCTCTTGCCTTCGCCTCCGTCCTCCAGAGACCCGTCCTGCCAACGGGGTTGCCCTCGGTGTCGTAGAGTTCCACGTAGTAGCCGCCGTCCTGGCGGGAGAAGTGGACCTCACCGATGATGCCGGGGCCGTAATCCTCCATACCCCGGGATCTTATCGCCGGGGTGTTATGATGGTTCCGCACACCCTTCCTATATACCGCGCCGCCTCAGATGGAGAGCGGGATCCCGAGGAGGTGGAGCACCAGCGTAATGATGACGCCAAATACTCCGCCTATAGCACAGACCAGGACGGTGATGATGTTGATCGGGATATCAGGCCTGCCAGCCATGCCCATCAGGCCGACAAGATTGATAACCCAGAGCAGGATCACGCCAACGACGGCGTTTATGATCAGCCCCGTCACGCTCTTTACCAGCCTGTAGAGGACAAACGCAATAACGATCACCAGTATAAGGGCGAGGAGCCCGGTGAGTAAGCTCATGCTTGCCTCTACGACGCCAGGGATATTGAAACCTTCCTGCGGGGGTGAGGAGGACATCCGGGCGGATGCTGGATCCGCCGGCAACGGAGATTAAGTGGACAGCACGGCACCCAATCAGTTAAGCAGCGGCACCAACGGCCGCAACGCATCATCACCACCTTCCGTGTAGATGAGGCCAAGGACGGCCAGGGTGAGGGCTGCCTTCTCCCGCTCGAGGGTCTCCCCGGTCGGGCGACGGCGATTCCCGCCGCCAATCAGGTTCTCGCAGAGAGACCAGCGGTCGCAGAGCGCCGCGAGTTCCTCCGACCCCACCCTCCCCCCCGGCAAGATCTTCAACACGAGGGTGACATCCCCTATGAGGGCGAGGGCCTGGATGCCGGTCGAGGTGTTTGCAAGCCTGGCAAGGTCGTTTGCCTTTACCGGCAGAGCACCTTCCTCGAACCCGGCGAGGATACCCGAAAATAGGCGGGAGGCAGAGGGAGTGATAAGGATCCAGGGCAGCGTCTCCGGAGACCTGAATGCATACCCTGTATCATGCTCGATGCGGGGAATGGTCTGCTGCCTCACCCGGCAAACCTCATCTATCATGCAGACGGTCGCCCTTCTCCACCCCCGTATACGCCGGAGCCTCCTGGACAGTCGGGCTGAACGACGGTGCGCAGGGACGTACTCAAGGCGGTAACGGCGTGTGAGCCAATCCTCAAGCGCGAAAAGAACCTCTTCCAGAGAGGAGGAAGGCGGTCCATACTCATAGACCATGGGGGTAGTGTGGTGGAGATATTGATTTTAACTTTGCCGTTATGTTAAGCGCATTCTAATGCTGGAGGGGTGTATCAGCGGAGACCTGCAAGGAGCAGCACGGCAGCCAGCATAAGGTGCAGACATAGGAAGAGGGGGACGAGCCGGAAGACTCGCTTCTGCGTCTTGTGCCGGAACATCCTCATCGCGGCGAGGGCGCCAAACGGCCCAAAAAACGCAAGAGTGAGCAGCCGTTTCTCAGGGATCCTCCACGCCGAGCGTTCAGCCAGGCGCTTGTCGCGGTAGTATGTGATGAATGAGACGAGGTTTACGAGGAGGTAGACCGCGATCACTGCCACAACCTGGGTCATACAGACTGTTGCTCCCACCGGGATGTGTTCTGCCGTATACGTTCGCAGATCTCCGGATCCGATTTGAGCAACTCTACAAGAAATCGTATCTGCCGGATCGTCGTTGGGTGGAGTTCATGCTCCATGTAGCAGGCATCGCTGTTGGCTATCGTCTCCGGGACATGGATGACCTTAAGAAACTCCTTTAAAGTATCGTGACGAAACTTGACGGCCTCCGCGACCTCACGCCCAGCAGGCAAGAGAACCACACCCTCGTAACGGCGGTAATCGACAAGACCCATACTGCCAAGCTTTCGAAACATCTCCACAACAGTTGATGGGCTGACATCCAACTCGCGCGCCACGTCTTTTGTACGGGCGTAACCCTTCTCCAGCGTGACGTTGAGGATGGCCTCAAGGTAATCCTCGACTCTCCTGCTCAGGTTTTTTCTACATCCATGGTGTCTCATATGGTGTCTCATACGGCAAATTTAGAGTCTGACTTAAACGACCAACGATCGAGAGGCCGGGTCGGCGCGGGGTCTTTCAATCTCTGGCACCTGTTCTAGCGAGGTTCACCTTCGATACCAGATAGTTTCTCGTGTGTTGATATGATTGTTATTCTCACTTGTTTTTGCTTCAAGCAACTTCCAGGTAGTGGAAGGGTGAAAGGAACGCCTCGGGGCGTGCGAACTCAAGAGAGACGCTGGAGTGGTTACCCGCCCGATCGCCACGCGTCGTGTCACCATTTTTTCGCTCCGACGTCCCCATCAACAGAGTGACCGGTCCAATCTGTTCTTCAAATAAAAGGTAGGCGGTTTGGGCGTAATCAATCGCATCCGAACTTTCTTGGGTTGAATGGTCTTTTCCGAAACCGGCATGGGAATAGCACCAAACAAAACACGATCCGATCAGGGGTATGCAGCAGCGCATGCATTCTGTGCAGTTCACCTGCCACCCCGCACCCCCACATACCACCGGGTATGAAGCACGGCCTCATGAAGACCTTCGTGGCGAAAAAGGAGAGGGGGAACGCCTATAGGATGATGATCCGCCGCTTTCTACGGATTGGGGCGTTACACTGGTTATCCCGTTACCTGAACGCGGTTCTTCCTCCTGACGCTCCATATCAGAGCCAAAGAGAAAACGGATAAACTCCTGGACCTCCTCCGGGTTGCGGGCACCGCGGATCGAAGCGCCGCTATTCATCTCAAATACCTCTCCTTGACACCCCTGCCTTTCAACTTCATGTTCACCTCTTGCATGTATACCTGGTAAGGCGTTCGGCAGGGATGATTTTCGCCCGAAATGAGTTTGGTTTTACATAAAACTCCTGAAAATGAGTGCAGCTGGAGAAGCCAAGGGTCAGCCTGTTCTGGCGGACACGCCTGGAGGAAACATGCTCCTGCCCGCCAGGCAATGAATGGTGTGCAAGCGGCCTGACCGCTCAGAGCCCGAGCCGCCCGAGTGGCGACGAGAATACGCTGAACTTACTCTTCTCTGCAAGGCAGATCGGACAGCGCCAATCATCGGGGAGGTCTTCAAACGCGGTTCCAGGCGGCGCATCCACATCCCCGGTCTTCGGATCGTAGATATGGCCGCATATCGAGCAACGATATGTCTGCAGGGTTGTCATCAACTTGGAAGTGGGCCGGCCGCAGACTTAAAACCAACTACACGAGCCTCCATAAACCAGGTATCGAACCGCGAATGGGAATGCCAGTATAACAGAGACTCTCAAGCGTAGCCCCCTCCTCCTGGTCATCTTCAGCAGACGGATATCCCTGATCACCGCTTAACGTGGTTCTGTCCAGGGGTTCTCATAACGCGATTGAGACAGTCCGGGATAAACCGGGATGGGAACGCGGCGATTGCCTGGAGGAGGGGCCTCACGCCACAACCGCCCTCTCAAACGCCCTCCGGGCAAGGAGGTACATCACTGCTGCAAAGACCGCAAGGTACGCAAAAGATGTGAGGACGTCACCTGTTGTGATGGCGTAGCGAGCACCAACGGCAAAGAAATCGTTTCCCAGAGCAAAGTAGCGGATCCCGGTAACAAGATGGGTCAGCGGGTTGTAGGCCGAGAGAACCTGCAAAAACGGCGGGAACGCCTCGACCGGGTAGAGGGCGTTTGAGACGAAGAAGATCGGCAGTGAGATGAGCGTCATGATCCCCTGCAGGCCCTCAGGACTCTCGAGCCGCATCGAGATGTTGGAGGAGAAGAGAAGAAAACCAAGTGAGAACAACCCGAGGAACGCAAACACGCCAATGACCGAAAAGGCTATCCTGGCAGCCGAAAACCCGTGGAAGAACCGGACACCCAAAACGAGCCCGAAAACCATGATGATACCCGCCTGGATGAACGACTTTGTCATCCCCGATAGGCTTACACCCAGCATGATGTGCGTCCTTGGCATGGGGCTTGCAAGCATCTCCGGCATCAGCCCCCAGTTCTTATCGTACAGGAGGCTCATCCCTCCATAGAGGCTCGTAAAGAGTGTCGTCATCGCGATCACACCTGCTGCCATGAAGGTGAGATAATCGACCTGGACAACCCCGGCCGGGACTGGTATGGCGGATGCGAACCGATCGAGGTTTGAAGACATTGCGATCCCGAAAAAACCCATCCAGAGCGCCGGCTGCAGGAGCGACGAGAAGAGCTGCGTCCTGAACCGGACAAACCGGATCATCTCCCGCCAGTAGACGGTAAGAAATTCCCATGCCATATCCGCTCACCCTCCCCCATCACGCAGTTCCCTTCCTGTGTAGTGAACAAAGACATCATCCATCGTCGGTTTTTTCAGGTTCACGCTCACGATCCCGATACCGGCCCCCCGCACCCGATCGATGATCCGCGGGAGGCAGTGGCTCCCGTCGGCCGAGATCGTGACCGAGAGACCGCGGGGTGACCTGGTGACCGACCGGACATCTTCAACCCCCAGAAGAACCTCACGAACCCTCTCATCGTCGTCTGTCTCGAGGTAGACGACATCCTCTCCCAGGGTATTCTTCAGTTCATCCGGCGTGCCGGAGACGACGATCCTGCCATGATCAATGATGCTGATCCGGTCTGAGAGCATATCAGCCTCCTCCATGTAGTGCGTTGTCATGAATATCGTCGTCCCGGCTTCATTCACCTGCCGTATGTAGTCCCAGACCCGCATCCTTGTCTGGGGATCGAGCCCCAGCGTCGGTTCGTCCAGGAAGAGCACCTCCGGCCGGGTCAGGAGGCCGCGGGCGATCTGGAGGCGGCGTTTCATACCACCAGAGAGGTTCTTTGTCCGCTCATCCCGTCTGGCATCGAGTTCCACGACCGCAAGAAGGTCGTCGATCCGCCTACGCCGTTCATCGCGGGGGATGCCGTAGATCCGGCCGTGAAACTCCATCGTCTCCCAGACCGTGAGATCGCGGTCGAGCACCTCGTCCTGGAAGACGATCCCGATAACCTCCCTGACCTTCCGGGGATCCCGGGCGACGTCGTGACCGGCGACCCGCACCCTGCCCTTCTGGAGAGGGAGAAGCGTTATCAGTATGTTGATGGTAGTACTCTTCCCCGCGCCATTTGGACCGAGGAATGAGAAGATCTCACCTTTTTTGACCGCGAAACTGATCCCCCGCACAGCCTCAACCTCGCCAAACGTATGTTCAAGGTCCACCACCTCGATGATGTCGGTCGCTCCCATCGGTCACCATCCAGTCGCGCGTAACAGTAAATCTCCTCCCGCAGCATGATATCCCTTTTCCCCCTGCCGGAAGGAGGAGCGCGCTGCAAAGAATCGATGGGGGGGCAGAAACCATCAAAAAAGTGTACAATCGGTTGCCTTCAGAGCCCTGCAAGACGCATGCAGACACCCAGCGTCAACCCCGACATGGCCGATGTAGCCGAGAGGGCAGCAAGCACGGCGGCGTTCACCGCCGGACCCGTCATGAGCGGGGTGTAGGTCGGGTTGGACTGCAAACGCCGCACAACCCTGAACGGCTTTGCGGTCGCCGAGATCGGGGGTTTATAACGTTTGATCCTCGTTTGAGACACCTCCCTGTACCGGGTGAACAACCCACAACTCTCGATCGACTCTCCTGTAGATAACGGTTGTGGTTTACCAGCATCTCCAAAAGGAGGGGGCTCCATCATCCGGGCCTCAACCGTGGATGGGGGGACCCCCGCACATTGCGGCATACCGATTTTGGTATCCACGCATGAGAAGTCAACGCTCTTCTGTAAACCTTTTCTGTCACAATCCTCTACACATCAGCCCTGGCAAGTTGGATCAAACTGAAAAAACGCCACATGGAGCCGGGAATCAACACCGCGCAGATTGGTCCGGGGGCAAACCCGGGCCGGTAGTACCGCCGCACGACCCACCCGGTTCACGGCCATGTCGTCAGGATCACGTAGTATGCTCCTTCGTACTCCATGATAGAGTCGTAAGTCTCGTGGAGCGCCTTGCTCTCGGCGTACGAGACCCTGGTTCCCCCGATGACCCGCCGGTCCCGCGAGCCCCATTCCCACGCTGAGGGGTTCCGTTCCTCGCCCCGGATAACTGCATCGAGTGCGGGATGACGTTCGAAGTCCTGCTCGGTCAGGGGAACGATCATGCTCTCCCCCGGCTCTGCTATCTCCAGGACGTAGAGCATCGGCTGCCCGCCTGAACCCTCCATTGCGTGAAGGATGAGGGCGTCGGCGAGCATGAAGCCGAGGACGATGGCGATGACACCGGCAAG
>JALHIW010000002.1:85053-105303 GCA_022837745.1 Methanomicrobiaceae archaeon | reverse complement strand
TGAAGATGCTGCCCCCATCTTCATGCGGTATGCCTCTGGTCACAGCGGCATCATGCGGTTTTTTGCGAGACGGCATTGAGGAGAGAGGGGAGAGGGAGGCAGGGGTTGGTCGACTGCTCGCATGGAAAGACGTCTTCGGTGAGACACAGGAGACAGGGGCGGGGGCTGTACCATCCCCCTCCCCGTCGAGCCGCCTCCCCCACGGGGGCGATTCCCCATAGATACGGTGCCCTGTAGGAGGCAGGCTCTTATCGGTCTCACCTGATACTCCCTGAGATCCGGTTTCCGTCCCCCTTGCACGGCTATCCCGGGCTATCGCCATGCACTGCCCGCCCCCTCTGGAGGGGGCGGGAGGAGGCCTTGATGAGCGGCCGGGCGGTTCAACCAGAGACGCAGGAGACAGGGGAGGGAGTGGGCAGTCGTAATAACGGGAAAAGATGGGGGGTTTATATCACAGAACCGTTGATTTGACGGCCTCGATGGGATAAACCACCAAATCAACGTCAATGATCCGGGCTATAAACTTTCCACCATCTCTCATCAGCCTGCCCGGAGATCAACCACCCCCACCACGCGGCGCTAATGGATGGCTGGAACCTTTAACCTCCCGGTTCGAGCAATGCACTTCTGCCATCCTGAAGATGTATTACACTGCCGTTCGAGAGAGTGTGGGGGAATGTGGACTGGGGGTTCACCCCTCGCTCTTTCACCCGTGACTCAAAATACATCCATCTCTCTTCAACCCGATCTTTTGCCGGGTGGAACACAGGTTGTTTATCGGTCCCTTTTAACGAACGCGGCGTAACCGTGGTAACCACCCTCGGTGGCGGTTCTGAGGACGCGGACGTCTGTAGCGCCCCGCGTCTCCAGTTGTCTGGCGTAGGTCCATGCGGCCTGCTGGGTCTCGTAGAGCCTGTCGGCGTAGTAGTCCTGCCCGTCGATTACCCGCCGCTGCCGTATCCTGATCCAATCCGTCTTCGAGCCCCGATCCATGGTTTAGTTCTTACAGGTGAAAGGCTGATAGATGTTGCGCATCCGGGGTCTCTCTCCCGATCTAATGTTTTGCCCCTCTCTCAGCCCAGTAGGCCTCTGCCTCTTCCTCCATCTCATCGAGTCTCTCATAGTAGTCCGGGAACTCGTTTAAGTGCGCAAGCGCGATCTTTGCTGTCATGAGGAGGTCGTCATCGGTGACGTTTGTCACCGGATCCCGAAGCCCGTGCTCGAGTTCGACTACCATTCCCCGCCGGAACTCCTCGAGATCGAACTCATCCCACGTGATGCCGAGTTTCTCCCCCATCTCCCTTGCCTCATCCAGTGTTACGTCTCTTCGTGCCATTGGGTATCTCCATCTCGAATGGTCTCTTTGCAGGGTTAAGAGCCTGACGGAAAGGGTATCCATCCCACCCCCCCGCCGCTGCCGGGCCGTCTCGAACGCCTCAAATCATATTCAGCGGGCCAGAAGTAAGGTTTATGCCGGTTGTTCGCATATTCCGAGAAGAGTAGCACACTCACCGAGAGGAGTTGAATGCCCCCGTGACGACTGTGATTGCCGTTGACCTCGGCGGAACCAACCTGCGCGCTGCCCTGGTGGATTCCGATGCGAATATTCTCGCCCACGAAATAGTTCCGACGCCGGGAGCCGGGCGTTCAGGTGAGATGATCACCGATGCGATCATGGCGCGGGTTGAGACTCTCCTCACGTTGCCGGAGGGGAAGGATGCTCTGGCCATAGGTGTTGCGTCGGTAGGCCCGCTGGACCTGGGTCGCGGGTGTGTCATCAACTCGCCGAACATCGCCTTCCCTCTCGTCGAGATCGTCGAGCCGCTCCGGGAGCGGTTCGGGCTGCCTGTCTTCCTCATCAACGATGCCCGGGCCGGTGTCCTGGGCGAACGCTGGATCGGTGCCGCCCTCGGTTCCGAGAACGCTGTCTACATCACACTCTCGACCGGCATAGGTGGCGGTGCTGTGGTGAACGGCTCTCTCCTCCTCGGGAAGGACGGGAACGCCGGGGAGATCGGGCATATACCCGTTGATACACGCTACAACCTTATTTGCGGGTGCGGGTTTGCCGGCCACTGGGAGGCTTACGCCTCCGCAAAGAACATACCTGCGTTCTTTGCGGCCTGGCAGGAGGCGGCGGCTCTCCGGCAGGTGAGTTTCGACACCTGCTCGACGCAAGCGATCTTCGAGGCGGCCAGGGAGGAGGACGCGGTTGCCCTTGCCTTCGTGGAGGCGCTCGGGAAGGTAAACGCCCGTGGGGTCTCAGGGGTTATCGTAGCCTACAACCCTGAGATAATCGTGTTTGACGGCCCGCTTGCGCGCTATCACGGCGATATCGTTATCAGGTACATGGAGCCGTTCATCGACCGCTACCTGACCCTTCCCCGGCTGGCAGTCTCCTCACTCGACGGTAAAGCACCGCTCTTTGGTGCGGCGTTATACGCGCTTGAGGCCCTCTGAGAGTCCGGGTGAGAAGAATGATTGAGATCTACCCCAATCTATACATCGGGTCGCAGGAGGATTACGAGGTTGTGGTGGAGGCCCATGATACGTGGTGCGTGGTGCATGCCTGCCGGAATCCATACCACTGCCTGGCGGTCACATACTCCCCGCTCGGCACGGTGCCGGCAGACCACCCGGAACACCTGGTTGCCCGGCGGGGAAACCGCCTTATGCTCAACCTGGTCGATTCCCGGGATCCCGCCGATATACCGAAAGAGGCGATCGATGCCGCGCTGGATTTTATACACCGTTGCCTTCCTAAAGGGCGGCCGGTGCTGGTCCACTGCGGGTTCGGGGTATCCCGCTCGGCGGCGATCGGGCTCCTCTACCTGGCGGCATACACCGATGTCCTGCCCCGTGGGAGCCTGGCCGAGGCCGAGGAGGCATATCGGAGGATATACCCACCATATAAGCCCGGTCGCGGGATCCGGGGGTTTATGGAGGCGCACTGGGATGAGTATACAGGAGGGGGGCCAGAACGCGACCGCTGGGCACCGCCGTGATCAGGGTCCGGCGCTCGCGGTTCTATGCCCACCTCTGCGCCGTCGAAGGGCTGGATGACCCTGGTCCCGTTCTTGCGGGTCATCGGGATGCATACCGGAAGTCCGCCCACCACTGCGGGTGTGGGGGTGTTGAGGTGTTCAAGATAACGGTGGCGAGGTCGGTCGACCCGGACCTGTGCTCCTCGCTCTCCTCCGAAAGCATGGTCTTGAGAGCCAGGCGCTGGTGAGAACCAGGATCTTCGGGGGTGTTTCGCACGGGCGATCCGCGATGCCGGGGTCAGCTGGTGACGCCCTCAAGGAGGATAACCCTTCCCTGAGATCGGGCACATCCACCGTGCCCGGGTGAAAAATTATCAGGTTCCCGACATATCCCATGTCTGCCACTTCTTCCGCGCTCTGGAGAGGAGGAGCGCCACCGGCGGGATGAGGATGAGGGCTGCAAACGCGTATGAAGCGTCGAGGATCGAGGCGAAGATCAGGAGCAGAAGTGCCGGGCTTATAGCGAGTATGTATCGAATAAAGACCCCCGCAGAGTAGAGCATCACGTTCGGGTGGAGTCCACAGAGGTAGACCGTCACCGCCAGGGTGTACGCCGAGATCGAGACAAAGGTGGCAAGGGCCGGGAAGAACGCCACCGTCCATTCCGTTGTCGCCGCTGCGATCACGAGCACCGCGAGCGGGAGCAGGTTTGCAAGGGCGTAGGCCTTCAGTTTCGCATCGATCACCTCGCTGACCTCCACCGGCAGGAAGGCGTAGGACGTGAAAGAGTCAAACTCGGTCAGCCAGTTGTATATTGTGGCCGATAACACCCCGAGCAGGACGGCAAAGACCACCAGGGGATCGATCCCCGGAATGAACCGGATCAGGACCTGGAGGCAGACCCAGATCAGGGCGAGCGGGAGGAGGAACGAGAAGATCACCTTCCCGACGCCCCCCTCGCTCCTGATGAGGTCGAGGACGTCCTTTGCGATGAAGTGCGCGCTTCCCAGGCCGTTTAGGTGTTCGGCCATGGGCTCGAACCGGTTTCTGAAACGTTTTGTCCGGTCAGGATATTCCACAGTGACAAAGAGCACCGATACGGCTGCCGGAATCAGGATGAGGATCAGAGATAGGAGGAGCGGTTCCGGCGCCGGGTCGAGGAAGAAGGCGTATGGCGGGAGGAGGGGCACCCCGAACCGCGAGGCCGCCAACCCGACGACGGCGAGCACCGCCACCGTTCCGGCCAGAAGCGCAACAGAGTGTGCGTAGAGCGTCGAGAGGAAGCAGACGAGGGCAAGACCGAGGAGGAAGGCGAGCGTGAGCGATATAAATGCCAGGAGAGCGTAGCCCGGGTCGAGCGAGATGAACGGTGTCGCTGCGGCGAACCCGATCGAGAACGGAAGGACATAGAGCAGGATGTAGTATAACGTGTCTTTTGCCAGGAAAGCGGCGAATATCCGTCTCTCCGAGACCGGCAGGCTCCGGGATGCGTAGGCGACCAGACTGGCCTGCCCGAACCTGCGGTTCATGAACTCCCGGCTCATGAGGCTAAACGAACCCACCATCACACCCATGAGCAGGAAGATGATGTGCGCAAGGAGCGCGACAATGTCATATGGGAGAACGTCTGCAAAGATCGGGAGGGTGAGCGATCCCAGGAATGCAAAGACCGCGATCACCGCCGGAAAGAGCGCAAACCCCAGGTTCCCGAATATCGTCGAGTGGATCCGCCACTCTTCCTTCATCATCGCGACAAAGAGTTCAGGCACCGGCACCACCCAGAACCAGTTCGAGGAAGAAATCTTCCAGGCTCCTGCCGCCCGATGCCGTGATTTCGTCGACACGACCGGTGTGGAGGAGCCTGCCGTTGTGTATGATCCCGACCCGGTCGCAGATCTCTTCGGCGATCTCGAGGATATGGGTGGAGAAGAAGATCGTCCCGCCGTTCCTGACGTAACGCTGCAGGAAATCCTTTACCGTCCTCTGCATGATGGGGTCAAGGTTGATCAGAGGTTCGTCGATGAGGGCGAGCGGCGGTTCGTGGAGGAAGGCCTGCGCAAACATCAGTTTCTGCCGGGTTCCCCGGGATAGGTCCTTGCACAGGACGTCCCGCTTGTCCCCGAACTCCAGCAGGTCAAACCAGCGATCACACCTCTCCTCGATCGAATCCAGGTTGCGGATGCGGGCCACAAAATGGAGGTACTCCTCCGCGGTGAGGAAACTTGGCGGTGTCTCCTGCTCCGGGATGATCCCAACCAGTCTCCTGACCCCGATCGGGTCTTTCGTCACATCTATCCCCATAACCCTGGCCGAACCGGACGTCGGCCTTACCTGCCCGGTGAGCATCCGGATCATCGTTGTCTTCCCCGAGCCGTTCGGCCCGAGAAGCCCGAAGAGTTCCCCTTCCTCAACGGAGAGCGAGACACTGTTCACAGCGACGACGTTGCCGTAATCCTTGGTGAGGTTCTCTGCCTCGATCATATGCCGCACGCCCAATTTGTGCACCACCTGACCATTCAGTTAAAGAGTGTCGGCTGGAGGTATCTATAATCACTTCCCGTACCCTTACCATCTGATGGGGCCACTCGTGCCAGGCATGTCATAAGCAGAGGGTTTTTACAGGCTCTTTATCCGTGCGCGCCGGCCCCTCCCGACAGAAGACCTTATGTGGTGCAACACTCAATGCCTCACGAGATGAAGACGGAGATACCCTATGACCGGTTCGCTCACGTCCCGGAGCGGATCTTCGGTCTTGTCGACCTCGCCTACAACCTATGGTGGAGCTGGCACTCCTCGGCAAGCGTGCTATTCAAGATGCTGAACCGGGCGGAATGGAAGATGAGCCGTCACAACCCCGTCAGGATGCTCCTGGATACCCCGCCGAGTTTCCTTGAGCGGGCGGCGGCGACACCTGAATTCCTCCGCCGCTACGATATCATAATGAACCGGTTTCGGGAGTACATGATGCCGGGAACGAGCTGGTTTGCACAGCACTACCCTGTGCGGGAGCCCCTCACGATCGCCTACCTCTCAAGCGAGTTCGGACTGCATCAGTCGCTCCCGTTCTATGCGGGAGGGCTCGGGATCCTGGCGGGAGACCACATAAAGGCGTCGAGTGACCTCGGCGTCCCGACGGTATCTGCAGGGTTTATGTATGCCGAGGGGTATCTCCATCAGCACATCGAGGCGGACGGCTGGCAGAGGAACGTCGCCGAGATCCTGGACCGTGATGCCGCCCCCGTTCTCCGGGTGCTGGACGATGATGGCAAACAGGTTGTGGTGCAGGTTCCCCTGGTTGATCCGCCGATCTACGTTGCCGTCTGGAAAGTGCAGGTGGGGCGTGTCCCCCTCTACCTCCTCGACACCCATATCGATAAGAACCCGCCTGAGAACCGTAGCATATCATCCAGGCTTTATACCAGCGATCTGGAGCAACGCCTCCGGCAGGAACTGGTGCTCGGACTCGGTGGGCGCAAGGTCCTCCACACGCTTGGCGCGGAGTACTCGGCGATGCACTTAAACGAGGGGCACTCCGCATTCGCCCTCCTCGA
Organism: Methanomicrobiaceae archaeon; assembly: GCA_022837745.1. Classification (GTDB taxonomy): domain Archaea; phylum Halobacteriota; class Methanomicrobia; order Methanomicrobiales; family Methanoculleaceae; genus Methanoculleus. Next base: position 98,768 of record JALHIW010000002.1, on the reverse strand, counting down.
ACGGCTCCGGGAGCGGCTCGAGGCGGGGATGTCGTTTGAAGAGGCACGTGAGCAGGTCCGGAACACCTCCCTCTTCACGACCCATACCCCTGTCGCCGCTGCCCACGACGTCTTTCCAGAAGACCTGATGGCGAAGTATTTCCGCGGGTATTCTGAGTCGCTTGGACTATCCTGGAACGATTTCATGGCGTTAGGGGAGGATCCGTGCCGTCCAGGAGCAGGTTTCAACATGACGGCGTTTGCTCTCCGGATGAGCCGGTTCCACAACGCCGTCTCCAGGCGTCACGGCCAGGTTGCAAGGGAGATGTGGCAGCCTCTCTGGCCGGATCTGCCGGTAGATGAAGTGCCGATCGACTATATCACGAACGGCGTTCACCTCCCGACCTGGCTGAACCACCGGATCGAATCGCTATTTGATCAGTATGTGGATCCAGTCTACCCTGACTGGCGGGAGAATTACGACAACCCGATCATCTGGGAGGTGGTAGACGAGATCCCGGATGATGACCTCTGGCGTGAGCACCAGTGGCTGAAGATGAAACTCTTTGCCCGTATAAGAGAGCGGAAACGCCTCAAGTGGGCGGGCCATCGCGACGAACCCGCGAACCTCACGGCTGAGGGGCTCATGCTCGACACCGCAGCGCTGACGATCGGGTTCGCTCGCCGGTTCGCCGAGTACAAACGTGCGGATCTCATCTTCATGGATCCTGAGCGGCTTGAGCGGATCGTGAACAATCGCTGGAGGCCGGTGCAGTTCATCTTTGCCGGGAAGGCCCACCCTGCCGACGAGCAGGGCAAACGGATCCTCCAGAAGATCTACCAGTATTCCCAGGATCCACGGTTCGGCGGCAGGATAGCGTTCGTTGAGGATTACGACGAGCAGGTTGCACGTTACCTGGTTCAGGGTGTAGACGTCTGGTTGAACACACCCATTCCACCCATGGAGGCGTGCGGCACGAGCGGTATGAAGGCGGGGATGAACGGAGTGCTGAACCTCTCGGTTCTGGATGGCTGGTGGGTTGAGGGCTACAACGGCTGGAACGGTTGGGCTTTTGAGAGTCGGGGGGGTTACAGGGAGGACGCGGCGACGATCTATGACCTGATCGAGAACGAGATCGCCCCGCTTTACTACTCGCGGACGATGGACGACGTGCCGCACAGGTGGGTCCAGATGATGAAGGAGTCTATGAAGAGCATCGCCCCACAGTACTGCGCCCTCCGGATGCTCAAGGAGTACGTCACCAGGTACTACCCCACCGTCTGCAGGTTTGCGGTCGGGCCGCGGGAGCAGATGGCAGGGCTTGAAGGGGTATGTCCGCCGGGTCCGGCACCTGAAAAGAAGTGATCTGGAGTCGGCGACGCACAGCGGCAGAGAAAGCGTCTTCGCCATCGGGATGCACGTGAAAGGGGGCCATTTAAAGAGATATCGTGGGGATCAGGCGGGTGCGTTGCCTCCCGGATCTACAACAGCATCGAACCATTCTGATGGTCAATGCCTCGGCCCTGCCGGGGTTAACGTTTTCTACACCCCGGCTATAAACAATCACTACCGGAGGGCCGCCTGTCCGGGGTCTGGGGTATGGAGTGGAAGGACATTGTTCCGGTTCTTGCGGGTGCGATCATAATCCTGGTCGCCGCGTTTGTAGTGAAACCCGCGCTACTCGGCGAACCGCTCACCGCTGGTTCCGAACCGGTGGTGGTTCGAAACCCGCCGGTCTATGCTCCTCCTGAACCGGCAGCGACACCGACACCGTATCCGGGTGACGGTCCGGCTTACACGCGGAATTTTAGGTGGACGGCGATCGATGGCGGAGTCCATACGACGGTGGTCAGGATCCCGGAGGCGCTGTTCCAGGAACAGCGGGAGACGCCGCGGCTCAGCGATTATCACATCTGGGGGCGGTATGCCCTGGCCGACGCTGACAGACCGATCCTGGAGGACCTTGCCCGGCGTATCGTGCCACCGACCGGAAATCCGGAGGAGGCCTACCTGCGGCTGATGAACCTTGTCTTCTTTGTCCAGCAGATCCCCTACGATACGGACGACAACACGGCCTGCTACATCGAGGGCACCCTCCCGCCGCATGCCATATACGTAAAGGGCGGTGTTGAGTATCCCAAATACCCCGCTGAGATGCTTGTCGATGGGAGAGGGGACTGCGAGGACGCGGCCATACTGATGGGAGGGCTCCTCGACGCCCTGGGCTACGATACGGTTCTGCTGAGATACTCCGATCATATGGCCCTCGGTATCCGGATGAACGAGTTCAACCCCTACTACGCGGCTTACTCGCCGAGGTACTTTGAGTATGAGGGGAAGCATTACTACTACGTTGAGGGGACGGATTTTGAGTGGGAGAATGTCTCGGAATACACCACGGCGGTCATCGGGAGACCCTATCCGATCGGTAATACCCGGGATATCCCTATCCCGAGCGTGAGATCGGAGACTCCCGAGATCATCCCGCTCCGCTATCTCCCCCTGCCGGAGGAGTACCGCATCCGCCAGGCCCGGCTACCGGCGGCATCAGGGGGAGCGTGAGGCAGAATGGACCTGGCTCTACCTGCGCCCCCCCGCATGAAGATCCCGAAGATCGCCGCTGACCGGAAGAAGGCGCTCCTTGCTGTCGGGGTTGTGATTGCCGTGATGCTGCTGCTGGTTTTAGGCTGGACGCTGTTTGTGAATTACACCGAAGAGAGGCAGGTCGAGGTGTTCCGCGACCACATCGCGGCGTCTGAGGCCGATCTCGGCCAGGTCTCTGCGAAGATCATCAAGCACATGAGCACCCCTACAGACGATCTCTCGCTTGCCGAATGCGATGCCTACGTGCGGGAGTTTGCGGCCATCGCGGACTACGGGAGGGCGGTGACAGCCTACCACCGCCAGATCATCGCGGCCGATACCGTCCCGGAAGCCTATTTCGAGGCGCAGGCCGCCTACCTGCGGGCGCTCGACAACCTCAACCGTGCGTTCACCTTCTGGCTATCTGCGGCGACTGCCTACGATATGCGCGATTACGCCGCCGCAGAACAGAACCTCGCCCGTGCCGATGAGGCGTGGCGGGAGTACATTGCCGCGATCGGGGACTACGAGGAAGTACTCCGTGCAGCAGAGGAAGGAGGAGGAGAGGTCGCTCCCGCCTAGACCAGGTACTTCTCGGGGACGAGGATCCTGATATCGAGGGTCTTCAGCGACTCCGAGCGGATTATGAAGTAGTAGTCGTCATACCCTTCCCGGATGGTTAGTATCTCTGCCTTTCTTGCTTCATCATCCTCCGTGGCATTGTTATCAACGTAGATGCTCGAGAGAAGTTCGCCCTTTGAGTAGCGGATCTCCTCAACCACCCTGTTTGGATCGTTTGCATCCCTTATCTCAATCTTGAGCCAGGGGTATTCGTTCATCGGCGTTGCGCTGATCTCGACCGCCCAGTAGGGGAAGGGGATGTGGTAGACCTCGGTGGCGAGAAGTCTGGGTGGGTAATCGCATGATACCACCGCATACTCAACCATCTTCTCGGAGACGCGGACATCTTCTGGCGGTCTCATCATCGTTGGCATGGGTGTCGGGGTTGGGATGCGGTACGTCGCGGGGTCAACGAATCCCAGGCTCCGCGGGACTTCCTCCCCGCGGGTGGGCACGGGAGGTGTTGGTGCCGGGAGCTGCCCTCCAGCTGCCTGCATCTCACCCGGGGTAGTAGCGGTTGTGAGTGGGGCGGGTTGCATCTCCGCGCTCTCCTCATCCGGAGTCATGCACCCGCTGGCGATGGTGGCGACTGCCAGGAGGATCAGGAGCAGGACGTTGTAGCGCCGATGCATACAGTTCTCTTGTTTTGTGCGCACTATATAAAAGATGCATCGTGGGGGTCTGCATAGATCATCAGCCTCCCCGGGCAGGTGGTTATGCGAAGATCCTTTGAGGCCGGATGCAGCGGATTGATGTGGAAAAGGGTGTTTGATTGGGAATATGAAATAGGATCGTATAAATATCGCGTTGATCATCTAATTACGTGGGGAACTAATACCCCGGTGACATGAGAGAACTGTAGATGCGAGTGGCGCACGTCCCGGGGGGACGTGCCGGTATTCACTCGTCGCGTGCGGAGTTCGCCGCGTTTGGGCGGTCGGGTGGGCATCCACCCCCTGCACCCCCTCTGAGGTTGGAGCCCTCTCTTCTTCGTTCCGATAAGCGCAGTCTGGCCTCTTCATCCACAAATCGGAGAGGGATCCCCTCTTCGCGTGCGATTGCCGCGAGATCTTCGTATTCGGGTTTCTGGGCGATAAGGCGGCCATCTATGGTCGAGGTCTTTACCCGGACGGAACGCTCCCTTTCACCGACCCGGATTAGCATTGTCTCCTTCTTACGGGCGGCCACAACCTTCCGGAACTCATACACCCGCACCCCCAGACTACCGGTCTCCTCCATTAGAACCCTGATCAGGTTATCCTCCTCCCCTGCCGTTGCCATCACAGAAATGACACTGACAGGCCGGTTCTTCTTCCCGAGCGCCGGGGTGACAAAGACATCCACCGCCCCTTCCGCAAAGAGGCGCTCGATCGCGTAGCCGATCACCTCCCCCGAGGTGTCGTCGAGGTTGGTCTCAAGAATGATCATGCGCTCCTCCCCGGCGGGGAGGCTCTCTCCCTCCACAACCCTGAGCAGGTCGGGCCGTCCAGGAATATCGCGGCCGCCGCTGCCGTGGCCGACCCTGACGGGAACCATGGTCGGGTATTGCTGTAGCGCGCGCTCCGCAAGACCGGTGAGCAGCGCCGCCCCTGTTGGGGTTGTCATCTCCATATTGATGGGGGCGGAGGTGAAGGGGAACCGGTGCCGTGTCAGGATATCGAGGGTGGCAGGCGAAGGCGCCGGGATCTTGCCGTAATCTGTTTCGATCACCCCGCAACCAACTACCGGCGGCGTCGCGACTATTGCTCCCTCGAAAAACGCCGCTCTATCGAGGAGGAGCAGCGTCCCGATGACGGAAAAGACCGTCGCCACCGGCGGATGCCCGGACTGACCGAGGTCGCCAATGATCGCGAGCGCTCTGGAATAAGCGGCCTGTGAGAGGCCTGCTGCACTGGCGGCAGCGGCCGCCACCTCCGGGAGTTCTCCTGTTCTCTCCCCTTCAACCTCGACCACGAGCCGGGTTGCTCTGGTACCGCTGATATCCAGTGTCTCGGCGCTGTAACCAAAGTGGCGGCAGAGCCCCAGATCAGGGATGGCATCCGCAAGCGGGTCGAGAGCCGATGGGTCACCAAGCAGGTTGATGAGGGCCGCAGGGAGCATATACCCTGCAACCCCTGCAGCCATCGGGTCGATGACGAGGATTTTCATGCCCCGCCGATCCTTCAAGATGTTTCGGTTGACGCTTCGTTGAGGCCTGTAGAGATCTCCCGTGCGAGTTTAGCGACCTCTTCTGCCACTTTCAGGCCTCCGGCGATGGCGTTCGTCAGGTATGCGCCCTTTGCAGCCTTCTTCGCCGCATCCGCAGGCTCGGTCCCGAGCGCTGCCGCTACCGCGGCGGGAACGACCATGTTGATGATGGTGTGCCCGATGTACTGCATCTCCTGTGTCAGGACAGCGCCAACGAAGATGGCAGTGCCCATATCGGGGTTCTCCCTTCCTTTCCCCTGGAGCGCATACTCCGGGACCACCCTGGCGGTGAGGTTCTCGATATGGTAGTCTTTCCCGTCGATACTTATGTCATAAGAGATCTTCGGGTCAAAACCCCAGTATTTTGCAGTAAAGGGGTCTGTTCTCCGTGCATGGGGCGCGATTTCCGTGAACCGGAACCTGATCTCCTTCCCCGTGAACCCTGAGAGGGCTGCGGAGCCACGTTTCTCAACGAGAGCCCTGCGCTCCTCGTCGAGGGCTGCTGCCGCCTCCTCCAGCGACCTTCCCGCTTTGAGCATTTCGTAGACCTTCGCCGCCCGCCGGTAGATCGCACGGTCACGCACAGCCTCGCTCGCGCGAATGCAGGCCTCCGTTACCGATCCCCTGTTCACGACCTCCGCCTTGCGGGTGATCGTGTTTAAGGCACAGAGGGCGAGTTCGGGGTCGATGAAGGACTGCATCTTGTAGTCCCGGATCGCCCCGGCGGTTGCCTCGACATCGCCGCCGTTCGAAAAGAGCAACCGCAGCGCCGGAAGGATGTCGCCGGCGAGGTGGCCAAGCGGGACGTTTACCGGGCCGCCGGAGAACCCGGCGCCTATGACGGCGGACTCCTGGAACCCTGCGAAGAGTTCGTTCACCACCATCGACCCGATCACCGAGGGGCCGCCGACGTCTTTTAAGATCAGCCCGAAATCGCCGATGATCCGGGCGGTGTCATACTCTTCTCCGGTTCCGCGCATGTGGAGCTTCTCCGGGAGTTTCGCCGCTTCGACGGCCCCTTTTCCGGCCAGGTATGCAGAGTCAATCTCCCCGAACTTCCCGAACTCCTCACCCAGGAGGGCGTCCGGGTGGACAAGTTCCATCGTCACCGCCGCGGCGATCAGCGCTGGCCAGAGGGGGTATGGCGTTGTTCCGGCACCCTCCATGCTCCGCATCATCGCTTCGGTCCCGATCTTCGCGGCGTTTCTGGCGAGTTCCGGGATGTTGTAGTCCTCGCCGAGCGAGGCGTGGCCCATGACACCCCCGCCGGCGACGAACGGCGGCAGGACAGCGCCGTCGAGGCGGGTAAGGCGTTTATCCATCAGGGCCTGGTAGATCGCGAGGTATGCGGGAAACGCGGGGACGCGGTGAGTGAACTTGTTCGTCGTCAGGGCGATTGCGCTCGTCCTGTCTGCACCAGCATGTATCCTGGCAATGGCGCCAAGTTTCCGGTTCCCGAGCGGCACGCCTGCCCGGGCGCAGCTCCCGGAGAAGTAGGCGAGCGTTGCCACAATCAGAGCCGCGTTTGCCGGTTCTGCCCCGCCCCGCTTCGCCTCGCCAACCGCTTTAGCGATGATCGCATCGAGCGGCAGGTAGGGGGCGGAGGCATCGATCAGCGTCATGTTCACGAGGCGCATCTCAGGCGCGCCGGTATTGCAGAAGATATCCTCTGCCAGTGAGTTTGCCGCGGCAAATGCCGGGATTACAAGCGCCCCGTGCCCCCGACTCGCCGCCTCCAGCTTGTCGACGGTCATGTAGTCAGGCTTATAGGTTGCAGCATGGGCTGCAGCCAGGAGAACCCTCTCTCTTTCGGTATCCATCTTCTGATAACCTCCTTGTCTCTGTCTGCGAGATCATGGTTGAATATATAAAAAGATGCTGTTTGGGGAAGACGGCGACGTTTCAAAATTGCATTTCGCTTTTCCGGTGAGCGGATGAAAGGTTTTAGCGATGTATGAGGTGTTGACTCATCCGAAGGCCGCAGGAGGCATCTCACATGTAGAGCGCCTGGAGGGCGACCACCTCGGCGCTGTCCTTTGCTCCTGCGTAGTCTTCCAGGGGTTCGGCGTTCACCTCAAGGAACCGGAGCCCCCACCCAAACGGCGCAAGAATGGTTTTTGCATGTTCCTTCTCCCCCAGGATGTAGAGCGCTGCTGCCATCGCTTCCACCGTTGTCAGCCTGAACGGTCGGCCGAAGTTCACCGGGTTTGCGGCCACCAGGAACGGCAGTGCCCGGCGGTTGCGCCACGAGGCGACGACTCCTGTATCGAGAACCTCCCAGGAGCAGTCTAGCGCTGTTATCGAGGGGAGGTTACGGTCGGCGGGGGAGAGCGCCCTCTCGGCGGTAGGGTCGAGGAGGATGGTCGAACGCGGGATCTTTGCGATTGCCGGGACGATACGGGCAAGTCCGCGCCTTGCGAGTTTCTTTGCCGTGCACTTCGCCGGGTCGCAGGTATTGTCCCGGTAGATGTAGAGCGGTATCATCTGTCTTGTTATGGTAGGCCGCCCAGGTAGTATCAATGTACGTGCTTGCCGCTCCCTGCATCCTCGATCCCTCCTGCCGTGCCCACGGGATAACGACCGCGGAGGACGTTCGCTCCTTCCTCCGTGCCATCGAGCGCTGCCGGCGTTTCTCGATCGAGATGGTCCCGCTCCCCTGCCCGGAGACGATCTACCTTGGCGCCGACCGGGAACCGGGCTCTTTCATGGAGCGGCTCGCAGCCAATGAGTTTTCAGCGCTCCTGGATGCGCTTGAGGCTGGTGTTCGTAACGCGATCAGGGAGCGGGGTGAGCCGCCGCTCGCGATAGTGGGGGTGGACTCCTCCCCGGCCTGCGGGGTCAATACGACCTACCGCTCCTCCGAAAAAGAGCCAGGGCGCGGAGCGTTTATTGCCAGGTTCCCGGATATCCGGACGATCGACGTCAGGGAGTTTGCGCGCTACCGCGTCTACCTTGCCGCGCCGCTCTTCTCGGAAGCGGAGCGGGCCTACAACCTGATGCTCCGTGATCTCCTCGAGGCGCACTTCTTCGATGTCTACCTCCCCCAGGAGGTGGGGGATACCAGCCACACCCGGTGCCGGGACGAGCACAGGACCATATTCTCAAAGCATCTTGCGGCGCTCCGCGACGCCGACATAGTCGTTGCGGTCATCGACGGTGCGGATGCAGACTCAGGCACATCCTGGGAGATGGGGTATGCTTACGCTCTTGGCAAACCTCTCGTCGCGCTCCGCACCGACTTTCGTATCGCTGGATACCACGAACGTGTCAACCTCATGCTCGAAGAGTCCGCAGACGTGGTAACGGCAAAAGAGGACCTTCCCCGGACGCTGGGGTCACTTCTCTCAGGCGCAGGCGCACCATGAGTCATGGGCAAAAAGGAATATTTGAGGGTGTGTGATAACCATGCGATGCCTGCACGTGGCCCGGAGACGGTTGTGCCGCCCGCCCCGGCGCCGCAGGGCATCCATCGGAGGTAGTGTTCAGAGAGGTGTGCCCTGATGTACCTGAAAGCCAGGTACACCCGATTTTTGATACAGTCAGCGTGGTGAAGGTTTCCGTTCACCGTTCCCGGCCAGACCGGATCACCTGTGCCCACATGATCCGGTGCCTGTCGGAGAGATTCCCCTTTTTCCGACCCCGGGGATCATGAGTTGATCAGGTTAAGTAATAAAGTTTTTGTTCATTGCCATGCATTATGGTCTTGCGTTGTATACTGGCACCGTTGAATGGCAAAAAGCATAAAGTACTATAACTCCGGCCGATAAACACTCCTCTGCGCATGGGCTCCACCACCGATCCACTCTCTCTCCTGCTTGCTGCTCTCAAAGAGCAACCTCGCGGGATGTCCGTCTCAGACCTCGCAGCAGCTGTGGGGATCAACCGGAACACCGTCTCCCGCTACCTCGACGTCCTCCTGGTGGCCGGGCAGGTGGAGATGAAGACATACGGTAAGGCCAAGGTTTTTTATCCCTCGCAGCGGGTTCCCATAGCCGCCATGCTCAACTTCTCCTCCGATCTCGTGCTGGTGCTCGACCGGGATCGCAGGATTGTCCAGGCAAACGATGCCATATGTGCATTTGCCGGGAGAGAACGGGATGATGTCATAGGGAAATCCATTGAGACGTCACCGCTTGCCGCGTTTGACCACCCGCTGATACGGAGCCGGATCACCGACGCCCTGAACGGCCGTGAGGCCGCGGAGGAGCTTCGCTTCCTCCGGCACAGCGATGAACTCTTCTTCCGGGTCAAGTTCCTGCCCACAGTCTTCAACGACGGCACGCCCGGTGTCACCATCATCCTTGAGAACATCACCGAGGCGCGGCGTGCCGAGGAAGCGCTGCGCGAGAGCGAGTCGCTCTTCCGGAGCCTGGTCGAGAACATCAGCGACCTGATACTGAACGTTGAAGGGGACTCCACCTTCTCTTACGTCAGCCCAAAAAGCATGGAGATCCTTGGCTACACCCCGGAAGAGATGCTCCAGAAGACGCCATTCGATTTCATGCCCCCGGCGGATGCCGGAAAAGTAAGAGAGCAGTTTGATGCTCTCTTCGCCGATCCGAGGCCGCGTGTCCTCTTTGAGTGGACGATGCTCCATCGTGACGGGAGCCCCGTAATTCTCGAGGTGAGCGGGACACCGATCTACGATATGATCGGGGACTTCACCGGTTACCGGATGGTCTGTCGCGACGTAACCGACCGGGCGCGTGCCTTAAAAAGGGTAGCGCAGTGGAAGTCGTTCCTCTACTCCGTGGTCAACAACATCCCGAGCATGGTCTTTGTCCGGGAGATCGAGAGGGACATGTTCGTCTTCGCGAACAAAGCCGCCGAGATCTTTCTTGGGGTTACACGGGAGGAGATGGCCGGAAAACGGGCGGATGAGATCTTTCCGCAGGAAATGGCAACGTTCTTCGCCGACGGTGACCGCGGTATCGCCGGGCGTTCTGCGCCCGTGGAGGCGAGGGTCTCTCTCTCCGGTGGCCGGACACTCATGCTGAAGAAGATCCCGATCTACAACTCGCGGGGTGTCCTTAAATACGTTCTCGGGATCGCCGAGGATATCACCGATCGCGTATCCGCCGAGAACCGCCTTGTCGCCGAGCGCGACCGGGCCAAGGGCTACCTTGAGGCTGCGGGTGTTATGATCGCGGTGATCGGGGCGAATGGCACAATCGATCTAGTCAACCGGAAGGGAAACGAGATCCTGGGCTATGCCGAGGGGGAACTCACAGGTAAGAACTGGTTTATGACGGTCGTTCCGGAGCGTCTGCGCGAGAGGCTCCAGCGGAACTTTCAGCGGCTGGTGGCCGGGGGGGTAGAGCCGCCCCATTCTGAGAAGAGCCCGGTAGTCACCCGCGATGGCCGGGAAAGGCAGGTCATCTGGCACAACGCCCTCCTCCGTGACACGGATGGCAGGGTCGTGGCGATGGTGAGTTCCGGCGAGGAGATCGCAGAAGACCCGGATGACCAGGAGCATGCTTCATGCGCCTGACCCTGCCCCATCTCCCACGCAAAGGCCGTCTACTGCGTATTTGTGCGATATTAATGGTTAGGTCTTAATACGCTGCAGGGCACACAGTTTATTGGTGGCAAAGTTTGGATATCATCTCCATAATCCTCATTGTCGTGGTGGTGCTGGTCGTCATCGGTGTGGCGGCATTCTCGATCAGCGCCTACAACCGGTTCTTCTCCTTGAAAAATTCTGCTGAGGCGACGATAGGGCAGGTAAAGGTCGCGATGAAGAAGCGGCTTGACATGATCGAGCAGCTCCTCGGCGCTGTAAAGAGTTATGCGGCGTTCGAGAAGGAGACCCTGACCGGGGTGACCGGGATGCGGGCGCGTATCGGCAGCGCCGGACCTGCGGATTTGAGCGAACTTGAGCGGGAGTCTCGCTCGGTGCTGGGACGGCTTATCGCCGTCGCGGAGAACTATCCTGACCTTAAGACCTCGCAGACGGTGAATGACCTTATGGGCGCGGTTAAAGAGGTCGAGAACGAGATCGCGCGGCACCGTTACACCTACAACAACATCGCCCAGCAGTACAACACAATGATCGATACGATCCCCTCGAACCTTATCGCTAGGATGATGGGCTTCACGAAGATTGAGTACCTGGAGTTTGGCGAGGAGACCGAAAGGGTTCCGACGATAGCGTTCTGATCCGGATAAGACCATGCGGATGACCGAACGACAGCAGATACTCACCCTGACCGCCCTCACCCTGCTCATAGGGGTCATGGCGGTTGCCGGAGCAAACGCCCTCCCCGGATTCTTTGCGGGCGGCCTCGAGGTCGAGCACTACGATGCTGTCTTCTATGAGAACGGAACACTAATCGAGCGCTACACCTACGATGTCAGCGCGCCGGGGGAGTACCGGATGCTCTTCCGCTACTGGGATGCACCGCTCTCCTTTCATGCCATCGACCGGCCGCATATCGAATTTTCCGGGATGACCTCCCCTGCCGGAACCATCGGGTATGTCAGGGATTACAGGGGCGAGGTAAGGACTGTCGCAGGGACGGCCGGTTCTGATGAGGTCGGGACGATCCAGAACCTTGCACTCGATAACGAGGTCGGCATCTTTAACCCGGATTACTTCGCCCCCGGCACCTACACAGTGGAGTATCGTTACGTTCTCCGGCCGCCGGTCGAATATGACAGGGAATGGGCTCACCTGAACCTGAAACTTCTGGATGAGCATGTCCCATTCCGGGATATCCGGGTCACGCTGCCGTTTGCCGGTATGATCGAGGAGGTCTACACCCATCCCCCGACCCTCGCGGTCGAGCGGACGGGAGAGGCTGTGGTCATAACGGGAAACGCTCCAGAGAACGATGCCATGAACATCGAGATGATACTCGATCCGGCTTTCATGGAGGGGATCAGCTGTTTCCCGACATATGTCAGTGACGTCCGGCAACAGGCGGCCGACGCCAACCGATGGCCGCCGATACTGTATGGTGCGGCGGGTGTCCTCCACGTTCTTGGAAACGTTCTCGTGCTCCTTATGCCGTTCATCTTCCTTGGTGTCTACCTCCGCTACGGCAGGGAGAAGTCCTTCACTGTCCCTGAATACCTCAGTTTCACGCCGAACACCGCGCTAAAGCCCTGGCAGGTGAACCTCCTGTTCAAGGGGGACGCACTTGATTTCGATGAGGACGGGTTCTACGCGACGCTCCTTGACCTTCACCGGCAGAAGAAGATCCTGGTGACCGAAAAACCTGAGGGCAAAGGGGTTACGGTCCGGATACTCTCGACTGAGTCCACCGACCCATACGAGCAGCGGGTTTTAAACTTCCTTGCAAATCTCGCCGATGACCATGTTGTGGACACCGCCGATCTTGAGGATCTCGCCAGGACCGCCAGGCGGAGTCCGGGTTACCAGCACCGGATCGTGCAGTACCAGCAGTCGCTTGCGGCGCTCACACGCGATGTGGATACCTCGTTTGCCTATCGCTACATCAAGGACGGCAGGACGCTGATCCTGCCGCTCGCTTTCCTCGGGGCCATCCCCTGTGGTTTGTCCATCCTCCTGCTTCTCGTTGCACCTGGCGCGGCCTATCTCCTGGTGCCCGCCGCTGTCCTCTCTCTCATAGCCGCAATCCAGGTCGGTATTGCGGCCCTCTTCCCCTCGACACTGTTTGGGTTCTGGAAGGGCGAGAGTTACCGGGAAAAACTCGAGTGGGACGCGTTTGCCAGGTTCCTCTCCGATCTTGCCCTGATCAGGGATTACTCGCCGGAGGATCTCTCCATGTGGGGGGAGTGGCTTGTCTACGGGACAGCGCTCGGTCTCGGGGATAAGGTCGAAGCGGCGATGAAGAGTCTGAATGTGAACCTCCCGGACGCGGGGGTGCCGCTCTACTCGAGCATGCCGGTGATCTTTTCCCCTATACTCCTCTTCTCCCCGCCATCAGGCGGTGGCAGCGGCGTGGCCGGTGCTGGTGGCGGGTCTTTCGGCGGTGGCGGCGGTTTTGGTGGCGGCGGTGTCGGGGGGCGGTGAGACCCGCCGGGCCACAAAATCCTGGAACCTCTTCATCACGCCCCTCCTGGTGAATAGGTTCGAATTTCTTCGTAGTTAAGGCAACCTACTTACCGGGAGCGGTAGAATGGATCCCTGTTGATGCCTATGACGGGATCAAGTACAGGATACCTGGTTGTTCTGGTCACCCTGTTTGGGGCCATCCTGGCCTGCGGGTGCATGGCTACCGGGGGTGATGAGACGGTGGATGGTCGTCTCTCTGGCAATGGCACGGTCGTCTTCATCGACCTTGAGGGCGGGTTCTACGGTATAGTTACCGACGATGGTGAACGTTACCTTCCGCTCGATCTTCCGGCGGATTACGAG
>JALHIW010000002.1:0-84970 GCA_022837745.1 Methanomicrobiaceae archaeon | reverse complement strand
CGATGTTGTGAACGATACCGCAACGATCCAGCAGTGGGGAACACCTGTGGACCTTATCGAGATCGAGAAGACCGATGATGGCTCCCGGCAGGTGGTTACGGGCACGGGGACAGTGACCTACATCGACCTTGAGGGCGGGTTCTACGGTATAGTCGCCGACAAGGGTGGCCGCTACCTGCCGCTCAACCTGAACGAGACCTACCGGGTTGACGGGATGCGCCTCACCTTCGTCGGAGAGGTGAAGAGGGACACCGCGACGATTCAACAGTGGGGGACGCCGCTTGAGATAATCGACATCCCCTGGGCGTGCGCCAAATGCGGCGGGAACGCCGGTGTCGCAAACCCTGCCGCTGTCTGGTGTGTGGAGCAGGGGCACACATACGAGATCCGGAAGAACCCAGACGGCAGCGAGTACGGTGTCTGCATCTTCGAGAACGGCACCGAGATCGATGAGTGGGAGTACTACCGGGAGACCCACTGACCTTTCCTGCAGCCATCTCTGAAACTCCCCGGTGGGGGTTGGGGCTATCCCGGGCCAGAGCCCCCCCGGAACGTTCCTGACCTCTATGGTTCCAGATGCTCTTCCGGTAGAGGGAGGATCTCCCGCATCATCTTCACGGCGCAGAGGTCGCCGCACATAGAGCAGGTCTCAAGCCCGCTGTCCCGCTCGCGGATTCGGCGGGCCTCATCCGGTATGAGAGCCAGCTCAAACTGTTTCTCCCAGTCGAGCACCCGCCGCGCCTCTGCCATCCGGATCTCGCGGTTCTTTGTGCGCGCGGCGGCGCGGGAGAGACTCCCCACGTGTGCCGCGATCCTCGCCGCCCGTGTCCCCTCCACGATATCGCGGATCTCCGGCAGCGCCAGGTGCTCGCTTGGCGAGACCATGCAGAGGAAATCGGCGCCGTTCATGCAGGCGATCACGCCGCCGATCGCCCCGACCAGGTGGTCGTAGCCCGGTGCTACGTCAGTCACGAGCGGCCCGAGCAGGTAGAGCGGGGCACTGTCGGTCAGTTCTTTGAGCATCCTGACGTTGCAGCCGATCTGATCGGCCGGGATATGCCCCGGCCCCTCGATCATCCGTTGTACCCCGGCAGCGAGCGCCCGTTTTGCAAGGTGTCCAAGCGTCAGGTACTCGGTCGACTTCGCCAGGCGCCCGGCATCCACGAGCGCGCCCGGCCGCATACCGTCCCCAAGGCTTGCGACCACATCGTGCTCCGCCAGGATCTCAAGGAGGTAGTCATACTCGGCGTAGAGGGGGTTTTCCTCACCGGTCGCTGCCATCATCGCCACGTGAAACGCCCCGCCGCGGGAGACGACGCCCATCACCCTTGGATCGGCCTTGAGCGATGCCAGAGCATCCAGGTTAACACCGCAGTGCAGCGTCAGGAAATCGACGCCCTGTTTGCAGTGCTCCCGGATGACGTTAAAGAGGAG
Organism: Methanomicrobiaceae archaeon; assembly: GCA_022837745.1. GTDB lineage: Archaea > Halobacteriota > Methanomicrobia > Methanomicrobiales > Methanoculleaceae > Methanoculleus. The sequence continues at coordinate 83,536 of JALHIW010000002.1, read as the reverse complement.
GTCGGCATCGACGTCCGCAGCGCTCCCCGCCCGTCGGACAGCCTCGTAGACCGGGACGGTTCCAACCGGCGCATCAAGCTCAAGAATCCGGCGGCGGATGCGGGCGAGGTCTCCGGCGGTCGAGAGGTCCATCAGGGTGTCTGCGCCCTCGCGTAGGGCGGTCTTTGCCTTCTCAACCTCGAGATCCTCGTCGCACCGAACGCCCGACGTTCCGACGTTCACGTTGACCCGCACCCTGCACCCCTCTCCGATGGCGCAGAGGCGGTGCGGCCGAACGGGGTTTGCCGGGATGACGATCCGGCCGCGGGCGACAGTCCGCGCCGCGGCGTGAGGAGCGAGATCCTCATCGCGGGCGATCGCCTCTACCTCGGAAGGAACCCCGCGCAGGCACGCTTGAACAAGGGTGTGCATAAGAACCATTTGTCCGGAGGCCATATTAGTCTGCATGCATGTCCGGTGGATCACAGGTGGCATGACCTATGCAAACTCGTTTGTTTACGGAAACATACTGATCGATGCCGGCGTCCTCCCGATGGCGGTGGAGCCGTATGCCACAGATATCGATACGATCGTCATCACCCACGCTCATTACGACCATATCGCCCATCTTCCTGAGATCGCGGCCATGTGCGGTGATGCCACCGTCTGCATCCACCATGCGGACGCACCGGGCCTTGTCGACGACGCCAGGAGTCTTGCGATACATTTCGGTGCCCGGTCTCCGGGGATGGTCCCGGACGTCACGCTCGCTGACGGCGACCGCATAGGGACGCTCCTCGTGATTCACACCCCGGGCCACACCCCGGGCGGGATCTCTCTCTATGACCGGGAGGCGAGGTTGCTCTTCTCGGGCGACACCGTATTTACGGGCGGGTCGTTTGGCCGCTACGACTTTCCGGGAGGCGACCGCAGGGCACTCGCGGCATCCATCGAGCGCCTCAGTGGCCTGGAGGTCGACTCTCTCTACCCGGGGCACGGCGAGCCCGTCCAGCGTGACGGTTGGAGGCATATAGCAGCCGCACGGGAGGCGCTCCGGTTGTATGGATAAGGGGGTCTACGCCCTCCTCATTGAGAACTCCTGCTGCAGGGTTCGCATCGGTGCCCTGGGGGTGCGGGAGTTCGCTCCGGGCTATCATATCTACATAGGATCCGCGCAGGGGAGCGGGGGTCTTGGCCGCGCAGACCGGCATGTCAACCTTGCGTTCAGCCGTGACCGCCCTCCCCGCTGGCATATCGACCACCTGCTCCTCGACCCGCACTTTAGACCGGTCGCCGTTATAACCGCAGTCACCGGGCGTGACTGCGAGTGCGACCTTGCAAAGGCCATCGGTGACCCATCCGTCCCGGGATTCGGGTGCAGCGACTGCAACTGCCCCTCCCACCTATTTCATCGCCCTGGTGACCCCGTCCCCGAGATCCTGGCGGCTTTTCGGCGTCTCGATCTGGATGCCCGGATCACAAGAATCAAGAACGCGGGAGATAAGCATAGGGTATGACTGTTCTTGGAATCTCCGGAAGCCTGCGCAAGAACGGCAACACCGCGACGCTCGTCAACACAATCCTCGAGCGTGTGCGGGAGGCGGGTGTCGAGACGGAGTACATATCGCTTGCCGGTATGGAGATCCGGCCATGCACCGGGTGCGAGACCTGCCGGGAGACGAAGTGGTGTGTGACGGAGGACGATGACTGGGGGTTTGTTGCGCGGAGGATGGTCGAGTGTGAGGTTCTCGTTTTAGGCGCTCCTACCTATTACTACGACATCAATGGCCAGACGAAGAACCTGATCGACCGGACATACTCACTCTTCCACGAGAGGAAACTCTCGGGGAGGAGAGCGGTTGCAGTGGCGGTCTGTGGCGATCGGGGATGCGAGCGCACCCTGGAGACGATAGAAGGTTTCCTGAACGCTCACGAGTTCTCGTATCTAGGCTACGTCTGCGGCAGGGGGTATGCTGCGGGAGATGTCCGTAACGACGAGCGGGCAATGGCGCGGGCAAGGGAGGTTGCGGATACGATAGTCCGCTACATCCGCCCGGAGGATTGAGGTCCCGCCACCACCGCCTCTGCGGGGTACCACTTTCTGCGGAGAAAGCCCTTCAAACTCCCGGGAGGGGTGCGCAACCCGTCTTCCCCCCATCCATATCGCCGGCATCCTGAGGGTTAACCCGACCCTCCGGGTGCGATTCAGCCCTCAAGAAGGGTGTATGTCGTCGTCCGTCTCCGCAGAGTCCTGCCAATATCCTCTGCGATCCTGCGCATCTCCGCCGGGTCCAGGTAGTCGGTGCCCCTCGCGCCTGCCTCCCGGGAGATGCTCTCCTCAAAGAGCGTTCCACCCAGATCGTCGGCGCCTGCAAGAAGCGCCATCCCCGCCATCTTTGTCCCTATCTTCACCCATGATGCCTGGATGTGGTCAAAGTTGTCCAGGAATAGCCTGGATACCGCAAACAACAGCAGATCCTCCCGCCCCGTTGCACCGGGCCGGGCAAGCCCCGCACGGTAGAGCGGCGTATTCGGGTGGACGAACGAGAGGGGGACGAACTCCGTGAACCCGCCTGTCTCGTCCTGGATCTCGCGGAGGATCTCGAGGTGTCTTGCGCGGTCGGCCTCGCTCTCGCAGGAGCCATACATGATCGTCGCTGTCGACCGGATGCCCATCTCATGCGCCTCCTTTATGATCCGGATCCATGTCGCAGTATCTATCTTGTCCGGGCAGATCACACGCCGTACGTCATCGACAAGGATCTCGGCCGCCGTTCCGCAGAGGGTCGATAGCCCCCCCTCCCTCATCCGTTCCAGCACCTCACGGCTGGAGATGCCGCTCTTCCTCGCGGCATAGGCCACCTCCATCGGGTTGCTTGCGTGGATATGGACACCCGGCGCCTCCTCCCTCATCCAGGAGTAGATGTTGACGTAGGAGTCTGCGTTAAAGGCCGGGTGAAGACCGCTAACCGTGCAGATCTCTGTGACGCCGCGTTCGCGTGCAGCCCTGGCTTTCTCCCGAACCACGGCCTCGTCGTGACAGAAAGAGTCGGGGTCTCCCGGTTTCCGTGAAAACCCACAGAACCCGCAGGCGTTCACGCAGAGGTTGGTGACGTTGATGTTCTGGTTCCTGACGTAGGTGACAGTGTCTCCGACTTTCCGCTCCCGGAGTTCGTCTGCTGCGGCGGCGATCCTCCAGACGTCCCGACCGCGCGCCGATAGCAGGCTGACAGCCTGCTCTTCGGTTAGCCGGTGGCCGGCAAGCGCGTCGTCGAGCACCTGTTGCAGTGGTGGTGTCATGCTTTCATCTCGCCTTCCTGGGTGCGATGGATTGATCTGGCGGGGTCAGGAGAAGAACCTTCGGATCTCCCGGTCAGGTCTCGATGGATATAACCCTAAAGAGCGTTTCAGGGGTGCTGTGAAGAGCGTGGTGCCCCCTGAATTCAGTCGGGGGTAGTCGACGCAACAATCTCGTATGTCGTCGTCCGCTGCCGGAGCGTCCTGCCGAGATCCTCTGCGATCCTGCGCATCTCCGCCGGGTCAAGGTAATCAGCACCCTCACCCCCGGCCTCGACCGAGACGTCGTCGCAGAACATCGTCCCGCCAAGATCGTCGCCGCCCGCCAGCAGCCCGAGTTCTGCCATCTTCGTTCCGACCTTGCCCCAGGAGATCTGGATATGGTCAAAGTTGTCCAGGAAGAGGCGCGCGACCGCAAAGAGCAGCAGGTCTTCGCGCCCGGTGGCGCCTGCGGGCGCAAGCCCCTGCCGGTAGAGGGCGGTGTTCTCATAGAGGTAGGAGAGCGGCACAAGTTCCGTGAACCCACCTGTCTCGTCCTGGATCTCGCGGAGGATCCCGAGGTGTCTTGCGCGGTCGGCCTCGCTCTCGCAGGAGCCATACATGATCGTCGCTGTCGACCGGATACCCATCTCGTGCGCCTCCTTTATGACACCGACCCAGGTTGCGGTGTCGCACTTGTTCGGGCAGATCACCCGCCGGACGTCGTCGACAAGGATCTCGGCCGCTGTCCCCTGCAGCGTGCCAAGACCAGCATCGCGCAGGTGTTCGAGCGCCTCCCTGGTTGAGACTCCGCTTCGTTCCGCCGCCCAGGCGATCTCGTCAGGGCTTGCGGTGTGGATATCCACGCCCGGCGCCTCCTCGCGCACACACCTGATAAGGTCAATGTATGAGTCCAGGGTGTAGTCCGGGTGGACTCCGGAGAGGATACAGATCTCGGTGACGTTACGCTCGCGTGCGATCCTGGCCTTCTCCCGCACCGTATCCAGGTCGTCGCGGAACGCGCCAGGGTCATCCGCTCCCCGCCCGAAACCACAGAACCCGCAACGGTTCTTGCATATGTTTGTGACGTGGATGTTCTGGTTCCTGACGTAGGTGACAGTCTCCCCTACTTTCCGCTCCCGGAGTTCGTCTGCTGCGGCGGCTATCTTCCAGACGTCCCGACCGCGCGCCGATAGCAGGCGGACAGCCTCCTCTTCGGTGAGTCTGTGGCCGGCAAGCACGTCGTCGAGCAGGTCATTCAGCGAATATGCCATCTTAAGCACTTCTTTTGTGCTTTCAGGACTTATACCTCTTTCTCTTCTCGGCGCGCGAGGATGAGATCGTGGATAATTCTCTGAATCAGGATGACGACAGCGGCAAATTCAGGCAGGTGGAGCGGGAGGTAACCTATGAGCGGCACCGCTGCCAGGGCTTTCCCAACGACCCATTCCTCCTTCACCGGTTCGATCACACCGATGCCGGAGATCATGAGGTTTGGCTGGTCGGTGTAGGGGTTGTTATCACCTTTGGTGATGTAGCCACCATGCGGTTCATCGTAGTAGGCCCCGAGTCCCGACTCTATCACCCCCTCTGTGTCGAGGTAGATCATCGCCCGATGGATGATCGGGTGGACGGAGTCGGCGCCGTTTGGCCGGTAGACGATCACGTCGCCGTAGTCCCCGAAAGACGAGTAGCCAATCATCTGGCCTTCGGCCCAGGTGACGAGACCCCCGAACCGGTTCTCGTCGACGACAAACACCAGGTCGCCCACGTTCATGTGCGGAACCATGCTCTCCGACTCTATCGTGACCACCGCCGGCCAGGTTCCGGCAAAGAGATAGAGGAGAAGGGCGATACCCCCAACGACCGCGACGACCCAGAGGATGTCCCGCGCAAGCGAGATACCGGGGTGATCGCTATCGCGGAACGCCCTCACGGCATTTGCTGCACGCTGCAGCCAGTTTGTAGCCGCCATCTGCTCTAAAGATGTTACCCATCCATCATATACATAGATTCCCAGGCTGGTCTTCTCATCGGCTCTGCAGGGTGAAATGTAAAGAGGGTGTGACGGGATCTGCCCGCATATCGCTGGAATTTTGTGGATCTGATGTCAAATCCCTGTCCCTGTCTTCATTACACGGGGGTGTGCGGAAGGGTAAAGCCAATATTCTCAGGGGAGAATAACATGAAGTCCATGCTTGCCAACGCCGAGATCGTACGCCGGTTCCTTGAGACGAAGCACCAGGTCCACCCCGACGTGGTGAACTACATCCGCGAGCAGAACGATCCTTCGCTCATCGACCGGATTGCGGCGGCAGCCGGTGACGCCCTGGTGGTCTCCACCGAGCACATACCGGGTCTCAAGAAGGTCCGGGATGGGACGAGGTTCCTGGTCGACCCTGATGTTGAGGTGATCGTGGGGAGCGCCGGAAGCAGCGGGAGCGTCAGCGGCCACGAGGACGCCGTTCACTACTTCCGGAACCGCTACAACACCCTATCCTCGATGATCCGGACCCGGATGACTGCTATGCCGGTCGAGGCGCTGCTGAAGTCTCCCGGCCGTTACCGTGACGAGGAGTGCAGCATCATCGGGATGGTTGCAGAGGTGCGGACGACCCCGAAAGGCCACAGGATGGTCGAGGTGGAGGACCCAACCGGGGTGATCCGGGTGCTTTTCAACAAGGGGCGCGACGAGTCGTTCGAGGAGGCCGAACGTATACTCCCTGACGATGTGATCGGGGTCAAGGGAAAACTCTCAGGTGATGGGGGGCTCCTCTTTGCCGAGCAACTCGTCCGTCCGGACGTCCCCATCAACAACGCCCCTTTCAAGAGCGATCGACCCGGAAAGGCTGTCCTGATCTCCGACGTCCACGTTGGGAGCGACACCTTCCTCCAGGATGCCTGGAACCGGTTCGCTGACTGGCTCCAGGACTCAGATGCCTCCTACCTCCTGATCGCCGGCGACCTCGTCGACGGCATCGGCATCTACCCCGGACAGGAGAACGAACTGACGATAAAGAACATCTACGAGCAGTACGACGTCTTTGCGGAGATGCTCTGCGACCTCCCGTCCCGGATCCGGATCGTTGCCGCCCCCGGGAATCACGATGTTGTGAGGATGGCCGAACCTCAGCCTGCGATCCCGCGGGAGTTTGCCGCGAATTTTCCGCCAAATTGCACCCTCGTCGAGAATCCCTGTCTGCTGAACCTCCAGGGCGTCCGCGTCCTGATGTATCACGGCCGGTCGATAGACGACATGATCGGGCTCATCCCCGGCGCGAGTTACGAGCGTCCCGGCGAGATCATGGTTGAGATGCTCAAACGCAGGCTTCTCGCCGCCCCTTACGGGATGCGGACACCGATCGCAGCGATGAAGACCGATCGGCTTGTCATCGACCCGCTCCCGGAGATCCTCCTCACAGGGCACATCCATATCTGCGGTGTCACACGTTACCGGGGCGTTCTCGGGGTTAACGCCGGTACCTGGCAGTCGCAGACGTCGTTTCAGAAACAGATGAACGTCCACCCCACACCGGGGCGGGCTGTTGTCGTCGACCTCCAGACGCTCCAGCCAGGGGTGATCGATTTTAGTTAAACGTTTCATCCGATCTTCCGGGAGTTTTTCCACATCTTTAAAAACGTTGAATCCCTCTCTATATGGTACTCAATCGGAGGAATGCTGAGAGATGGATCTGGTGTATCTGGCGCCCCTGGGTGCTATCCTGGCTCTCCTGTTTGCAGGATACTCGTATTTGAGTATCAGACGGGAGGGCACCGGTACCGAATTGATGCAGAAGATTGCTGCCGCCATCCACACGGGAGCAATGGTCTACCTGAACAGACAGTACCGCGCAATAGCGGTATTTGTTGTAGTGCTTGCCGTTGTCCTGGCACTCGTGATCAATCCTCTCACGGCGGCGTGTTTCGTCCTCGGTGCGGCTCTCTCGGCGGCCGCAGGCTACATAGGTATGTTCACCGCAACCGCCGCCAACGTCCGGACGACCAACGCCGCGCGGCGCGGGGTTGCCGATGCCTTCCGCGTCTCTTTTGCGAGTGGTTCGGTCATGGGTATGGTTGTGGTCGGGCTCGGTCTTCTTGGTCTCTCGATCGCCTATGTGGTCATCAGCACCGTAACCGGGCTTCCCCAGGCTGAAGTCCTTACCATCGTGACCGGTTTTGGTCTTGGTGCAAGTTCGATTGCCCTCTTCGCCCGTGTCGGCGGCGGTATCTTCACCAAAGCCGCGGACGTCGGTGCTGACCTGGTTGGAAAGGTTGAGGCTGGCATCCCGGAGGACGACCCCCGGAACCCCGCGGTCATCGCCGACAATGTCGGCGACAACGTCGGCGACGTCGCCGGCATGGGTGCTGACCTCTACGAGTCCTATGTCGGCTCGATCATCGCTGCTATGGTCCTTGGCGTCTCTGTCGCGGCCACAATGTTCCCGAACGTCGATATGATGAACGTGATCCTCCTGCCGCTGCTGATAGCAACGGTCGGGATTGTTGCGTCCATCATCGGCTCGTTCTTCGTTAGGACCAACAAGACCGAGAGCAGCGCCATCCACATGGCCTTCAACAAGGGGCTGCTTGCTGCAATCATTGTAACCGTCGTTGCTACCTACTTCCTCGTGACAACGCTTCTCGGTGCAGAGTACATCGGAGTCTTCTACGCCACTGTCGCCGGGCTCATAGCGGGTTTCGCCATCGGCCTGATCACGGAGTACTACACCTCCTTTGAGCGTAAACCCACCCAGGCCATTGCAAAGTCGACCGAGACGGGGGCTGCGACCACCATCATCACCGGGTTTGCAAAGGGGATGGAGAGCACCATCTGGCCGGTTCTGATCATCTCTGTCGCGATCTTCGTCTCATACCAGGTTGCCGGGCTCTACGGCATCGCGATCGCCGCGGTCGGTATGCTCGCGACGCTCGGGATCTCCCTCTCGGTCGATGCTTACGGCCCGGTTGCCGACAACGCCGGCGGTATCGCCGAGATGTCCCACCAGAAGCCGGAGGTCCGCGAGATCACCGACACCCTTGACGCCGTCGGCAACACCACCGCCGCCATCGGCAAGGGGTTTGCCATCGGTTCAGCAGCGCTGACGGCGCTCGCGCTCTTCTCCGCGTACAGTCAGGCTGTGGGCCTCTCGGTAATCGACGTCTCCGTCCCGAACGTCTTCATCGGCGTCCTTATAGGTGCGATGCTGCCGTTCCTCTTCTGCTCCATCACGATGATGGCGGTCGGTAAGGCGGCATACAACATCGTCCATGAGGTACGCCGCCAGTTCAGGGAGATCACCGGGCTTATGGAGGGGAAAGCCGATCCTGATTACGCCACCTGCATCGCCATCTCCACGCGCTCGGCGCTGCGAGAGATGATCGCGCCAGGCGTCCTTGCCGTTGCCGCCCCGCTCGTCGTCGGCTTTGTCCTCGGGAAAGAGGCGCTCGGCGGGCTGCTTGTAGGCTCACTTGCATCCGGTTTCCTCCTTGCCGTCACGATGGCAAACGCCGGGGGAGCCTGGGACAACGCAAAGAAGTACATCGAGCAGGGTCACCTCGGCGGGAAGGGATCGGACGCCCATAAGGCGGCCGTCGTCGGCGACACCGTGGGCGATCCCTTCAAGGACACCTCGGGGCCGTCGCTCAACATTCTCATAAAATTGATGTCCATGGTCGCGCTGGTCTTTGCACCGCTGATCCTGGTCATCTGATCATCACCTCTTTTCTTTTTGCACGGCGCTATCAACGTCACCCTCCCATACTCTTCAGGGCTTGCCCTTCTGCAGGTGTAAAATAAGAGGGGTTTTGCTCGTCTTCTGGCAACTTGCCCATGCGCGGTTTCGCTCTTCTGGAGACCAAAACCTTTATCCCAAAATATCCATTATTAATCATGTAAAATCTGTAGCGATCGCGCCTGGCCGGGGTTGTTAACCCGATGGGAACCGGCACCACGTGCCGGCGACATGTGCATGGTGAGGGCGACCACGGGCCCCGGGAGGGGCCCGGGAGATTGATAAGAATGGACTGAGGAGATATGGCAGATTCGTTCGCCGTGAAACTGGAAGAGAAGAAGCACTACCCGGACCCGCGTCTCAAGGCCAGCGCCTGGGTAACCGACTACGCCCGGACATATCAGGAGTTCCTGCGCGACCCGGCGGGGTTCTGGGAGGGGATCGCCCGCGAACTCTCCTGGTTTGAGCCGTGGGACAGGGTTCTGGAGTGGAACTACCCCTACGCCAGGTGGTTCGTCAATGGGAAACTCAACATAACCTGTAACTGCCTGGACAGGCACGTTTCCAGCAGCAGGAAGGACAAACCGGCGATCATCTGGCATGGGGAGAGTGGAGAAAAGCGGATCCTCACATACGAAGACCTGCATCGTGAGGTGATGCGGTTTGCAAACGGGCTTTTGAGCCTGGGGATCAGAAAGGGCGATCGGGTCTGCATCTACATGCCGCTCGTCCCGGAGCAGATAGTCGCGATGCTTGCCTGCGCCAGGATCGGGGCCGTTCACTCGGTGGTCTTCGGGGGGTTTGGGGCGGGTGCGCTTTCGATGCGGATCAACGACGCCGAGGCGAAGGTTCTGATCACCGCTGACGTCGGTTACCGCCGGGGAAAGACCGTCCCTCTCCGGGAGATCGCGCTTGAGGCGCTCGCTCAGGCGCCATCGGTCGAGCGCGTCGTCGTCCTCAGGCGTGCGAGGCCGGCCGTCGAGCTCGACGGTGTGCGCGAGGTGGACTACGCCGAACTTATGGCCCGTTCCGCGCCGGAATGCCCGCCGGAGGTGATGGACGCCGAGGATCCGCTCTTCATCCTCTACACAAGCGGTTCGACCGGCGCACCGAAAGGGATCGTGCACACCTGCGGCGGGTATGCGGTCGGGACGTACTACACGACGAAATGCGTCTTCGACATCAAGGAGAATGATATCTACTGGTGCACCGCCGACACCGGCTGGATCACCGGCCACAGTTACATCGTCTACGGCCCGCTTGCGGTCGGCACGACAGTTGTCATCGCCGAAGGTACTCCCGACTACCCGGACCCGGGCGCCTACTGGCGGATCGTCCAGGATCTCGGGGTGACGATCTTCTACACCGCGCCCACAGCCATCCGGATGTTCATGCGCTACGGCGATGAGTGGCCGAAGAACTACGATCTCTCATCGCTCCGCGTTCTGGGCTCGGTCGGGGAGCCGCTCAACCCTGAGGCGTTTGAATGGTTCTACCACGTCATCGGCGGCGGCAGGTGCCCGATCGTCGATACCTGGTGGCAGACCGAGACCGGGATGCACATGGTTACCACGATGATCGGCGAGCCGATGAAACCCGGGTTTGCCGGGAAACCCATCCCCGGCGCCGTTGTCGACGTTGTCAACCGCCACGGCGAGCCGGTCGCTCCCGGCACCGGCGGGTTCCTGGTCATAAAGGAACCGTGGCCCGCAATGCTCCGGACGGTCCACGGGAACGATGAGCGTTACCGCACCTACTGGAACACCATCCCAGGGTGCTACACCGCAGGCGACCTGGCGGTGAAGGATGAGGAGGGCTACATCATGGTTCTCGGCCGTGCAGACGACCTTATAGTCGTTGCCGGGCACAACATCGGGACGGCCGAGGTCGAGAGTGCGCTCGTCTCTCACAGGGCGGTGGCCGAGGCTGCAGTCATCGGAAAACCCGATCCCCTGAAGGGGAATGTCATCAAGGCCTTCGTCACCCTCTGTGTGGGGGTGGCTCCCGGAGACGGTCTCACGGCTGAGCTCGCACGCCATGTCAGGAAGAACCTGGGCCCGATCGCGGTGCCTGCCGAGATCGAGTATGTGGATGGACTCCCCAAGACCCGGAGCGGCAAGATCATGCGCCGTGTCCTGAAGGCCCGCGAACTCGGCATGGACCCGGGCGACATCTCCACCCTGGAGGAGTAGGTCTCCATGCCCGATACAACACCAGCGATCTTTGGTATGCCCGCAGAGAAGGGACGGTGGGGGCTCGTCGCCCTGGGGCTCATAATCAACCTCTGTCTTGGGAGCATATACGCCTGGAGCGTCTTCACCGCGCCGCTTGCCGCGCACTTCACGGAGGTGCTCGGCCGGCATGTGACGGCCGGGGAGGTCCTCCTCCCGTTCTCGGTCTTCCTGGCGTTCTTCGCGATAGCGATGCCGCTTGCCGGGAAGTACATCGAACGCTACGGCCCAAGGAATGTGACGATAGTCGGCGGGATCCTCACCGGCTTCGGCTGGCTCCTGGCATCGACGGTATCTTCGGTCGAGGCCCTATACATTGTCTACGGGGTGATCGGAGGCCTCGGGGTCGGCATCACCTATGGGGTGCCGGTCGCCGTGGCCACCCAGTGGTTCCCTGACCGCAGGGGGTTTGCGGTTGGGCTCACACTGCTCGGGTTCGGGTTCTCGGCCTTTATCACCGCAAACATTGCTGGAGCCCTGATCGCTGCCTACGGTGTTATGACGACATTCCGGATCTTCGGCATCGCCTTCATCGTCCTGCTGGTTCTCTCGGCCCTGCCGCTACGGTTCCCGCCGGCCGGCTGGCGACCCGCCGGCTGGACGCCTCCGCCGCCCGGCAGTGGCAGCGCACCGGCCTGTGAGTGCGACCGGCGCACGATGCTCCGGACGGGGACGTTCTACGGGCTCTTTGCCTGTTATTTCATCGGCTGCCTGGCCGGGTTGACAGCCATCTCTATCGCGCAGCCGGTTGGAACGGAGGTTGCTGGGGTCAGCGCCGCGCTCGCGACAGCTCTCGTCGGCTTCTTTGCCATATTCAACGGCCTTGGCCGCCCGGTCTTCGGAAGCCTCACCGACCGTATAACCCCGCAGAAGACTGCGATGCTGACTTTTGCGCTTATAGCGGCGGCATCTCTCCTGATCTGGCTTGTGCCGGGGGTGCCGTCCTACATCGTTGCGTTCGCCATACTCTGGGGATGCCTGGGCGGCTGGCTCGCCATCGCGCCGACGGCGACGGCCTCGTACTTCGGGACGTGCGACTACCCGCGCTGCTACGGGGTTGTCTTCCTGGCCTACGGTGCGGGGGCCATCGCCGGGCCGCAGGTTGCCGGGTTCATCCGGACGGCGAGCGGGACATACCTTGGAGTCTTCCCGCTGGTTGCGGCCCTTGCCGTCGTCGGTTTTGTCATCGCCTGGCTCCTGATGCGCCCGCCGGCCGGGGTTCCGGCGCCGGAGAAGGAAAAAGAGGAGGGTCTTTAAGCCCTCTTGATAAGCCCGAGCTGCCGGAGCACCTCCGCGGCCGGCACCATACCGCCGTCCAGATAAACAGCGCCTATGAGCGCTTCCAGGCATTCGGCGAGAACCCGGCCGGATGTCCAGACCCTCTGGGCGGCCTCACCCTTTCCCCACCGGACATGCTCGGCAAGGCCGATCTCTTCTGCAAGGGCGCGGAGCCTGGACATGTTCACCAGGTTCATCTTCCGGTTGGTGATCGCGCCCTTGTCGTGCACCCCTTCCGCCACCACAGCCTCCACGACCGCGACGTTGATCACGGCGTCGCCGAGGGTTGCCAGGGCGTCCATGTGCATCTCCGGGGGAAGACCGGTCTCCAGGGTGCAGGCCAGGCGGGTTAGCGCCCGCTCAAGCAGGGAGGGGTTGCGGAATGTGTAGCCAATCCGCTCCTCTACCGCCCGCAGGTTGCGGTTGCTGTTCTCCCACTGATTCATCGCTCCACGACTTCAGCCTTCGTTATCCGGACGGCGACCTTTGGTCTGTCAGCGGAGTCCGTCTTCACCTTCCCGATCCTGTCAACGACGTCCATCCCCCCGACCACCTCACCGAAGACCGGGTGGGCGCTCGGCGTGCGTGGGTCGTCCCAGTCGAGGTAGGTGTTATCTACCAGGTTGATAAAGAACTGGCTGCCGCCTGTGTTCGGGCGGCCGGTGTTTGCCATTGCAACCGTCCCCCGGACGTTTGAGTGGCCTTTCACGAACTCGTCGGGGATGGTATAGCCCGGCCCGCCGCTTCCGGTCCCGGTGGGATCACCACCCTGGATCATGAACCCGTCGATCACACGGTGAAACACAGTGCCGTCGTAGAAACCCGAACGGACCAGTTTTTCGAAGTTTCCGGCGGTCACCGGCATATCATCGTAGAGCCGGATCGTTATATCACCCATTGTCGTGTGGAGCACGACTCTCTTCTCTGCCATGGCCATTAGCTCCGTATGATATTGTCCGCTGCCGCATTTATACTGCGGCGGGGGTGTCGGCGCGGGGCCGGCCGCGCGTGTTAACTATATGTGCCCAACAATGCCTGCAAGTAAAACTGATTTATATAGGCAGCCCGGAAGTATATGTATGTACTCTGGAGCGAACGTCTACTCCCGGTGCCGGCGGAGGAGGCGTCTCGTATGAACGGCAGGGCGCCGGTCTTCATCATCACCGGCGGGCAGGGTCAGTGCAAGACGACGTTCCTGCACCAGATTCTGGGGCTCACCGTCGGGGCAAACGTTCGGGTGAGGGGGATCATCGCTCCAGGCCATGTGCGGGACGGCCGGAGGTCGGGTTTCACGCTGGTCGACCTGGCCACCGGTGAACACGAGGAACTCTGCTCTATCGATCCCGATCCTCGGTGCGAGGTTCACGGCCGTTTCTACTTCCGGCCGGAAGCGCTCGCGTTCGGGCGGAGAGCGCTCGCGCCGCCCGATCCCCGGTCTACCGATCTGCTGGTGGTTGACGAGGTTGGGAGGTTTGAACTGCAGGGTGCGGTCTGGGCTGACCGCCTAGATCGACTGGTCAGTCATCCTCATCCACCGATGATCTGGACGGTCAGGCGCAGACTGCTCCACACGGTTGTCGAGCGCTGGAACATCAAGAACGCCGTCGTGGTGGACGTGAGGACAGCGAGCGTCATGGCGACGGCCGATGCCGTGATGGACGCGATATGGGAGTGGCGGGAGGCGCAGGCGTTCTCCAGGGCCACACCAGCAGCACCACAGGCGGATTGCATCCCCGGTCTCTCTTTGCTGGTTGCGGATGCGGCCGCTGCCGGAGCCTCACAAAACAGCCCGATAATCCTCCGGAGATGCTATAGCCCATAGTGGTGGTGTGGGTCTTCCTCCTGGCCCGCACGTCACGTTCGAAAGCGCAGGCAACAACAACGCGCGCTGTCAAGAACATACCGCCCCGCTCTTTTTCATACCCTGGATCGCGCATAAGACGGAGCGAAGATGCTGCACGCATGAATGCAGCCTGTTTTGATCGCAGGTGGATCGCAGGAGAGATCCGACCAGTCTTCCCCGCCGGGCTCGCCGCCGATGTATTGATGGGCCGTGGAGACCGGTCGCGTCCGGCCGGCACCCCATGCACCAGTGGTTGGAGGTTATGACTCCGGTTGTGCGTGGTTCAGCACCACGTCCGGAATGGGTTTCAACCAAACACTTTTACCGTTGAAGTAAATGTTATATCATTTACATTAACCAATGATTAAATAAACTTCATATACAAACGTGGTATGAGAGCGGTGCGCGAGATGACCTGCGGGAGAGAAACAATCACAGAAGCGGGGCAGGAGCCAAAAAGGAACATCACGACCAATCCTCCGCGTTTGGTCTCCCGCAGCGCGACACCGATCTCTGAGACCGTCCTCCGGTTCATCCCGGTAGAGAGGGCGATCTATATCCTCCCGGTTGTCCTCTTATTCGTCTCCCTGTTCGTCGGGAGGTACATGATGGACCCTGTGGAGACCTTCCGGATCCTCGTCATAGGGTCGGCGAACGCGCTCCTCGATGGGGCATCAACCCTGCTCTCCACACTCTCAGGTCATCAGGTCGTCCTCCCAGCCTTCGAGCAGACCTGGGGGGTATCAGAGCAGACGGTCGTCTTCCGGATCAGGCTTCCGCGGGTGATAGCGGCGATGCTCGTTGGGGCAGGACTCTCCCTCGCCGGCGCATCGTTCCAGGGGCTCTTCCGGAACCCCCTTGTCTCACCTGATATCCTTGGCGTGGCAGCTGGCGCCGGGTTTGGGGCGGCCCTCGGCATCCTCGTCTCGGGCAACCCATGGGTCATCCAGGTATCGGCCTTCGCCTTCGGGATCGTCGCGGTTGCTGTCACATATGGCATCGGCCGCGTCTACCACAACTCCTCGACCCTCATTCTTGTCCTCGCAGGAATCATCGTTGGCTCCCTCTTCTCCGCCCTTCTCTCCCTCGCCAAGTACGTCGCCGATCCCTACGACACCCTGCCCGCGATCGTCTTCTGGCTGATGGGAAGCCTCTCCTCGGTCTCAAACACCGACATCATTGCGGTCGCCCCGCCGATTCTTCTCGGGAGCCTCTGCCTCTACCTCATCAGGTGGCGGATCAATCTCCTCTCGCTCGGCGAAGAGGAGGCACAGGCGCTCGGCCTCGACACAAAGAGGATGACCGTGGTGCTCATCGTCGCCTCGACCATCATCACCGCATCCGCGGTCTGCATCAGTGGGATTATCGGGTGGGTGGGCCTTGTTGTTCCGCATATCGGGAGGATGCTTGTCGGCCCCGATTTCCGCAACCTCGTCCCGGTCTCAGCCATCCTTGGGGCGTCGTTCCTCCTGGTCGTCGACGATATAGCAAGAACCCTGACTGCAACCGAGATCCCGCTCGGCATCCTGACGGCGCTCGTCGGCGCGCCGTTTTTCGCATACCTCTTAACACAGAAGAAGGTTGGCTGGACATGATTCTGAACGTCAATAGCGCGTCGTTCTCATACGACGGCATCACAAAACAGTTTGAAGATATCTCTCTCTCCCTCCGGAGAGGAGAGGTCCTCTCCCTCCTCGGGAGGAACGGCACGGGAAAATCAACCCTGATCAAGTGCATCTTAAACATCCTCACGCTCCAGAAGGGGGATGTGGAGATCAACGGCCGTCGTGTCAGCGAAATGCGGCCCAACGAGGTTGCGCGGGAGGTCGGCTACGTCCCTCAGGGCCATCGTTCCGTCTTCCCTTTCTCGGCGCTTGACTTTGTTCTCATGGGAAGGGCGCCCCATATATCGACCTTCTCGGTCCCAAAAGAGGAAGACTGCGAGAAGGCGGAGGAGGCGTTTGAGCGGATCGGGATATCCCACCTCCGGGAGAAACCCATTTCAGAGATGTCTGGCGGGGAGTCGCAGATGGTGATGATCGCCCGTGCTCTTGCCCAGGAGCCCTCGCTTCTCATCCTCGACGAACCGACGTCGCACCTTGACATCGGCAACCAGATGAAGGTGATCGCGACGATTGATCGCCTTGCCGCCGATGGGATCGCCATCCTGATGAGCACCCACTTTCCCGACCACGCATTCCTGGTCTCGCATTCGGCCGCCATCCTCCAGGGCGGCAGGCTGATCGCGCAGGGTCCGGCCGAGGACGTCATCACAAAGGAGAACCTCAGTGAAGCCTACGGGGTTGACATCTGTGTCCACTACATCGAGGAGGCTGGGCGGACGGTCTGCGTCCCGATGAACCCCTGCAGCGGCCGCGGTGGGGGGCGGTTCACTGACCGCGGCACCGCGGTCTGCCGTCTACGGCCGGTAGAACGACCGGTTCCCTAACACCGCGGCCGCGCCGGTCCCGTAAAACGCCTGGTAGAACCGCTCCTGTTCTGTGAGGGGGTCGAATCTGGCGCGCTCAGGATGGAGGGTGCTGGCTATGGCGGTGAGACCGAGAACCCAGCGGGGGTTTCCGAAGTCCCAGCCCGGCGGCATGGTGTAGACCCGGCCGAGTTCGATGGCATCGGCGGAGAGCCCCAGCCTCCGGCATGCCGCAAGATAGTCTGAGACCGGTGCCGAGAGGAAACCGGATATGAATATATACTCGGGGTTGAGCGCGGCGAACTCTTCCGGGGTTATATTGACACCCGGTTTCCCGGCACGTTCGATCCTGCGGTTGACCGGGTCGCCGCCTGCGGCCTCCACAAGGCTCATCTCGAATCGTTCGGCGTTCAGGGCGAAGAGCGGCGTTCCCATCGAGTAGTAGACCCGGGGCCGGCGGCAGCCCTCGATCGCCGACGAGACCACCGCCAGACGGTCTTCGATGTAGGTTGTGAGCCTCTCCGCCGCTTCGGGGCGGCCGGCCCGCTCCCCGAGTTCCCGGACGAGATCGATATACCTGTCTATCCGCTGGATCTTCCCGTGAAGGTCGTGGATAAAGTCATCCCTGATCACGCCTGCCCAGATCCGGGCTAATTCGGCGTCGGATTCCACGCCGAGGCAGACCAGGATGGCGTGGACCATCTCGAGCGCCCTGGTGAACCGGTAGCCGCCCATCATACCTGGCTCGGCGTAGGGTGTCTCGCCGATACCCCCGACCACCGGGAGCGAGAATCCACAGGAGCACCGGGCGTCAGGCGGGATCGCGATCGTCCGTGCTCCCATCGGCCCGAAAAACTCTCGTCTGACAACCGTCCCCCCACAGGAGGGGCAGACCGTATTGAGGTATTCGGTCCCGGGAGAGTTGAAGAGGTAGACGTAGCGAAGCGTCCCCCGCAGTTCATCGCAGATTCGCTCCGACAAAGCGATCGTTGGCTCCCTCTCCGGCGGTTCGTCGCCGAACGGTATGAACCGCATAACGAGGAACGGGATGTCTGGAGAGATCTCCGTAATCCGGGTGGCAGCGGCGCGAAGCTCGTCTTCAGAACCCCGGGCGTAGATGCAGGAGACCTCGACGTGGACACCCGCCTCAAAAAGCGCCCGCACTGTTCTGAAGGCCGGTTCAGCTGAGACCGCCCCGCACGTGCGATAGCATGCATCAGACGCCCCTTTCAGCCCGATGTTTGCGAAATCGATTGCGGGTGCAAGATCGCGGAGGGACTCGTCGGTGTAGTAACCGTTTGTCGCGCATCCGACGAGTAGCCCCGCATCGTGTGCCGCCCGGGCCACCCGGAGGAATGTCTGGTGCATGGCGGTCGGGTCGTTGAGGCAGAACGCGATCCCCCGACACCCCTCTGCCCGGGCGCGCATGACCAGGGCGTCGGGCGGGATATGCTTGAGAGCGCCGGAGACGGCCTCTGCGTGGTGGGCGACCGTCTCAGATATGCACCCCCCGCAGGAGAAGGTGCACCCGATGCCGCTTGCCTGCAGGAACGTCTCCCGGGGGTGGTAGTGGCACATCGGCATAGTTTCGATGGATATCGGCATGGCAGCGATGTAGTGGTCGGGGAACCGCTCGACGATCGTCCCGCCCTGGTTTGTGTACATCCTGCACCGCCCCGTCCTCCCGTGCGGGATGGCACAGCGGTTCTCGCAGATGGAACACTGCATGCCTACTCCCCCTTCTCCATCATGACCCAGAGCCCTGAGTCATCGTAGATGATCCGGTGGGGGAGCCCGAGGCCTGCGATGACCCCGGCGATCCGCGCCCGGTTTTCAGGGCCGAGGTTTTTATCGCGGAAACCCTTCCAGTCAGGGTTTTCCGTTGTCATCGTGGCCGCGATCGAGTCTCTGAGTTCGGCAGTCCCGAACCCGCCCCCGATGTAGGTCTTCCCGCCGGGTGCGAGAACCCGGTAGATCTCGGAGAACGCCCGGGCAAGGTCCTCCCAGAAGAAGAGCGAGCCGCGGCTGACCACGAGGTCAACGGATCCGGCGGGGAGCGGGACGTCGTGGACATCGCCTGCGAGGGGTGAGATGCGGCCCGAAAGCCCGCTCTCCCTTATGTTCTTTTTGGCGATCTTGAGCATATCAGGAGATGAGTCGAGGAGCGTGACCGAAAGGTCGCTCGCCTGCGCAAGCGCGATCCCGAGCGACCCCGGCCCGCTGCCGACATCGAGGCACCGGCCGCGGGAGATCCCGCACCGGTCAAGGATCTGCTCCGCGATCACCGGGTAGACCGGGGCAAAGGCGGTCTTTGCGATCCGGTCCATGCGCTGTGCCCCCTCACGGTCCTTTTCATGTCCCATGCTCATCAGGCCTCAGGGATTCAGGATCTGATGAATCTGGTCGTCGGTGAGCGATACGTGGATGAAGGTCTCGTGATACTCCCGGACGAGGCCCTCAAGGTCTATGTCGCCGAAGAGGTCCGGGTAGAGGGCTTTCGCTGTCCAGGGGATCCCGATGATCCGGTTGATGCCGGGCGGGCGGTCGAACCAGCAGAACGCCGTCCGCGGGGTGAGGTAGACCCGGTCATTCTTCACGGCGGTGATATCCTGCCAGAGCGGGTCGGTCCTGACCGTGGCGTAGAACCCCGGATCCCCGGCCAGGATGACTTCTGGATCCCAGGCGATGATCTGCTCCATCGAGACCTCGGTCATCCCTATTCCGGGCGTGATCGCGCAATCTGCAATGTTTCTCCCACCGCAGAGTTCGATGAGTTCGGAGTGCTGCGAGCCGGTGGGATCGGTCGTGAGCCCCCTGGGACCCTCGGCGTAGTAGACACCCACCCGTTCATCGTCGGGGATCGAGGCCACCCGCTCCGTCACCGTGGCAAGCACGCCCTCGTAGAATGAGATCATCGCTTCGGCCTGCTCCTCCTCACCGAGGAGGTCGCCCATGAACCTGATGGGGGCGGAGTAGCCGGTGGAGTTGGTGGTATCCTCGACGGCGACGACCGGGATGGAACCCATCTTCTCCTGCCGTTCGGCGACGGTAGCGCGCGCCGCCCCGCCGTCGGTGGTGTAGCCCTCGATGACGATGTCGGGATGCATCGATATGAAGTTCTCGTAGTTGCCGGTCTGTTTCCCGAACCAGCCCCCGACGACCGGGAGCGCCGCGTATTTCTCGGGGGTGTACTCCTTCTCAGGCAGGAAGCTCCAGCCCGCGAGCCGGTCGGGCGCGACCATATAGACGAGATTGGTCGACGGCGGCGAGGTGCACAGGACACTCTTGATCTCCGACGGCACGACGACGGTCCGGCCCGCCATATCGGTGATCGTGCGGTTTTCTGCAGGGGATTCGATGGTCTGGGTGCCAGTGCAGGCAGCGGAGGCGCAGAGGAGAACTGCACAGATGCCGAGCATTACAAGCAGAATATGACAATGTTTTGTAATAATTACCACGTCCATTCGGTTTTTCCGGCACGCTCCGGGAAGGGAGGTATCGGAGGATTCTGGTACCGTAGTTGGGACGTGAGCCTTATTTAAAATACCTATTTAACTTTATGAGGATGTTAATGGATATAATTTAAAATGCGCCGCCCCGGCCCGGCAGTACCGGTCCAGGATCAGGAGCACGCTCATACCTTCTGGTTCTCAGGTTCCCTCCGAGCCGGCCGCACAATCCGGCCGCAGATTACCAAACCCGCGTGAGGCAACGCCTCACGCTGCACAAATGAAAACGGCCTTTCCCCGGGTGGTGGACCGTGGTGGGGATCACCCGGGGGAGAAACCCGCCAACGAAAATTCACTCCCTCTCGCCCCGGAGGGCCGCGAGCACGGCCCCCGCAAGCCTCTCGATCTCGTCGAACTGCGGCTCTGCCATGCCTCCTTTTGCTATCCCACATCCGGTCGCGACAATGTGCAGGTCCGGCTCGACCCCGATCTCCCGGAGTCTCCGGAGCGCACAGGCATCGCTGCACCCATCGAGCACGAGGATCCGCTCTGCGTAGCGCGTCGCCTCCTCAAGAGGGCGGTTTGCCGGGACGCAGGCCTCCACAAGGCCCGGACTTGCCCGCAGGAGCACCATGCCCGCCCGGGGTTGGTCAGTTTCCCGGTCTTCGAGAGGCCGGAACAGGTGATGAGGGTGACGGGATCCGCCACAACTTCACTCCATCTCGAGCGCTTTTGCGGCGGCCCGACCGATCAGTTCCGGCGGGATCGCCTCGTACTCCTCGCCGTTGTAGCGGAGCGTCCGGCACTCCGCCTCCTCCTCCCCGCAGGTCTCGCAGGATTCACATGATGCACAGGCACAGGCCGTCGCGGTCACCTCGACCCCTTCGAGGAGCTGCTCGACCGGGATCCCGTTGAAGAGGAGGGACTCCGACTCTGCGGCGGCATCGTCGGGGAGGACCGTCTCGACCACCCGGACGCCGACCCCCTCCATCTCAAGGAGCATCCGGATCTCAGCGAGGACCGCCGCAAGCGTCATCCCGGTCTCCTCGAACTCTTCAGGGGTCTTTTCGATGTTCCCTTCAGCGTGCTTCCATTCGATGACGAGTTCCTTCTTCATGGTGCACCTCCACTGTTGACATTGACAGGACATCTTCCTGTCGCTGCACCGGATCAGATCCTCCGCGGCATGCTCCGCCTGTGCAGGTACATCGCGGCGGCGGTGAAGACCAGGGCAAAGAGCGTGAGCGCCGCAATATCGACCACCACCGGGAAGTGGTGTGCGCCGGAAAACGCGTAGCGGACGACGTCCGTGAAGTAGGTGAGCGGCGAGCAGGCCGCAAGCATGAGCCCCCACGCCGGCATCTGCTCCAGGGGGACGAAGATGCCGGATATGAAGACGAGCGGGAACTTCAGGAGGGTGGAGAGCATCATGATGTTCGAGGGCACGTTCGTCGGGGGGACGGCAAGGAGGACGCCGATTGCCGAGAAGCAGCATGCAGCGATGAGGACGGCAATGCCAAGCACGATGCCGTGCAGGAGGGGCAGGCCGAGCCCGAGCGCGAGGAGAATGGTGACCGCCGTGACCCCGATCCCGAAGAGGACGGAGGCAATCATGTCCCCGAGGACGATCGCCTCGATGGTGACGGGGCAGGCGGCAAGGCGTTCGAGCGTCCTTGCCTGCCCTTCCCAGGGGAAGATCGCCGGCGAGACGGCGGTCGCGGTGAAGAAGAGGGTCATCCCCACGAGCCCGGAGAGGAGGAACGCGAGCGGGAGGTCCCGGCCGCCCAGGAAGAAGGCGAGGAAGAGGAAGACCGGCATGAAGATCCCGAAGATGAGCACCGGGCCCTTGAGGTAGTAGACGCGGATGTCTTTCCTCGCAATCGCCCAAGCCCGCCGCGCCTGCTCACCGTACGCCGCCGGGTTCACGGTTGCTCCTCCCCGGTCAGCCGCAGGAAGACCTCGTCGAGCGACGGGGCGAGGGTATTTAAGGTGAGGATCGCCGCACTGCAATCGCCGCTGAAGGCCACGAGCGACCGGATGACGAGATCCGGATCCTCCGTAACGATCCGCCACTTATCCCCCGTCCGGTACGCTTCGGCCACGCCGTCGAGTCCCGCGAGGGCGTCGGCGGGCACCGGCCGGTCGAAGCTCACCTCAAGCCGGTGCATGCGGTCGATCGCCGTCTTCAGCCTCTCGGGGGCATCGATCGCGACGATCTTTCCGGCCCGGATGATGCCTATGCGGTCACAGAGCCGGTTCGCCTCCTCCATGTTGTGGGTGGTCAGAAAGATGGTGGTTCCGTCCGTGTTCAGCTCGCGCAGGAGGACGAGGATCATCTGCGTGCTCTGCACGTCGAGCCCGCTCGTCGGTTCGTCGAGGAAGAGGAGCTCGGGCTCGTGGAGGAGCGCCATGGCGAGAACGAGCCGCTGTTTCATCCCCTTCGAGTAGCCCCGCACCTTCTGGTCCCTCCTCCCGTAGAGACCGAGGGTTTCGAGGAGTTCGCGTGAGCGCCGCTCCGAGTGGGCGCGGTCGAGCCCGTAGAGGTCGCCCATCAGCATGAGGTTCTGCCACGCGGTGAGCTCGACGTAGGCGTTCGAGGTCTCGGGCACGACGCCGAACCGCTGTTTCGCCTGGACCGGTTCCTTCAGGATATCGTGGCCGAAGATCCTCACGCTCCCGCCGTCCATCGGGACGACGCCGGTGAGCATCCGCGTGGTGGTGGTCTTCCCGGCGCCGTTCGGCCCGAGGAACCCGAAGATCTCGCCCCGCCGAACCTCGAACGAGACGCGGTCCACGGCAGTGACGGCGCCGAAAGTCTTCGTGAGGTTCTCGACCTCGATTACGTTCGGCCCACCGGCCGACGGATCGTCACTGTTCTCTTTGATCACGGCGTTCCGTCCCGAACAATATGTTTGAGGGAGGGAGTATTAAAGGTGCATCTTATCGGCCGGGCTGCAAGCCGTTCGCTATTCCGGCCTCGGGGACAACTTCGACGTTGTGTGTGCAGGCGGAGAGCGCGTCTCCGCCACGATCACTCCAGCCCGAGCGCCTTCAGCGCCGCCCGGGCGATCAGCTCCGGCGGGATCGACTCGTAACGCTCGCCGTTATACTCGACCGCACGACACTCGACGTCGTCCTGCCCGGTGATGCAGGAGCAGGAGGCACAGGGCGTGCTGGTAACCTCCATGCCTTCGATGAGGATCTCGAGCGCCACGCCGTTGAAGAGGATGCTGTTCGACTCCGTTATCGCCTCGTTCTCGAGAACCGTCTCGACAACCCGGACCGCGATGCCTTCTTCCTCGAGGATGGGGCGGATCTGCTCGACGACGTCCATCACCGCCCGCCCGGTCGCGCCGCACCGCTCGCAGGTGTTCTCGATGTCTCTTCCGATATGCCGCCATTCGATGACGAGAGTATCCATCGAGCCCCCGCAACCACAGCCGCATCCACCGGACGGCCTGCGCCCCTTCTCCTCCTCCGTTCTCCCTTTGCCCTCCCAGGCGGCGGAGACGACCGTCTCGACGTCCTCTTCGGAGAGGTCGAGGCCCCCGCCTTTCTCGATCCCGAGGTCCGTGACCACGATCTCCTGGTCGGGCGTGATGCCTGCCTTCTCAGCGATCTGGCGGGCGCAGCCGACCGGGCAGCCGTCGATGACGACCACCTCGTCCGCCGCCTCGACCTTCTTCGTGATCGAGGGTGTAGAGACGGCGAGGGAGGCCGTGCAGGCGATCTTCCCGTATCCTTCCTTCGTCAACCGGACAGCGGCCTCGTTTGTGAGCTGTCCGGCCTTCGATGCGCCGGCGCAGGCGAAGATGATCCGTTTCGTTCCGCCTTCCGGCTCTATCCCGGATTCACAGGCGCACCGGGGTGTGTTCTGTTCCGTCATCTCACTTCTCTCCAAGCAATATCTGTTTGATATCCTCGACGCAGGGGACGTGGCCGACGACCTTGGCCTCGCCGTCGACGTAGAGCGCCGGCGTCAGCATCACGCCCCGCTCGATCATCGCATCGAGGCTCTCGATCTTGCGGATCTCCGCATCGATCTCGAGCTCCCCGACCGCGATCTCGACGTTCCGGTTCATCCGCTTGCACCTGGCGCAGCCGGTTCCGAAGATTTCAACCAGCACCATCTCTCAGACTCCACTGCAGGGGAAAAAGGGGTCTCACCCCTGCAGGATCTCCTTGATCTCTTTGACATCCGCCACCCGGCCGGAGACCTTCAGTTCGCCGTCGACGGCGAGGGCGGGGGTCAGCATCACGCCGCGGTCCATGATCTCGGTGATGTCGTCGACCTTGACGAGTTCGGCCTCGATGCCGAGGTCCTTGATTGCCGCTTCAACGTTCTTTGCAAGCCGCTTGCACTTGGCGCAGCCGGTTCCGAGCACTTCAATCTTCATTGTTTCTTCACCTCGTTCTGGTACTCACAGAGGAGCGCCGCCCGGTAGAGCGGTTCGGCCCCCTTCGGGATGTAGTTGTAGATCTTCACCTGTTTGATGAGTTCGTCGCCGATGGCGGTCTCGCCGGAGAGGTTACGGGCAACCGTATCGGCCAGGATATCGTCGAGCATCGCGAGCCCGACGACGACCCCGCCGACCTCGATCCGGCGGACGCGGCGCAGGGCTTCGGCAGCGCAGCAGGGTTTTTCTCGCTTCTCTGTCTCCATGGGTCCTCTCCTAGATAAGCAGCATCCCGTTCCCGTACAGGAACCCGGCGATGGTCGCGAAGACGACCACCAGCCCCACGTAGGCTGCCGTCTTCTTCGCCCCGACGATCCGGGAGATGACGAGGACGGAGGGGAGGCTGATCGTCGGGCCCGCGAGCAGGAGGGCGAGCGCCGGCCCTGCGGCCATGTGCCCGCTGGTGTAGCCGAACGTCGTGCCGATGATCGGGACTTCAAGCAGCGTCGGCATGTAGAGGATCATCCCGACAACGGCCGCAAGGAAGTTCGCGCCGAGCGAGTTGTTCCCGAAGTAGGGCTGGAAGGTCTCGGGCGGGAGGAAGAAGGCGATGATCCCGACGAGGAAGGTCCCGGCGATCAGGATCGGAAAGATCTTCTTCGTGAGATCCCAGGTCTCCATCCCCCAGTCGGTCACCTCGTCCCGGTCGAAGTAGTAGATGAGCAGGATGGCGATCGCGAGGGTGAGGATGTAGACGATCGAGAGCCGGAGCGTCCAGTCGAGCGGCGAGGCCCCGAAGACCAGCACCCCGACGAGGAGGGCGAAGAACGCCGGCGTGACCCAGCGCGGCTTCTCCTCCTCGCACGCCCCGGCGACGCTCGGCGCCATCGCCTTCCGCTTCAGGGTCTCGACGTCCGTCGACCGGAAGATCAGCGCCATGGCAAGCCCGATGACGATGGCGAGCAGAACCGCCGAGACTGCCCGGGCAATACCCAGGTCGAAGCCGAGCACCCATGCGGTGTAGATGATCGCGAGGATGTTGATGGCGGGGCCGGCAAAGAGGAACGTCGTTGCCGGACCGATCCCGCTCCCTTTCTTGAGGATCCCGGCGAATATCGGCAGGATGGTGCAGCTGCAGACGGCAAGAATCGTCCCCGAGACCGATGCCAGCCCGTAGGAGATGTATTTTGGAGTGTCCGGACTGAAGTACTTCAGGATCGCGTCCTTCTTGACGAACGCAGCGATGGCCCCGGCGATGAAGAACGCCGGGACCAGGCAGGTGAGGACGTGCGCCGAGAGGTAGTCGAGCACGGATGCAAGCCCTGACGAGAGGGCGCCGATGAGTATGTCGATCATGGGTGTGCGGGGTCGGGCCAAGCGATTCAAATTTATTTGAATTAGAGTGTGCGGGGTCGGGCATAAAGGTTACGGTTTCACCAATTTTTGAAATAGTCCTGCGGACGCCTGAAAAAAGAGCTGTCCTGCCGGGCAGTTCAGGATGGAATGGGTCAAAGCAGGCATTTAAATCGGGAATGGCCCCTACCCGCCCCAACCGTGGTCGCAAGGGGAATAGCGCCGATGCCAGACACCCCTCCTTAAAATATTGCAACCCCGAAATACGCCAGTATAAACTTCACCGAGACGTACAAAAAGTAGACGCCGAAGATCAGTTTCAATGTCGCAGGGTGGAATTTCTTGATGACGGCAGCACCGAGCTGTGCACCCACGATCGTTCCGGCGGCCAGGATCAGTGCAGCGCCGATTGCAACGTATCCCTCCGCGAGCTTGATGCCCCCGCCGACGACGGCCAGGGGGATCATCGTTGCCAGTGACGTTCCCATTGTGACATACACCGGCGCGTTAAACAGGTAGATCAGACCGGGAACAAGGGCATATCCTCCGCCCAGTCCGACAAGCCCCGTCAAAACACCGACGACAAACCCGAACAGCCCTTTTCTCCCTTCCGAACCGGGGATGACGTTTCCTTCCGGCTGGCTTTTCTTTCGATGCGCAACACCCTCGAAGATCATGCGCACCGCAGGCAGAAGGAACGCTATACCGAGTATCAGTCCCAGAAGGGCCGTCTGATCCGAGAGCAGGTTGAAGGCATACGAACCGGCAATCACGCCGATTATGCCAAACCCACCAAGCCATAGGGTAGTTTTTACATCCAGGTTTTTCCGTATCAGATGGCCGTATCCCCCGGATATCGCTGTAAAGATGACAGCGAACAGCGTGGTACCTATGGCGATGGGCACCGGATACCCCAGGTAAAAATGGAGGATCGGCAACATGACACTGCAGCCGCCGGTCCCGATGATTCCGCCAAGCATTCCGGCGCCCAGTCCGACAACAATGAGCAGGACTGCCGCCGTTAACGTGATAGCGGGCGCTCCTTCTTTTGCCGCCATGCCTGTTGAAAAGGACCATACGGTCAGGCCGACGATGATTGCTAACAGAACGATTGTCGGCGCGTACTTTTTCAATACACTGGCAATATCAACGCTCTCGGTTACTTTTTCAGCCATTCGATCACATCCGGAGGGTATTTTAAATTTGTTTGAACCTTAAGTTGGCTGCATGTCGACATTATGGTGAGGGTTTCTGCAATATTTGAAATAGGTCCGGCCGGGGGTGGAAAAAGAGGAATTAGCCGGTGGGGCAGCGCAGGCTTTCCCGGCGGATCGGTGTCTATATATCGGCTGCCATTTCATAATTGCTTGAAACATGGGGTCTGAGTCCGGGTTGGAAAAGAACACTACGCGCAGGCAGGAATCGATGGCCCTCCCGGAAGGGATCGAGGAGGCGCTCTGCCGGTGCGGCGGCATCGCGGGACTGATGGAGCGGCTGCCGGGGGACGAGGCCCTGGAAAGGGAGAGCGCCCTCTTTCGCGCACTCGCCGACCCCCTCCGCTTAAAGATCCTCGCGATGCTCGCCGTCCAGCCGCTCTGCGTCTGCGTCATCAAGGCGGTGCTCGGGATAGCGGACTCGAAGTTATCCTACCACCTCTCCGTCCTGAAGAAGGCGGGACTGATCACCGGCGAGGCGCAGGGCAACTGGATCATCTACAGCCTCACCGATCTCGGGGACACTCTATGGGTGCGGCGGATACGCGCCGCCAAAGACCGGGAAAAAGAGTGAATCGGGGCCTATACCCCGAGCCCCTCAAGAAACATCCGGTGCAGGCGGAGATCCCCTCCAAGTTCCGGGTGGAAGGCGAACGCCATGTGCCGGCCGCTCCTGACGGCAACAATCCCCTCCGGGATGCGGGCGAGCACCTCGACGCCGCCCCCGACGTCCGTCGCCACCGGCGCCCGGATGAAGATCGCCCGGAAGGGTTCGGCAAGCCCCGCAACCTCGAGCATCGCCTCGCGGGAGTCGACCTGCCGCCCGAAGGCGTTCCTCGCCACGTGCATCGGGATGAGGGAGAGCGTCCGGATCCTGGGATCGTCCACCCGATCCGAGATGAGAACCATCCCCGCGCAGGTGGCGAATATCCCGCCCTCGAACCCCACGAGCGGCTCATAGAGCCCGTTCTTCTCGATCAACCGGGAGATGGTGGTGGACTCCCCGCCCGGTATCGCGAGCGCATCGAGCCCCGCGAGATCCGCGGCCCTTCTGACCGCCACGACCGATGAGCCCGGCCTCTCCGCGAGAGCCTCCCGGAACGCCGCGATATGCTCGGCGACGTCGCCCTGGAGCGCGAGAACACCGACCTTAACGCCCACGGTTCTGCAACACCTCGTCTTCGCGGAGGAGATGGACGTCGAGGCCCTTCATCGCCTCTCCAAGACCCTTGCTCACTTCGGCGATGACCTTTGCGTCGTCGTAGTGGTTGACCGCCTCGACGATTGCCCGGGCGGTCGCCTCGGGGTTCGTGGACTTGAAGATGCCCGACCCGACGAAGACCCCATCGGCGCCGAGCTGCATCATCAGCGCCGCGTCGGCGGGCGTCGCGATCCCGCCCGCGGAGAAGTTCACCACGGGGAGGCGGCCGCGCTCTGCGCACTCGATGACGAGTTCCACGGGCGCCTCGATATCGCGGGCGCAGTCAACGAGCTCCTGGCTGGAGAGGCCGGAGAGAGCCCGGATCCCGCCCATGATCGCCCGCATATGGCGGACCGCCTCCACAACGTTGCCGGTTCCCGCCTCGCCCTTTGTTCGGATCATCGCCGCTCCCTCGTTGATCCGGCGCAGCGCCTCCCCCAGGTCGCGGGCGCCGCAGACGAACGGTATCGAGAACCTGGTCTTATCGATATGGAACTGCTCGTCCGCCGGGGTCAGCACCTCACTCTCGTCGATCATATCCACGCCGAGGGCTTCCAGAACCTGTGCCTCGACGAAATGGCCGATCCTGACCTTCCCCATCACCGGGATGGAGACCGCATCCATGATCTCGATTATCTTCTGCGGATCGGCCATGCGGGCCACGCCACCGGTTGCTCTGATATCGGCCGGGACGCGCTCAAGTGCCATAACGGCGACGGCACCGGCATCCTCGGCGACCTGCGCCTGCTCTGCGTTGACCACGTCCATGATGACGCCCCCCTTCTGCATCGACGCAAAGCCGCGCTTGATGAGCTCGGTGCCAAATCTGAGTTCCTCAAGTTTCATTACTCATGTATAGCTCATGAACCACAATAAAAATACTGTGGCTATCTCAAGGATGGCAACCAGGATCACTGCCGCTCTGACCGCAGAGACAATCCCGGCACCCCCCTCTTCAAGCGTTCTCTCCGGGTTGCCTATGGTGTAGACACCGGGTTTCTCGAACCGGACGCCGACGCCGCCGGCGATGACGGCCATCGGGATCCCGCCATTGAATCCCGGTCGATTCTTTGCATCCCGGCGGAGCACCTCCAGCGCTGGCATGAACCGGCCCTTTGCCGCAAAGTAGGCTAGAAGGACCAGCCCGGTGAGCCTTGCCGGGATGAAGTTTGCGATATCATCGGCACGGGCCGGGAACCACCCTAACCGGAGCCTTTCGTCCCGGTAGCCGAGCATCGCATCCATGGTGTTGATCGCCCGGAATACCGCGGCGCCCGTAAGCCCGAATAGACCGAAGTAGAGGAGCGGCGAGACGATGCTGTCGACAAGGTTCTCGGTCATGGATTCATATGCGGCCGAGAGGACGTGCTCCTGATCGAGGTGCGCCGTATCCCGGCTCACCATCATCCCGGCGGATGCCCTGCCGGCGTCGATCCCCCCCTCTTTGAGCGCCCGAACCACGGCCGCCGTGTGCTCTTCAAGCGCCCGCCAGGCAAGAGTGGCCTTGAGCAGGAAGGGTGCAATGATGAGGTATACCCACAGCGGCGCCGCAACCTGGACGAGGGCAAACGGTGCGGCAAAGAGCGCGGCGGTCAGAAAAGCCCCGGCAACCCCTGCCGCCCGCTGGAGGCTCCGGGGGTAACGCGCCGGAACCCCCCACCAGCCGATGAACCGGCCGAGGAGCGCCACAGGATGGTATCGGGACTGCGGATCACCGACCAGACGGTCAACCAGCAGCGCCGCGGCAACTACGAGCGCTGCCGCAGCCATGCAAGGATGACCCCGAGGAGCAGCGCCACGAACGCAGCGGCGTTCAGGAGATCAGCCCGGTAGACAACCCAGAGCCCGTAGAGTACAACGGCGGCAATAACGAGGATGAGGATGCTGAGGGAGTAATGCAAACCCCTCGACGGGGCAAGTTCGGCCGCCTGAGCGGGCGTCACTCTCGGTTCTGGCGCCGGTTCCGGCCGCCCCCTGACGACGACCCGGAACTCCTGCCGCCGGGTCCCGTAGCCGGTGACGACCTGGATGGTAAAGAAACCTGGAGGAGCGTCTTCCTTGATAGGTATGTGAAACTCCTCTGTCCCGTTCACGTAGAGGTTCTCGTGGAAGAATCCGGTGAAGGCCGAGGAGTTCGTTGAGGCGAGGGTGATGTGCAGCGGCGAACCGTGGTTGATGAGATCCAGGACGAGATCGCTCCCCACCGTTACCTCAACCTCCTTTGGCACCTCAATGGAGTTTATCCCCCGGCGGTTTAGATGAATCTCAGGCATCTGCTCTCTTCAGTCCTCACAACCGGTCTGCGGGAGGAGGTTTGGGATACCCTCGCTTATGGGGTAATCGACGCCGCACGCTGGACACCTGAGGCTGCCCTCAAGCACCTCCTCCCCGCTCTCTTCGGTCACGGAGAGCGTGAGTTCACCCTTGCAGACAGGGCAGCAGAGGACCTCCATCAGTTTTTTTCTCATACTTCACCCCTCAGATCGATGATCTGGGAGAGTTCGGGCCCGGTCGAGATCAGGGTTACAGGCCTGCCTATATCCTCTTCTGCCTGCTCGATGAACTCCATAGCCGTTTTTGTCAGCTTGCTGTAGTCCGTTACGCCAAAACAGGCAGGGTCGACCCGGTCTATGCCGGTGATCGCCGCCTGGGTGCAGCCGTTGATCATCGCAGAGTAGCGGGCCATCTTCCCATCCCAGGTGCCGATACGCCGCTGGCGGTGTGTCACTGTGCCGAACTCCTCGATCCCGAGTTTGTGCGACCGTTCCATCGACATCTCGGTGGGAAACGGCCCCTCACCGACCCGGGTCGGGTAGGCCTTGAAGACGACGATGACATCGTCGATCCGGGTCGGACCGACACCGTTGTCGGCGGCGATCTGCGAGGCGGAGGTGTCCTTGCTCGTTACAAACGGGTAAGTCCCGAAGTAGAGAGAGATCCCGAAGCCCTGTGTCCCTTCCAGGAGAACCACCTCATCGTTGTCCAGAGCCAGGTTGATCCTCTCTGCAACATCGGTGATAAAATCAGAGAGTTCCGGGAGGTCTTTTGCCTGCCTGCCCAGACGGAGGACGCGGTCGGCGTTTGCCGGGCCGCAACCTGTCCCGGTGCTTCCGATCCTGTCCCTGAGGTGCTCGCTCCCCCTGTCGCGTGCAATATGCTCCTCATCGATGATGCCGCAGCGGCCGTCGATGAAGATCCTGTCACGGACACCAACCAGGTCGATCTCATGAAGGAAGACCCGGGGGTCGACGAGCACGCCGCTCCCGATCATGAGGGTTGCATCCGGGTATACGAACCCTGAGGGGACCATCCTGACACCGTACTCCTTCTCCCCAATTTTAACGGTATGTCCAGCGTTTGGACCTACACCCCCTCTGGAGATGATGGATGGTCTATCGTGATGAGCGATATGGGCCACGATCTTTCCTTTGCCCTCGTCACCAAAGAACCCGCCGACGATAATACTGCAACTCATTGTTCTATCATGTAGGGTAGAGCGATACATGCTGATAAAAACATCGAATGTGCCCGGTCAACGGGTAGTTCACTTGTAATTCTCGTGATTATGCCAGTCTTCTCCGTGTGTACGAAATGCCCCAAAAGGTCACTGCGCGCCCGGGGGTTGTGGCGGGGCGAGCGTAGCCCGCCTCACAAGGATGAGCCGCTCGATCGCGGTGGCATTCGTCGCGATCGCCAGAATTACGAGAGCCGGGAGGACAAGACCGGTCAGGAGCCCGATGATCAGGACCACGATCCGCTCCGCCCGGGCGAAGAGACCGGCCCGGCAGTCTACACCGATCCCTTCCGCTCTGGCGCGGGCGTAACTCACCATCAGCGAGCCTATAGCGGCGGCAAACGCAGCCTCAACCCCCCAGGGGGTTGAGGCGCCGGCGTAGTGGACGAGCAGCCCGGCATAGACCGCAGCCTCAGCGTAGCGGTCCAGGAACGAGTCAAGGAAGGCGCCGAAGGGGGTGGTTGCGCCGGTAGTCCGGGCAAGCGCCCCGTCCAGGGCGTCAAAGACAGAGGATGCAGCAACGAGGAGGCCCGCGGCGGCGAACGATCCCCGCGCACAGAGGAGACCCGCGGCCGCCATCCCTATAAACCCCGCCACCGTGATAGCGTTCGGGGTAACCCCCGTCCGGCTGATTAGGCCCGCCGTCCGTGCCAGCATGCCGTTCGTCATTCCGCGAAGGGTATCCTCGATCACGCTCACCTCACCCCCATGAAGCGATCAGGGCGTCTCAACGGCCGCAACATGAGGAGAGATCTTCGCTCCCTGGTGATAAAAAAAGGTGCCTGTTGGGTCTTACCGCTCCCTGATGCGTATCGTAGAGCCATTCGTGGGTGGACTCTATAGTCAGGTGGGGCTGTAACGAAATTTCGGTCATGGCGCCGGCAGGTCTAGACTGCGCGGAATCCGGTGCCCTTCTTACTTAGCAGGCCAATCTTCCTGAGGTCCTCAAGGACGCCTTTCACAAACTCCGTGGAGAGATTCAGCGATATCGTCCATATTCCGTCGGGATCTTCTACAACGCTCTTTTTCAGGATCTCTGCAACCTCCTCCGGAGTCAGGGTTCCGCGTTCCTCGATGATCTCCTGCACCCTCGCGGCAACAAGTTGTTTCAGGAAGACCGCCTCACGGAACGCCGCGTAGGTGTCAGGATCGAGATCGAGTCGCACTGCAAGATCGTCTATATTCTCGAGATCCGCTTCAAGTATCGCTTCAGGCTCAAAGACCAGCCGGTATTCGGGCACCGACGAGACGGTCATGTTCGCAGTGATTCCGCGGTCTTTGAGGATCTCGGGGTCGATACCCTCTATGATATCCTCCGGCAGAGCCATCACCAGGCTCTCCGGGTCTGCACGCTTCCGCAGGATCACCCTGCCGTCCTCTTCTCTGGCCAGGCCGTTCCCCTTCAGCGTTGAGATTGCTATGAACCACTGCATCTCATCCTTCCAGGGAGTCTGTCGTCCTGTCTCCCAGCTCATCCCGGCAAAACCCGTCCCGGGTAGAGGATCGCCCGGCTTATATCGTTCCATTATCCCGGCGATGATCCCGGCGACCTTCTCCACGATCTCAAGGTTGGTCGTTTGCAGGCTTCCGGTGTCCTCATCTTCTTCCTCGAGTTGCGCGAGCCGTTCTTTCAAAAGCGATTTGATGCATCCTATAGTCCCCATTACAAAGATCATCTCATCCAGGATGGTGGCCACATCCCTGACCTGTGCCGGCATACCGGCCTCCTTAAAGGCCGCACGGATACTGGGAAGGTCACGATCCCCGCGGACACGGAGTGCCTCTTCAAGCGTCATCTTTTTCTCTCCACCTGCATTGGCGGTGCTGCGGCTCATCTGCCCCGCACGTTGTTGTTGCTGGAGAGTCCCTGCTGCAGGATGTGGTCATGCGCCTCGATCGCCGCCTTCGCCCCCTCACCGGCGGCGACGATGATCTGCTTGGCCCGGACGCAGGTTGCATCTCCGGCGGCGAAGATCCCGGGAACGTTTGTGTGGGTGTTAACGTCTATCAGGATCTCGCCCATCTCATTCAACGCCACCAGGCTGCCAAGGAACCCTGTCTTTGGCATGAGCCCTATGGCCAGGAACAGCCCTGCGACGTTGAGAACGGTCTCCTTCCTGGTCTCCCTGTCGCGGATCGTGATCCCGGTCAGGGCATCCTGCCCGTGGAGTGCCGTCACCTCGTGGTGGAGGTAGATCTGCACACCGAGTTCCTTTGCGCGGTTGACGTAGACCTCGTCGCACCGGAGGTCACTCCTGACGATCATCGCCACGGAACTTGCTATCTTCGCCATCTCGATAGCGGTCTGGGCGGCAGTGTTCCCGCCGCCGACGACGGCAACAGGCATACCCCGGAAGAGCGGAGCGTCACAGGTCGCGCAGATTGAGATTCCGCGTCCCATCAGTCTTGTTTCACCAGGGAGGCCGAGCGTCATAGGCTCTTTTCCAGGGGCCAGGATGACCGTCCGGCACTTGAATACGTTCCCGGAGGCTGTCCTGACGAGAAAGAGATCGCTCTCTCTTGCGATACTCTGGACGCTGTCGAGTTCAAGGCTGACATCGAACACCCTGACCTGCTCTTCGAACTTACGGACGAGTTCCTCGCCCGTGATTGCCGTAAAGCCCATGTAGTTCTCGACCATCCAGCTCCAGGCAGCCTGCCCGCCGATATCCTCCGAGACCACGACCGTCTTGAGGAGTTTGCGGGCAGAGTAGACCGCGGCCGTCAGCCCGGCGGGGCCGGCACCCACGATGACCGTATCGTAGACCCGGTCGATCGCCGCCGTCCCGAAGACCTCGCGGAGCCTCTTTGCATCGAACCCTACGATCACCTCATCGCCGACCACCGTGACCGGCACCCCTCGCTGCCCCGAGATCCGGATCATCTCCCGCGCCGCCTCGCGGTCCTTCCCTACATCTACGACCTCATAATCGATGCCGTACTTCCGGAGGAACGCCTGAACCATCCGGCAGTAGGGACAGCTCTCAGTCGTGTAGACCTTCACGCCTGCCATGGTGAAGAAATAACACTGAAAGAGTATTTAACTTGCGTGGGAGAGAGCGGTGTGAGATCTGGTTGAAAAGAAGAAGAGGGGTTACTGGATCTCGCGGAACATCCGTTGCGGAACACCGCAGATGGGGCACTTCTCTGGTGCCGTACCGAGTTCGATGTTGCCGCAGACGGGGCAGAGGAAGACCTTCTCCGCATCCAGGTCTTTTCCGTCCCGGACGGCCTCGAGCGCCTGGAGGTAGATGTTTGCGTGCACCTCTTCGGCACGCATCGCGTGGGTGAAGACGATCGAGGCCTCGTTTTTGCGTTCCTTCTTTGCCTCGGCTACAAACGCGGGGTACATCTCCGTGAACTCGTAGTTCTCACCCTCCATCGCGGTCTTCAGGTTCTCCTCTGTGGTTCCCACGGCGTCCAGGAGGAAGAGGATCCGTTTTGCATGGATGGCTTCAGCCTCGCTTGCCGCCTTGAAGATCTTTGCCACCGTTGAGTAGCCCTCGGCGCCTGCCTTCTCAGCGAAGGCTGAGTACTTCCGGTTTGCCTGGGACTCGCCTGCGAACGCTTTCTGAGCGTTTTCTTCTGTTGACATGATGAACTCTTTTCTGGACGCGCTTATTAAATCTTTCACCCTCGTTATATGGGAATAACATTTGATCTCCAGATCGGTAAGCCTGTAGCCCGGTGGATTCATGCGGTCTTTTCGGAAACCCTATACCGCTCGCATACCTATCGTGGTGTATGGGGGAGGATGCGACCCGCCAGCGGCCAGGAGGCAAAAGACCGGAGGTCCAGATCCAGGTGCGGCGGATATTAATCCTCACCCTTGTTCTGAATCTCACAGTTGCGTTTGCAAAAGCTGTCTTTGGCTTCCTCGCCGGTTCTGCGAGCATGGTGGCGGATGCCGTTCACTCCGGGTTTGACTCTTTCTCAAACGTGGTCGGGATAACCGCACTCTACTTCGCCGGGAAACCCCCTGACACCGGGCATCCCTACGGCCACGGCAAGATCGAGACGCTCGGCACCCAGGTGATCGGCCTGATGCTCCTCCTGACTGCCGCCGGCATCATCTACGGGGGCGTCCAGAGACTCGTCGAGCCCGTCATCCCGGATATAACAGTGGTCACCGTCTCTGTCATGTTCGGGACGCTCATCATCAATATCGGCGTCTCCACCTACGAACGGAAGAAGGGCCTTGAGTACGGGAGCCAGATCCTGGTCGCCGACTCGCGACACACCCAGAGTGATGTCTTTGTTTCTCTGGCGGTTCTCGGCGGGTTCCTGGCTGTCAGGCTTGGCTACCCGCAGGCCGATCCCATCATCGCTCTCGGTATCGGTCTCCTGATCGCCAGGATGGGGTTCAGGGTCCTCTACGAGGCCGCAGAGGTTCTCACCGACACGATGAACATCCCCTGCGATCCCGAACTCATCCGGACGGTGGTGATGGAGACGCCCGGCGTCACCGGCTATCACGAATTCCGGTGCCGTGGCAAACCCGACGAGATCCTTGCCGACATCCACGTAACCGTGGACCCCGAGACACCGGTCTTTCAGGCGCACGAGATCTCGGCCGAGGTTGAGCGCCGACTCAAAGAGGCTGTGCCGGGGCTTGCCGACGTTGTCGTTCACATCGAGCCTTCAGACTCCTCCCCCAGCAGCCGGCCGAGTTCAAAACCCTTCCGGTAGGCCGCCTCAACAACCTCTGGGCGTGTCCGTATGTCCCGGATCGTGTCCATGTCGTTCTGGAGCACCTCGTCCCGGTAGGGACAGTCGATGATCTCTCCAAACGCCCGTGCGGTTGCTTTTGCGCCGTCAAAGACGGACGGCAGGTTCATCCCGGCGATTGAGATGAAGAGCATCCTGCGCCTTTTTCGCCGTTCGGGCGTGATGAAAGAGCGGCCCCGGTGGTACTTCGCCATGTAGAAGACCTGGAACCTGTCCATGAACGACTTGAGTCTCCCCGGGATGCCCATCGTCATAACGGGGGTGGCTATTATCAGCCCGTCCATCTCCCGGAACATCTTGAAGTATCTCTCCATACCATCCTCGATCAGGCAGGTCTCGCTCCCCATGCACTGGAAGTACTCCATGCATGGCATGATATCGAGGTGAGCGACCTCGATCTTCTCGACCTCGCAACCCGCCTCCTCTGCGCCCCTGATGGCTTCATCGAGGAGATAGGCGGTGTTTCCATCAAGGAGCGGGCTTCCCAGCAGTGCGACTACCTTCCCTGGCATGAGTGGAGGGTTGCGCGCGAGCCTATTAATAGGATGCGGATGCCCCCATGAGCAGGGGAACTGCTAAATACCTTGCGCGGTAATTATCGCTCTGGTGAATATCAATGGCTGAACCAGAGACGAAAAAGACAGCAAAGGCAGGAGAGAAGCCAGGCCCGGGCAGGTATGTCTGCATAGACTGCGGGCGCGAGCTCAAGCTCGACAGCACAGACCAGGATCTCGTCAAGTGCCCCACCTGCGCCTGTGAGATGTACAACTGCCTCCCGATGACCCACATAAGGCCGGACATCAAGACGCCGGAGGATGTCATGAATCCTCCTGAGAGGAAGAAGCCAGGGAAATCCTGAAGGTGAGATGAATGGTGAACGTATCGGCGGAGGGTCAGGTTTACCGCTGCGAGATCTGCGGAAACGTCGTCCAGGTGCTGGAAGTCGGCGGCGGTGAGCTGGTCTGTTGCGGCGAACCTATGGTGCTTGAGGAGTGATTGAGATGGATGAGAAGAAACTCGAGGAGAAGATAGGAAAGGTTCCCGTGATCTTTAAGGAACTCAAGGAGACCGATCCAGACCTCTATGCAAAGGTTATGGGGCTTGACCAGGTGATCTGGGATGATGGCGCCCTCTCAAGGCAGACAAAGAAGGTCATAGCGATCGCGATTGCAGCGGCGCTCCGGGATGGGCACGCTGTCCGCGCTCAGATGGCCGGGGCGGCAAACCTTGGTGTATCGAAGGAGGAGATCGAGGAGGGACTGCGGGTTGCGTTCCTGCTGGCAGGGATGCCGGCCTACGTCCACGGCAAGACCGCTCTCGAGGAGTATTTCGGCAAACGCGCGCAGAGGTGAGTTATGGAGCCTGAAGAACAGAACAGGATGCCTGTGATCGGCGAACCGGCGCCGGAGTTTGAGGCGCTGACAACCCATGGCCCCCTGAAACTCTCAGATTTCCGGGGAAAATGGGTCATACTCTTCTCCCACCCGGCTGACTTTACGCCGGTCTGCACAACCGAGTTCATAGCGTTCACCGCTATAGCCGACGAACTTGCGAGGCTGAACGTCCAGCTCATTGGTCTCTCCATCGACAGCGTCCACTCGCACCTTGCGTGGGTTCGGAGCATCAAGGAGAAGATGGGGGTCGAGATCCCGTTCCCGGTCATCGCCGACCTCGACATGAAGGTCGCCCGGCGTTACGGGATGATCCATGGCAAAGAGGGCACCACCGCGACCATCAGGGCGGTCTTCTTCATCGACGACAAAGGAATCCTTCGTGCAATGATCTACTACCCTGCGTCCAACGGCCGTTCCATGCCAGAGATCCTCCGGCTCACAAAGGCCCTCCAGACCAGCGATGCGCACGGTGTCGCAACGCCGGCGAACTGGCAGCCGGGAGACAAGGTTGTCGTGCCGGCTCCAAAGACGCCGGCAGAGATCGAGAGACGGTTGAAGGAAGGTTACGAGTGCAAGGACTGGTACCTCTGCTTTAAACAGATCTAAAAACCCACTTTTTTGCAGCATTCTTCCTGGTATATATCGAGACAGAAAACCCACCAGGTTCAGCCCCGTTGTTTGCTGTGGTTGCCGAAATAGGGCGTTTTACACGACCTGTTTTGAGTTTTCTTTGAGCGCCACCTTTTCGAGGCGACTCCTCCATCCTCTCAACTTCCCTTTCTCTGTCACCCCCGGGATTTCCGCGACGGTTCTCGCATCCCGCCGTCCGCGCTCACGCAGGAAAGAGGGTTCCGGGGTGAGAAGAGTCCCGTCATGTTTTTTGCCACCGCCGGGACAACACATCATATATGACCATAGACGTCCTCGCGTTTGCGGCATCGCCCCGCCGCCACGGCAACTCCGAGACCCTGCTTGATTGGGTGCTTGAAGGAATGGAGGCGGAAGGTTGTTCCATCGAGAAGATCATCATCCCCGAGGTCGATATCAGGCCGTGCCGCGGCTGCAACGCCTGCGAGAGACTCAACCGCTGCGTCCAGCGGGACTACATGGACTACGCCCACGACCGGATAGTCGCGGCCGACTGCATCATCCTCGCGTCACCCATCTACTGCATGGGGCTTGCGGCGCAGGCGAAGATCCTGGTCGACCGCGCCCAGGTCTTCCGCTCAAGGAAGTACGTCCTTCACCTGCCGGTCGTCCCGCCCGAACGGAAAGGGAAACGGATGGGAGTCTTCCTCTCGACCGCCGGGCAGAACTGGGAGAACGTATTTGATGCGGCCATCCCATCGGTGAAATGCTTCTTCCAGGTCGTCGACATACCGAACAGGGATATCAGGTACCTGATGATAAACGGTGTCGATGAGAAGGGCGCGATCGAGCGCCACCCCACGGCGAGAGACGACGCCGGGCGACTGGCGCGTGAGGTCGCGGCGCGCCTGCGGGAGGTTGGGGCGGCATGACCGTAAACGTCCTCGGGATCTCCGGCAGTCCGCGGCGGCACGGAAACACCGAGACGCTGCTCGACGCCGTGCTCGATGGCGCGGCGGAGGCCGCGGGCAGCATCGAGAAGGTCATCCTCCGGTCGCTTGACTACGCCTCGTGCCGCGGCTGCAACGCCTGCCACAAAACGGGGGTGTGCGTGATCAGGGACAGCCTCACACCGGTATTTGATAAGATCGCCGGTGCCGATGTCCTTGTTCTTGCATCCCCGATCTACTCGATGGGGATCACGGCGGAGACGAAGGGGCTGATCGACCGCACCCAGTTTCTCTGGGCCCGCAAGTTTATCCTTAAGAACCTCTACTACCCGGCCGATCAGATCCGACGCCGTAAAGGGATCTTCGTCTCGACCGCGGGGCTTGGCTGGGAGAACGTCTTTGACGCGGCGTTCCCGGCTGTCACCGCGTTCTTCAACACAACCGGGTTCGATTACTGGGACAACATCATCGCAAACGATCTCGACCGTTACGGCGGGATTGAGGGGCATCCAACCGCCCTTACGGAGGCGCACGAGAAAGGGCGGCGCGTGGTCGAACTCCTCAAGAGGATGGAGAAAGAGAGCGGGTCCAGCACACCCTGAACTCGAAATGACGCCCCACACCTCTCACAAAAAACCGGAGATCTGGTGAGATGTCTGCTCTCACATGAGCGACAATATAAGGACACCGAGTGAAGCGGCCATGAGCACGGCAAAGACTGCCGGGTTCCAGGCCAGAACCTTGCGTCCGTCAAGGATACTTATAGGGAGCATGTTGAAGGTTGCGATCATCGCGTTGACCCGGAGCCCGACCAGACCGACGATGGCCAGGAGCTCGCCGCCGAGGAGCATGAGGGCCGCGAAGGGTATGCAGAGGAGGAGGTTTGTGACCGGGCCTGCTGCTGATATCCGGCCGTTCTCCGTCCGGGTTGCGTTCCCATAGATGTAGGTTGCCCCCGGCGCTGCAAAGACGATACCCACAAGCGCCGCCATAACCACGGCGACCAGGAGCATCTGGTTGTCCTTCTGAAACTCTGCCCAGTAGCCGTAGCGCATGGCGGAGAACTTGTGCGCCAGTTCGTGGAGGACGAAGGCAACACCTACCGTTATAAGCGACATCACGAAGAAGAAGACCAGTTCCGCGACGTTTACACCTCCCCTGATGTAGATCAGGGTGAAGGCTATTGATATGGCAAGCCACGCGATCAGGAGGTCTCTTCTCTCGCGAGGCGGTATTCGTTCCAGCATCCGGTACCTCGTTTGTCACAGCATGATAATATCCTTCGCCTCGCCGATGCAAGGAGCCGTCAGGTTTATCCGACCCCCGCGTTCAATCATTGTTGTATGTCCCTTGATGCGGTCAGGAACGAGATCCGTGAGATAGACGAGAAGATCATCGATCTGATTGCGGAGCGGCAGAACCTTGCGGCGGAGGTTGCCAGGATCAAGCGTGAGATGGGTCTGCCACTCCGTGACGAGGCGCAGAGGAGGGTGGTCCTCGACCGGGTCTTCGCATACGCTGCCGAGAGCCGGATAGACCCCCTCGCCGTCCGCAGGGTCTTTGAGACCCTGGTCGAGATGAGCGAGGAGCGGCAGCGGGAGTGCAGCGGCGACGGCAACCTGCCCTGATTAAAAGAAGTCAGGGGGTGATCATCGTCCCGACGCCCTCGTCGGTGAAGAGTTCGAGGAGCAGGTTGTGCTCCCGGTTGCCGTTGACAACGTGGGCGCTCGTGACACCGTTCCTGACCGCTTTCATGCACCCCTCGAGTTTCGGGATCATCCCGCCGGCGATGACCCCTCTCTCGATCATCCCTTCCGCATCGGCGAGTGATAGACGGTGGTAGACCTTCTTCCGGTCGGCATCCATAACCCCATCGACGTCGGTCAGGTTGACCAGTTTGTAAGCCTTGAGTGCAATCGCG
Source organism: Methanomicrobiaceae archaeon (assembly GCA_022837745.1). Taxonomy (GTDB): domain Archaea; phylum Halobacteriota; class Methanomicrobia; order Methanomicrobiales; family Methanoculleaceae; genus Methanoculleus. The sequence continues at coordinate 42,060 of JALHIW010000002.1, read as the reverse complement.
ATCTCTGCCGCCGCGGTGTCGGCGTTGATGTTCAGGCTCCGCCCCTGGCGGTCGATGGCGATCGGCGCCACTACCGGGATGTAGTTCTGGGCGAGGAGACAGTGGAGCACCTCGGGGTCGACCTCCTCGATCTCGCCGACATGTCCAAGATCGACCTCCTCGAAGGTTTCCCCGATCTGCACCCTCTGGGGTTCCATCTTCCTGGCGATGAGGAGGTTGCCGTCGTTTCCTGAGATCCCGACCGCGCGGGTGCCGCAGTTTGCGATGAGGGAGACGATCCCGTCGTTGATCTTTCCCACCAGCACCATCTGGGCGATCTCCAGCGTCTCGGGGTCAGTGATCCGCAGGCCGCCGACGAACTTCGGTTCCTTGCCCATCGCCTTCATCTTGGCGGTGATCTCGGGCCCCCCGCCGTGGACAAGGACGACCTTCATCCCCACGTAGTGGAGGAGGACGGCGTCCCTGATCACCGTCTCCAGGATCTTCTGATCGACCATCGCGTGGCCGCCGAGCTTGATCACGATCGTCTTACCGTAGAACTTCTGGATGTAGGGGAGAGCCTCCATCAGCACGTCTTCTCGTTTCATGTCGTATACTTCCCGTTGATCTCCACGTACCTCTCGGTGAGGTCGCATCCCCACGCTGTCGCCTGCCCATCCCCGACGGCAAGGTCAAGGTCGAACGCGACGGTATCACCGCGCATCGCTGCTTTCGCCGCCTCAAGTTCGGCGACGATCTCGCCACGGCAAACAAGGGCCACGTCCCCAATCCGGAGCGAGACCGCGTATGGGTCAAACTCCACACCAGCCCTGCCCGCTGCCGCGACGACCCGGCCCCAGTTCGGGTCTTCGCCATAGACGGCGGTCTTTACTAGCGGGGAGGCGATGATTGTCCTTGCAACTGCCGCTGCCGCCTCCTCGTCGGGGGCGCCGCGGACGGTGACCTTCAGGAGTTTCGTTGCCCCTTCACCGTCGCGGGCGATCTGGATGGCAAGGTCGCGGCAGACTGCCTCGATGCCCCTCGCCAGGTCGTCGCGGTTCACCCGGTCAGCAGCACCCGTTGCGGTGCAGAACGCCGCGTCGTTTGTGCTTGTATCACCGTCGACCACCACACGGTTGAACGATCGGCGGGACGCCTGCCGCAGGATCTCCAGGAGCACCCCCGCCTCTACATCCGCGTCGGTGTAGATGAACGCAAGCATCGTCCCCATGTTCGGGGCTATCATCCCGCTCCCCTTGGCGATACCGCCGACGGTAAATGACTCTGTCTTGAAGAGGGCATGTTTCGGGAAGGTGTCGGTGGTCATGATCGCCCGCGCTGCTGCATCCTCGGCCGCGGCGTTCCGGGCAAGGAGCGGCGATACCCGACTGCACTGCTCCCGGATGCGGGGGAGATCCAGGTATCGCCCGATCACCCCGGTGCTTGCGACACCGACCGATTCCGGTTCAAGGCCAAGCGATGAGGCTGCGATGGCGGCCATCTCCACCGCGTCGCGGTAGCCCCGCTCGCCGGTGTAGGCGTTAGCGCACCCGCTGTTGACGACGATGGCCTCGAGTGCACCCCTCCGGATTCGCTCCATCATCAACTCAACCGGGGCCGCTCGAACCAGGTTGGACGTGAATACACCGCTCGCGGTTCCGCTCGCCTGGATAAGAGCAAGCCCGAACTTTCCGTCCTTCATTCCGGCGGCGGAGACACCCTCTACCGCACAGATACCCTTCACGGCTCTTCCTCCTCCTCGCCGGCGGACGCCCCGAGACCGTTGACGATATCCGCCCTGGTGACGATCCCGATCAGTTTCCCCTCGCGGAGCACCGGAAGGCGGGCGATCCCCTCGCGGAGCATAAGGGATGCCGCCTCGGAGATATCGGCATCCTCGTCGATCGCGATAACCGGGCTGCTCATCACTCGCCGCACCTCCATGTTGCTTATATCGGTGAGCGCCCTCTTTGTCCTCTCCCAGTTGATAAACTCCCTTACAGGGATCTCGATCACCTCGAGCGGCGAGGGAAGCCATAGGTCATCGGAGAGGTCGCCAACGTCCAGGAGCGAGAGGATATCCGTCTCGGTGATGATCCCCGCTACCCGGTCGCCGTCCATCACAGGAAGCCCGCCGATATGATACTTACGGAGCAACCCCGCAGCCTCACGAAGAGGCGAGTCGACCCGGACGGTCACAGGGTTCGGGGTCATGATATCTTTTACCTTCAACATCACCATCACCTCAGGGGAGCATCCCGGCGAACCGGAGACCTGCGTCTTCCGCAAACCCGCACATAAGGTTCATGTTCTGGATCGCCTGACCGCTCGCCCCCTTGACCAGGTTGTCGATCGCCGAGACCGCAACAACCCTCTCCCCCTCGCTCTCCACCGCAACGTCGCAGAAGTTCGTCCCCCTAACGGCTGCAAGTGTCGGTTTCTGGTATCGGACGAAGAACTCGTCTGCATAGTAACGCCTGTAGAGCGCCTCAACCTCCTTCTGCTCCATCGGTTTGGAGAGGAGGATGTGGGCGGTTGTCAGGATGCCCCGGTTCACCGGGAGGAGATGTGGCGTGAAGTAACATCTTGCGCCTGAACCGAGCCTGGCGATCTCCTGCCTCATCTCGGCAAGATGGCGGTGGGTTGTCCATTTGTAGGCGCTGAAGTTGTCGCCGACATTGGGGTAGTGAGTGGTCTCAGAGGGGGTGTTTCCTGCGCCGGAGACCCCGGTCTTTGAGTCGTAGATTATGGTGTGGGCAAACCCTGCAAGCGGCGCCGCCGCAAGCGTCGCACCGGTCGGGAAGCAGCCCGGGTTTGCGACGAAAGAGGCGCCCCTGATCTCGTCCCGGTGGAGTTCTGTCAGGCCGTAGGGGGCCTCAAAGTAGGCCTGGTGGGTCACGCCATAGACCTTTTCATACACGTCCTTCGGGAGGCGGTAGTCGGCCGAGAGGTCGACGGTCTTTATTCCTCGTTCAACCAGCGTTCCGGCAACCTTCATCGCCGCGGTGTGGGGGACGGCCAGGAAGACAAAGTCGGCATCGATATCGCCGGCTTCGGTGTTCCGGAAGACAAGATCGGTCAGACCACGGAGGTGGGGGTGGACGGATGCGACGGGGGTGCCGTCAAGTCGCCGGGATGTTGCAACGGCGACCTCCGCTGACGGATGGTTCAGCAGCAGTCGCATCAACTCACCACCGGTGTAGCCGGATGCGCCGATAATCGCAATCTCCATAAGATGGAGTCTCTTTTATAGAATCTTAAGGCTTTGCGGTGCAGCGCTGATAGAGCCGGGCGGCCATGGATTCAATCCCGTCTTTTCCCTCAAGCCCTTCCAGGAGATCCTGTGGGAGGGCGGATCTCCCGTAAACCGCGCCAGCGTAGGCGCCGCAGATGAATGCGATGGTGTCGGCGTTCCCCCCGATATTGGCGGCGGTGGTGAGGAGAATTGTGACATCTTTTATGCGGCTGATCAGGAAAAATGCAAGCGGGATGGTCTGGTAGACGGTTACATCGTTCCCTATCACCGAGAGTGCACCCTCCAGGCTGATCCCCTCCTGTTCAAGATTCAGGGCGTCGCGGATCCTGTTGCCAAGTGCGACGTCCTCAAGCGTGGCGTGTTTCCCGGCAAGGGTGATGGCGTCGGGCCGGCCACGGACAGCGTGGTGGACAAGCATCGCGACGCTGACCGCTCCAGCGTGTGCTGCTGGATGGGTGTGGGTGACGCTGCAGGCCTTGACCACCCGTTCGGCCACGTCGATCGGGTCGTCATAGAAGAGACCGAACGGGACGGCGATACCTGTGCAGCCGGCGGTGCTGGAGTAGACCCCGTTCGATCCCGAGACTTCACCTGAGAGGAGGATGCGGCGGCACGCGGCGTCAACTGCGGCGTCAGGGAACCGGAGTTCTTCGTTCATATACATCCGGGCAAGGGCTGCTGCGTACTCCTGTTCTGAGTAGGTGCTCTCTGCAAGCATCCCGGCCACAAGGAGCATCGTCTGGGTGTCGTCGGTGAACTGCCCCGGTTTAAGCCCGGCGTTCGGGTGTCCCCGCCAGGCGCGGCGGTAGCCCGTGTGGAGGCGCTGGAAGTTGGGAGGTGCTGTCTCCCGTGCCATGCCAAGTGCATCCCCGATGGCGGCCCCGAGAAGGCAGCCCTTAAACTGATCGAGCATTTGAGTAATACTCTCTAATGTCCTTCTTAAGGATTGTTGTTTGCCGGTTACGGATCCCGATCGGGATCTTGAGCCCCCCCGTCGCCCAATACGCGCGTATACACCCGGGTTGAGAAATTCTGGGAGGGTTAAGGGTTATACCGGCGGATCAAAAACACAGTTTTTATACACCCACCCCCTCAAAGTAAGGGTATTACACTGTGCAAGAGAGGGTGTGCGTTGTCTTCAGGTAGGAAAAGGCCGTCGGTGTCTCGGTATATTATCACATTTGCGGTATTGATGATCTTCTGGTATATCCTGTCGGGCTACCTGGAGCCTTTCTACATCGGCGCCGGGATCATATGCTGCGCCGTCGTGGCCCTTATATCAACTGACCTTCTCTTCCTCTCCGATGAGACCGGCATTTTGCGGTCGCTCGGGACATTCATCCGGTTCATCGCCTATATTCCGCGGCTGATACTGGACATTGTCCTCGCCAACATCGACGTCGCATACCGCGTCCTCCACCCCCGTATGCCGATCGATCCAGGGTTCATCACACTCGATACGCCGTTTCAAAACGACATCCTGCGTACAGCGTTTGCAAACGCGATCACGCTGACGCCGGGGACGGTGACCGTAGAGGTGGCTGGCGGGAGATACACGGTGCACGCCCTTGTCCGGGAGGCGGCGGAAGAATCCCTCCTCAAAGAGAGGGGCATGCAGAACAGCCTTGCACACGTATTTGGTGAGGGTGAAGAATGATCGATCTCTTCTATGCCAGTGTGGTCGTACTCATATTGACGATCTTTCTCTGTCTATACCGGGTGGTCATCGGCCCCGGCGTTGAGAACCGGCTGGTTGCGGTGAACACCATCGGAACAACAACCATCATCATCCTGGTACTCATTGGCCTCATATACGGGCGGCCGATCTTCCTGGACATCGCGATCGTCTATGCGATGATAAACTTCATAGCGACGCTTGCAGTCGCCAGATACCTCAAGGAGGGATGCGTCTGCTGAACACTCTGGCCAGCATCTTCATCATTGTTGGCCTCTTCTTCATGGTCGTCGGCGCCATAGGTCTTCTCAGATTTCCCGATCTCTATACCCGTGTCCACGCGACCGGCAAGTGCGACACGATGGGGGAGGGGATGATGCTGCTTGGCTTCATCCTCTACGAGGGGGCGAGTCTGTTTGCGGTGAAGATGCTCCTCCTGGTGGTCTTCATATTCATAACCTCGCCGACGGCGGTGCATGCCATCATGAATGCCGCACATACCTGCGGGACTGAACCCTGGAAGAAGGGGGATGAACGGCGATGATCTGGGCGCTTGACTTTGCACTCCTCCTCTTTATGATCATCTGCGCGATCGCGGCGATAACCGTCCGCGACCTCCTCCACGCAACGATCATCCTTGCCGCCTACTCACTGATAATGACGGTGCTCTGGTCGGAGATGAACGCCGTCGACGTTGCCTTCACCGAGGCGGCGGTGGGGGCAGGGGTAACCACCGTTCTTTTCATTGCGGCCATAGCACGAACCGAAAGGAGATCTTCAGATTGAACGTAAAGGCTCTGCTTGCAGTTCTCTTCATAGGCGTGGTCCTCTTCTGGGCGGTCGAGGATATGCCGGCGTTCGGCGACCCGGAGGCCCCGGCCACCTGCTACACCGGGAAACTCTACATTGATCTGGCCCTCCAGGATGTCGGGGTTGAGAACATCGTCACAGCAATACTTGCGAGTTATCGTGGGTTCGATACGCTTGGAGAGACAGTTGTGATCTTCACTGCAGGGATATCCGTCGCTCTCCTGCTCAGGCGGGGTGGGCGACTGTGAAGGAGAACGTCGTCATCCGGACAGTATCCAGGATTTCGGTGCCGTTTATACAGGTCTTTGCCCTCTACGTCATAGTGCATGGTGCGGTGGGAGCTGGTGGAGGGTTCCAGGGGGGTGTCGTCTTTGCTGCATCGTTCATCCTGATGTTCATCGCTTTCGGACTCTCTGGCGTCGAGAAGCGGCTTGGAAAGAAGTGGCTTATGATCTACTCCGTCATCGGGGTTGCTATCTATGCAGGTATCGGCTTCCTCTGTCTCGCCGCTGGCGGGAACTACCTGGAGTACGGAGCAGTCGAATCGGCGCTGGGGGTGGCCCATCTCCATGGATACCAGATCGACGCGGTCGAGATGGGGATCGGGATCACCGTGATGGCGGTGATGGTCTCGATAATCTCGGATATGTCCGATAGGGGAGGTGAGTCTCCGTGATGGAAGCGGTCTTTGAGGTCTTCCTCTCGCACTACAACTACTGGATGGCGATCATCCTGATAATGATCGGGTTCTATGCGTTGATTGCAAAAGGGAACCTGGTAAAGAAACTCATCGGGCTCAACATCTTCCAGACCGCGATCTTCCTCTTCTACATCTCGCTTGCCGAGGTGGAAGGCGGTATAGCCCCGATCTACCTCCCCGAAGGGATGGAGGCCGTATACGTCAACCCCATCCCGCACGTCCTGATACTGACCGCGATTGTCGTCGGTGTGAGTGTGACCGCGGTCGGTCTTGCGCTGATCGTCCGGATATACGAGGAGTATGGGGTCATCGATGAAGCCGGTCTGTTAAAGGTGGTGAAGAGGCGATGATCGAACACCTTCCCGTCATCCTGATAACCGTCCCCATACTTTCGGCGCTCCTGATACTCCTGCTCGGCTGGCATGACCGTCGGTTCTGCTACCCGATCACGCTTGCAACGATACTCTTCCAGTTCGTGGGCGGGATCGCCCTCCTTATCGAGGTGATGCGGCAGGGGACGATCCACTACCATATCGGGGGATGGGCGCCACCGCTCGGGATTGAGTTTGTCATCGATACCTTCAACGGCTACATCCTGCCGATCATCCTCTTCCTGGCCGTTGCGGCGGCAGTATATGCGCGACGGAGTGTCGAGAATGAGATCGAACCGGAGAAGATCGTCTCGTTCTACGTCCTCTTCCAGCTCCTTGTGACCGGTCTTGTTGGAATGACGATCACAGGGGACATCTTTAACCTCTACGTCTTCCTGGAGATATCGTCCATCGCCGCCTACACCCTGATCGCCTCCACCAGACGGCCGCGGGCCTGTGTTGCGGCCTTAAACTACCTGATTCTTGGCTCGATTGCGGGAGGTTTTGTCCTGCTCGGCATCGGGAACCTCTACGTTGCGACCGGGACGCTGAACATGGCAGACATTGCCCGTCTTCTCCCTGCGTCATATGGGCTTGCAACAGTTCATACCGCGTTTCTCCTCCTGGTCATTGGGTTCTCCATAAAGGTCGCACTCTTCCCGCTCCATCTCTGGCTCCCTGATGCCTACACGGAAGCCCCGTCCGCTGTGACCGTCCTGATCTCGACCGTGATGGCCAAGGTGAGCGTCTATGCGATGTTCCGGGTTGTATTCTCGGTCTTCACGACGGCATACTTCGTTGAGACCGTCCCTGTGACCGAACTCATCCTCCTCATAGCAGCGGTCGCGATAGTCGCCGGAGCGGTGCTGGCCATCGCACAGGATGACCTCAAGCGGATGCTCGCATACTCGAGCGTCAGCCAGATCGGCTACATCGTCTTTGCGCTCGGCGTTGCAAACCAGGTCGCGCTGGAAGGCGGTCTCCTGCATATCCTCGGCCATGCCGTGATGAAAGGCTGCCTCTTCATGGTCGCGGGGGTGATCATATACCGGCTGGGGACGTCCAGGTTCTCCGACCTCAAAGGCGTTGCAGCAACGATGCCGGTCACCTGTGCGACGTTCGCCCTTGCCGGGGCGTCGATGATCGGCGTCCCCCCAACAATCGGGTTTGCAAGCAAGTATTATCTGGTCATGGGAGCGCTTGAAGCGGGTTACTGGGTCTATGCGGCCGTCCTCCTGGCCGGGTCGCTCCTCGCGGTCGGCTACATCTGGCGGTTCATCGAGGTCGCTTACTTCAGCGCCTCGAGCCACCACGAGGACGGTGGCGATCACTGCCCGGCGCCTGCGGTGCGCGAGGCGCCCCTCTCGATGCTCGTCCCGATGGTCGTCCTGGGTTTCCTCTGTCTGCTGCTCGGCATCTTCGTCGAACCCATTATGGAGATAGTCTCTCCTGCCGTATCGCTGCTGCTCGGGGGTGCCTGAGATGGTGGATGCAACCGGTCTGCTCCCGGCGGTAACCGTGGTCACCCCCCTCCTGGCGGCGGTGATGATCCTGGTCAGTGGACGGCACGAGAACATACGGGACGGGTTCACGGTGGCGGCCGCGGTGGCGATGCTTGGCTCTGTCGTCGCCATGCTCCCCTCGATCCTGGCCGGGGAGAGGATCGCGGTCTCGCTCATCCCGCTCCTGCCCGGTGGGGATCTGGCGCTGCGGGTGGACGCTTTCGGCATGGTCTTTGCCCTCACCGCCGCCGTTCTCTGGCTGCTGAACTCCTTCTACTCCATTGGCTACATGCGTTCGCTTAAGGAGCACGCACAGACAAGGTTCTTCTTCTGCCTTGCAGTTGCGATAGCCTCCGCAATCGGGATAGCGTTCTCGGCGAACCTGGTGACGCTTCTCGTCTTCTACGAGATCCTGACTATCATCACCTATCCTCTCGTTGTCCATGTCGAGACTCCGGAGGCGATGGCAGCGGGGAGGAAGTACCTGGCCTACCTCCTTATCGGGGGTGTCTTCCTGCTGGCGGCGGTCGTCCTGACCTATATCCTCACCGGGACAACCGGGTTTGCCCCGGGTGGGTTCCTTGCCGGGTCGGCACCGCCTCTCACCCTCCAGATACTCTTCATCCTCTTCATGGTGGGCTTCGTGAAGGCGGCCTGGATGCCTCTCCACGGCTGGCTTCCTGCGGCGATGGTCGCCCCGACACCGGTGAGCGCGTTCCTCCACGCTGTAGCCGTCGTCACGGCGGGGGTCTTTGGGATCGTCAGGATCGCGGGGTGGGTCTACGGGATGGATCTCCTGGCCTCGCTCGGTCTCGGGACGCTCCTTGCCGTTATAGCCTCGTTTACTATCATAACCGCGTCCCTCTTCGCCCTGACCGAGGATAACCTCAAGCGGAGGCTTGCCTACTCGACGGTGAGCCAGCTGTCATACATACTTCTCGGCGTCTCCATGCTCTCCATCGCCGGGATGACCGGAGCGATGGCGCACATCCCCATCCACGCCTTCCTCAAGATCACGCTCTTCTTTGTTGCGGGAGCGGTGATTGTCGCTGCAGGGAGAGAGCGGATCTCCGATATGAAGGGTATCGGCAGGAAGATGCCGGTTACGGCCGTGATGTTCTCTGGTGCTGCGATCGGGATCTGTGGTCTGCCGCCGTTCTCAGGGCTCATCAGCAAGGTATACCTGGCGTTCGGGGCGGTTGAAGGCGGTGTGCCGATTCTGCTGCTGGTCCTGGTCGCAAGCACGGTCTTAAACGCCGCTTACTTCTTCCCGATAATCCATACGATGCTGGTCGCCTCGCCGGATGACGAGCGCTCGCTTGATTCCGTCAGCGAACCGCCTCTCCTGATGCTCGTCCCGATCATCCTGACAACGGTGGCATCGGTGTTGATCTTCTTCTATCCCGCCGTGCCGTTTATGGATCTCGTTGAGATCGCTATTGGAGAGATCACGGGATCGGTGATACCATGACCGCGTTGCCGCCAGCCTTAATCTACCTGATCGGGATCCTCTTCCTCCCCCTCCTCGCCGGCAGGGCCAGGAAGGCATGGACGCTGTTTATAGGGGTTGTCGGGCTTGGTCTAACACTTGGACTCTCGCCCGCGGTGCCGGAGATTGTGATCCGGGTTCTGCCAGGGATCGATACGGTTCTCCTGACGGTTGACCCCATGAGGGAAGTGGCGGGCGGTATCTTCGCCATCTCGGGTCTCCTTGTCCTGGTCTACGCGGTATACCGGGATCTCCCGCTCGTGGAGACGATCGGTATCCTGGCCTCGATTGCAGCGGCGATGGGGGTGGTCTACGCCGGGGACTTCATCACCGTCTTCGTATTCTGGGAGGCGCTTGCCGTTGCATCGATTGCAATCATCTGGTCATCGAGATCGCCAGGCTCTTCCGCTGCCGGTTACCGCTACATCCTCTACCACGTCTTTGGCGGGGCGTGCCTTCTGGCCGGGATCGTCTACACGCTGTCCGCCAGCGGGAGCGCTGCCATCGGTCCGGTGGCGGATGGCCCCGGTCTGGTCTTCATGCTGATCGGGATCGGCATGAACGCGGCGTTCATCCCCATTCATACCTGGCTTCCCGACGCGTACCAAAAGGCATCGGTTGTCGGATCGGTCGCTCTCTCCATTTTCACGACGAAAGCCGCGGTCTTCCTGCTTGCCGGAGTGGGTGGATGGGGTGTTGCGGTCGCCTGGATGGGCGGGGCGATGGCGCTCTACGGTGCCGTGTTCGCGCTCATGCAGGACGATCTCCGCCGGCTCCTGGGCTACTCGATCATCAGCCAGGTGGGTTATATGGTCGCGGGCATCGGTGTGGGGTCGGTGGCCGGGGTGGACGCCGGGCTTGCCCACATGGTCAACGACATACTCTTCAAGTCGCTGCTGTTCATGGCGGCGGGCGCGGTCATACTCAGAACCGGTTCGCACAGGCTCTCGGAGATGGGCGGGCTCTGGCGGACGATGCCGGTGACCACTCTCTCCGCTCTCATCGGCGGCCTTGCTCTCGCGGGCCTCCCGGGGCTGAACGGTGCGGTCAGCAAGGGTATGGCAATCGAGGCGGCAGGAGCGGTGCCCTATCTTGCACCAGTCCTAATGGTATCGGCCGTAATAACCGTAATCTACGTCTTCCGGATCCTATACCTCGGGTTCTTCCGCCCGGCCGAAGGTACGCGGGAGGGTATCCTCCCGAGGGATCCGCCGGTCCCGATGCTGCTGGCGATGGGGGCAACCGCCATCCTCTGTGTTGCAATAGGGCTATTCCCGCACCTCCTGACGGACCTCCTCCCCGGCGGGACACCCGCTCACCCCTTCGCCGCCTCGCACCTGCTTGAGTCTGCGGGCATATTTGCTGTTGCAGGGGTGCTCCTGGCCCTCGTGCGTCCGCTCAGGCGCTCATGGGGCGGGTTCGAGACCGATATAGACGCCCTCTATATCCAGGCAGGCCGGGCGGTCGTGTGGTTCTCCTCGCACCCGCTTGTGGAGGTCACGGATGCTATAGGCCGCGGGATAGGACGTGTGGTGGCGTGGTTCCAGCACGTCTCGGCAAACCCGGCGGCCTCCATCCAGATCGCGTGGAAGACTCTTGTTCTGCCGTTCGTGCGGATTTTTTGGGGTCGGGAAAGGTCAGCAGCATACGAGAAGGATCTTGTCTTCTTGAGAGATAATTACCCGGAGATCCAGACGAGCATCTGGGGCGGGAGCTACGGGATCATATTCGTCTGCATCCTTGCGTTCCTCTACTTCCTCTTCAGTTTAACGTGATTGGGGGAGTTTCCTCTCATCTCACCCCCCCTCTGGCCGTGCGGCGGCCTCCTCGCCGGAGATCTACCGTGAAGGACGAGGACGTCGAGATGACGGACTTCGCAACCCATCCAGGGTGTCGGGGCCGGAACCTTCCGGGCTACCTCCTCGCCCTGATGGAGGAGGTGATGCGGGCGGCCGGGATGAGGATGGCCTTCACCATCGCCAGAGGTCTCTCCTATCCCATCAACTCCACGTTTGCCAGGGGGTATCCCCATGGAGGGACGCTCACGAACAACACCAGCATCTGCGGCGGGTGTCTGAACCCGGTCACCTGTTCGGGGATTGGAAGACCCTGGTGCGTCTGAAAAGGTCTTTCTTCCTGGAGCGCTTATACCGTTCCTGTGAAGACTGCCGGAAACCTCCCACCCCCCGCCCGTATCGCGATGATCGCGGCGGCTGTTGTCATAGTGCTTGCGGGAATCCGTGCGGCCACCCCTATCCTTGCGCCGCTTCTCGTCGCTGTCTTCTTTGCCATGATCACCGCGCCCCTGATGAAGTGGCTGACCCGGCGGGGCGCTCCTCCGGTCATCGCCGCCGCGGCGGTGGTCGCCGGTCTGATCGGGCTCTTCGCCGCGGCGGTAGCCTTTCTGGGTGTGGCGTTTGCCGGGTTTATCCGTTCCCTGCCGCAGTACAGGGAGAGCTTCCTCGAGCAGGTGACAGTCCTCGCCGATTACGGTATCGATATCGGCAGTTTCACGATATGGGACTACATCGACCAGGGTTTCCTGATCCAGCAGGTGGCCGGGATCGCCCGCGGGGTCGGCAACATCGCCATCGATGCTTTCCTGGTCTTTGTCGGGATGGGTTTCCTCCTCATCGAGGCGCCGCGTCTTGCGGGTGTTCTCGAGCGATACATTGGCGCGGATACATCTCTCTACCGGCACCTGGCACAGTCTGGCAGTTTCCTCATTGACTACGTCATTGTCAGGACAAAGGTGAACCTCATCACCGGTGTGGGGACGGGGCTATTCCTGGCCGTCCTCGGGGTCGACTTTGCCGTGCTCTGGGGGTTCATCGCCTTCATCCTGAGTTACGTCCCTTACATCGGCCTGGTCATCGCGGCGATCCCTCCAACCCTTCTTGCCCTGATCGAACTCGGGCCGGCCGGGGCGGCGACGGTCATCGTCGTCATATCCCTCATAGACTCCGCTGCCGAGAACCTGGTTCTTCCCCGGATGGCCGGGCGTGAACTCAACCTCTCACCGTTCGTCGTCCTCTTCTCGGTTGTCTTCTGGGGTTTCATCCTGGGGGCGGTCGGGGTCTTCCTTGCGATACCGCTGACCATCGCGGTGAAACTCTTCCTTGAGAGCTGGGAGGAGACCCGGTGGATGGGGGAGTTGATCGGGAACAGCAGCGCGGAGGAGTAACCACCGTTCAGGGCGGTGGGGGTGGTCGATGATAGGAGAGAGGTTATCCCAGTGACCCATTCCAGAAACCTGTTTACAACCTGGTGGCACGGCTTTCATGGGGCAATCACCACTCACTGCCATCTCCAGGGGTGGATTCGAGGGTTATCAGTGAACAAGGTTTGAGGTGCCTTTTTTTTCATGGAAAAGGCGAAAAATTTACAGTCCAGATCGTTTAGTTATAGGCTCCATCCGGATAGGACGCGCGCGCTCAACGCCCAATCATGCCTGGTGGGGTGAGAAGATCTCTCCTGCTGCCTCGCAAGCGCAGGGTCCGGAATCATAGATATATCCGATAGCAACGCAGATCTCCCGTGTAGAGTTTCTGCCGGGTTCACCGGTTGTCCGGGGTGTGGGATGCAGGAAGTCCGTGTTATCACGAATGAGATGGATCTGGAGACAGAGATAGAGTTTCATTTCAAATCAAAGGACCAGCTCCTAGACGCTGGCGATCCATACCCTCTCCCCGAGCAGGAACTCACCGAATTTGCGGAATCGTTCATCGTCAGGTACGTCGACGGCCACGACCCGAGGAGGGTCGCCGGTATCGCCGTGGGCCTCCCGCGGGGTTCTCTCTCCCCGGAAGAGGCATCTCTCGTCCCGGAGGCGGTGCGCCGCCACTACACATTCCGGTTGCGCGACCTGGAGAACGACAGAAAGATGTCCCATCGGGAAGGTAAGATCCGTATACTCATCGCCGCGATCAACGCCGGTATCGCCGTCCTCTTCTTCTATGTTTTTATAGGCTACTTCCGGGGTTTCGTCATGACCATGCTCGCTGGCCTTGTTACAATCCTTAACTGGGTGACGATCTGGGACACCTACGAGTACATTGTCTACGACTACCGGCGCGAGTTGCAAAAGTATCTCATCTACCGTAAACTCACAGAGATCGATATCAGGTTCGTTGAGTGGTGATTCCGGTTCGATCCGTCGGCACAATATGTTTACGAGACCCTCACCAATATTGATCTCATGAAGAGGCCGGTCGGTCTTTACCTCGCTTATCTCTTCCAGTCGCTTATAGCGGTGAACATCATTATTGCGCTCTCGCTCGGGGAATACTCACAGGTCTTCACCGGTGCACTTGGGCTTGTTTTAACGCTGGTTCCAACCATCATCACCCGCCGATTGAGCATCACACTCCCCTGGCAGGTCAATCTCCTGATTGCAATCTCGCTCTACCTCCATATCGCCGGCGAGATCCGGGGGTTCTACATGCTCTACTATCCTTACTACGATAAGGTTGCCCACTTTGTCTCCGGTATGACCGTCTCAGTGCTCGCCTTTGTTGCCGTCCTGCTGCTCGACCGGTTTGGCGGGCTGAACCTCCCCCGCTGGATGATCGTCGGGTTCATCGTCATTTCCGCGATGGCGATGGGTGCGTTCTGGGAGATCTACGAATGGGTCTTTGACACCTTCCTCGGGACAGATCTTCAGCACGGGCTTGATGACACCATGCTCGATATGATCTTTGTCCTGATCGGCGCGATTATCGTCGCGGTTGCCGGGGGTCACTACCTCTCCCGGTCGTCAAAGGAAGAGATTGCAGAGAAATTGGTGGTCCCGGAAGAGTCAAGGACGGGCTGAGACTCTCAGGTAAACGTCGTTTGCGCGGCTGGGGGTTGTGGTTTTGCATCCCGGTCATCGGGTCAGCGCTCTGGATGGGATGTGGAATGGTCCTGGCGACCAGGTTTCGGGGCAACCTTTTTTCTTCATGGGGACATACTGCTGATCAGACAGGACAATCCATGCTCTATTATAAAGATGTCGTCTTCGAAAAACCGATACCCGCAGAGATCCAGCGTCTCGGGTTGCTCCCTGCAGACCTGCATTTCCATACCCGTTACTCCGATTCCGCCACCCGCGTGCGGGATGCGCTGAAACTTGCGTCACATCAGGGGATCGGGCTTGCGATCACCGACCACAACCAGATAGGTGGCGTTGTCGAGGCCCGGCGTCAGGGGATCGATCTCCCCCTCATCCCCGGGATCGAGGTCAGTGCCAACGACGGCCCGCACATCCTCCTCTACTTTTACTCGGTATCCGATCTTCGAGACTTCTATCGACGGCACATAGAGAGAAACCGAAGAGATGGCCCTTTCACCGCGATACGCCTCGATACACAGGAAATCATGGATCGCCGGGAGGGTTACGCCTGTATTGCTGCCGAGGCGCACCCATGCGGCTACTCTTTCCTGAACCGGGGGGTCGAACGTTGTGTTATGGGCAGTTGCATCGGCGGGGAGATCTTCTCCCGCCTGGATGCATTTGAGGTGATCTGTGGTGGGATGGCCAGAACCCATAACCTGAAGGCTGCGAGGCTTGCCGCCGCCCACCATCTCGGGCGGACAGGGGGGACAGACGGCCATCTCCTCCATGAACTGGGTGGGGTCGTCACCTGTGCCGAGGCCGATACCGTCGATGAGTTCCTTGACGCAATCCAGAACAGAGAGTCGGTTGTCATCGGTCGTGAACGCCCGTTTGCCGAGAAAGCAATAATGGCGACCGCTGTCCTCCCACACCATCTCCCCTACACTGTCCCCATCATCCAGTCTCGCTGGGAACAGGAACTTCCGCGGATCCGGAAGTTCGTCCAGGGGCGTTTTGGCCGTTGAGATCGCTCACGCCAGCGGTGAGAAGAGACGTGAGATCGATTCCTTCAGCCGGATCTCAATGGGGCGCGCCCGGTAATTCTCCAGAGTGATCTCGGTGCAGACACTGAGATCTTCCTCAAAAGCTCCTGCGAGTTCGGCACCTACGGCCGCGTCGTAGAAGAATGCGTTTGCCTCGAAGTTCAACCGGAAACTTCGGACATCCCAGTTTGCACTCCCGACCGAGCCCGCCTCTCTATCGACGACGATCGTCTTTGCATGGAGAAACCCGGCATCGTAGGTGTAGGCCCGCACCCCCGCCTCCAGGAGATCCCCGATGAACGAGAGGGTTGCCCAGTAGACGAAGATATGGTCTGGTTTGCACGGGATCATGATCCTGACGTCGACCCCGGAGAGCGCTGCGATCCTGAGCGCATCGGTAACACTATCGTCCGGTATGAAGTAGGGCGTCTGGATGTATACCGACTCCCTGGCGGAGTTGATCAGGTTGATGTAGCCGTCCTTTATCGGACTCCATCGGGTGTCGGGGCCGCTTGAGACGATCTGAATGGGTGTCGTGCCGGGAGTGCCCGTATCCGGAAAGTAGTGTGAGTTCAGCCTCAGCCCTTCACCGGTTGTGTAGTTCCAGTCGAGGAAGAATCGTAGCTGGAGTGCCCATGCGGCCGGCCCCACGACCTGGAGCGCCGTGTCACGCCAGTAACCAAGCGGGCCCTTCCCCAGGTAGTCGTCTCCTATGTTAAACCCTCCGATAAAACCGGCAACGCCGTCGATGATGGCAATCTTTCGGTGATTACGGTAGTTGACCCGGTAGATCGAGGGGAAGAAGGCTCCGATCTTCCCACCCGCATCCGTCAGTTCCCTGAACGCAACCTTTAACCCGCCTCCTCTCAGTGACCCCATCGTGTCGATCAGGAGGCGGACCTCAACACCCTGTCGCGCCCTCTCTGCAAGCGCGTGTATAACCGCCCGCCCCAGATCATCGTTGTTTATGACGAAGTACTCCAGGTGGATGTGGTGACGCGCCTCCCGGATCGCCCTAAAGAGCGCCTCGAACTTATCCTCCCCCTGTGTGAAGATCTCGACCCGGTTTCCCTCCGTCAGATAGGCCTGGTTATTCTGGAGCAGGAGAGATATGGTTTTTTGGAACCTTTCTGCCTCTAGTGTCGCGAACCGGTGATTCCTGTCGGTGAGTCTCCGCTGTTGCTCAGCGAAGATCTCCCTGAGAAAAGAGCGATCATCATGTTCCTTGACAACGAACATCTTCTGCCGTGTATAGTTCTGCCCTAAGAGCAGGTAGAGCACGAAACCGACGGGAGGCAGAAGAAAAAGGAGAACCAGCCAGGCTATGGCCTCAGTCGGGTCCTTTCTCTCGAAGAAGACGATGATGATGGCGAATATGACGTTGAGGGGGAGGATGACCCATACCACCAGTGAGAGATCCATCAACACGACCACCCGTAAGGACAGGATTCTTCTATCTTCTATCTCTCCCTCTGGGTGTATAACTATACCCGCGCTGCGGGCTCATCCCTGAAACGCCTATATAGCCGGAGTTCCAATGCATCGGTATGAGTTGCCCGGTCTGTGGGCACGACTGCGTTGCAGACGCCTCGACTGTTCTTGCGGGGCTACCGGGGCGGTTTGACCCCTGCCCCGACTGCACGGGGCTCATCTACGATAAGTGGAGCCCGCCGCCAGATATCGATACGGCAGAACCCTGCCCGACCTGCGGGCGGCGGTTCATCGATGAGGTCTTTGCCCACATCTACCGTGTGATGGTAGATGAGGGCGATCTTGCCGCGGCCGAACCGCTCGCTTCCGTCGGAACGCCGCTCGTCCATCCCGGGTTTGCCATGAGAAACCCGCCTTACCTCCCGCCGCGTTCGCTCCTCCTCTTCTCTCGCCATGTCAGTGAGCGGACTGCCAGACGACTGGTTGCGGGGGTCCCGGAGATCCGGGGGGTCGTCCGGACGGTGGATGGGACGCCGGGGATCAGGGACACCGACTCGGAACCAGTCGAGTATACCCTGCTTGCAGGGTGCGACGTCAGGGCCGATATCTTCCAGACCCGGGCGGGACCAATAGTTGTCTACAAACAGCAGTCGACGCTGCATATCGAGTTTCCGCGTGGTCGTAACGAGAAGATTCTCTCGCTTGAGCGCCAGATCAGCCGCCGACGTCCCCGGGCGTTCGTCGACGCCTGTTCTGGTGCTGGCACCCTCGGACTTGCCGCCGCTCTCGCAGGTGTGGAGTGCGTCATCTGCAACGATGCCTGGTATGCGGCGGCCTACTGGACCGCCCGCAACCTGGAGGTTAACCGCGGGAGTCTCGGGAGCGGGGAAGTGACGTTCTACCGCTCTTACGGCGACCTCCGGAGGTCCCCCGTCGGGCGGGAACCTATCCTTGTTGCGAGGGCAGACGGGGCCAGGGTCTACCAGGGGGATCTGCGATCCCTCCCGACGGTCCTTCCGTCTGAGATCGACCTGACCGCACTCGATCTCTTCGAGAAGATGGATGCCGGCAGGGTTGCGCGGATAGCACGGGCGTGGCGGACCCGGGTAGGCGGAGGTATTTTTATCCCCTAAACCCCATTACGTACGGGGGCTAGCCCGGGTGGCTCGGCGTCACCTGTTACCCGAAACCGCCGTAACGCGGGGGGCGAAGTCTGAGGAAGGCCGCAGCGGTTTGCAGGATCCGTTGCGTCCCGACGGAGAAACCTCGTCCCATGAGGTCGGCGGAAAGGGATCAAAGCCCCGGAGGGGGCGGCGACCTTTTGCCGCGGGTACCGGTTCAGGCCCGGAAGGGAGCAGACTCACCGTGGACGTTCGGCGCCCATGGGGTTGCGGGGTGGAGAAGGGATGCAGTGGTGAATGCTTGCGCGCACGGTCGACCGAGGACGTGCCCCCAGCGGCGACCTTCATGGCAAAAGTAACAATTCTTGGGGCTACAGGGAACGTTGGTCTATTTGCGGCCCACACCATATCCGAGATCCCGCATGTCAGCGAGATGCTGCTTGTCGGGAGGCCCGGGCGTGAAGACTTCCTGGAGGGGTGTTGCCACGATCTGTCTGACTCGTTCGCTGCACGGGGAAACGATGTCCGTCTCTCATTCAGTACAGGCTTTTTTGATGCAAAAGGCTCTGATATAGTCGTCTGTGCAGCAGGGGCGCCTCGCCGCCCGGGTCAGGACAGGAACGACCTTGCGTTCGAGAACGCAAAGATCGTTGCCGACGCTGCCGCAACCATCGGTCGATCATCGCCAGATACCATTCTATTAGTGGTTACAAACCCCGTTGACGTCATGACCGCCGTCGCCCTGGAGTATTCGGGGCTCCAGCCCCGGCAGGTCTTCGGTCTAGGGACACATCTTGACTCCATGCGCCTGAAATCGCTGATTGCACACTACTTCCGGGTTCACGTCAGCGAAGTGCACACCCGTATCATCGGGGAGCATGGCGACAGCATGGTCCCGCTCTGGTCGGCCACGACGATCGGCGGTATCCAGATAGGCAACCTGCCCACGTTCTCCGGCCTGCCGAAGCAGGAGATGATCGAGACCGTACGGACAAGCGGTGAAGCAATCATCAGGGACAAGGGCGCCACAGTCTACGGGCCCGGGGAAGCAATAGCAACCCTCGTAAGGACGATCCTCGGGAATGAGAACCGTATCCTCACCGTCTCAAGTTACATTAAAAGCGAGATCCACGGGATCGGCGACGTCTGCATAGGTGTCCCGGCTCGCATAAACCGCGAAGGTGTCTTCCCGGTGCCTATCCGCCTCCAGGACGATGAAGTTGCCGGGTTCCGCGAGTCGGTAGAGAAGATCCGCAGGATTACCGACGAAGTGATGGAGCGGCTTGAGGCAGACCTTCAACCGTTAAAATAGGGTTTTTTAGGAACCCGCACTCACACAAGTGTGGATTCGATGATATCGACGCTTCCGACGCCCTCTATCTTCTGGAGCGCTCTCTCGACCTCATCGGGTGCTCCCGCTCTGTCGGGGACGACAACGGCAACTTTCAGCGCCACAAGCCCGAACCCGATCGGCTCTTCCTGGATATCATCGGCGGTCACAGCCGCCCTGATGGCTTCTTTGAGCGCTTCGCGGTCGACGTCTGGCGATTCTGGCATTATCTTCAGTATGAGAGCTACGTTTCCCATTGTTATGGCCCCCGGAACCCGCACTTCTGGCATACATACTCTATGCTCTGCTCCCTGCACCTGTGGCACCGGTTGATCTCGTAGCCGCACAAGGGGCAGGGGAACCGGGTGGAACCCGGTTCGGCCAGCGTGGCGTTGCAGGAGGTGCATCGATCTCTTGCTGTCATCGTTGTTTCCTCGAATCTTATCCTATTATGTCGCCGCCGCGACAGTTAAAATCTCGGATCAATGAGCGTCCCGATAACACTCTTCCCGCTGAGCGCACGCCGGATGCGGTCGTCGTCTCTGCCGTTGATCACCCGTGCTCTCAGACCGTGCTCGAAGACGAATGGAAGGAATAGGGGGTCTACCTCATCGCAGGCGAGGGAGGGGTCGTGGACAGCGGGCAGAAGCCTCCCGCGGTGCTGGATGCCATCTACCGATTTAAGGAGGAGAAGGTCGGTCTTGAGACGTTGCGCGACCCAGGCGGCGATGGTATCGGAGGTGACGTCCCAGGTGTGGGGGAGGGGGTCGGTCTCGCGGAGCACAGAGTAGGGAAGGAGAACCTCAACCCCCTCCGGCGGCGCGATGGAGGATACGGGCTTGACTCCGTGCGAGGCGATGTACCAGCCGAACTGCTCCATCCCGGAAACCGCCATCCAGTGGGCAGGTGTCCCGGAGACCCCAAGTTCGCGGACGAGGTCGGCAAACATACCGCCGCCGGGCACGATGAGCACCGGTCTTCCAGCCTCCAGAAAGATATCGAGCAGCGACGCGACCCGGTCAAAGAGGCTCCCTCCGACCTTGACCACCAGCGGTTCAGCAGACGGAGTCATATCACTCTGCTATTTAACCCTTGAAGACATAATTTTGCGCATGCGCCGGATCGTCGCCGCGATCTTCTTCCTCTGTCTCCTCGCCGGCACAGTTGCCGGCATCCAGATCGTTGAGTTCTGCCCCGACCCCTACCAGCCAGGCGACCCCGACGAGTACCTGGTGCTGGAGGGGGCGGGGTTGCTCGACGGGTATGTCATCTCGGACGGGGAGGGGGGTTACCGGTTCCCGCCCGGAACACGGATCGACGGCCGGCTGGTTGTCGCGAGGAGCGGGGCGGCGTTTGAGCAGGCGCACGGCTACCTGCCAGATTTTGAGACCGAGGAACGTACACCGGCAGTCCCTGATGTGATCCCTAACGGAAACCTCCTGATGGCAAACCGGGCGGACGAACTCCTCCTCTACCACGGGACGACCCTTGCCCAGCAGGTCGCCTGGCCCGCTGATGTCCGGCCGCGGGAAGGGCAGATCCACTACCTTGTGGACGGTGTCTGGGACCCACGTCCGCTCTTAATCGGTCAGTCGCGGTTTGAGCCCGCGGCATTCGAAGGCGTGGCCGTGACCGCGTTTGCCGCTCCCGACTGTTCATACGAGGTCTTCACTGATACGGTCGCAGGCGCAGAACGCGAGATCCTGGTCAACGTCTACGAGTTCACCGACAGCAAGATGGCAGAAGACCTCATCCGCGCCAGGGAACGCGGCGTTAACGTGACCGTTCTCATCGAGGGCGGCCCCGTGGGTGGAATCTCAGCGGAAGGGAGAGCGGTCGCTGGTGCGCTCAACCGGAGCGGTATCCCGGTTCTCTCGATGACAACGACGGATGCTGCCCACGCGAAGTACCGTTTTGACCATGCCAAGTACCTGGTCGTCGATGGGGATACCGTCCTTCTCGGGAGCGAGAACTTCAAACCCGACGGCTACCCGGAACCGGGGCTGCGAGGGAACCGGGGCTGGGGTGTAAGGCTTGAGCACCCGGGGCTTGCGGGCTACTTCGTGGAGGTCTTCCTCCATGATGTTGCTGGCGGGGATATCGTCCCGATGGAGGGCACGGCGGCCGAACCGGGCACTTCCTGGTCGTCCTCCTACAGGGTTGAGTTCGCCTCCTGCCGCGCGGATGGGGCGCGGGTGACCCCGGTGATATCACCCGACACGAGCTTTCTCATCCACAGGCTGATCGAGGGGGCGGAGGAGAGCATCGCGATCGAGCAGGCCTACATCACAAACGAGACCGGGACAGTCCTGAATCCCTACCTTGCTGCCGCGATCAACGCCTCGCGGCGCGGTGTCAGCGTCAGGGTGCTCCTGGACTCAGCCTGGTTCAACATCGAGGATGAGGCTGACAACGACGAGATGGTGGATGTGATCAACCGGATCGCCACGGCCGAAGGGCTCCCGCTCGAGGCGCGACTCGTCGATATCGAGGCAAACAACCTGGTTAAGGTCCACAACAAGGGTGTAATCGTCGACGACCGGGCGGTGCTTGTCAGCAGCATCAACTGGAACGCCAACTCTCCGGCGTTCAACCGGGAAGCAGGCGTGATCATCGAGCATCCGGCCATCGCCACCTACTATCTCGCAGTCTTTGACGACGACTGGAACGCCGCGGATGAGGCTGGCGCGGCGGGGATAAACCGATTCGATCGACTCAAACCGGTGCTCGCGGTCTGCATAATCGCCGCGCTTGCAATGCTCTACCTCTACAGGTCGAGACGCACCTGAAGTCTCATAGCCGCTCAGAGGGATCGGTGGAGCGGCAGATGTCGCAGAGGGTTATCCCGCCCTTGCCTGAGGCAACGGCGGATACCCACCGCTCGATGACCAGGTCCAGGTTCTCGGGGAACTCTTCCCTGTTGCATCCGCGTTTTCGGTTCATATACTGGGATATCGCCGCCCTGCTGACCCCGAGGCGCTTTGAGACCTCACTCTGGCTGATACCCCGCTCGCTCACCAGACGGTATACCATCTCGGCCCGCATCGCGGGGAGCAGTCTCCTGACAAGGTTGTCACACCGCATTATGTCGCAGTGGAATGGTTCTGTCATCGCGCGGACACCGTCTGGGGGTCTTTGTACTCATAGAGGATCTGCCTTGCGTCCCTGAAGTTGAACTTCTCCACGATCATGTCGTTATCCTTGAGCCTTTTTAATGCATACCGGACGGTGCGGGGTGCAAGAGAACTGAGATGGACGAGTTCCTTGTGCGTCAGGGCACCCCCATTCTCAAGCAGGTGGAGGATCTTTTGCGAGGAGGGGGGGAGGTTTATATCATCCATGCAGGACAGTTAACGCTGTTAACATATCAATTTGACGGAAGTTATCTCCCCGGACGTAGAGAGTATAACCATGCTTGAGCGGCAGGAGAGGCAGGCACTTGCCCTGCTGGTATGTGTTGTCGCGGTGGTGCTTGCAGCGCACATCATCCTTGGTGCCGGTGGGCGATCGCTGTTTGCAAAACCCTACTCCCCGGAGGTGCCGGACGGGGCGCTGGTGCTCCTTGAAGGTAAGATTGAGTCGATCACAAAGACCTCGACCGGCGGTCACCTGCTCCTCACCGTCAATGGGACACGGGTCTTCCTCCCTTCGAATGTCGCTGCCGGTCTTGACCTTCACGAGAATGAGAGCGTCTCAATGTATGGTCTCGTCCAGACGTATCGCGGAGAAAGGGAGGTGGTGGTGAACGCCGTCGGCGATATCGAGGTGCTCGAATGACTACTTTGTCTTCGTATAGAATATATCGGCGTTCCCGGTATCCTCGAACTGCGGTTGCCCCCCGGATTTCTGCGGCTTCTTCTCTTTCTTTGCGGTCGCCTGCGTGGGCTCCTCCTGCCCGGCCGGGGAACCCTGGCTCTCATCTCTTCGCTTTTTTCGCCCCCCTTCAACGCCGGCTCCGGAGGGGAGGTCACCGTTCTTTATTCGTATGCCCGGCATAACTGGATAGTTGTCCTCCCGCTATATATATGAGACCTCTGGATCCCCGGCGGTATGGATACCCTCCGCACTGCCGTGGCTGCACCGATCGGAAAACCGCCCGCGGTGCAGTGTTTTGCTGGTTCACACGAACCGCTCGAACCGGTCACGGGAGACCCGGCAGATCGGACATGTATCAGGCGGTTCGTTCCTTGCGCAGAGGTAGCCGCAGACCCTGCACCGCCAGACCGGGTATTTCAGGTCTCGGGGTGCGCCGACTGTCCCTGGGCGCTCCTCCTTTTTCTGGCGGCGCTCTGCCGGCGATGGCCGGCGATCCGGGACGGGAGCGGCGGTGCGCACCCCCGCTTCCACGTCGGCGGTGACATACAGGCCGCAGTAGCAGGCGCCGTATTCGGCGAGATCCTGGTCACGGTAGTCGCAGGGGCAGATGATATCGAGGTCATCTTCCCTGTTTCCTGAAGCGAGCCGGCATGGACAGGAGATGTAGCCGTAACGCTCACGGTTTGAAAGCAGGCCGCGGACGAGTGCCCGGGCAAACTCCCGGTCAGGGTTTAGACGGTAGCCCCTGGCCTCCGCCTCACGCGTCAGGTCCTGGACGAGCCGGTCAACATCCTCATCGCTTACCATCTCAAGCACCCACCGCCTTGCGGATCTCCTCTTCCCTGAACCCTATAATCACCTTTGATCCATCGATGACGATTGTCGGGAACGAGAGCCGGGGGTTCCACTTTTCGACCTCCCTTACCACGGTGCCCTGTTCATCGCCGGTGAGCAGGTCAACATAGACGTAGGAGAACTCCACACCCAGGTCGGTAAGAAGTTGTTTTGTTCGGGCGCACCATCCACAGGTGCTCAGGGCGTAGAGCACCACCTTGTGGTGGTCGTCACCGGGCACGTACTGCATCTCTACCACACGGTTTCCTCCATTGGATTCGTAGTTACGATCGGCAGGGGTAAGTAACTTACCATCCGTCCGCGCCCTGTCAGGCCATCAAATTGGTTCATTCAGGCTCTCTCCGGGCTCGATGAACCCCGGCACGGATGGAGGTGTGGGTGTCCATCGTCCAGGGAGATAGGGTATCCGGGTGAGACGCGGAGAGGCGGCAGAGGCCGCGGCCATACCCGGGATGACCCCGGCAGCCATAACACCCCGCTGCCGCTCTCAAGCGCTTCTTGCAGCAGGAATCACTCTTCTCCCGACGCGGGTGCGCCGGTAAAAAATAGAGGTTCACGTGGGGGTTCAGAGCGCCCAGGCGGGAAGGTCGAGCGGGATACCGAGCGCCCAGATGACGACGGTGAAGAGAAAGAGTGTCCATAGTGCGACACCAATTATATTAAGCACCCAGCCCGATCGGAGAAGATCTTTTGCTTCGATGTAGCCGCTTCCGTATGCGACGGCGTTTGGCGGCGTGGCGACGGGGAGCATGAATGCCAGCGAGGCGCAGACAGCGGCGGTCATCATCAGGAAGAGCGGGTTGATCTTCACGCTGATGGCCATGACCGCCATGATCGGCATCAGCACAGCGGCCACGGCGGTGTTCGATGAGACTTCTGTTGCAAGCGAGACGCCAAGCGCTATCACAAAGATCAGGATGACGATCGGGAGCGTGTGGAGGAGGGTGAGAGAATTGACGATCGTCGCGGCAAGCCCGCTCTGGATGAAGCCGTTTGATAGGGCGATACCCCCGCCGAAGAGGAGGAGGATCCCCCAGGGGATCTTCACCGCCCACTCCCAGTCCATGGTGAATATACCCTTCTTTGCATCTACCGGGAGGAGAAAGAGGAGAAGCGCACCGAATATCGCGATCGTGGAGTCCTTGATCCCGGGGAAGATCATGTCCAGGCCCGGGACGATGAATCCCCCGATATCTTTTGTCTGCTCAAATATCCAGGCGAATGCGGTCAGGGCAAAGACGATAAGCGTCCATCGCTCGCCCGTTGACAGGGGGCCGAGTTTATCGAGTTCCTTGCGGATGAGCCCCTTTGCGCTCGGCAACGTCGTCTCCATATGTCTGTAGGAGACCATTGTGAGCCATATCCAGGCGATTATGAGGAATAAGGCGGCGAACGGGACACCGAACTTCATCCAGGTGAAGAAATCGATGGTTGGTGCTTCGGGAAAGATCGCTGGAAGCTGGGAGATGAAGATCCCGTTTGGGGGTGTGCCGATGATCGTTGCAATGCCGCCGATGCTCGCGGCGTAGGGTATGGAGAGGACCAGGCAGCGTGCAAGATCCCGATCCTTCCCTTCCAGGTTTACAAGAGACTGCTCAGTCCCCGGTATGATCGTCAGTATGATCGCGACCGCGATCGGGATCATCATCATCGCGGTGGCCGTGTTTGAGATCCACATCGAGAGGAAGGCGGTGGCGACCATGAACCCGAGGACGAGGCGTCTTGGGCTAGTCCCGACGAGACGGATGATGTACAATGCGATCCGCCGGTGCAGGTTCCACCGCTGCATCGACATGGCGATGATGAACCCGCCGAGGAAGAGGAATATCACCTCGTTGCCGTATGATTCAGCAACCTTCACCGGCGAAAGAACGCCAAGCAGCGGGAAGAGGACCAGCGGAAGGAGGGCGGTCGCCTCAAGAGGTATTACACCCGTGACCCAGAAGAGAACCATAAGGACGGTGACGGCCGCAACGGACTTTGCCCCGGGGGCGAGGATTGCAGGATCGACGGGAATCGCCAGAATCGCGAAGAAAATGAGTAGTGATGCTACGATGAAGCCGACCCGTTTCATTGCTAGAAATGGGTGAGGGAATTATTTAAGTGTAGATGGATCAAATTGGGCGTCAAAGGGGATGTAAATATAAAATTCACGTCTTTTCTATAGATTCTGTTGTTGCGGCTGCCTCTTCATGTTGCCGAGGCGGCCGAACCCGGAGGTGTCTTGAAGCCCGGCATCAGTTTTATATTGGGAGAGTCAGAAAATGGGTATCATGGTAGCAGAGTGGTTCCGCAGGCGAGGTCGGGTAATCCTCCTGGTCCTCTGCATTGTTGCCATCTTTGCGGCGCCGGCTGGAGCCCGCGGCCCGACCATCCGCGACATCCAGCCCTACGACACGATCTTTGTCTATGAAGAGGGGCTTAACCTCTCAGCGTTGCGCAACGCAACGACAAATAACCCCATAACGGCGCTCCATAAGTACCAGAACGACAGACCCTATGAGGGGATCACGAAGACCATACCGGTTGCTGATGATACAAACTTCGATCTGCTGGATTTCTTTGTCGGCGGCGATTACGGGACATACTACGCCTTCAACCCCACTGATGGGGCGACTGCGTATGTCTTTGTCCGTGAACCCGAGGTCTTCCTGGACGTGGTGCTGGCGCACCCCTACCACAACGAGCCTCTGGAAGGGCTTACCGTCTCGCCGAACACGCGGATAGCCTTCAGGGTATCCGCTCCTGAGGTCGGGGCGTCCTACAGGGTTGGCAGTCTCTACCCGGCGACGATAGACCTTGTGTTGACAACCCCGTCCGGTGCCGAGACGACCGTCATCGGCGGGATAAATTTCGCGGGGTTAAATGTCAGCTCGCCCCGGTTCTATACCGATGATCCGGGGAGGCCGGGGGCGGTAAGGCTCGGCGAGATCGGGGAGCCCGGGATATACTCTGTCCGTGCTGTGTGGAGGACGCCGGAAAGTTTCGATGCCTACGCTCCGGACTCAGAACCTGTGACGTTCACGGTCGCAAACCGCATCGGGATCGAGACGACCGCGACCCAGACACCCACAGCGACCGCGACCGTGAGACCGACGGTGACCCGCACCACACCTGCGCCCACCACCCCTGCACCGGCGGAAACAACCCCGCCGATGGAGGAGACCCCCACAGCGACCGCGACCGAGACGACGGAAGCGGTAACGCCCACGCCGACCGCAACCCCGCTCCCGGTCGCTCTGGCCGCTGCGGCGCTCGGTGTCGCTGCGGTTATGGCCGGCAGACGGCGGTAACGCAACGAATCTTCTGTAAAACCTTAATTCCCTCAATTTTTAGGTACATGGGGGGGGACTGCCGGTTCGGCAGATGCCCTGCCGCAGACCGCCGCACCGATAACCTGTACCTCGATGAGATCCGGCACTGCGATATTCTATGTTGGCTGTTCGGGAATGACTGCGGCTCTGAGAACGCCGAAGGGCTCTCCCCGACCGAGCAGGAGTTCGACCTCGCCGCCGCCGAAGGGAAGTAGCGGCTCATCTACGTCAGGGACGGCGCCGCCCGCCACCCGAAGATGCGTGCGCTCGTCGGCAGAGCGCAGGGCGGATCTGATCCGGAAGCATGCTGAGGTACATTCTGCCTCCTGGAAGAGATGAACTTCATCGCAACCCGCACCTGCACCCGCTCCAGCCTGTGGTGCTTTAACTTGCTGCATTATCGTCCTTTGGTCGGACGTTCACCGCCTTTGCAGCCCACTCGTTCTTCTTCCGGTTAAACGATGGAACAACGTCGAATACAACCTGGCTCCGGTCCTCCGGTGCCCAGGTGAGCTCGTTCTTGAACCCGATGTATCCGTCAGCGTCCGGCGGGTTGATGAAGAAGTACTCGCGGTCTGGATGCCCGAGAAAGATCCTGCCGACTATCCCCCCTCTGCAAGCGGCTTTTCCCGCTCATGCTGCGCCGTCAGGGGACTCTGCTCGGTTTCGCAGTTGCTCCAGTGGCGGCTGCACCGATAGGTGAGTTCCTCGACGGAGTCCTCGATCGAAGAGATGGCGTTCTCATCGAGACGCTGCTGCAATTCAGGAGGGATAGACCACGACATCCGCATCCGCAGGGCTGTTGCCAGTGTATAGTGGTCGCGGGCTGCGTCCAGGCGACCGACCTGCTTGAAGATGTCGCCCATCTCCATGAAGTATCCGACCATGAACTCCGGGCGCTGCCCTGCTTTCGCGGCCCGGGCCATCAGTGCCAGCGCATCTTCCGGACG
Organism: Methanomicrobiaceae archaeon; assembly: GCA_022837745.1. GTDB lineage: Archaea > Halobacteriota > Methanomicrobia > Methanomicrobiales > Methanoculleaceae > Methanoculleus. The sequence continues at coordinate 13,602 of JALHIW010000002.1, read as the reverse complement.
GCCGAGCTGGTGGACGACCTTCCCGTACTCGAAAAGGTGGTAGAAGTCCGGCCGGACAGCCCGGCAGAGCTCGTCAAACGTTTCTGCCGCCTTTTCGTAATCGCCGATGCCTGCATATGCCCTGGCGAGGTCGTATGCAAAGAACTTGTACTGGTTGGGGAACTTCTCGATCGCTTCACGGCAGAGTGGAAGGGCCTCTTGCGCGCGCCCGGTGCCGATGAGCCCCATGTTCCGGTAGTGATACCAGCGGGCAAGGTAACTCCAGCCCTCTTTTCCATCGGGGAGTTTCATCCCCGCCGGGCTGAGTAACGACGGATCGACCCGGGACGTCCATGCTGCCAGCAGATTCCAATCTTTGGCATCCTTTGCCGGTTTCATGATGGCGAAGGCGATATGGCTTACCACCTGTGGGGGCAGGTTTCTGGAGAAAGCCTTCTCTCCACAGGCATGGAGCACCGGGACAGATGCCCCGTTATCCGCCATCCCCTTGATATAGTCGGCATATGCCCACGCGACCTCCAGGTTTACCCAGTTGTGATCGGGGTAACGCGCGGCGATATCGTCGGCGAAGGCCATCGCCTCGTCGAGGCGGTGCAGTTTCCGGAGACAGTGCAGCAGGCCTGCAGCAGTATATTCGTTGTAGTGCTGGCTGTCCCAGAGCTCACGATAGATCTCCAGGGCATCTTTGCATCTCCCACTCTTCCTCAGTTCGTTTGCTTCCCGTGAGCGTTCTTCAGGGGTATCCATTTCAATCCCTCCTTATGTTCTGGATTTTTCCCGAGGCATAATTAAAGAATGCCATCTCCACATCGGCGTTCAGCCAGATCCCGCGCTCGCGAAGTCCTGCATTGATGAGCGCCTCCGGGTGCGGGCACGGTTGACCTGCTGCATTGAGCTGCGCTGCTGCGTAGGTCAGGATGGCGGTCCATGTGCCGTATTCTCCCGGCCAGCCCTGTTGGCCGGAGGGGATCGCCCAGCACCCATCGACATGTGTCGCGGTCAGGTCGAGGAGGTGCAGGTGGGCGGTGTCCCCCGCACCGAAGACCCGGACGATCCGGGTGTCGATCGCTCCAAAGAGTTCCGGCGCTGCGAACCGTAGAAGTTTGCTGGTATAGGTGGGACCGAATCCCCGGATCTGGCCGCCAAGAACACGGATAGCGTTCTCCGGGTTGTCCCGCACCCATCGGGCAACGTCTCCGTCCTCAAAGAGGGCAATCCGGATCGGAGTCGGGGCCCGGATCCGCTCGATGTTCGGCAGCCCGCCCCACCGCGCGATAGCTTTCAGGTGTTCCTCAGAGAGCGTTCCGGCTCTTGCAGCGTCACCAATCTCACGCTCAAGCCGGCAGATGTCAGGGAATCCGTCCTGCCAGCGATCCCGCTTCCACGCATACGTACGGTAGAGCTCCGGGAAGTTGCAGGTCTCGATCAGGTCGTCGATACAGTCTTTTACCGATGGTTTGAGATTCCGGTCATTCATTTCTGGTTCCTCGTGCGAGCAGGGCTCCCTCGTTGCCCTGTCCCATTGTTATATACACACAGGGAAACAATTAAAAAATCCACGTGACTATTGTGAATATTGTGAAAACTTCTGATCCGAGCCGGCCTGCCGGGGCCGATGGCCTGAACGAGCGGGTTCACCTGATCCCGCTCGGCCACGAGATCGACCGGGCCGTAAAGCCGTTTAATACGTATCGGGCCGAGCGTGCATACGTCATCGTGGTCCCGGACAACGCCGACCTGGATGAGCAGATGCTGGAGAAGCAGCGGCACTATACGAAGAGAGTCTGTGAGGGGCTGCTGGCGGCGGGTGTCCGCCCCGATGTCGCCTACTGCAATATGTTCGATATCCTTGATGTGCTCCGGGTCGTCTCCTCCCTGATCGTGAGGGAGAAGCGACAGGGGAACGACGTCCTGATCAATATGTCGGCCTGCGGCAGGATGACGTCGGTGCCCGTCACCATGGCGGCGATGGTGCACGGGGTTACGGCGTACTATGTGCATGCGGACCGCTATGCAACGGGCGACGATGCCGCGTTTGAGGCGGACCACGGTCTGAGTATCGTGGAGACCGGGCGGGTCGAACCGCTGTACAACTTCTCCATCATGATGCCGGACGCCGAGTGCCAGCTCCTACTGTGCGAGCTCTACCGGCGGGGACAGGGGATGACCAGCGAGGATCTCTTAGATTTTTGCCACATGAAAGGATTTGAAGGGTACGACAAATTGCCGCCCGAAAAGAAAAACAAATCTGGCGAATATAGCTCAGGGCCGAAGAATCGGGAACTTCTCAACAGGACGAACCGAAAATACCTGCACAAACTGGAGGCTGCAGGTTACATCACGCGTATCTGGAGCGGCAGGCGTTTTTCTGTTCACATCACCGACGCCGGGAGGTACATTGCCTGTGTGAGCGGTCTGCTTGAGTAGAGTTGGAAATCTGTTCGACAAAATGAACTTTTCTCTGGCAGGAAAGGGGGATTCTCCCCCTCTCACGCCAGAGCGGGCACGGCGTCCGCCCAGGTCTCGACCGCGGTCCGGATGGCGTCGTCCTGGTAGGACGAGATCCGGACGGTCTTCCTGGTGAAGGTGACGTAGTAGTCGTCACCGGACGGGTCGTGGCACTTGAGCTGGCAGTAGTAGGTTTCGCCGGCGAAGTTGCGCTCGGCATCCCCGCCCATCGCGGCAGCGAGGGTCGCGTTGGCGAGAGCCTCCGCGGCGTTCGCGTTGAAGGCGGTGATCGAGGGGGACTGGAGCGAGACGTTCCCGACGCGCTTCCCCTCGCCGTCGATGAAGTCCACCTTCGCGGTGTAGTGCTCGCGGTTCCGGACGACGGCGGCGACAGGGACGCCGTCGGAGCCGGTATACCCGACGCACCCGAAGGGGTTGTCATCGATGATGGTCTCGATGAGGTTGTCAAACGACGTTACATCGGCGATCGGGACGGCGAGGTCCCGGACCGCCGTCTTGTTCACGGTCTTCTGCACGAAGTCTGCCATGGTTGGTACTTCCTGCCTGCCAGGCTCCCGGGAATATGACAGACAAGCATAGGATATGCTCTCCAGTAATATTAGCCTGACTTTATCTTAGACCGCAGATCTGGCCGGGATTCCTGTGTATATCCTTTACGGTCAATCTTTTGGGGGTCGAGTGCCCATAGTCCTCCGGGAGGGTTATGAGGATGACCGGGGAAAAGACCACCAGGGAACTCGTCTATGAGACGAACCGGGACGTAAAGTGGATCTGCCAGGCGCTGCAGAGAATGGAGGCACAGGACGAGGAGTTTGAGGCCCGGATCCGGGCGCTGGAGGGCTGGCGAGCCGAGAAAGTGGGCGAGGAGCGCCGGCTCTCGACGGTCAGCGCCGGGGCCGGCGGGATCGTCGGCGGGGTGGTGGCGGTGCTGGTGAAGATGCTCGGCGGGGGGTGAGGGAAGACAGCACTTGGACTCGCTATTTTGACATCAGGGCAGAAGTTCCCACTTTTAATCCTCATCGTCACTTCTGCAGAATAAAGTAGTAAAATCAACCTATATTGGATATAGTTTTGAGAGTCAGTTATCGGGTGTCAAACTCTAAAACAACTGTTTATATCGTGCGAAGTTGTTCAATAGCATACTGTTCCAGCGACATACCATTAAATACTCCTCAGAGGTACCCAATCCTAACGAGGGACACTATTGACGCTTTGGGAAAAATTTCAGACCCGAAATCGGGATCCGCGAGAGGCGTTCGAAGCATTATGCAACCAGCTGTTTGAACGCTGGTGCATGCGCGAGTACCGTGATAAGGTCCAGCATATTCATGTTATCAACGGAGCCGGGGGAGATGGAGGTGTCGAAGCATACGCAATGTTGGGAGATGGGACATACGTTGGAGTGCAGGCAAAGTGGTTCCTGAATCCGATTGACTCTGACGAAATCCAGAAGATCCGCTCCTCAATAACCACAGCAAAACAGGTTCGCCCGGAAATTGCTAGATATATCGTATGTATTCCCAGGAACCTTGCGAGTAAGACCGGTAAAAGTAAAAAACCTGAAAGGGACCGCTGGAATGATTTCCTCAATGAGATCCAGAAAAATTACCCCGGACTCGAGCTCATTCTCTGGGACGAAAGTAGGTTGCAGACGGAGCTTCAGTCCCCCGGCGCAGAAGGTATCGTCAAGTTCTGGTTTGAGAATCAGGAGATGGCGCTTGAGGATCTTGTGCATCGGTTCAATCTCGCGAGAGATGCCTGGCTAAATAAACGGTACCTTCCCTCGTTGCATGGAACGGGTAAGATCCACGCCTCTGTACTCCACCTCCTCGGCCACCCGACAGCCAGAGATCGGGTCATGGAACAATTGCTTGAAGCAGGCGCGGTCCTTGCATACGCAGTTTTTCAGATCGAGAAATATCTTGATCGATATGCTGAGAGACTGTGCGTATGGGATGACAAGGAACTCACCACATTCCTGGATATCCTTACAAGGCTGCCAGAGCGTCTTGAAATGGTCGAATGTTATACACAGATGCTCCTACATTGTTCAATACACGGCACCCTACCATTACCCCTAGATGTGGCGGCCACTTTTGATGATCTGGTCGCGTCCGCACTCGTTATGTTGAAAGAAAGCCGAAAACTTCCTGGCGGTCCCCAGAGCCGGTCGGACCTTGAAGAGGCTCTTCAATCCCTCCAGACAGCCAATATCCTTCCTACCATCAACCGAGCATATATTCTCCTGAAATCGCATAACATCCTCATTTTTGGGGATCCCGGGACAGGGAAGACCCACGGCCTGGGATATGAGGTGGAGAAGAGGCTGGGTGAAGGTTGCCCCGCGGTACTCATCCAGGCAAAAAGCGCCCCCGTATCTTCGGGGTGGGGAGCGGTAATCAGACAAGCGCTCGGGCTATCGGGAAATTGGGCTGAAGACGAGATCTGGTCGGCACTAGAGGCCTGCGCGGCGCGGAGCGATCGAGCGCGGGCGTTATCAACAAGGCAGGACGGATTGATTCTGAATGAACTCACCAGGGTTCTCATATGTGTCGATGGTCTTGACGAGGCAAGTGACTGGAATTCCTGGTTGGAGAGGATTGGTGAACTCAAACCCATTATGGAGAAGCACCAACGGTTGCGCTTCTGCCTGAGCAGCCGCCCTTATTTTCTGGAAGGTGCCGGAGATCTCGATGTTCAGACCATCATGCTCCCTCCTGATGGCGATACGCCAGTTAGCACACTGTTTGATGACTATATCTCCCACTATGAGATAGATTGCTCGCAGGTTCCATGGGTCCGCTGGGCTCTCACGACACCCTTGGCACTGCGACTCTTCTGTGAGCAGTACAAAGGAGAGTCGTTTCACCGGGACGATGACGTTCGCACCACTGTCGCTGCGCTACTCAGGGCAAAGATCGACCGGATCGATGCGGAACTGAGAGAACGGCTAGACAACCGGTGGGGGAGCAGCGATCAGGTAGTGCTGAGGAGTCTAAACGCCATCGCGCGTTCAGAGCGCGCCCTCACGCGCAACGTTGCCGGCGATCTCATCCGAACAGCCCAGAATCCAGACTCTCTGCTTGATACACCTACCTGCCTGAAGATCCTGGATTCCTTTGTCGACTACGGGGTCATAAACGAACATGTCCCCCCTACAACAGATCCCCTGAGACCCTCGGAACGCTACTACCAGCTCTCGATGGCGCCGCTTGCGGACTACCTGATTGCCGTCGGTGCCGTGGACGAGACTGTCCGGATGGGATCTTGCACCCTGGCACAGGTCCTGCGGGCTAAACCCGCGGCACAGGAGATGGCCGCTCTGATCCTCATGTCCGACCACGAGCTCTTTGTAGGGGATAACGGACTCTGGATAGAAGATCTCTCCGCAACCAAGATCGAGGAACTGCGGCTCCGCACCCTCGCAAGGGCTCCTGTCTGGAAGACCGCACGCTACCAACCATGGGTTAAGTCCAGGATGAAGGAGTCAATGCCCTCGTGTAGGAAAGTTCTGGCATACCTCACCGTCCCAGTCAGCAGGATGGGAGGGCACCCTCTGGGGCCACTGCTGGTCCATGAGACACTTATCGAGTTCCCCTCTGTTGCAGCACGCGACCTCATCTTTTCAGGACCTGAATACATCCCGCATAACCACGGCGCACCCTGGGAGGGGTACGGAGAGAACCCGGTTGCTCACGAGACCCTGGTGAGAACAGATACCCATGAAGGCCTCCCGCTCCTCTTTGCCTGGTCGCTAACGACCGTTGATGAGAGCCTTCGCTACCACTGCCGCCAAGAACTTACCACCTGGGGGAAAGAGAATCCAGGAGAATTCCTGAAGCTCCTCGAACTGACCTATCCCACTGATGACCCCCAGATGAAAGAGGAACTGATGATAGTCGCAGCGGGGGTTGCGTGCCTGCTTGCGCCAGAGGAGGGCACCTCGCTCGCTGCTCTGACCCGCTGGGCACTGACTGAGATATTCGATGATGGGAAGATCCAGAAGGTTCAGAACATTGTCATCCGGCATATGGGGAGGATCATCATAGAGCGGGCATCCTACCGCAGCCTGCTTGAGGAAGACGATGTGAAGAGAGCCCGCCCACCGTACCCGAAAACAGACGTTCTGCTGGAACTTGATCGTGAGGTGGCATCGACCACGGGTGAGACCTTTGGCCCCATATTTATGGACCTCGGGTGGTACGTCCTGAAGACCAGTTACGAGGGATTTCTCGGCTGCTATGGGGACAGGCTCCCACAGAGTGTAGACAACCTCAGTCCTGACGCAAGAGAACTGCTGCGCAGGCATGCTGCCGCGACCGGAGTGCCCGATCTCTCTCCTCATCAGTTTGCTATCGGGGCAAGTATTGCCTACCTGAAGAGCCTCGGGTGGAACGAGGAGGATTTTTACGGAGAGCCAAGGGGTGGTGAAGAGGGTGAGAGGCTCGGGGCAGACGTTTCAATCAGCCGCGTGCACCCACGGTCACGGTACTATGCCCGCAGTTCTGTCGCCACCTTCGCAGAAAAGTATGTCTGGTGCTCGGTCCACGAGATCCGTGGATATCTTGCAGACCGGTTGCCGCACCGGGACCCGGAGGACAAGACTTTCCGTCAGATCGAAGATTACGGATGCATATACAATATGCCGCCGTCTACTGCCCAGGAAGTCCGGGAGAAGAACAAAAGAGAGGCCTGGTTCTACCCGATCGATCTCTTCCCGGAGCATTCACCCCTCAACGGTGAGCGGCAGCAAGCTATCCGCACCTGGATAGATACGGCCCCGGTCCTACCCTTTGAACCCTGGATCTTTCCGTCAGCCGAGAGCCTCCGTGGGATCTGCGATGAAATCTCCGATCCATGGGTCTGCCTCTACTGCATGACCTCCGCCACCGAACTCCGGATCGATGTGCGATCGGTTTTCACCATCAACGCTTTCTTGACTGCGGAGAGCGACTTTGAAGCCTTCCTCTCGGACTGCAAAAAGCCAGGGGAGACAGACGCGACATCCTTCGTCCGATCCAGTTACAATATCACAACATCTATCCGGGCATCGGCATCCCACTTCACTCCGGTAGATGTGCTCTGGATGGACTGGCTTTCGGAACGGGAGGATATACGTGCGTTATCTACAGGTCATGACCGCTCGGTGTCATACCACATTTACCCGGCAACCCTGCAGGGGATCTACGAATCGGCAGGCTCCAAAGAGATTTACTACAGGCTTCCCTCGAAGAAGGTGCGCAATCTGCTAGCGATTGCCGGGGGAGATGAGAGACGGTATTTCACCAAATCCAAGCGGCTTCAGGGCTTCGGATCAAAAGTTGGAGAACCCTGGAGGAATCCACAGGAACTCATCTTCGTCAGGAGCGAGGATCTTCATAACGCCCTGAATAGTCAGAACCTCAAGATATTTTGGACCGTCAACCTGTTGCGGGAACCCTCTCCCTGCGCCCGGGAAGAATTTCCTGATCTTTACCATATTCAGGATCGCTACTGGGTATTTTGGGAAGGAAAAGAGGGGCTGCAGTCGGTTGAGGTCCTGCTGGAGTGAGAGAATCTGCATATTTTCGCCAGGATAACTCCATGGACCGGTGGTTCGTCACAATTATCGGGCCTAAACCGCAACCGACCCCAAGCAGAGGGCAGCGGCCGCCAGAAGTGAGAGCACCTATCGGGAGGGGCTCTAACACCTCTAGCATGTAGAAAGCCCTAAACCGCTCCACCGCCATAGCCTCTTCATGCGCTACATCGTCACCGGCGGGGTCGGCTTCATCGGCTCCAACCTTGCAGGCACCCTGGCATCTCTGGTGCTCGAGATCCCATCCTGTGGCCGGTGCACCTAGCACAAAACCACGATGTTGTCATCAGCGGCAACCTCGCCACCGGGCAGCGAGAGAAATTGAACTCCTCCTCGACCATCATCGGGTGACATTCATCGGGGAGCATCACGAACCTCAGCCCTCCTCATGAAGGTGCGATGGGCGGGGGCCGGCGAGGTGGTGGCGGTGCTGGTGAAGGTGCTCGGCGGGTAATCAGCCACATTGAATTTTCGCGCATAGTGCCTCTATCGGACAAATCAACGGCGCTATGAGCGCAAGAGGTCTTCTGGAACAACCTTGTTTTCACTTTCACCATGCGCACGGCTCCCGCTTAAATAACCGCCTCCCGACGATCCTTGTATGCGAAAGCGACTCCTCATGTCCGATCAGACGCTCTTCCGGAGCATCGATGTCTCCGAGATCGATTACGCTCCGGAGTTCTTCAACTACCGCGAAAGCCAGCTCAAAGATCTTGCCTACCAGGTCCGCCCTGCAATCGAAGGCGGGCGGGCGCTGAACGCCGTCTGCAGGGGTCTGCCTGGAACCGGGAAGACGACCAGCGTGCTCCGGATCTTTGCCGAACTCGAGCAGACCACGAAGAAGATCGTGCCGGTCTATGTGAACTGCCAGAACGACCGGACGAAGTACATGGTCTTCTCCCGGATCTACGCAGCGATCATCGGGCACGCTCCGGCGCGGACCGGGATCTCGATCAGGTCGGTGATGGACGCTATCGGCGGCGCCCTGCAGCGGCAGGAGGAGAGCTTGATCGTCTGCCTGGACGACGCGAACCTGCTCCACTACAACAACCTGCTCGGGGACGTCGTCAACTCCCTGCTCCGGCTGCACCAGGATTATCCCGGAGCCCGGGCTGCGGTCTTTGCGACGGTGAGCGACATGGACATCGACCTCACCACCGACCTGAGCAGGTGGGTCCTCTCGCCGTTCCGCCCTTCAGACATCTACTTCCCGCCCTACAACGCCGAGGAGATCCGGGGCATCCTCCAGGACCGGATCCGGGTCGGGCTCTACCCCGGCGTCTTCTCAGTACAGATGCTGGACCGCATCGTCGAGCAGACGATGGAGTCGGGCGACGTGCGGGTGGGGCTGGACCTGGTGAAGCGGGCGGTGCTGAACGCCGAGTGCGCCGCCCGCACCGAGGTCGTCGAGGAGGATATCACGAAGGCCTATGAGCAGGCAAAGCACGTCCACCTCGCCTACACGATCCGGGCGCTCTCGACGGGTGAGCGGGTGTTGCTCCAGAGGATCGCGGAGCTGTCGAAGGAGGAGACCGGGCCGCTGGTCTCCGGCACGATCTATACCGACGGGGAGAGCAAGCCGAAAGTTAGCTACACGGCCTTCTTCAAGCGGCTGCAGAAACTCGACGCGCTGCGGCTGGTCGACCTGATCCGGGTGCAGGCCGGAGGGAGGACGAGCGAGGTCGTCCTGCGGTACGAGCTGGAGAAGGTGGTGCAGATCTGCGGGAAGCGGGGCACTGCCGGCGCTTGAGGGGGCCGGCTTCTGGTCACGATGCTAAAGATCCATCTTTTTTGGGTATGGAGGCTGCCGGTTGAGGGTCGCCGGCTACGTGCTATCGCTTTGAACTGCGCAAAATCCACCTGCAAAACGTCTGCATAAAATGGTGATGCGAGGGGAGGGATTCGAACCCGCGAACTCCTTTGAGAGTCGATCTTGAGTCGACACTTACACATGGCGCAAGACACCTTCAAAAGCAGGACGCCTGAAGTCTATAAACGAATGGCCCTGGACCCGTACGAAAACAACAATCTCAAGGAACTCGATCAGCTGAACGGCCTCGACCCGACAAATCGCAGACACCTCGAAGGGTACATCCACGACCTGGAACTCAAGCAGCTGAAAGACACAACCATCAGGCACAAACTCTGGGGGATATATCCCCTGCTCAAGGCCACTGACTTTAAAGACGCCGTGACCATCACGCGGTTCGACCTCGAAGACTTTGTCATCAGGAGACGAAGAGGGTGCAGCCCCTTCACCCTGTACGGCGAGATTCTTGAAACTAGGTTGTTCATCCGCTGGCTCGTGCCGGAGAAAGAGAAGGAGTTGTTCAAGAACATCAAGAACGTACGCCCACGCAAGAAACTGCCGGTCGAGCAACTCATCGTTCGCGACGACATCAAAGCCCTTGTTGGTGCCTGCGACAATCAGCGGGATCGGGCACTTATCATGCTCCTGTGGGACTCCGGGTGCAGGATCAGCGAAATACTCTCCCTCAACGTGGGCCGTGTGCAGTTCGACCGATACGGTGCTGTGGTGATCGTCGATGGAAAGACCGGCCGCCGCCGTCTGCGTCTCATAGACAGCGTTCCTGATCTTCAACTCTGGTTGAACATGCACCCGCTCCGAACAGACCCGGCAGCCCCTCTCTTCCTGACCAACACCCGGTTCGGGGTCGGTCGCAAGAGGTTGAATTCACGCACCGTCCAGAACCGCCTCAAGTATCTCCAGGAGATATTGAATCTGGGGAAGCCTACCAATCCACACGCCATCCGGCACGGCAGGCTGACCGACCTCGCCAAAAAGGGATTCTCCGAGATGGAACTTCGCCTGATTGCCGGGTGGGGAGAAGAGCAGTAACATGCCTGAAGTGTATGTACACCTCAGCGGTGGAGACATTGAAAGGAAGATGCTCGAGAAAGCCGGGTTTGTGGAGGTCACGGTGAACAAGGAACCCAGCCTTCAGCCGCGAGAGTGCCCCCGGTGCAAAGCCCTGAACACCTATGATGCACTCTTCTGCGCGAAGTGCTCCATGATACTCGTCGAAGAAGTGGCGAGGATGGTGGACGAGTCGACGGAGGAGGCGAAGAAGAGTGGGGAGTATCTTGAGTATCTGGAGTTGGTTCGGCAGTTGAAGAAGGATTTGGGGTTATCGTAATGCCCCAATGACTTTGCTCGCAAAGGAGAATAAGGCCATCTCAACATCAGCGCACTCCCAGATCCCTTTCTTTCTCAGGCCCTTTGCATACATCACTTCCGGATGTGGGCATGACGTACCCGGCTGATTGAGCTCGTTGGCCATCATTCGGAGGATATGGATCCATGTGCCATATTCGGACGGCCATTCGGTCTGCTGATATTTTAGATCCCAGCGGTTTTTCCGATAATCATACTCTACTTGGAGCGACAGCAATTCGGTATGCTGCGATGCGGGGTCGCCCCGGCCGAACACCCGGCAGAGTCGTTTGTCTATCGCCCCGTACTCCCACGGCATCGCAAACCGAAGCAACTTGCTCTGGTACACCTTTCCGAAATACCTCATCTGGGGGTTAAGATATTCTATTCCCTTTACCGGGCTGTTCTCAACCCAGTCGGCATATTTCCCGTTGATATAGAGAGGGAGATTGATGCGATCTCGGCAGGCGATCTTAGCCTGTGAAGGGTGTCCTCCCCACCGTGCAATCTGCAGTAGGTGTTCCTTAGTGATGCGGTTCTGCTTCGCCGCGTTGATCATGGTGCATTCCAAGCGCACTATGTCCTGGAACCCGGTTTCCCATCTGTCACTCCCCCAATCATATAAGCGATAATGTTTGGCAAGCGAGATCTCTGAAAGTAAGTCCAGCACCTTATCCTGCGTCTCCTCTGACAAGGTAAACGAACGTATAGCCATTTTAGCACCTCATAATCATGCAAGAATCTTCACATCGCGCGGGTTTGCGACGCCGTAGTCAATCTGAGGAGGATTCTCTATCCTCTGCTCAACGTCCTCGCCATGGAAACCTTTGACATACTCCTGGATACTCCCGGTGAACGCGATGCAGTCTCCTTCTTCGACGCCCGCAATCTCAAACGCCCACGGTTTTCTTACCCAGACATGATCTGTAAGCATCTGTCCCGACGCATTCCGAACGGAGTGCAGGAGAGCTGACCGAAACATCCTGCCATTTCTTCGACAGCTGAAGAAGCCACAGAACTGTGCCGTCATGTCGACGTCTTTCCCATTTAGTCCCTGAAGGTTCGTTCTCATTTTTCCACCGCCCCGAAGGGCAAAGAAAAAATAGACGTGCGCCATAATATATCTGCTAAAGTTATCAGGTTTAGCGATTTTAGCATAGGGAGGTTTGACGATGAGCAGTTTGCCGAAAAACATCCACGTCGTGCCCATCGGTCACGAGATCGATAGAGCAGTGCGCCCCTTTGACCACTGGTCCGCAGATAAAGTATACATCCTTGCAGTAACCGATCGGGAGAAATATACAGAAGAGATGATCGACCAGCAGGATTACTTCACATGCCAGGTCATCAAGGGACTAGATGAGCGACGCATTGCAACTCAGCTCATCGCCGCAGATTTGTTTGATGTGCTCACGACCATGCAGCACATCTCATATATCATCCGCCAGGAGCGGGATAACGGGAACAACGTGTATGTCAACATATCAGCCTGTGGCCGTCTTACGTCGATCGCCACTGCATTTGCTGCAATGGCAATGAGCAGGCATTGTGAGGACGAGGAAGAGAATGAGGATAAGCCCCGTGTCATGGTATACTATGTGCACGCTGAAAGATATTCGGAAACCAAAGAGGAACGATTGCAACATGGGATTTCGATCTGCACGGGCGAGAAGATCATGAAGCTTGAGAACTTTCAGATTGTCATGCCTGACCCTGTGAGCACCGACCTTCTCGTCCACCTCATGGACAAAAGCGACGGCATCGGAACGGACGAACTGTTTGATTTTTTGCGAGAGAAGGGGGTCGAAGGGTTCGACAAGGATCTCAATACCCTGAACAAATACGAAAAACGTCCCGTTCAGAGCAATTATATCATGAAGGCGAACAAGCGGTATCTGGAAAAACTGCGGAGACAAAGATACATTTTAGTGAATAAACCGCAGCTCAAGAAAACCATCTCGATCACTCCTGCAGGGAGATACATCGCCAGTATCAGCGGCAAAGTAAAACCCCCTCGCGACCGGTTCCCGTAGGTCACTTTCACTGAACGCTGTTCTCCCTTATAACCCCCCCACACCCACCTCTTTTTGTGTGCGGGAACCTGCTCGGAGGGCAACCGACCAAACCTCGCTCTCCTCAGCACCGATCACCTGATTCACCCGCACAGGAGCAGCCCATGAGAGAGATCACTCAGGAAGCCACAACTCCCCATCCATAAGCACATAGTGTACGCCGCTCAACGCATCCTCTGCTATTATTTCTGCTTTTTATGCGCTTTCCTCCCCCCTTTATCACCGGCGTCCCCATCAAGTATTTATGGTATTATGCGCTTAACTTGTACTGGCAGCAATGAAGTCCACCATCCGCATCAAGACGATCA
>JALHIW010000032.1:0-18666 GCA_022837745.1 Methanomicrobiaceae archaeon | reverse complement strand
AATGCCGTCTCGCAAAAAACCGCATGATGCCGCTGTGACCAGAGGCATACCGCATGAAGATGGGGGCAGCATCTTCATACAGATCCCGGCCACCCCCCCGGAATCGGTCCATGGATCGTCCGTGGACTGTCCACGGAGAGGTTTATCAAACCAGTGTGGCTGTTGGTTTGATGGCCTCCGTATATGGCAACCACATCACCATCAGACTTATCTCTGAATAACCCAACATCCCAGTAACAAAGAGGTGTAACGTCATGCTGGTCACATTTGAAGTAACCTATGCTGAGGGATGGTGGAGCGCCAGCGCACATGCACCTGAAAATGCCATCTATACCCAGGGTAAGAGCGTTGGAGAACTCATCGACAACATCCTGGAAGCAACGTCGCTCCATTACGCGGAAGAACTCGGAGCGGGAGAACGGATCACCATTGTGACCGGGTATAAGCCGGAGACCCGCGAACAGGAGAGCACGATCCCATCAAATTTCGAATACAAGGTCGATATCACTGCCGCGGCACCCGGTTGTTAGATGAAATTGTCCACCAGATGGTATCCTCCTCACGAAGACCGGAGCCGGGCAAGCATCCGCTCCTTCTTTGCTATCGCTGCATCCGCCGCACGCCGGACACCGGCCTTCATCTCCTCAAAATCCCTCTTCTCAGCATCCACCACTTTTTTCACAGGGGTGTAGGCCGACTCCCTGAACTTCGGGGAGAAGTCCCGTATCCTGCCGTTGACCATGAGAACCGATTCAGCGGCTCCTTCCTCGACGTAGCCGATCTCTTTCATGGCAACCCCCGCGGACTCCACGGCACGCCGGATCTCCGCCGCGTTCTCCGGCGGCGCGACAACCAGGAGGGAGTCAAGGGAGACGCCCAGGTAATCGATCTCGAGGGCATCGAGCATGGCAAGGACTTTTGGCCGGACAAGGCTGCGGAGTTCGTCCTCGACGACGACGATCCGGCAGCCGGCGGTCTCGGCCATCTCGTAGGCGTCGCCCCGGAGCCCGCCGTTCGTGACGTCGGTCATGGCATGGACACCGGCGAGGGCGTCGCTTCCAATCAGAGCCTCGCATGCCCTGAGGAAGTGGAGGTTGATCGTCTCCTCGACGACCTCCGGGAACCCGGAGTATATAGCGGCGGTGGCGATCGTCCCGCCGCCGGCGCCCTCGGTCATCAGGAGGACGTCGCCGGGGGCGATCTCCCTGCGGGCGGTGAGGTGGCTGGTGACACCGACGGCGCCGACGCAGCCAGTCATCCGTGACCCAAGGACCATGTCCCCGCCGATACGCAAGGTTGAACCGGTGACCAGGGGGACGCCCATCGCCTCGCCTACAGCGGTGACGCCGGCGGTGTAGTCGAATACCCTGGCCACATCGCCGTCGTCGGCGACGTGGATGTCGGAGAGGAGGGCGACGGGTTTTGCGCCCATGACATAGACGTCACGCAGCGTCGCCCGGGTGACGTGGAACCCGGCAAGGAATGGGAAGTCTGAGAGCCGGGAGTGCATCCCGTCGACGGTGACGACGATGTAATCGCCGCCGGCGCTCACCGCCCCCGCATCGTCCATCTCCTCGACCCCGACGGCGGCATCGGATCTGCCGATGATCCGTGCAATCTGCCTGTGGGCGAAGAAGTCCCCGGCTCCGCGTGAACCGACACCGAACTCGCCCATCGTCGACCCGGAGGGCTCGAAGGTGAAGAGGTCGCCGGAGAGGCCGGTCGAGTTCCGGACCTCTGTGACGACCGCCCTGGCGAACGCTTCGGCGTATTCGGGGGTGACGCGGTTTCGCTTGATCGATATGACCTCCCGGGAGAGGAGGCGCACGATCTCGTCATCAGGGATGCCGTCGGCGAGGTGCCGGCGGGCGATCTCTTCTGCATCCATTGCAGATCTGGTCGGTTCGGATACGAGATAAATGAGATGGCGGGCAAAGATTCAAGCGTGTACCGGGCGACACCAGAGGTATGACGGCTGGAAGGATGGTCGCCGCCTGCACCATCGCCGGTTCCGACTCGGGGGGCGGGGCGGGTATCCAGGCGGACTTGAAGACGTTTGTGGAGCTCGGGGTCTTCGGGCTTACGGTCGTCACGGCCGTGACCGCCCAGAACACGAGAGAGGTGCGGGCGGCCTGGCCGCTCCCGCCGGAGGCTGTTCGAACGCAGATTGAGACGGTCGCTGAGGGGTTTGCAATCGGCGCCTGGAAGACCGGGATGCTCGGGAACGCTGCAACCGTCCGGGCGGTCGCGGAGAGCCTGCCGGAGGGGGCAATCTCTGTGATAGACCCGGTGATGGTCTCGACATCGGGCCACAGGCTGCTCGAGGAGGATGCTATCAGCGACCTGGTGGAGGTCCTGATGCCGCGTGCAAGCGTCGTCACCCCGAACATCCCGGAGGCGGAGGTTCTTGCCGGGATGCGGATCGAGGGGGTGGAGGGTATGGCCGCGGCAGGCTGGCGGATCCTGGATCTCGGCGCCGGGGCGGTGGTGGTGAAGGGGGGGCACCTCCCCGGCGGTGAGGCGGTCGATATACTGGTCGAGCGTGAGGGGGAGATGAAGGTCTCCGGGGAGCGCTACCCCTACGCGGTGCACGGCTCGGGGTGCTGTTTCTCCGCGGCGCTGACGGCATGCCTGGCGAGGGGGATGGCTCTGCGGGAGAGTTTCTGCGCGGCACGGGAGTTCATAGACACGGCCATCCGGGAGGCGGTGGGCGGCGCCGGTGGGGTCAGGGTGGTCAATCCGGGTGGGAGGTTTATCCACCGTCGATGAAAATCTTTTCCCAGATTTTCGCTGAAACAAAGAATCGTTTCCATAATACCCACGGAAAACCGGTCTCTTCCCGGCGGGGAGAATCAGTGGAAAACGCGGTGCAGTCTTGATAATCCACCAAAAATGCGGTATAAACTCTTTATCCCTCCCGGACAAAACACAATTTTAATATTCAAAAACATTCAACCAGTCTACAATGGATGAGATCGACGATGCGATTCTTCGCGAGCTCCAGAAAGACGGGAGGAAGTCCATGGCAGAACTTGGCTCAATGCTTGGAATCGCACCGTCGACGGTCTTTAAAAGGATCGAGAAACTTAAGAAAGCCGGCATCATCGAGCGGTTCACGATAGTCATCAACCAGAAATGCTTTGAGAATACACTGATAGTCTTTCTAAACATCAGGGTCCAGCCGGAAGCGAAGTCGGACGTTGAGGAGTTCATGCGGGAGATCCCGGACGTCCTTGACCTCTACGAGGTTCTTGAGCCCGGCGACTTCTTCGCCAGGGTGCGGGTGCAGAACATATCCGAGTTAAAGAGGGATATCCTGGTCCCGCTCTCCAGCCTTCCGGGGGTGCGGGATATCCAGACTATAATTTCGGTGAGAAAGATAAAGGAGCAGACATGAACATATCGCAGGTTGAGATGGTTCAGCAGATCTTCGCGATCGTGACACTCCTTCTTGGAGTGCTGCTTATCGGCATCATCTACAACGCGTACAGGATCGTGAAGCAGCCTACCCTGCTGCTCTTCATCTACGGGCTTTTCACGCTGGTGGTGGGGATCACCTTCGCCGATCTTGTTAGCATATTTACGCTTGATGAGTTCATCCTTGCCTGGTCGATGGTCTTTTCCCACGTGGTCGTGATCATCGGCCTCTGCGTGATGGCGTACGGCATACTGAGAGGGTAAGATGCGGACCGGTACATCGTTTGCCCGTGACTGGCAGCTGATCAAGGTGGCGCGGTCGCTGAGGGAACACGACGTTACCGGGTCACTGCTGCGGCGGCTGCTGAAGGACGCCCCTCCCGGGCTTATGGAGCGGGTCGCCGCCATCGCGGAGAGGCTGGGTGAGGAGGACGGGACGGCGCTTCTCTCTCACGCCGAGGAGCGGTTCGATCCGCCGACCCTGATGGAGGGGCTCCTCCTCACCTGGGGCGTACCCTCTGAGTCGACGGAGACCGCGGAGGGGGGCGTTCTCCTCACCATCGACTGTACGGCGGCAGCGGTGAGGGATACCTTTGCGGACGCACGGGTTGCCGGGCCGTACCTGGCCGGGTATGCGAGGGCGCTCCAGCCCGACGCTGTATTCGAGCGCGGGGGCCACGGGAGGGCGACGATCCGGTTCCCGCCGCGGGAGAGGTGAGGAGGGTTATATCGATAGACCGGCCCTTCGAGACGGCCGGGGTTTTTTCGCATAATCCGGGTCGAAGGCGGCCCGGAGGGTATGACCGGCTGAAATAGGAGTCCTGACGGTATCCAGACCGGCGGCGCGCCTTCCGGGGTGGGCGTGAGGATCGGCCGGGGTTTCACCGGGAGAGAACATTCCAGGGGTGGGGGTCCATCCAGCCCTTCCACTGGGTTGCGATTCTTTGCCGATGCGGTCTCCGGGGCGGGTATCACCACCCTGTCGCGGGTTCGTCATCGAGATCCTGCCTCAGCCCATGGGACGGCTTTCCGCGAGGGAATCGCTGCAAAGCGCCGGGAGGTGGGGGTATTCCAGCGAGAGAGGTTTTTCTGTGAGACAGGAGACAGGGGAGGGGGATGTTCCGTCCCCCTCCCCGTCAGCCCCTCCCCCACGGGGCGATATCCCATGGATACAGTCTCCGGGGATCTGGCAGTCTCTTCGCGGTCTCACCTGACACCCCCCCAAAGATCCTGCCTCCACTCCCCGTGCACTCTATCCTGGGCTATCGCCAGACACTCACCCGCCCCCTCGGAAGGGGGCGGGAGGAGGCGCGGAACGCGCCGGGCGGTGGGGGTGTTCCAGCGAAAAACCGTTCAACGGCTGAGACAGGAGACAGGGGAAGGGGATGTTCCACCCCCCTCCCCCACGGGGCGATTCCCCATGGATACAGTCTCCGGGGATCTGGCAGTCTCTTCGCGGTCTCACCTGACACCCCCCCAAAGATCCTGCCTCAGCCCAGGGCACGGCCACCGGGCCAATCACCAGACACTCGCCCGCCCCATGGAAAAGACGTCTTTGGTGAAACGGAGTAGACGGGGCGGGCATCAACCCGCCCTCCAGCCTTCGATCCCGCACACGTCCTGCCCGCGCACCCATCCCATCATCTGCCAGGCAGGTGACCCTGGCCTCACCGCAGGGTAAGGGATCCCGCTGCTGGAGTGGGGTGGGGTGCGGGCGTTTAACTGCCAGATATTGTTGATCCCTGGCGTTTAACCGGCGGGAGATGCTGCGGTCGCGCGGTTGTTACGGAAAAACCTGCGGGATGGGTTTGCACCCCGCCGCCGGGAGCGAGTTTTCCCGGTCGCATATTCCGGTCACCAGACCACCCATGCCGGAAAGATTTTTCCACACAACCCCGGAATTCCGGAACAAATTTTTCGTGAAAGAATCACTGCGACATCGTTATATATCTTCAAAAATTAGATAGTTTCTTTACTGATTCCATGCCCGCGACGGTGGCGTGGGGTCACGGAGGTTGTATGATGAAATTCAGAGAGAATGAAGATGCGGTATCGCCGGTCATAGGCGTTATCCTTATGGTCGCCATCACGGTGATCCTGGCCGCGGTGATAGCGGCGTTCGTATTCGGGATGACCGGGAGTATGCAGAGCACGAAGGTTGTCTCGATCGGTTCGAAACTTGATGGTGACAATATTGTCCTTACAATCAATGGAGGCCCGGATCTGGCCACTCTCCAAGAGCTGAGAATTACCTTACGCGGAGAGGACGTTAACGAAGTGGGTTACAACACTGTTTCTGTCACGGAGAACCCATTAAGCCGGGAATTCAAGGTTGGAGATACTATCACAATCCCTGCTGGGGGTGGGGGGCGACTCCTCGTCGTCGGCAAGTGGAGCGACGGTGCTGAACAGATTATCATTGACCACACCTACTAAACCCCTTTTTTCATGGTCGAACCCGGCAAAAAGTGCCTGCTGATTTTTGTTATAATCCTGTTCCTATCGATCACCATCGGTTACCCGGCCATCTACCTCACTGATGAGTGGATCAGCGCCAACCAGTTGAACCATATCACCGAAGGAAAAGACCTGCTCTACGGGTATACACCTTACGGGTCTCTGGGGTATAAACTGTCTCACCATAACTGCCTCTGTTATACGCTCGCGTTGCCCATCCTGGCGTTGCCTGCATCGCTGCTCTTCTCGGGCTTCCAGGATCATTTCCGGCTGTTCGTTATCGTCCTCTGGACCCTTCTCATTCTCACGATCTGCTTTATCGTGGAACAATGGTTCCCCCGGTATGCACGGTTCAGGGGCGTTCCCTGGGTCTACGGCGCGGCAATCTCCGCGCTGATCCTCTCCGTTCTTAACTTCTGGCTGTATACGCCGTTCCGGTTTGTCCGGGCCATGCAGCCCTACGACCCCATGGTCTACCCCGAGGTCGCCGCGATCGTCTTCACAAACAGCATCGCCTTCGCCCTCCTCGGGGTCATCGCCTTCCTGATCTTTCGGGAGGTGCTGGGTTCGGATGGCTGGGGGGTCTTCGGGCTTGCCGCCACGGTCTGCTGCTCCTCCTACCTCTTCTGGTCGGGAAACGCCAAGGATCACGCGCTTGTTGCCCTCTTCTTTGCCGTCGCGCTCTACTTCTTCACCCTCTACATATCGCGGGAGAACCCGCTCTACCTCGTTATGTCGTTCATCGCCGTCGGGTGGACGGCGTTTGCGCGGCCTGAACTTGGACCCGCGCTCGCCGCAGGGTTCTTCATCTTCGGCATCATCCTTGCGGCAAAGAAGGGCCGCCGGGAGATCGGGCACGCCGTTCTCGCCGTCGCCGGCGTCCCCATCGGTGCCCTCCCGCTCTTTGTAAACAACCTTGGGCTCTCCGGCAACCCACTCATCCTACCCTGGACGGCAGGGTATGCCGTCTCCGGAGGAGAAGCCCTCCCCTCCGGCACGGAGAGTCTCTGGAGCACCCTTCTCGGCCACTACACCCTTCGCAGCGGTGGGGATAGCCTCTCCGGCCTCGGCCGTACCTTCTTTGAGCCCTCAAACAGCATATCGGCCGCGTTCTTCCAGGTCTCCCCCATCTCGTTCTTCGCCATACTCCTTGCCGCTGCGGTCATCTACGCCCTCATCCGCCACAGACCGACCGGGATCGGCTCACGCGACGCAAGGCTCCTTGCGTTCTTCGCCCTCGCCGCCGCCCTTGTGATGCTCTCCTACGCCAGATCCCTCCCCTGGATCCAGGCAAGCCCCGGGATCGTCCCCGACATGCGTTACATCTCCCCGGCCTACCTCCCCATGCTCGTCATAGGCGTCTACGCCCTGAAGCATGCCGGCCTCGATGCTGACGGCGTCCGGGAAGCGCTCAGAACCCTCTTCTGGCTCGTGGTCATCGACCTCCCCCTCATATTCGTCATCCTCCAGGTCATCGCCGGCAAAAGCCCGGCAGCCCAGATCACGTTCATCACGACCCTCACACTTATCTTCCTCGCCGGCGCTGCCATACACTACATCGCCGTTCTCGCCAGACGCGCCTCCCCACGCTCCATCGCCTACACCGTCCCGGTGCTGATGCTCCTCCCCCTCGCCTGGGAGGCCATCGTCGACTTCCGGTTCGCCACATCCTGCTGGGAGGGCTACCACTTCTGGATACCGGTGGTGCAGTACATATGGTACATCCAGTACACCATCTTCCCGCTATAGCGGGCGGGGCTGCCGGGGGGCATGACGCTGACAGCATTTTCAGCAGTTTTCAAGCGGAATGACAGCAGTTGCTGTCAGTGAGAAAACGTGAAATAAGGAGGCTGTACTGGAAATGCTATCATATATATTGAGATATATTATGTACAGGTAGATGTTTTCAGCAAAATTGAAAACACCCGATGGCTGTTTCTGTGACACTTTCGGACGGTTGCATACAGCTGGGTGTTCTCCGCACTGCTGTCATTCAGGGATGAAAACCCACAAAACAGCCGCGGAATCGGTAAAAAACCTTAATTCACGCCCTGATTGATGACAGCAACTGCTGTATACGTGCTGAAATATGCTGTCTTTTGAAGCGAACTGCTGAAAGCCAGAGCACCCGCCCCGGCGTTCAGGGACGCGGAACCCGGAGATTCCATCAGACCACCTCATCAAAGAGGACCATCGAGTTGCCGTCAGGATACGCCCAAACGATCACGATCCGGGTCGGTTCCGGCAGACGCCGGGTCTCGAAATACCCCACCTTCGCCTCCAGCGGAACCTCCTCGTTCCCTGCCCCGGGGCCGCCTATCCAGCACGTGATGCTTGTGACCCGCTCAACGTCCGTCCCGCCGTGAACCATGAAACGTTACGTTCTCCCCCGACCGGGTCGCCGTCACCATCGTTATCGACAACTCCATCGGCGGCCATATCCCGAAGACCAGCGACCCCACGATCGCCGCAAGCAGGATCACGACCACCAACCATCAGGATTGTGCTCAATACCTCCGAGACCGCATCCCCGCCATCCAGGCCAGGCATTATGATGAATATACCAGCCAATCCCATAAAAGACTGCCTGTATCGAGTCGGGCGGCGGGATGCCGCCGGCAAAAGATCCGCTCCCGCGTCTGCCGCACGAAACCGGAACGTATATCGTCGGCGTTAACGGTATAATCCTTCGTAATCACAGGATGGTGTTTTGGTGCCAAACTTCTGCCCCGAATGCGGAAACGAACTGATCAGCAAGAACGCGGAGATCTGCCCGAACTGCGGGGTCAGACTCCGGGGAGGCTCCGGGAAGAGCCCGGGTATCGCGGCGCTCTGCTCCTTCATCTTTCCGGGTCTCGGCCAGGTCTACAACGGGGATGTCGGCCGGGGATTTCTCATCCTCCTCGGGACGATTGTAGGTTCCCTCTTCTTCCTCATCCCCGGCCTGGCCGTCTTCATCTACGGCATCTACGATGCCTATGCAACAGCAAAACGGATGAACACCGGGGAGATCCCGTACCGCGAGGCAAACGCCCTGCATATGGTTCTCTTCGTCGTGCTCTGGTTCGTCGGTATTGCCGCGCTCTTAGTCATGTCCGCCATCATCGCGGCGTTTACATTCGGGGTGGCCGGGGCATACTGACGGCGGCGGTGGGGGTCTCGTCAGGCGGTTGCCAAACAGTCACCTCCCCCGCGCGACGCCGGCGGTTCTCTCCCTTCTCTGCGCCGGAGCAGTCGATGCCGCCGCAGCGCCTGCCCCCTGCCCACTGCAAGGGGGCGGGCAGTTGATTGGCGATAGCACCGGAGACCGTGCACGGAGAGGAAACAGGATCTTCGGCGGTTTCTCACCGACGCTCTGGTTGATGCTTTGCAGGGCACGGCATCTATGGAGAATCGCCCCCGTGGGGGAGGGGCTGACGGGGAGGGGGTGGAACACCCCTTCCCCTGTCTCCTGTGTCTCTGGTTGAACGGTATTCGTCGACCACCCCCGCCTCCCGGCCGCTAAACAAGGCCTCCGCCCGCCCCCTTCCGAGGGGGCGGGCAGTGCATGGCGATAGTTCGGGTGCCGTGCTCTGGGCTGAGGCAGGATCTTTGGGGGATGTCAGGTGAGACCGCGAAGAGACTGCCAGATCTCCGTGGCACCGTATCGACAATCACACCCCCGGCAACGTCTTTTCCATGCGAAGAGGAGATCCCCCGCCGGTCTACCGCAAAAGACCCCGGCCACCCCGGCATCCCGGGGGGGGCGGTCGTGTAACCTGTAGCGTGACAGCAGGTTTTTCCTTCTCCAGGGACAATGGGTGGATCGTATCCGGCGCAAGCCCCTGCACGCTGCCGGAAAGGATGGGACAAAATGGAGAATCGACCCAGAGGAGGAATCCTCCAGAGAGACGGCGCCACATACGCGATCGTGCCGAGAACCCCCGCCGGGATCGTCAGCCCCGAGGACCTTGAGAGTATCATCAAGGTCGTCCGGCGCTACAGCATCCCGATCATCAAGATGACCTCCGGGCAGCGGATGGCGCTCGTGGGCATAAAGGAAGAGGATGTCGAGAAGATCTGGAACGAACTCGGGCTGACCGTGGGCCAGGCAACAGCCCCCTGCGTTCACTACGTCCAGGCATGCCCCGGGACCGAGACCTGCAGGTACGGCAAACAGGACTCGCTGGGTCTCGGGCTCAAGATCGAGGAGATCTACCAGGACCTGAACATGCCGGCAAAGGTCAAGATCGGTGTCTCAGGCTGCCCCCGCTCCTGCGGCGAGAGTTACCTCCGGGACATCGGGCTTCTCGGGACGGCAAAAGGCTGGAGGGTCATCTTCGGCGGCAACGCCGGCGCCCGCCCCCGGATCGGGGATCTCGTCGCAAAAGACCTCACATCGGATGAGGCGCTCGACCTTGTCCGCCGGCTCCTGGAGTACTACCGCAGCAACGCAGAACCGGGAGAGAGGACCGCACGGTTCGTCGAACGGGTCGGGTTTGATGCCATCAGAAAGGACGTCCTGGCCTTAACCCCCTACATACCGCTGGAGTCCACCCGGCCGGATTGAAACCGCCTTCACCCACCGGACGACTTCTGGCCGCCGATACAGTCAGCGTTTGCGATCATCCGGTTCACAAACTCTCTCTGGACGCAGGTTATGAACGGCAGGGTGACCACCACAGCGCTTCGGAGACCGTCCTGGCGGTAGACGATCATGCAGGCGCGGTCATCAGCGATGAAGATGTAGTCGAGCTGGAACGCCGAACCGTCCACCGGGATCAGCCCGCAGTAGATCCGCTCGAAGATCTTCTCCTGGAAGAAGGGGCAGAAAGGCCTCGGGATGTAGAGAGAAGCGTTCCCGAGCGGTCTATCTATCCCGCGCCTCCCGTTCGGGAGGAGGATGCTCACCGGGTGGTCGCGCGAGGCACCGGCGATCTGGCGGGCGAACTCCCCGATCTCACGGTAGTCCAGGCAGACGACCGCAAGGTCACGGGAGAGGCCGGCAAGGAGCGACTCCAGGTGACGGCCGATCCCCCACTCCCCCTGAACGTACCGGATAGGAGAGTTCTTCGACCGGGCGTCAAGCGAGAGGGCCTCGAGCCCCTGCAGCGCGGCCGTTGCCGCCGCATCGAGATCGCCCGAGAGGCGGCGGATGACAACGGCCGGGTCGGCCGGAACGTATACGCGGGGGCTCACCTGCCTGATCGCGATGAAACCCCTGGCGGCAAGCCCTTCGGCGATGTCGTAGACCCGTGGACGCGGGACGCCGCCCGCCAGGTGGATCTGGCGGGCTGTGCCCTCCCCCATCCCCACAAGCGCAGCGTAGACCCGGGCCTCGTAATCCGTCAGCCCGAGCCTTGTGAGGTTGCGGATCAGGTCATCCATTGCTGTTACTATGAGAGTTACACGAGCCTTAAACCCTCGCACGGATCATACTCCTCCGGGGAGAATGCCAGAAACGATCACCGACCGAATCCGGAGGTTCTTCCACCGGGGCCGCCGCACCAACCAGAGAACCCATGATGAGGCCATACACCTGCTGACCGACCCATTCGGCGAGGACGGCGAAGAGGCTGCAGAACGCCGGGGGGTGGTGACCCTGGAGGGCATCCGGGCGGCCTGCCGCCGTATGCAGGGCGCCGGGACAAAACGCGATCTTCTCCAGGTCATCGCCGCGGAGGTGTCGAAGTTTGACCTCCACGACCTCGAGACGATCTACGCCCGGTTCGAGCGCAGGGTAGACAGCCTCCCGGCAGGCTACCGCGACCGCCTGCTCGCAAGCGTCCGGGACGAGATCTTCATGGCTCACCACCGCCTCATCCTCCTCTCCCGCAGCGGCAGCAGCGAAGACTGGCTGGATGAACCGCCGGGCCCCCTGCTTGACGCCTACTGCGCAATGATTGCGGAGGCCTGCACGGCGAAGGCGCAGGAGAAGGACCCCGGCCGCCTCTACCTGAACTACCTCCTCTCCGCGTTCACCATGTTTGTCATGGAAGAACCCGCCCACCCCGTCGGCACACCCTTTCCCGGCGGACAGATCGTCGACGAGTGGGAGATGACCTATCTCTGCCCTGTCAGGGATAAGGCCGACGACGTGCCTTTCGCCCTCTGCCCTTACTGCCCCGCGGTCCAGAGCACGGAACCGACCTTCCCGGAGATGCGGGCCCGGCGGCGGGAGCGGAGGAGGCGGGAGAGCCTTGCAAACTACTGGACAAATTATAAAGGTTGAACACCATCAGGAGATGATGAAGATGAAGATTGTTGACGTATCAAAAGAGCCTGTAAACGAAAACCCCCACCATGTCGACGCCAGGAAGGTCTATGACACCGAGCACGCGACAGCGGTGGTGATAACGCTTGCGCCCGGCGAGGCGTTAAAGAAGCACATAACCCCGGTGGATGTCTTCTTCTACGTCCTCGAAGGGACAGGGGTCGTCGAGATAGGCGACGAGCGGGCAACCGTCGGCCGCGACCACCTTGTCGAGAGCCCGGCAAAGATCCCGCACCGCTGGATCAACGAGAGCGACCGTCCATTCCGGGTGCTCGTCGTAAAGGTCCCTCGGCCGGCGAGCGGAACCAGGGTCCTGTGAGGCAGCAGGTATGCCTTCCGGATCAATCACGATGATCGCGGGGGTGGTCTACGCCTACCTTGCCTTCGCCGTCCTCGCCCTGCTCTGGTACTCCGGCCGGTTCACAAGGCGGCGAGCGCTGGTATTCCTGGCAGCATCGGCGCTCCTCGGGTTCCTGGTCTTTGCACCGGTCTTCCCATTCATGGTGCAGGAGGTCGTCCTCGGGAACCTGCCGGTGCTCATAGGGCTGGTTGTATTCATCGTCCTTGTCTTCCTCGCGGGCCGGATAATCTGCGGCCAGGTCTGCGCAGTGGGTGCCGTCCAGGAACTCGTCTACCTGATCCCGGTTAAGAAACACCGCCGCACCGCAAACTGGAGACAGGCGGCAATCAGGGCCGCGGTCTTTATCGTCATCCTGGTCGCCGGAGCGGGGTTCTCGGTGAACCTCCTCGCGCTCCTGGGTCTCCGGGCCTTCTTCAACCTCCGGGTCGCAAGCGTTCCCTTCGTCATCTTCCTTGCCATCCTGCTCGTCTCGGTATTCTTCTACCGGCCGTTCTGCCGCTACATCTGCCCCTACGGCGCCCTGCTCGCCCCGGTCTCGTCACGGGCGGTCTACCGGCTGCGGCGGACGGATGCCTGCATCAATTGCAGGAAGTGCGAACGGGCGTGCCCCACAGGGGCGGCCGACCCGGACGCCAGATTCGGCGAGTGCTACCTCTGCGGCAGGTGCACCGAGGCCTGCCCGGTGGAGGGGGCGCTTGTCTACGCCCGGAAAGGCGGCAAAGAGTAGAATCACGGGGTGAAAAAAGAGTGCCAGATCCTAAACGCGCAGAGTTGCGGGGGAAGGTCCTCCGCCTGGCGGACCTTGTCGCATACCAGGAAGGAACCGTTGCAAGCAGGATGATCATCAACAAACCGGCAGGGAGCATCACCATATTCTCGTTCGACGAGAACGAAGGGCTCTCGGAGCACACCGCACCGTATGACGCGGTGGTGACGATCCTTGACGGCGAGTGCGAGGTCTGGGTCGCGGGCGAGACGCACCAGATGCGGGAGGGCGATACGATCATCTTCCCGGCAAACGTCCCCCATGCGCTCTCGGCCATAACCCGGTTCAAGATGTCGCTCACCATGATCAGGGAGTGAGATGGATGACAAACGAGAAAGAGGGTGACTACTGCACCATCTGCGGCGGGATCCGGCCCGACGCCATAAAGGTCAGGACGATCCCGGTGGACGGCAAGGATACGGGGATAAACCAGCTCGACTTCATCATGGATGGCGTGCGAAAACTCAACCTCAAGGACGACGCCTCGATCCGCGCTGAACTCCTCCGGTGGGCGGGCGAGTTCAACTACATACCGACAAAGAAGCGGGAGGCATACGGCGACGCGCTGCTGGCGGAGTACAGGAAAACGAAGGAGTGATGCGGAGAGACCGGCCGGCTACTGCTTCTTTGCAACCGACTTCTCAAGCGCGGGCAATTTGTCCTCAAACTGCACCCCGTACCTCTTCGCGACTATGACCGCCGCCGCCTCAAGGCGGAGGTTGCCGTCAAAGCCGGTCTCGATGACCTGGTTGATCTCGGCGGCAATCTCCCGGACCGGCTTGCCGGCCGCGGAAGCGATCCGGGCTATCAGTTCGTCGCAGGGGGTCGCCGCCCCTGTCAGGAGATCGGAAGTGGGCTTGAACCCGAGCGGTATCTCGACCGCAGCGAGATCGAAGAGCGGCCGGATGGTTCCCCCTTCCATCTCGACCAGCCCTTCTTCCATCGCCCGCTCAAGGAGCAGGTTCGCCTGCTCCTTGTTCATCCATTTCCGGTCGATGGCAACGTAGAAGATAAACTCGCTCTTCTGCAGCCGCTCCTTGCGCATATGCTTGAACGGCGCGGCAACCGCAATCTCAAGACTCACTCGCAGGCACCCTTGAGTATCGTTCGCAGATCGATTGCATCAAGGTCGCCGTGCAACCCCTCCTTTGCAACGTAGCACTCGGTCACCGCGCCTTTATCGACGATCCGGAGGTAGAAGACGTTCTCTGAGATCGGCAGCCGTTTTTCCGGCGTTAGCAGGGTCTTCTGGAGGTCGACCCTGAAGTCCGCGGTCTCGGCGACCGTCTCCTCAAGCGGCGACAGGTCATCGAGGTCCCCAAACCGCGTCCGACCTTCAGCGATCTGGATGACGACCCGCTCCTTGATGAGACCCCCCGGGCCGCGCCGGGTGGCATGGGTGTTGTTCAGCCGCGCTATGCAGGCCAGGACATCCCGGAACGGCCGGGCGATCTCAAAGTCCAGGTCAATTGATTGGGGAAACCGGTAATATATCCTGCGCATCACTAAAACTGACGTCCGCGGAACGTAAAAAGGATCTGATCCCTTGCAGTGCACCCCCGGAGGGCGGCGGGGGTGTTCCGCAAAAGACGTTCAATCAGAGATGGAGAGAGGAGGAAACCTCCTTTCCCCCGATACGCGTCACCCCATTCCCGGGCACGGCCCCACACAGGCAGGAGTGTCCTGCAGCCTGCCAGAGCAAGTGAAAAAGTATCTTATGAGAGCAGGACAGCGTTGACGACGCCGTCCTGGCTTGGCCTGCTGACGATCCGCGCGCGGCCGGCCTCTGTCCTTATGATGGTTCCTTTGGTCAGAAGTTTCCGCCGGACGTAGTTGGGGTTGGCGGGGTTCTCCTCGACCGTCTCGATCTTTGCTTTTCTGATCTCGCCGGTTGCCGGGTCTGCCACACTCGCGTATTCCAGCAGGAGCGCCCGGACTTTCCGGTTGCCACCATAAGTCCGGACAACCCTTCTGCGGTCTTCACCTATGTGCGTCTCTGCCGGAGCTCTCCCGATCTCCGACCTCTTCTTGCCCCGGCAGGTATGGTAACGCCCGCCCGATGGCTTTCTTACTGATCTTCCCTGCCACAACATGTGACCACCGAAATACTTTCTGTTGAGGACGCGGTTCCCCGGGTCAGGGGCAGCAGTCTCTCACTAAAGTGCTATAAATGTACGAGAGCAGGATATTTAACTCTGCTGCTTACTCCAGGATCGTGTCCAGCAGCCCCTCCAGCCCGTCCCCCGTCTTCAGGTTCGTCCGGAAGACCTTCATCCCCGGGTTGTAGCGGCGGATATCCGACTCCATCCGGTCAAGGTTGGCGCCGACAAACGGTGCGAGATCGATCTTGTTGATGACACCGATATCTCCGCCCCGAAACATCATAGGATGTTTGTTCACCACGTCATCGCCCTCGGTCGAACTGACAACAACGATCCTCTTCTCAGCGCCAAGCCGGAAATCGGTCGGGCAGACCATGTTGCCGACATTCTCTATGAAGAGGATGTCGATATCATCAAGCGGCATCTGTTCAAGGGCGTGTTCGACCAGGTGGGCATCAAGATGGCACTCTTTCCCGGTGTTTGCGTTGTAGGCCGGGATCCCGAGGGCGACGATCCGCTGGAAATCGTCGTCCCCATAGACATCACCGGCGATCGCACCTGCGCGGAGACCGCGTTCGCGGATCAGCGGCACCAGCCGTTCGATCAGGGAGGTCTTCCCAGATCCGATGGCGCCGAGAAGGTCAAACGCCCGGACGCCGTGGTCCCGAAGGTGAGCGGCGTTGGCATCTGCCAGACGGTTGTTGGCCTCGTATATATCCTTCTCCAGGTGGATGTCAATCTGATGCATGGTACATTACTGTGATCATGATCTGTTTATAGGTTAACCGCGAAGATCATAGAGCAATGAGCGCTGAACGCATCCTCTACCCGTGCTACTTTGACGCGGCACTCAGGCGGCGGGAGGGGCGCCGCGTCGCCAGAAACCTCGCAGTGAAGTCACCCGACACCTCTGCCATCGCGACCGTTCTGCGGAAGATGAACCTGCCGCACCGACTGGAGGGGCACCACCACCCCGCCCGCTGGGTGGAGCGTGAAGGCCGGGTCGTTGTGGAATGGAAAGGGAGCAAAGAGGACCTTATACGGAAGGTTGCAGCCGGTCTATCCGGGCGGAGGGGTGCGTGATGTACGACCTTCATACCCATACCATCCTCTCTGACGGCGAACTCCTCCCCATAGAACTCGTCCGCCGCGCCGCCGTCCTCGGCTATAAGACCATCGCCATCACCGACCACGCGGACACCTCCAACCTGGCATGCCTGGTGGAGTCGGTGAGCAGGTGCCGGGAACCGGCGGAGTGTTACGGCGTGAACCTTCTTGTGGGGGTGGAGATCACGCACCTCCCGCCATCCATGATCCCGGCGGCCGCACGAGAAGCAAAACGGCTTGGCGCCGATATCGTCGTTGTTCACGGCGAGTCTGTCCTGGAGCCGGTCGCCCCGGGGACGAACCGCACCGCCTGCAACTGCGATGATGTCGATGTGCTCGCCCACCCGGGGCTCGTGACGCTCGACGATGCGCGCGCGGCCGCGGAGCACGGGGTTGCGCTCGAGATAACCGCACGCACCGGGCACAACCGCACCAACGGCCACGTGGTGAGGGTGGCGCAGAAGGCAGGGTGCCGGCTTGTGGTAAATTCTGATGCGCATAATCCCTCCGATCTGATGTCAAGGGAGGTACGGTGGGCGCTTACGGTTGGCGCGGGGTTGACGGAAGAGGAATCCCGGCGGATTCTCTCCCTGGACGTACTTGAGTTCCTTCGAAAATAAGATATTGTATTTATAATTTAGCAAAACTTTTTTATAGATCTATGATAAATATATATACGTTACTAAATATTTCTAGCAATATTACTGTCCAGAGGTAGCAGGTTGCGGTTAATCGGTCACTCTGTAGGTGTTTGCAGCAATCGCTTGTTAATCTTGCGATGTGATGCTGCACAACTGCCCCGCCTCTACGGTGAGGTTGTGGATCGCCGGTTAAAACCCCTGGGAAAGGTAGTCGAGATATTCGGGAATATATCATCGCCATATGCTGTAGTCCTCTGCTACAATGGCTGCCCTGTGCAGACTGGCGAGAAAGTCTTTGCGAAATAGGTGTATAATCAATGGCTGAAGTGGAAAAGTTAAAACAACTGCAGTTGCAGCGCGAGGCCCTTAAAAAAAGGGAGGAGCAGAAAGTCAAAGAGACCGAGAAGACGCGCCCCGAAGAGAGTGTGGAGTCCGTCTGCCCGGAGTGCGGCAGCCACCAGCTTGTCCATGACTACGAGCGTGCTGAACTTGTATGTCAGAGTTGTGGTCTTGTCCTCGACGAGGAGTTCATCGACCGCGGTCCTGAGTGGCGGGCGTTCGACCACGACCAGCGCATGAAGCGGTCACGTGTCGGTGCGCCGATGACCTTCACCATCCACGACAAGGGTCTCTCGACGATGATCGACTGGAGGAACCGGGATTCATACGGCCGCGCTATCTCGAGCAAGAACCGGGCGCAGCTCTACCGCCTCAGGAAGTGGCAGCGGCGTATCCGGGTCTCAAACGCCACAGAGCGGAACCTGGCGTTCGCGCTCTCGGAGCTGGACCGGATGGCCTCGGCTCTTGGTCTGCCGCGGAACGTGCGCGAGACCGCCGCGGTCGTCTACCGTGACGCCGTGGAGAAGAACCTGATCCGCGGCCGGAGTATAGAGGGTGTTGCAGCGGCGGCGTTGTATGCGGCGTGCCGCCAGTGCAGCGTTCCCAGGACACTCGATGAGATCGCCGAGGTCTCCCGTGTCTCGAGGAAGGAGATAGGGCGTACCTACAGGTTTATCTCACGCGAGCTCGGCCTGAAACTCCTGCCGACGTCGCCGATCGACTACGTACCGCGCTTCTGCTCGGGGCTGAACCTGAAGGGCGAGGTCCAGAGCCGCGCGGTCGAGATCCTCCGGCAGGCAGGCGAACGCGAACTTACGAGCGGAAGGGGCCCGACGGGTGTTGCAGCGGCCGCAATTTACATCTCCTCGATCCTGGGCGGCGAGAGGCGCACCCAGCGCGAGGTGGCCGAGGTGGCCGGCGTGACCGAGGTCACGATCAGGAACAGATATAAGGAACTGGCAGAGAAGTTAGATATTGAGATCATACTCTGATCTCATATCACGGGCCCGTAGATCAGGGGTAGATCGTTGCGTTCGCAACGCAAAGGCCGCGGGTTCAAATCCCGCCGGGTCCATCATAAAATAACTCTTATTGTTACGTTGTGCGACACCTGAAACCGTTCAAGGCGACCGGAGGTCGCCGGGGGTTTCGAAAGGGGCAGAGCCCCTTCGGTTGGGACACCAGAGGCCGCGGGTTCAAATCCCGCCGGGTCCATAAAAACA
>JALHIW010000031.1:0-19513 GCA_022837745.1 Methanomicrobiaceae archaeon | reverse complement strand
CAATGCCGTCTCGCAAAAAACCGCATGATGCTGCTGTGACCAGAGGCATACCGCATGAAGATGGGGGCAGCATCTTCATACAGATCCCGGCCACCCCCCGGAATCTGTCCATGGATTGTCCGTGGACTGTCCACGGAGAGGTTTATCAAACCAGTGTGGCTGTTGGTTTGATGGCCTCAAGATAAACGCTGTGTTGCGGCGATTGTTATAAGACGCTGGAGCGTCCTACGGTATGAGGAGATGATGGAGATGAGCAAGCAAACGATCGGCCTCATCCAGACAGCGGTAAGCGAAGACCCCGATCACAACCTCAAGCACGCCCTGGATATGGCAGGCTCGGCGATCTCAAAGGGTGCGCGGATCATCTGCCTTCCGGAACTCTATCGTGCCCCTTACTTCCCTCAGTATGAGGATGCGGACGCCTCGGCCTACGCCGAGACGATCCCCGGCGCTTCGACAGAGGCGTTCTCGGCACTTGCGCGGGAGCATGGTGCGGTGATCATTCTGCCGATCTACGAGCGGGCCGCGTCCGGAGAACACTACAACTCCGCGGTGGTGATCGATGCTGACGGTCGGGTGCTCTTCCCTGCCTACCGGAAGGTCCACATCCATCAGGACCCGCCCATCTACGATAAAAAATACTACCACGCCGGCGACCGCTACAGGCTCTATGACACCCGATATGGTCGGATTGCCGTGCTCATCTCATATGACCAGTGGTTCCCCGAGGCTGCAAGGGCGGTTGCGTTGCGGGGCGCCGAGATGATCTTCTACCCGTCTGCAATCGGCCGGATCTCCGGTGAGAGTTCTTCTGGCATCGACTGGCGTGAGGCTTGGGAAACCGTCCAGCGCGGTCATGCGATAGCAAACGGTCTTCACATCGCCGCTGTAAACCGGGTGGGCGAGGATGGAGGTATCCGGTTCTTCGGGAGTTCGTTCATCGCAGATGCGTTTGGAAACGTCATTGCCCGCGCGAGCGAGGCCGATGAGGAGGTTCTCATCGCAGAGGTTGACCTCTCGATGAATGAGGCCGCCCGGGAAACCTGGAATTTATTCCGGAACCGGAGGCCGGAGACCTACAGGGCGCTCGTCCGGAAGTTCCCGCCGGGCAAGACGCCGCAGGCGCTGGGTTACCGGATGCCTGCAGAGTGGGAGCCGCACGATGCTGTCTGGCTCGCCTGGCCTTATGACCGGGAGATGCTCCCCGACCTTGCCGCGGTGGAGTGGAACTATGTTGAGATCATTGCAGCGCTCCGCCGCTCGGAGACCGTCAACCTCCTTGTAACCGGGGAGCAGATGCGTACCCGTGTTGGGGGGATACTCCTTGAGGGCGGCATCGATGCGTCCGGTGTGCGGTTCCACATACTCGATTATGCCGATGTCTGGCTCAGGGATTATGGGCCGACATTTGTGGTCAACCGCAGGACAGAGAGCCTTGCGATGGTGCACTGGAACTTCAACGCCTGGGGAGAGAAGTATCCTGACCTCAAGAAGGATTCAGAGGTCCCGCTCATGATGAACCGCGGCCTGGGTCTTCCAATATTCTCCCCCGGCATCGTGCTTGAAGGGGGTTCGGTTGAGGTGAACGGCGCCGGGACGGCGATCGTGACGGAGTCGTGCCTCTTAAATCCGAACCGTAACCCGCGCATTACAAAGGAGGATATCGAGGCCTACCTGGAGGCCTACCTCGGTGTCAGCCATGTCATATGGTTGAAAGAGGGGATCGCCGGCGACGAAACCGGTGGTCATGTCGATAACATCGCGCGTTTCGTGAACCCGACAACCGTTCTCTGTGTCATCGAAGACGACAGAGATGACGAGAACTACGATCCGCTGAAGGAGAACTACGAGATCCTGCGGTCGTCCACCGACCAGGACGGGAAACCCTTAACGGTAATCCCCCTCCCGACACCAGGCAGGGTCGGCGGTGAAGTGCGGTTGCCCGCCAGTTACGCGAACTTCTACATAGGAAACACCGTTGTGCTCGTGCCGACCTTCAAACACCCCAACGACGCTGCAGCCCTGGCACGGATTCGGCAGGCTTTCCCGGGCAGGAAGGTCATCGGGATAGACTGCACGGCACTGGTCGAGGGGATGGGCGGAGTTCACTGTATAACTCTCCAGCAGCCATCAATTTCGTCCGGTGTCACCGGCCATAGGGTAGAAAGCCCCTCCCGAAAGAAGTAAGCGGGTCATGGGAGATTGAAGTTGTAAGTCGCGGAAAGAATTGGCTTTGATGGCAGGTTGCCGGAAAAGCCGGCGGGGGTGTAAAATGACCCCCCCTCACCTCCAGCCCTCGACCAACCTCCGGACGCGCCCGCGCCGCTCTTCAAGCCCGCTCGGCGGTACGCTGAAACCCTCTTCGTAGAGGGGACGCTCAATCGAATAGAACGTCCCGATCGCGATAGGCGCATCCCGGTCATAGTCCCATTCCCTGATCTTTTGAAGAGCGCTCTCGAACCGACCGGTATCGAGATCGCCATCCTGCATCTCGTAGACATGGGCGTCATAGTAGTCGGTCAGGTTGGAGTAGGTTGCACAGATCTGGAGGACATCGACGAAAGAGAATCCGCGGTGCATTATCGCCTCTTTGAAGACATCCTTGAGGTGCCGGGTCTTCCGGGTGTAGCCCCTTGCGATGTGGGTGGCCCCGGCGGCGAGCATCACCTCGAGCGGGTTCATGGGGTGCTCCGCCACCCCCCGCGGCGTCGAACGCCCCCGGAACCCGGTGGGCGACGTCGGGGTGTACTGTCCGGTCGTCAGGCCGTAGACCCGGTTGTCGTGGACGATCACGGTTATATCGGTGTTCCGCTTGGCCGCAAAGATGAGGTGGTCAAGCCCCTCGGCGTAGATGTCACCGTCGCCGACGTGACAGATTACCCGCAGGTCACGGTTTGCCAGGCGTATCCCGGTGGCTGCCGGGATTGAACGGCCGTGGATGGTGTAGAGGCTGTTGACGTTCAGGTAATCCATCAGTTTCCCGTGGCACCCGATTCCGCCAAGGAGGACGAACTTCTCGATGGGTATACCCTCCTCCTCCGAGATTTCTGCGATGGCCGATCTCATCATGTGCTGGATCGAGAAGTTACCGCAACCAGGACACCAGGTGTTCTGCACCGGAGTTATAAGTCCAGCGGCAGACCGATCCGGGGTCATACAAACACCTCCTCGAGCCTTGCAGTGAGTTCATCGACCGCAAACGGTCGACCATCGTACTTCAGGATGGATCTGCCTGGATCGAATCCATGCTCCCTGAGAAGACGGGCGGCCTGACCCGTGGCATTGTTCTCGACGCAGACCACCTCTCCCGCGCCGGCCATCGCCTTGCTCCAGGCCTCAGCCGGGAACGGGGCAAGCACAACAGGCTGAACAACCCGCGCGCCGACGCCGGCGGCGGCCTCGATACACACCCATTTCTGCGAGCCCCAGCATATGATGGTCTTCTCCGCGTCAGGTGCACCGTAGGTCTTCACGGTCTGGTAGCCCCCAAGTTCCGCTTTCAGGCTTCCGGCTTTCCTGAGCAGTTTCTCCTGCAGTGCACGGATCTCCTCTGCTTTCTCGGTTGTAAACCCCCTCTCGTCATGGGCGTAGCTGTTTGCCTTGACCGTCACCCCTTCCATTCCCGGGAAGGCAAGCGGGGATACTCCATCCTCAGTCCGGCGGTAACGCCGGTATTCCCCCTCTCCATCCTCGAGCAGCGGTTCGTGGTCCCGCGGCGGAGTTGATGCATCGAGATCGAAGGAGCAGGCACCTTCAGCGAGCGTCTTATCCATCAGGATGATCGCCGGGACCTGGTAGCGCCAGGAGAGCATCAGCGCCGCCGCTGACCAGGCGCAGGCTTCATGCGGATCCCCCGGGGCGACGACGAGCCTTGGAAACTCTCCCTGGCCGGCGTTCAGGGCGAAGTGGAGGTCGCTCTGCGCGGTGTAGGTGGGCACACCGGTGCTCGGGCCGGGCCGCTGCGACAGCACTATCGTCACCGGCATCTCCGACATCCCGGCAAACGAAAGCCCTTCGGTCATCAGGCAGAACCCTCCACCGGAGGTTCCGACCGCTGCTCTTTTCCCTGCGTAGGCAAGCCCGAGAGCCATCAGAATGACGCTTATCTCGTTTTCCGGGTGGATCACCCTGATCCCGAGATCCTCGGCGCGGCCGGCCAGAAAATGGAGAACCCCCGATGAGGGTGTCATGGGGTAGGCGACGTAGGTATCAAGCCCGCCGTAGACCAGTCCGAGCCCGGCGGCCTCGTTACCCGTCAGGACAGGGAGTGCCGGGGCATCCAGCGGTTTTACGGAAAAGACGTTCTCCACCGCGCTGTAGCCCCGTGCAGCAACCCGGAGGTTTGAATCCAGGTGTTTTTCCGGGACGGCTGCGCGGAGGACATCTTCGAGCATCTCCCGGTCGATCCCTGCAACACGGGCAAGCGCTCCGAGCATCGCGGAGTTTCTGGTTATCGGGGGCGCTTTCTCTTCTGCAATGATATCATCAAGGGGGAGGCCGTAGCCCGTCTCCTCTCTCACCTGCGAGGAGTCGTAGATGACCGTTGTCTTCCCGTCGATCCGCTCCTTATGGGTCTCAATGGTTTTACGGTCAAGGGCCAGCAGAACGTCGACCCTGGTGCGGTGCGCCCCGATTGGCCTGTCCGCGGCGCGAATGATTGCAAAGTTGTGCCCGCCCCGGATGAGCGAGGGGTAATCGAAGTACATGTAGACGCGGTAACCGAGGCGGGAGAAGAGACCGGCGATGGAGAGGCCTGCCGTGTTGATACCCTCGCCAGCCTTTCCACCGATTAGCAACGAGTATTCTTGCATGGTGTTCAGACCTCGCATAAGTCCGCTCATGGATAAATAGGTTCCTGCAGGCGTCGGGAGACGGTGCCTGAGACGGGGTGGCAAAAATACCGCAGGCCGTACACCACCGCAAAAAAACTACATGATGCCCACAAGGCCACAGGCATACCAGATGAAAATATCTGGAGGGGCCATTTTCATACGAAAAGCGTGAGAGAGCCTCTGTTGTTTGCGGCTCTCAACCTCATGTCTTCACCTCACGATCGGGGACGCTGTCTCATCGAAGGGGTTGCTCCGCATCGCAAGTGAGAAGAGATAGGGATAGTTGCGCTGGAGGTACTCCATGTAAGCGAGCCATTCCCCGATCAGGCGATCGTAAACCCGGTCCACATCCCCGGCGAGGTGCCCCACGTCGCTTGCCGGGAGAGCGGCAAAGTCCCCCCGGCGCTCAAGTTCTTCGGTAAGGTGAAAGACCGCCCGGAGGAGTTCTGTGAACGATTCGTGCTCAAGCAGCACGGGGTTCTCCAGCAGTCGGAGGAGAAAACCGCGTTTCTCTGTCAGGTAGCGGCAGAGTTCCTGCAGGTCTGCTGCATCTATGTTGAGCCTGGAGTGACGCCTCCGGCTACGTTCGCGAACTGTGGAGAACTTCTCCGGTGTCCAGGCGTCTGTCACGATGAGGTCATGCCGGATCTCCGGAAGCGACGGATCGCGGTCAGAAAGGAACGCCAGGAGGCCGGTACCCACCTCCGAGAAGAAGGTGCCGATGACCATGTTCAGTTTTTCCAGCCGCTTGCGCTTCTCCCTGACGCTCAGGAGGTGGTTCAGGATCAGGGTGACAAGGAGAACGTTTATCGGCAGAAACCCCAGGGCGTTGAAGATGTAGTGGTAGGTGTTCTCCGGGTCGCCGAGCAGGAGGTACTTCACGGTATAGACGATGATGGATGAAAGAACAAGAGCAATACCCAGCCGCACCTCCCAGGTCCGGATGTTTATGCTGCGCATATTATGCCATCGATCTTTTGCGCAGAAAAAGTGTTGGCCGGCCCCCTCAATGCCTCACAAGGGGGTATGGCAGAGTTCACCGCCGGCAGGGTGGAGATCTCCCGATCACGAATCCAGGATTGCCTCGGCAGCATCGCGACATGCGTTCATCACGTAGGGGATACCGGAGACCGCTTCCGCCTCCCTATCGTCGGGGGCATCCCGGGTTACCCCTGAGATTGCAGCCCCAATCTCATAATATTGATGCTGCATTCTGGTCACGGTAGTATCAGTGGGGGGCCTTCTGCCTGCTTATTTCGTAAAAAAAATTATTTAGTCAGCCGTTCTGCCTTCTTCGCTGCCAAGCGTTCGATGGCCGCTATGTCGACGCTCTCGCCGGTCGCAAGTTTTCCCTGCCAGATCGCCCGGTTGACGAAACCCCTACCTATATCGTTCCTGATGACCAGCGTTGTATACCCTTCAGGTGATCCAACCGCTCCGGCCGATATATCTGCCTCCACTGCCGTAAAGTCGGTGCAGACCAGGCATCCCGGTCTGACCGCCCCCTGCAGTTCAGCGAGTGGGATGGATACCCGCCGCTCGTCCTGGAGGTAGACGTCCAGTTTCCCTTTGATGTCCATGCGGCGGATCTCCCATGGATCGATCCCGCGCTCTGACTGCAGTTTACCCTCGACCAGTTTCGCGTAATCGAAGGTTTCCGTGCAGAACAGGCCGATCACGATCCGGATCGCCTTTGCGTAGGGTCTGAGGAGTTCGTGGTCGCTCTCCCGGATCGCCTTTGTCGCCCGCGTCACGCAGGGCACGCCAACGACGGCGATCCGCCGGTACTTCCGGGTGACGACCGCCTCCTTGAGGGAGGCGAGGAGCGGCACCCACCAGGAGTAGCGGCTTCCGGCATGCTGGACAAGCGCCTCCGAGTTGGTGATCACCGCAGACGAAGGTTTCATCGTCCAGGGGTCGCTCGTTACCGTGACCACCGCGTCGATCAGCCCCTCATCGAGAGCGTTGACGAGGATTGCCGTCACCGCGCCACCACTCTGCTTCCGCTCAACCGGGAATACCGACCGGGCCGCAACGATATCCTGATACCGTCCGAGCATCCTCCCCTGTGACGCCAGGTCAACCCTCGGGCAGGCCGCGTAGCACGCCCCGCAGGGCACGCTGTCGTTCTCGGATTTACAGTAGCCAGTGTTCACCGGAGCATCAGTGTTCCCCGGTGCGAACCTGAGGGCGTCTGCCGGGCAGACTGCCACGCACGCCCCGCATCCGGAGCAGAGATCCATGGCCCAGACCTCAGCCTCCAGATCCTTGAAAGTTTTTGTAGTCATCCCAATCACTCCCACGTATACTTCCCTGCAAAGGGCCTTGCGCTCGCGGGAACGATCCGGGTGTAGTCAGCGTTGATCAGCGGTTCTGGATCGAGCCCGAAGTCACCTGAAAACTCTCTGATCACCGGGACAATCCTTTCCCGGTCCTCGTCGGTGAGCGGCACCGTCTTTGCCCCTGCCGCGAGGCAGGCATCGTCTACATCGCCGCGGATGATGATCTCACCGCCGTGGATCCCGCTCCCGATCTCCCGTGCCTTCATGGTCCCGTTGAGATCGAGGACGATCAGGAGGCCACCGGCCATATATTCACCAAGGAACGTCCGGGCGGCCCCCCCGACAACCAGGACTGGCCGCTGGGTCTCGTACTGTTTCATGTGGATCCCGCCGCGGTAGCCGATATCACCCCGGACAAAGACCTTGCCGCCCCGCATGCTGTGCGCCACCGCATCACCTGCGCTTCCGTGGATCACCACCTTTCCGGCATCCATCGTGTTGCCGGGCGCATGGTCAGCGTTTCCGTGGACGATGATCGTCGGCCCGCTCATAAACATCGCGAGGTCACCGCCCGGGACACCGTAGATATGGATGGTGGCATTCCCCCGGAGACCATCGCCGATGAACCGCTGTCCGAGGACGTTCTTGACGACAACCTCCTGGGCACCGTCCTCAACAGCCTTCCGTATCTCCCGGTTCAGGGGCGTGTAGTGCATCCCCTTCGCATCGATTGTGACCAATTGTCTCATGATCGTTCACGCCCCTATCGGTTTAACATCAAGAACATTGAGCAGGTTCTCATCAAGCATATAGCCCCTGAGCCGCTCGCGGTTGCCCCGCAGGCTCTCGATGCTGTTTATCCCCGCAGCGCCCATGAGTTCGGTGATCTCCATTGTCCATGCATGGATCAGGTTTGCCACCTGCTTTGATGCCACATCGGGGTCCAGACGCTGCACCAGGTCCTGACGCTGGGTGGCGATCCCCCATGGGCAGAGACCCTGGTAACAGTTCCCGCAGACCCGGCATCCCATTGCAGCGAGCGCCGCGGTGCCGATATAGACCGCGTCCGCGCCGAGGGCGATTGCCTTTATGGCATCTGCGCTCTCCCTGATGCTGCCGCAGGCGATGAGGGAGACCTCGTTCCTGAGTCCCTGGTTGCAAAGTTCGCGGTCAGCGCTCGCGATCGCGACCTCGATCGGTATGCCGACGTGGTCGCGGAAGACCCGCGGTGCTGCGCCTGTACCGCCCCGGAATCCGTCGATGACTATGGCATCTGCCGATGATCGGGCAACAGCAGCCACATTCTCGGCTGTGTTGTTGACGGCCGCGATCTTGACAAATACCGGTTTCTTCCACTCCGTTGCTTCCTTGATGGCCCTGACGAGCTGTGAGAGGTCTTCTATGCCGTAGATATCATGGTGCGGTGCTGGACTGATGGCATCGCTTCCTTCCGGGATCATCCGGGTACGGGAGACGTCTTTGCTGACCTTTTCGCCAGTGAGGTGCCCGCCGATGCCAGGTTTCGCGCCCTGACCGAGTTTGATCTCGATGGCAGCCCCGCGTTCCAGGTAATCGATGTTCACGCCGAATCGGCCCGATGCCACCTGGACGATCATACGATCCTGGTAGGGGTAGAGCCCGGCATGGAGCCCACCCTCCCCGGTACCCATATAGGTGCCCATCTCCTTTGCTGCCCTGGCCATGGAGATCTGGGCGTTGAGGCTGATCGCTCCATAACTCATGTGGCCAAGCATGATCGGGGTCTCGAGCATGAGGTTCGGGGCGAGGTCTGTGGCGAGTTCGATATCCCCTCTTGAATTTCTCCGGATATCCAGTTTTGACGGCTTCTTCCCGAGGTACGTCCGGAGTTCGACGGGTTCGCGGAGCGGATCGGTTGGGGGTGTGGTGACCTGGCTTGCGTCCAGCATCAGATGATCAAAGATGACCGGAAGATCGGCGACGCTCCCCATTGCAGCAAGGATTATCTTGCCTGTCCGGGCCTGATTATAGATCGCCTCCCTGATCTGCCGGGTCCAGACCGGGTGACTCCGGTAGTCGCAGGGATGCTCCTCGATGCTGATTGCGTCCCTGGGGCAATAAGCAAGACACCGGTGACAGGCGGTACACTTCCGGGAGTTGATCATGATCCGGTTGCCATCCTTCCAGAATAC
The DNA here is from genome assembly GCA_022837745.1 of Methanomicrobiaceae archaeon. Classification (GTDB taxonomy): domain Archaea; phylum Halobacteriota; class Methanomicrobia; order Methanomicrobiales; family Methanoculleaceae; genus Methanoculleus. The sequence goes on along the minus strand of JALHIW010000031.1, from coordinate 10,228 downwards.
ACCGTAGGAGCAGTTCTCAATGCACCGCTCGCATTCCATACACCGCTCCCGATCGATTGTGACCCGGTAACGAAGTGGCATGCTGCCGAGGTTACTGCTCATGGTGCAACCCTCCCGATCACCGGCTCTCCTGCAGCCGGCATGGTGATCGACTCGACATTCGGCTCCATAGCCCGGATCGCTGCCTCTTCGCTCGATATATAGAGACGATCTCCGCATTCACCGACAACCATCGGCCGGAGTTTGCCCCGGTCGGTAAACCCGACCATCATATCAGGATTCGCCATCACGACGGTGAACGGTCCGTTCATCATCGCTGACCCGTAGGCGAGCCGGAGGGCGCGATTCAGATCTCCTTCAGGTTTTGGCATCCGGTCGATGTCCTCCCAGAATGGCGGGGCAAGCGCCCTGATGGCGAGGTTGATGTCAAGGCCGTGCCGCCTCACCAGGATGTCAATTAAGTATGTGATGATCTCGCTGTCGGTGGACATGGAGCAGGCGTAACCGAAACTCTCGATGTAGCGTCGGTTGGTCCCGTAGGAAGTGATCTTTCCGTCCTCCGCAACGCTCCAATCGTGGAGGTTGAACGGGTCGGGCCGTTCCCACTTTCCCGGGTCTTTAGTTGCGTATCGGTTGTGTGCAAGCCAGATGTAGCCCTCATAGTCCTCTATCCGGTAGAAGTTAGCCACGTCTTCCGGCCAGCCGACTGCCTTGAAGACACCGACGTTCTTCCCGGATGAGATAACCCGCGCCCCGTTTGAGCCAGTGTTTATCTGCATAACAAGGCTTGTGATGAGATCCTTCTCCGGTGATGCGCTGTCGGGCGCGAGGGAGGTGTCAGGCCTGAAAAAGTAACGCCAGGGGGTGCTGGTGGCCCGGAGGTTTGGCTGGTTGTAGGTGGGGATCGCTTCGTCGTGCTCGACCGTCCCCCACCGTTCCAGTGTTGCATCGACGACTGCCTTGCTCTCGGGGGCGTTGTCGAAGAAGACGTGAAGCGCGTAGCAGTTCTGGTAGTCGGGGTATATGCCGTATGCCGCGTAGCCCGCCCCCTCACCACTACCGCGCTCGTTCATCATGGAGAGGGCCTGTTGGATGCCAGATCCATCCATCAACTGGCGCCTCTTATCCATTACACCAAATATGCCGCACATTGTAACCTCGGTAGATCAGTGTTCTACTGCTGTATCCTATATTTTTCCTTGTTCAGGTTTGTAACAATAGATATTTATACCCTCTGATGGAAGCAGACTTCCATGTGTCTGATGACGGCTTTACCGTATTCACCAGGATAGTGTCTGATCCCCACGCCTCCAGTTCGCCGACATTGTGGGTACGCCAAAAGACGTAGTTATCCTGGTTGGGCAGGTTGATATGCTGCTCCCTGGGGGTGCCGGACTACACGGCGGTGCGGTTTATTTTTCCAATCGACTGTCATAATCCCATGAACGGAGGGACTGTGTTGCTCATTTGTTTCGTATGAAAACGGCCCCTCTAGATATTTTCATCTGGTATGCCTGTGGCCTTGTGGGCATCATGTAGTTTTTCGGAGATACCCGGTGTCTGGCGGTTGTAAGATCAGGTAACTTGCATGGCTATCGGCCCATAGCGGGGCGCGGCGAAAAGGTGAAATACATTGATACCCACTCATGGCATATGAACTTCAGGTTGCTACCCCTACTGGTTGCGCTCCTGCTTGTCTTCTCATTCAGCGCAGGATGCACAGGCTCTGAAGAGTCAAACGGCCCGACCCCGACTGAAACCGCCCAGGCAACAGCCGCGCCAACGGAAACACCGCCATCATTGATTCCTGAACCGACACAGACCCTGCCGCCCGGAAAAGAGGTTACATTCGAGGTCTCGGAAGGCCTGACCCCAACGATAACAGATGACCTGCGGATCGTCTTCAGCGGCGGTAAAGGCCAGGATTTTGTGAAGAGCATCGACGTTGTCGTGATCAAGTCGACCGGAGAGGTTGTCACCGGTTCGATGAAGCCAATCAAGGGCGAAGAACTCATCATCAGTGATGCTAAAGGTGAGAATCGCGTCCAGATAACCGTATCACTTGTCACAGGAGGCTCCTACAAGGTCGTTGACAAGATCGTAGAAGTCAAATAATCCCACCTCTCTCTTTTTGTCGCCATCGGCGTGCATTCATCCACTCGAGCCCTATCATCACGCCCTCTTCACCCTCCACCTTACAAGCAGACCCTCATCCAGCCGGCCGGCTTCGATGAGCGCGAGCCGCGGGAAGTCCTCCTCGCGGAAAAAACCGGTGCCGTCGACAGGGGTGGGGGCATCTTTTCCGCCGATTATGATGCTGCCGATGAAGGTCTGAAGTTCGTCGACCAGCCCCCGCTCCATAAGCGCCCAGATTAAAGTCCCTCCTCCTTCAACCATCAGGCGCCGGACACCCAGCCGGTAGAGTTCTTCGAGCAGGGCTGAAAGATCGACTGTCTCATCGCCGGTTATGATGACGGTGGCGTGCTTGCGGAGAATCTCCAGCGCTTCTGGCGATGCTGCCCGCGAGACGGCTATGATCCGCTTTCCCGCCCCCTTGTGCAGGATGTCTGCATCCGTGGGTGTCCTCCCTCTGCTGTCCACAACGACACGGATCGGGTCATCATCCTTTCCGGCCTCTCTCCGCCATGCCCTGAGATCGGGCGACTTGACCGTGAGCGAGGGGTTGTCGGAGAGCACCGTGCCGATCCCGACCATGATGGCGTCGCTCTCTGCCTTGATCCGGTCGACCCGCGAGTAGTCATCACCGCCTGAGATCCTCACCTGCCGGCGCTCAGCGGTTGAGATCTTCCCATCAGCGCTCATGGCAACATTTACAAAGACGAAAGGACGCATATTTCTGGGTTGAACGACGACCTTCATAATGCTACCCTCGGTTGCGGCAGGAATCATCATCGGGCAGGCTGCACCACCTCTCCGTGAGATCTGGGGAGGTTCATGAGAAAATCCGGAAATACCCGGGTATACCGGATTATTTTTGTAAACATCATTTTAAAATCGGGTGACGTTTTCGGAGCCTATAAATATAGATAATGGTGAGATCTCTCTGTTGGACATGCCAGAGAACCGGCATCTCTTGAGTTGCCTAAACCAGGATCGCTTCACCGCGACAGATCTCGTCAAAATGATCGTTCTATCATCATTCGCAGGGGTATCGCTTATGCTCACGGCGGTTGCGCCTGTGAATCTCTCCACACCCTGCACCCTGGTCTACTGCGTCCCGATCCTCCTTGCCGCTCTCTGGTTCCCTTTGCAGGCGCTCCATGTGACCGTGATCCTCGTCACCGGTTTCGTGCTCGGCCAGACCAGTCTCTCCCTCCTTGGATACAGGGTCGCCCCTCTTCTTGTGGGGTTACACGCACTCCTCTTTTTCTGGGTCTTCGGGGCCGTAACTCTTTTCTCACAGGACTCCTACCTGGCTGCGTCCCGCTGCAGGAAGATCATCGAGAACAGCCGCGATGCAAAATTCCTCTGCGAACCCGGGTCGCTTCGCGTTGTCTGTGCCAGTAAGCTGTTTGCCGCTATGCTGGGCTACTCGCCCACGGAAGTTGTTGGCATCTCCCTGGAGGAATTCTGGCCGGATGAGAGCGATAGAGCCTCGTTCATCCAGGAGATGAACAAGGAGGGCTATATCGTGAATATCGAGACGATCTTTTACACGAAAGACGGAGAGTCGCGGCGGGTTCTCCTCTCAGGCCGGCCACTGGCCGGCGAGGATCTCTTCGAGTGCAGTGTTGTGGACTGCGGGAGGTTCAGGGATGAGAACGGCGATCTTCTGCGGTCAGACAGCCGCCTGAATGAGTTTGTCCGTCAGACAAACGATATGTTTTTCATGCAGGACACCTCGGGCCGCATCCTCCACTTCTTCTGGGCCCGTGCCCCGGAGTATGGTCTTGATCCCGACAAACTGGCCGGACGGGATCTGGGGGCAATCCTGCCGGAGGACCTTGCCCGTCAACACATGGCGCAGGTCAGGAAGGTGATCGATGAGCGAAAAGACGTCCGTTACAGCCTCGACCTGATGATAGGGGGTCTCCGGCACACCTTTTCCGTCAGTCTATGCCCCTATACCGCGGCTGACGGCGTTCTCAGGGGTGTCATTGGATCGGCACGCGATGTCACCGAGTCGCGCCGGCAGAGGCTTGCCTGCAGGCAACTCTCATGGGAGGTTGACCGCTGGAAACACCTCACCACCACCATCTCTCATGAGATGCGCACACCGCTGCAGCCGCTCATCGGGTATCTCCAGCTGGTCCTGGATGATCCGGAGTATTACGGCATAACTCCGGAGACCGAATCCATCCTCAAGGTCTGCCTTGACTGTGCAATCCAGGAGCAGGCGGTTGTGGAGAGGGCGGTCGAGTTGAGCGTCTTTGCGACCGATTATATCGACCTGAACATCCAGGATATAGCGCTTCGCGACCTGGTCGACTCCGTTATAGCCAGTGGAGGCTATGAGCGTGAAGCATTGATTCGAAACGAGATACCCGATGACGTTCACATGCCGGGCGATGCCAGGAGGCTTGCCGTTGCGCTGGAGAGCCTGATATCAAACGCGGTCAGGTATAACGACCCTCCGAAGGAGGTGTGGATCAGGTACAGGGAGTCGCCTGAAAATCATTACATCATGGTCTGCGATAACGGCAGAGGCATCCCGAAAGAGAAGATCAGGTCGATCTTCGATCCGTTCTACATTAGAGATGCATGCGATCAGGATAAAAAAGGCGGCGGGGTGGGCCTGAGCCTCTCGATCGCTAACAGGTATGTCCGGTTGCATGGAGGGGAGATAACGGTGGCAAGCCAGGTTGGCGAGGGGAGCACCTTCACGATCAGGATACCGAAAGAGGTATGAGAGCCTGAAGGGATCATATAATCATCAGGCGGGATCTGGCCTTATTTCTGCGCTGCCTAAAGTTTATACGGCGGTCTTACCCTTGGCGGTTCTTGCCGCCCGGGCAAACGCAAGCGTCTTTTCCAGGTTGCGGGCACCGTCTTTCTTGACGCCGGTATGCACATCGACAGCGTAGGGGCGAACCTTCTGTATCGCGTCTCTGACATTCTCCGGGGTGAGTCCTCCTGCAAGTATCACGGGAACCGTTGAGTTTGCCACTATCTCTGCACTTATATTCCAGTCATGAGGGATCCCCGTCCCCCCGATCCTCTCTTCCGTCCTGGTATCAAGGAGGATGGCATCGGCATAGGGCTCGTAGCGTCTTGCCGCCGCAATAGATGATCTATCCATCACATGGACGGCCTTCACTATCTTTACGCAGGGGAGAGCCTGGCGGATGACCTCCAGGTCGGATGGATCGATGTCATTCTGGACCTGCAGCGTCGTGCAGTGCGATTCTCTCACCAGGTCGATCAGTGCCTGCGTTTCCTGGAGGTGGGTGACCGCGACCGGTTCGATGAACGGTGGGAGTTGACGTATCATCCTTGCGGCTTCTGCCGGGGTTACAACATCGCTGCTCCGGTGGATCACACCCATGATGAATCCCACGGCATCGCATTCCGCAGCGACTGCACACCGCAGATCAGCAAGGCTGGCGGTTCCACAGAATTTAATGCGCATCAGAAGATCTGATGCAGCAAGACCAGAAAAAGGCATCGGGAGTGCCCCCGCCCGGATTTGAACCGGGGACAACCAGATCTTCAGTCTGGCGCTCTCCCAGTCTGAGCTACAGGGGCCCCTGCCTAGGAGTGTTGGCAGTAGTTCTTAATAAATTCTGTGTTGCCCCCCCGGGAGTGGACGGGATAGCAAACCGCCTGTTTATCTCATCATAGAACCGATGTTTGAATGATGGACGGAATCGATCGAAAACCTGAAGCCCATCCAGGGAACTTGATGCAGGCCCTCTCCTCAAGGACGGAAAGCGTCGTGCACCTGACGCACAACGACCTCGACGCCGTCGGGAGCGACGCCATTCACCGTAGAGTCCTGGGTGACGACGTCTTCACCGTCTGGTCTTCGGTAGGGAGGTTCCTCTCTCTCCTTGATGCCGTTGCCGCCTCCCCCGGCCGTGGGGATCTCCTCAGCATATCGGATATCGGTTATCAGGACGGGGTTGAGCAGCGGCTGGCCAGGGCGCGTTCAAACGGCTGGCGGATCGAGTGGCGCGATCATCACCGCTGGACGAAGGACGAGATCCGCACAGTCGATAAGAGGACGGACATCCTCCATATCGACGTTGCCACCTGTGCAACCGGGATCGTCGCCCGCGACCTTGCTCCAGGCGATCCCGTGGCAGAAGAGATTGCGCGTGTCGTCTGCGACTACGACCTCTGGAAGCACCTGGACCCAAGGTCGAAGATGCTCGGCCAGGTGGTGATGCGGAAGGGTCTCAGGGATTACGTCCGCGACAACTTTGTCCGGGGCATCATCCTCGATGAGCGTATCGAGAACGAATATGCTGAGATCCTCCGGGAGATGGAGCATGACATCAGAAGGAGCATCCGGCATGCCACCGTCATCCAGGGCGGCCGCTACAGGATTGTTTTCGCTCCTCTCTATGGCTACCCAAGTGAGACTGCCCATGCCATCCGCCAGGAGCTGGGGAGCGATATCGAGGTGATCGTCTCTTCAAACGGCCGCATCTCCATTCGTTCCGTCCCGCCGATAAGCCATCTTGTCGCCCGGCAGTTCTCCGGTGGGGGTCATCCTCACGCGGCAGGGGGGACGTTCACCTTCAGCCTGCTTGACCGCTTTCTATTCTGGCTGATCAAGCGGAACCGCCATTACCGCGACCTTGCGGCGGTTGCGGAGTCTATCGAGGAATGAACGCTCTGTCCAGAAGTCTCTTCCAGTAGTCAGGGCAGGCGGTATCTGCACAGTAGCCACCCACCTCGAGGCTATCAGCGTCGACTATCCCGGCCGCCGCCACAACTTCCCCTCCCTCCGGGTTGAGCAGGATTAACTTCCGGAGACGGAACCGTTCCATAAGGTCGGGAAGGCGGTCGAGATCAGTCGCCGGGAGGATGAGAGAGTCCTGGTACTCGAGCAGGAGTTCAAGGTCGAACCTCGCCGGGTTGCGAGGGAAGAAGAGGACTTTTCTGCCAGCCAGCCGCTCGAGTTCGATCAGATCAGGTGTATCCGCTATCAGAACGTGCCCCGCGAGACCCTGGTCGCGCATATCCCGCATGAGTCCGGCGTAGAGGTCTGAGATAGTCTCGGAGAACTCTTCCCGGTCCCCGATGTAGTCGTCCCGGAACCCCATGATGTGCGGTGCAGGAAGAGCAATCCTGGCGTCTTTACATCTCTCCCGCACAAACAGGGCATCTGCGGTCACGGCCGCCGGTTCGACACCGGGTTCGTCGATCAGCACTCCGTCCTTCATGCTGGTAAAGACCTCCCGTAACCGTTCGGCATAGAAGAGGCCGCCAGCAGCCGGAATTGAGACACCGTCCTGGGCGTCAAGCGAGCGTTCGAGCCGGTAGGTGGTAAGATCCACCTCTGTCCCGGTTTTCCCTTTCAGCCATTCCGCAAGTTCCGGGACGCCAGGCCTCCCGACCTCTGAGCCAAACGATCTCACCGGTATTCTGATTTGTCGTGCCATGCGCTGGTATCTTTATTAGCATCGCAACGAGAGTAGATAAGGATGAGTGGTAAGCCGTTGCTGGTAACGTGCGGGCTCCCGTACACGAATGGTCCCTGCCACATTGGGCACCTGCGGACCTACGTGCCGGCGGACTTTTACGTCCGCTATATGCGCCGGTCGGGAGAGGAGGTCGCTTTTATATGTGGTTCTGATAACCATGGAACGCCGATCGTGATCAGCGCCGAGCAGGAGGGCTCGACGCCCAGGGCACTCTCGGAGCGCTATCACGAGCATTTCTATGATACGTTCCGACGGATGGACGTCGTCTTCGACCACTTTGGCATGACCGACGACTCCATGAACCATGAGACCACCCGCTCGATCGTGCAGCGGCTGATAGATAACGGCTATGTCTACGAAAAGACCGTCAGCCAGAGTTACTGCCCGCAGTGCGAGCGGTTTCTCCCGGACCGCTATGTGGAGGGTGTCTGCCCTCACTGCGGGGCGATTGCGAGGGGCGATGAGTGTGACCAGGGCTGCGGACAGCACCTGGAGCCTGGTGAACTCAGGGATGCGGTCTGCAAGATCTGTGGCAGCAAGGCTGAATATCGCGAACAGGAGCACTATTTCTTCAGGCTTTCGGCATTCCGGGACTTCCTCCTGGACTACCTGCCCACCCTTCGGGGCACGGCCACCGCCAGGAACTACGCTCTCGGCTGGGTGAAGGAAGGGCTGCGCGACTGGTGCATTACCCGGACGCTTGACTGGGGCGTTAAATTTCCGGGGCGCGACGACCTTGTCGTCTACGTCTGGGTGGACGCGCCAATCGGTTACATCTCGTTCACGAAGGAGTGGGCAAACGCCGCCGGGGTCGACTGGAAAGACTACTGGTGCGGCGATACTACAAGGGTTACTCACTTCATCGGCGGGGATATCATCTACCACCACTGCATCTTCTGGCCGGCGCTCCTCAAAGGGGCAGGATACGGTCTCCCGCACGCGGTGGTTGCAAGCGGCATGGTCACAATCGATGGCAGGAAGTTCTCGAAGTCTCGCGGGTATGTCGTCTGGACAAACGATGACTACCTGGACCAGGGGCTCCCTGCGGACTACCTCCGCTACTACCTCCTCTCCTACACCAGCCACACGAAGGAGCTGGACTTCTCGTGGAAGGTCTACGCCGAGCGGGTGAATAATGAGATCGTGGGGACGCTCGGGAACTTCATATACCGGACGATGTACTTCGCCGAGAAGGAATTCTCTGGTGTGCCGGACGTTGCTCCACAACCGGGTATCATCGAGGAGATCGAGCGCTCGCTTGCCGCGATAGATGCCCGGATGCGCGATTACGACTTCAAGGGTGCCGTCGATGGTATGATGAGCCTGGCCTCGTTCGGGAACGCTTACATCCAGAACAACGCCCCCTGGAAACTGATCAAGGAGGATCAGGCCGCTGCAAAGCAGGTTATCGCTGACTGTCTCCAGATGGTCAAGGCCCTTACAGTGGTCTTCCAGCCCCTGATGCCAGGCTCCATGCAGCGGGCGTGGACGATGCTCGGCTACGGCGACGATCTCGCGGCACATCCGATCGCTGAGGCTACAGCGCCGATTGGGGCGAGAGCACTTGGAAAACCCGTTCCACTGTTTAAAAAGATCGAGAAAGAACAGGTCGAGGCGCTTGAGAAGGTCCTGGAGGCGCGGGTTGCGAAGGCCAGTGAGGCTGCAGGGGCAAAAGCACCGACAGTCTCCATCGATGAGTTTTCAAAACTCGACATCCGCATAGCAAGGGTTGTTGCGGCTGAACCGATCGATGGATCAAAGAAACTCTACAAACTCATCCTCGACGTCGGTGGCGAGAAACGCCAGGTGGTCAGCGGGATCGCGCAGTTCTACACCCCAAAAGACCTTGTGGGCAGAGAGGTTGCTGTGGTCGTAAACCTCGCCCCGGCAAAGATCTTTGGGGTCGAGAGCAGGGGGATGATACTTGCCGCCGGTGACGAGGCCTCGCTTCTTGTCCCCCTCCGTCCAGTCAGCCCGGGGACGAAGGTGCGGTGAGAGGGTCAGGACTGATACAATCATTTTTCCGAGGCCGTCAAATCAACGGTTCTGTGATATAAACCCCCCATCTTTTCCCGTTATTACGACTGCCCACTCCCTCCCCTGTCTCCTGCGTCTCCGGTTGAACGGTATTCATGGGACACCCCCGCCGCCCGGCCGCTACCGCGGCCTCCTCCCGCCCCCTGCGAGAGGGGGCGTGCAGTGTCTGGCGATAGCCCCGGATAGCCGTGCACGGGGGACGGAAACCGGATCTCAGGGAGTATCAGGTGAGACCGCGAAGTAGTGGTCTCCTCCCGTGGCACTGTGTCTATGGTTGAACGGTATTCATAGACCACCCCCACCTCCCGGCCGCTACCGCTGTCACTGGCGGGATAATTTTCCCCAAATGTGGCGGAATAATATTCCCCACGTGATCATATAATACACGCGGAAATCATCCCGGCAGCGAGTGCGCGAACACCCCTTGTTTCCTGCGTTCCTTGAGCCGGTAACTGTCACCTTTTATATTCAGAGTCGTACAGTGGTGCAGGATCCTGTCCAGGACCGCCGCAGCGATCACATGATCCCCGAAGATTTCTCCCCACTCGCCGTATGACTTGTTCGAAGTAAAAATCGTG
>JALHIW010000001.1:0-110168 GCA_022837745.1 Methanomicrobiaceae archaeon | reverse complement strand
AAAACCGCACCATGCCGCTGTGACCAGAGGCATACCGCATGAAGATGGAGGCAGCATCTTCATACAGATCCCGGTCACCCCCCCGGAATCTGTCCATGGGCTGGACACGGAGAGGTTTATCAAACCAGTGAGGCATTGGTTTGATGGCCTCCGTATCACCCTGTTTCCTCTCAACGCCTCAGGAAAGATCCTGCGCATCCCCGCGCTAGACGCACAGGTATGGCCTTGCAGCAGGAGAGAAGGACGCCTCTTAACCTGCCCGCATGTTCGCCCCGCAGTTCCTGGCCCTGGTCAGGGTCACCGAACCGCCTTGGCCGGCGAGCACCTCTTCTGCCGCCCGGGCAAGATCAGCCATACCGGAATCGCCTATGGCATAGACCGTCGGCCCGAAAGAACTCAACCCGGCTCCGGCGGCACCGGCCTGAACCATCGCCTCCAGCAGCGCCGGAACAACCGGGTGCTGCAGGCCCACCTCCACCTTCTTGAATCCCAGTTGCTGCGTCCGGTTTACCGCCGAGCCAAAGAGGTCGAGATCATGCTCAACGATCCCCGGGATCATCCGCATGAGCACCTCGTGGCAGACCTCTCGAACCTCCTCAAGCGGCACAGGGCAGTGGGTGCGGAATAGGTCGACCTCCTCTGTCCCATGCGCCCCTGCACTGACATCCGGCGTCACCAGCAGGATCTCCCAGTCCTCGGGGAAACGGTGCCGGGCGAGAACTGGAGGCGGTGCGATCCCTCTTGATGCCGACGACGGGCGAAAATCCTCTTTCCCGCCCGGGGAACCGAACCTGTGCCCACCATCAAGTATGAAACCCCCCATCTCAAACGCCGCCGTGCCGATCCCTGATGTCCCGCCGCGGCCGACAACCCTTGCAAGGTCAGCGACTGAAACATCCCGCTCGTACAGGCGGCATATGGCGGCGGCCGTGGCAAGCGCGATCTGTGTCCCGCTGCCGAGCCCGGCGTGCTGCCTTGCGGTGGAGTGGAGGGCTATCTCCGCACCCCCCGGAAGACCAAACGCCTCCTTCGTTGCCCGGGCCGCATCGGCAACCCTGTGCCGCGCCTCATCGCTGCCGCCGCGAACCTCTATCCCGGTGGCCTTGCGCGCGTCCAGGACACACCCGGGCTCATCGAGAGTGACGCCAACCCCGCCATCCACCCTGCCGGAGGCCCCGTTCATGTCGATCAGGGTGATATGGATCCGTGACGGTGCGTCGACCACCACCCGGATCTCGTCCGTGAAAGCGGTGCATGGGAATATCTCCTCGATTACTATCAGCGGCTCCTCCTGATGGATGATCCGGTATCTCCGCGAGACCATCGGCTCGCAGCGGTTGACCTTGAACGATCTCGCAAGGTCTGCACCGGCCTGGATGACCCTGGCATCGGTGATCTCCCGACGCGACTCAATCCTGTGGTGACGAAGGATCCTGCCTATAGGGATATCCGCCCGCATCAGGTCGTGCCGGAACTCGGGGGCGAGACGCCGGAGCGGGGTGACAGAGACCGCGTATATGAGCACTTCTCCGGTTACGCTGTCTCTCAACTCCACAATGCGGTAGTTGATCTCTTCTCCGGGCTCGATATCGAGCTCAGCCGCCACCCCGGCATCGGCGCTGACAACGTCCTGGACAAGGGTGGTGATGCTGACCGGGTGACCGGTCGCCATCTCAAGCAGCCCGGTCACCGAACCGTCGGTCCCGATGATAACCTTCTGCATCGGCGAGAGCCTGCCCACACCCTCCTCGATCTTGCGGATCTTCTCGGCGATCCCTTCTGACGTGAGGGGTTCCATATCAATGTAGGCGTTTGATGTAGAGAGCACAAAAAGGTGGCGGCCAGTCAACACCCGTGACCGCGGAGGCCATCAAACCGGTTCCTCCAGACTCGGCCCTTAATTTGATGAGCCGCGCCTGGAACGGCTTCCGGGAGGTATCCGCATCGCCGCAGACCGCCTTCCCCCTGTGTCCCGGGGTGGCTGGGGTATTTTTTGTGAGATGCTGTTTCCGGAATCATGCAAGAGACAGGAGCGGGGGCCATTATCCCAGATGGTTGAACTCACAGGTTCCCTGCCCATGCAGAAAGAGGTTTACGGCGAGAAGAGCATCGGAAGAAACGCAGCCGCCTCCATGAGCCCGAACGAACCTTTCCGTGCCTCCCGTTCGGAGAAACCCTTGACGCCATCCTTCCCCTTCCCGAGCACAGCAAAAGGTACCGGGTCAGCGGTATGCGTCCTGCAGCGTATCGGTGTAGGGTGATCCGGGAGAACCGCGACCACCGTCTCCGGGCGCTCAAGGATGATCCCGATCGCTTCATCGAGCCGCTCGATCGCCCGCACCTTCTCCTCGACACTCCCCATGTGCCCCGCCTCGTCCGGGGCCTCGACGTGCATGTAGACAAAGTCCAGCCGATCGAGGGCGTCGACCGCATATCGGGCCTTCGCCTTGTAATCGGTATCGATGAACCCTGTGGCGCCAGGAACACGGATCACCTCCATCCCGGCAAGGCGGGCGATGCCGCCCAGGAGATCGACAGCCGAGATCACCCCGCCGGCAAGGCCGTACTTCTCGCGGAAAGGCTCAAGCGACGGTCTCTTTCCACCGCTCCAGGGCCAGATCCCGGTCGCCGGGATCTTCCCCTCCAGCACGCGGCGGCGGTTGACGGGGTGGTCGGCAAAGACCTCGCATGACCGCTCCATGCACTCAAGGAGTGCAGCAGCATCATCGCCGCGCGGGAGATACTCCTGTATGGGGCGGCCGACGATGTCATGTGGAGGGGTGGTGAGGGAACCGCGCCCCTCCGGGAGGACAAGGAGGTTGCGGTAACTGATACCCGGGTATACCCGGACACCCCCGAGCACGGCATCCAGATCGCGCAGCAGGGCCGCCCCCTCAGCGCTCGATATGTGGCCGGCGTTGAAGTCCACCATCAACCCGTCCCTGACCGTGACCAGGTTGCAGCGGTATGCCATCTCGCCCTCTCCGAGCTCGATGCCCATGCTGGCCGCCTCAAGCGGCCCCCTACCGGTATAGGAGACGCGCGGGTCGTAGCCCAGGACGGAGAGGTTTGCAATATCGCTCCCGGGTTCAAACCCCTCCGGCACGGTCCGGAGCATCCCGCAACGACCTTCGCGCGCGATCCTGTCCATGTTCGGCGTCTCTGCGTACTCAAGGGGTGTCCTCCCACCCAGTTCGGCAAGCGGCTCATCGGCCATGCCATCTCCGAGAATGACGATGTATTTCATGGAAAATCCCTGCACCGCACCACTTTATCCCAGCATGGCGCGGACGGCGCTGCGCACGCTCTTTTCCGAGGTCGTCCGGCACCGCCAGCCGAGGTTCTTGAGTTTCTCAACCGAGAGCTGCATCCTTGGCACATCGCCGACCCAGCCACGCGCGCCTCCCGTGAACCGATAGCGGACACCGGAGAGCCCCATCTCTTCCGTGACGATATCGGCGATCGTTACGACGTCGATCCAGTCCTCAGAACCGATGTTGAAGATGTTCACCGGGTCGTGAGAATGCTCAATCCCGAACTGCACAGCACGGACACACTCACTGACCTCAAGGTAGGACTTCGTCTGCCGGCCGTCGCCAAGGATCTCGAGTTCGCGCGGGTTCTCGCGAAGTTTCCGGATGAAGTCCGGTATGACACCATGACCGCTCCGTTCGCCGATGATGTTTGCAAACCGGTAGATCCAGGACGTCATACCAAACGAGTGGCAGTATGATGATATGAGCGCCTCACAGGCAAGTTTCGTCGCCCCGTATACGGATATCGGTTCAAGCGGGGTATAGGTCTCCGGTGTCGGGATGACGGTGGCATCGCCGTAGACCGTCGAGGTTGAGGTAAAGACAAGTTCGGGCACGCCATGAAGCCGCATCGCCTCGATAACCCGATGAGTAGCTATGATATTGTTCCTGATCTGCGAGTCCGGGTTTACGGCGCTCTGCCGGACATCGGGGTCAGCCGCGATATGGTAGACACGGTCTGCCCCACAAAACCGTTCCTGCCACCCGTCGTCGAGCAGGTTCTGCCTGATAGAGGTGACCTGGCCGCCAGCCTGGTGGTGCGCAAGGTTCTTCTCGCTACCGGCACTGAAATCATCGATGACCAGCACCTTATCCCCTGCCGCAACAAGGGCGTCGACGATGTGCGAACCTATGAAACCGGCCCCGCCCGTTACGATACAGAACATTGTACAGTAATATCTCTCTGATGCTATAGGATTACTGGATGGCCTCGCGAAGATGAGCAACTCGAAAGGATCGCTGTGGTCTGGCGATCCACTCCCAACCGCCGCTGCTTGCGTCAGAACAGCACATATTTTCCGTAAGAGGCTCCATCCAATATATGATCCAGGAGTTGTCCGATTGAGACTGTCATCTTGCCACGCGGGAGACGATCGCTTCCCGCGCGCTCATCTCCTGCCCCTGCAGGGTTTTGACCTGCTTACGGCTGGAAACTATCGTATCGAGAATCGTCGTGGAGTCGCGCCATGAATCTGCGTCCGGATCTCCGGGAGTACGCCGGGATCTACCTGCGCGGTCTCATGATGGGGGCCTGCGACATAATCCCCGGCGTCTCAGGGGGGACGATCGCCCTGATCACCGGGATCTACGAGCGACAGGTCGGGGCCATAGGGAGCATCGACCTGAACCTGGCAAAAGACCTGCTGAGGGGCGACACCGTAGCGCTGCGGGCGGATCTCGAGAGGATCGATATACCGTTCCTCATCGTCCTCCTCGCCGGGATAAGCACCGCTTTCCTCCTGATGTCCGGGGTTATCCTCACGCTTCTGGCCGATTATGCAGTCGAGACCTACTCCTTCTTCCTCGGGCTTATATTTGCCTCCGCGATCGCCATATTCCTCGATATCCGCTCCCATAGCCATGCAACCGTTGCCTTCCTCTTCATCGGGGCAGTTGTCGGCTATCTCATTGGCGGTCTTGGCCACATGGATATCGGGCACTCGCTGCCGATCCTTTTCTTCACGGGGATGGCAGCGCTATGCGCGATGATCCTGCCCGGGATATCGGGAGCATACATCACCCTTGTCCTGAACCAGTACGAGTTCATGCTCGCGGCGCTCAGGGCATTTTTACTCCCTGAGATCATCGCCTACATCGCTGGCGGTGTCACGGGTCTCCTTCTCTTTGTAAAGGCCCTCAAGTATCTCCTTTCGACATATCACGGGTTAATGCTCGCCCTGCTCACCGGTCTGATGCTCGGTTCGGCCCGGATGCTCTGGGAGAGAGGGATGGCAGCCGGGGAGATGTTACCAGGAGGCCTGATCTTCTTCCTTGCGGGTCTCGTCGTTGTCGGCGCGGTGGAGTACGCGAAGAGGCGCTACCAGGCCAACACAGCCTGAGTTCCTCGCCTCTCGCACCGCGCGATCCAGAAACTTACTATCCCATTGAGATACAAAGGTGATATTTAATGTTCATCGGTATCGACCACGGCACCACCGCGATGCGCTTCTCATGCGGCGAGGCGGAGTTCAAGATCTCCCGTGAAGAGGCAAGGTATTTCTCGGCGGGCGACCTTGCCAGACTCGGCCCACTCGACGAGATCGAGGGAGTTGCCGTCTGCTACTCGATGGGTGACGGGATAACGGCCATCACCGATATCAGGAGGGTCGAGAACCGCGGTGTGGTCTCACAGGAGGGTGCCGGAAAACACATCGGCGGCGGTACCAGGGTCTACGATGTGATCAGGGAGAGCGGCCTCCCCGCCATCGTCATCCCGGGGCTGCACCGCGGATCACCGACCGACCCGCGGTTCAAGGCCTACTCGCATCAGGCAAGCCCGGAGAAGATCGGGATCGCCTACCAGGTCGTGCACGACCTTGGAGACGACGTCGTGGTCTGCGACGCGAGTTCAAACACCGTCACCCTCCTGGTGACCGGTGGCAGGATCACCGGCGCGTTCGACGCCTGTATCTTCGCCCCAGGGACGGAGCACGGGGCTCTTGACGTGAACGCCATCCGACAGATCGACCGGGGGGAGACAACGGCAAACGACGCCTTCCTGCATGCGGGTGTGAACTACACCATTGACCCCGACCTCCGCGTGGAGACGATGGCGATGTTTGCCGCAATGGAGTGTTCTGCGATGCTTACCCTCAACCCGAGTGCGAAGGTCGCCCTCGCAGGGGGCATGGCCCCTGCCATCGCCGCTGAGGTGGAGTCGCTCCTCTCCCGAGAGGTCGCCGTCTACGACGAGTGGTGTGCGGCGCACGGCCTCGTCCGGATCGCCCGCGACGTCTTCTCCGGAGCGACCGGGATCCTCGGGCTTGCGGTGGAACGCTGAGTGGGGCGATCTTGCCCTAATCGGTCGGTAGCCTCTGGCTTGAGAGGGCCACACCGATCTCCCTGCATATAGAGAGGTCATCAAACATCTCAGGCATCTCTCGAAACCACTCGCGTTCCGCTGCCTCCCGGCGCTTTCAGAGGGGGCTGGCAGTGCGTGGCGATTGTCCCGGCGGCCGTGCCATGGGCGGAGACCGGATCTTTTGGGGGTCTCACCGTGAACGCTGGAGATGCTCTTCCCGGACACTGTATCGATGGAGAATCACAGACCAAGGGAGCAGGCTGACAGCGGAGAGCGCCGCCCGCGGCGATGAACATCCACCGGGATCCATCCGGGGATAGGTTCATCAAACCAGGGTACAGCCCGGCGGTAATGTTTGATAGCCCGGGATAAGAAACAACTTTTTCCAGGCAGGGAAACCTATTAACTGCGCCATGCTGTATAGAGACTACAGGTGGGAGACAGCGACCATGCCACAGGAATTTCCTGATATCACTGATTTCATGCTTCAGATGACATCGAGCCTCGAAGAAGTGGCGCGCAACATAGACCGGGAGAGCGCGAACCAGCTCCTCGAGGAGATCCTGAACGCAAAACGGATCTATCTCGCCGGCGCCGGCCGTTCCGGGCTTGTAGCACGAGCATTCGCCCAGCGACTTATGCATCTGGGGTTTGAGAGCTATGTCATCGGCGAGACGATCACCCCGGCATTTAGATCGGGCGACCTGCTCATCGCGGTCTCGGGTTCGGGCGAGACCCGTTCGGTCGTTGATGCCTGCGAGACCGCCAGGGAACTCGGGGGGGCAGTCTGTCTTATCACCTCAACACCCGACTCGAGCATAGGCCGTATCGCCGACTGCATTGTAGAGATCGGGAACAACCAGCTCAAAGACCAGGGGCTTCCAAGCGACTTTGAGATCCGCCAGCTCACCGGTCAGTACCGTTCGGTATCCGCATCGTTTGCCCCTCTCGGGACACTCTTTGAGACCGCTGCGCTGGTCTTTTCCGACGCCGTTGTCTCAGCCCTTATGGAGATACGCCAGTGCACGCCTGAAGACCTCAAAAGCCGGCTTGCAAACGTCCAGTGAGCGCCCTGCACAATCTCCTTTACCGGCAGGATGCATCCATCTCCCGGAGTGATTGATGCTCCGCGTGCGCCCCTCCGGGAGTGCCTGATTTTTATATTATTGATCATTAAGATTTAATGGGGGTTATTGATTGAGAGAGTTACGCATTCACGGCAGGGGCGGCCAGGGTTCCGTGACCGCCGCCGAACTCATCGCCTGCGCTGCGTTTGAGGGGGGGGTGTTCTCCCAGGCGTTTCCTGCTTTTGGCGTGGAACGCCGGGGTGCCCCGGTGCAGGCGTTTGTCAGGTTCAGTGATAGAAAGATCCGGCTGCGTAGCCAGGTCTACGAGCCCGATTACATCATTGTGCAGGACTCCACCCTGATCCGGGATGTGGACGTCTTCAATGGCATAAAACCGGGTGGAATCGCTATCATCAACACCGAGAAGACAGCCAGTGATTTCCGCGTTCCGGAGGGTGTAACCGTCTACACGATAGATGCCACCACCATCGCACTCGAAGAACTCGGCCTGCCCATCACCAACACTGCCCTGATGGGCGCTTTCGCTGCAGCCACCGGCGAGATCGGGCTTGAACCACTCAAAGGCGCGCTGCGGAGCCGGTTCGCCGGGAGCCTGGCCGAGAAGAACATCCGGGCGGCAGAGCGCGCATACAAACTGGTCGGGGGTGCTGCGTAGATGGCGCTCCGGGTTGGTTGCGCCGCGCCTCCGGGCAAAGCGCTTGAGAACAAGACGGGCACCTGGCGGGTCTTCAAACCGGTCTTTGACCCTGAGACCTGCAACCGGTGCGGCATATGCGCCCAGTTCTGTCCCGAAGGCTGTATACGCGAGACTGATGAGGGGATGTTCGAGCCGGACCTCGACTACTGCAAGGGTTGCGGCATATGTGAAGAGGTCTGCCCGAAAAAGTCCATCAGGATGGAGAAGGAGGAGAAATAATGCTGGAGATTATGGAAGGATCGCACGCGGTGGCCGAGATTGTGAAGCGCTGCCGCCCGCAGGTGATCGCAGCATATCCCATCACACCGCAGACGCATATCGTCGAAGCCCTTGCCCAGATGGTGGCGGACTGCGAACTCGATGCCGACTACATCACCGTCGAGAGCGAGTTCTCGGCCCTCTCAGCCTGTCTCGGTGCAAGCGCGGCAGGTTCCCGGGTCTACTCGGCAACGACATCCCAGGGGCTTGCCCTGATGTTTGAGGTCTGCTTCAACGTTGCCGGACTGCGCCAGCCGGTCGTGATGACGATCGCGAACCGCTCGCTCGGCGCACCGCTCTCGATCTGGAACGACCAGCAGGACTCGATATCGCTGCGCGACTCCGGATGGCTGCAGGTCTACGCAGAGGACAACCAGGAGGCCGTCGACCTCCACATGATCGCATATAGGGTCTGTGAAGACCACGATGTCCTCCTGCCGGCGTTTGTCTGTTTCGACGGCTACGTCCTCACTCACACCTACGAACCGGTCTCCATCCCGACGCAGGAGGAGGTGGACGCCTACCTGCCCGCGTTTAACCCATACCAGCGGCTTGATGCCAGTAATCCGCTGAGTTTCGGGATGTACGCGACTCCAGATTACTACATGGAGTTCCGCTACGAGATCGATCGTGCACAGCATCGTGCAAAGGAGGTCTTCGCAAAAGCCGGACACGAGTTCGCAAAACAGTTTGATAGAGACTACTCCGCGCCCGTCGAGGGCTACCGGCTGGAGGATGCCGACACCGCGATTGTTGCCATGGGCTCCATATGCGGCACCGCAAAGGATGCCGTCGATGAGATGCGCGATGCCGGAAAGAATGCAGGACTCTTAAAGATCCGGATGTTCCGGCCTTTCCCGGCGCAGGAGATCGTGGACGCGCTCAAAGGGGTCTCGACCGTGGCGGTGCTTGACAGGAACATCTCACTCGGGAGCGGCGGAGGTGTTGGCACCGAGGTGAAAGCAGCTCTCTCTGGTTCCGGCACGGCCGTATACGACTACATCGTCGCTCTGGGCGGGCGTGATATACGCAAGAAGGATATCGCCGCGATAGTCGATCTCGCAGAGGAGGGGAGAGGGGATATGTTTTATGGACTGCGGACGGAGGTGCTCTGAATGACCGGATTACCGGAAGGGTGCGACCTCTTCACCCCCGGACACCGGGCGTGCGGCGGGTGCGGCCCGGCGCTTGCAGCAAGGCTGCTCCTGAAGGCGACCGGAGAGAACGTGATCGTTGTCAACTCGACCGGGTGCATGGAGGTCTTCTCAACACCCTACCCCGAGACCACCTGGGGGGTTCCCTGGATCCACTCGCTCTTTGAGAACGCTGCGGCGGTTGCATCCGGTATTGAGGCGTCGCTGAAGAAGCAGGGGCGCAGCGAGAAGGTAGTCTGTATCTGCGGTGACGGTGCCACGTTCGATATCGGTATGCTCTGCATCAGCGGCGCTTTCGAGCGGGGCCACGACATCACCTACGTCTGCTACGACAACGAGGCCTACATGAACACGGGCATCCAGCGTTCTGGCGCAACGCCGTATGCCGCAAGCACCACGACAAGTCCGGCGGGTGCGTGCTCACCGGGCAACGTCCGCCAAAAGAAGGATATGCCCGCGATCCTGGCGGCCCACGGTGCACCCTACGTCGCGACCGCCTCGATCGCATACCCGGCCGACTTCGAAAAGAAGGTCCGGCGGGCTATCAATACACCGGGCCCCTGCTACATTCAGGTGCACACCCCTTGCTGCACCGGATGGGGTTTTGAGTCAGGCGAGACGATCACCATGGCCAAACTGGCCATTGAGACCGGACTATGGGTGAACTACGAAATGGCCAACGGCGTGGTGGAGAAGGCAAAGAAGGTGAAACGTAAACCCGTCGAGGAGTATCTCTCCAGGCAGAAGCGGTTCCGGCACCTCTTCAAACCCAGCCGGCGGGATGACCTGATTGCCGAGATCCAGAGGATCGCAGATGCAAACGCCGAGCGGTTCGGGATCGATATCAGGTCGAAAGAACCGAGAGAATAAAGTAGAGACCAAAGAGCATCATGGCGAGTCCACTCGCCTGCACCACTTTTTTGTAGTGGCGGCCCAGGACGTTTGCCCCCCGGGATACTGCAACGGCAAGCAGCCCGAGCCAGACAATATCCGCGCCTATGTGCCCGATATAGAACGCAACAAACGATGGGTGGAGCGCGAGAAACCCGACGCCGAAGGTGAGCCACCAGACCCACCAGTAGGGGTTGCCCAGGGTGCAGGCCAGCCCGAAGGCAACCGGCATCCGGGTCTCCTCGCTCACAACGAGGGTATCTCCAGCACGCAGGAACTGCATTGCGCCCAGCGCGATAAGAACGCATGAACCAAGGAGAGCGACAAGATCGATGTGCGGAACGTCT
Source organism: Methanomicrobiaceae archaeon (assembly GCA_022837745.1). Lineage (GTDB taxonomy): Archaea > Halobacteriota > Methanomicrobia > Methanomicrobiales > Methanoculleaceae > Methanoculleus. The sequence continues at coordinate 99,397 of JALHIW010000001.1, read as the reverse complement.
CGCACGCCGCAGGCTATGGCAGCGACCATGACCGCTTCAGGAACGCCGTGCCCTGCAACAAGCCCCGTGACGAAACGCAGCGGCTGCCGCGAACCGATGCCAAGAACCGAGGCGGTCAGCGGGCCCGGGGATGCGGCCCCCGAGAACCCGATCAGGAAGGATGCGGCTAAAACCTCGATCACCTGCCGCCCCTCCTGCGCGAGAAGAGGAACGGGAAGATCAGGACAAGTGCGACCGCAAGCCATATGGTGCCGAAGGTGGTTAGCAACATCTCGCGTTCAGGGGTGTAGAACCTGACCTCCACGACCTTCCCCCTGTCCCACGCAATTTCCGTGGTTTCGTTCGGACCCGGCGATACCACTCCGCCGGTGCTGACCATACCTATGAGCGGGTTATCTACCTTAAAAACCGGAGGAAGAACGACCGTCACGTTATACGGTGTATCAAAAGCAGCAACTAACTGATTATTCCTTACCGGAACCCTGTAAGAGATGGTGTAGTTCCCCTCGGGAAAGGTGATGACGCCCCGTCCTTCCTCACGGTACTCAACCGCGCCCGTCGGGCCGAGCACCTCAAGGTCCTCGACCCGGAGGGGGACGCGCTCACCTAGGAGCCCCGGCGTCCAGAGGGTGTAGGTGTCCCCCGAGACCTCTATTGAGGCTTCATAGGCAGTGCCATCCGGCAGAACCCGGAAGACGGCCTCCTGCGCTGCCGCCGGTGCGCTGATAAGGATCAGCGCAAGACAGAGAGCAGCGATGATATGTCCGCGTCGATCTCGACTGGAGGTTCGCATTGTCGTACAACCGTTTCTGGATCTTTCAATAGATGACCGGTCACCACACAGACGATCCTCTCATCCCTATCGATCAGACCCTGCTCGACGAGTCTCCGGACACCCGCAACCGAGGCGGCTGAGGCAGGTTCGACCCCGATCCCTTCTTTACGCGCCAGGTCCTTCTGCATCGCAAGAATCTCCTCATCGGTAACGGCCGCCGCAGTCCCACCGGTGGCGCGGATGGCAACAAGCGCCTTCTCCGCGTTTACAGGGGCGCCGATCCTGATCGCGGTGGCTACAGTCTCAGGATTGGATTCCGGGATCAGAACATTGAGGTTCTGTTCGATCGCCCTCACCACCGGCTGTGAACCGGCTGCCTGGATACCGGTCATCATGGGCAACCGGTCTATGAATCCAAGAGCCTCGAGCTCTTTGAGCCCTTTGTAGACAGCGGATATGTTACCGGCGTTCCCAACCGGGAGAACCATCCGGTCCGGCACCCCGCCAACCTGGTCGATCACTTCAAACCCGATCGTCTTCTGCCCCTCCAGGCGGTAGGGGTTGACCGAGTTTAAGAGGTAGAGGCCGTGGCTGACGCAGAGTTCATGCACCATCTCAAGCGCCCGATCGAAGTTGCCGCGTATGGAGATGACACGAGCGCCGTGCATCAGCGCCTGGGCGACCTTGCCAAGGGCTACCTTCCCGGCAGGCAGGAGGACAACACAGGGAACACCGGCCTTTGCAGCATAGGCGGCGAGGCTTGCGGAGGTGTTCCCGGTGCTCGCACAGGCAACGCTCTTCATACCGAGTTCAAGCGCCATACTGACACCAACGGTCATGCCGCGGTCCTTGAACGAACCGGTCGGGTTCATCCCCTCGTGTTTGGCATAGAGTTCGGGAAGACCCAGATCCTTTCCGATTTTCTTCAGATGGTAGAGAGGGGTGCCTCCCTCCTGGAGGGTGACCGGTTCACCGCGGACAGGAAGAATCTCGCGGTAGCGCCATACTGATAGGGGGCGGCGGTTCCACTCGCCCCGCGAGACTTCGATATCATCGAGGTCGTACTCGACGCTCAGCAGGTGCCCGCAGCGGCTGCACGTGTAGATGATCTGGTCCTGCGGGTAGGCTGCGCCGCAATGAACGCAGACGAGACGGTACATGCAAGATTGTTGTTCGCGTATCTACGTATAGATATGGTTTCACCTCACCCACAGCGTCGTTCGCGCTTTACACCGGAGACGAGCAGGAACAGCAGCCAGAGGGTTAAGGCAGCTGCAAACGCGATGAACCGGAGTTCATCCGTTGTCAGATCGGTCACGAACGGCGCGATTAGCACCCCTGCCGCCGCTGTCGCAAGAACGGCGGCAAAGATTGTCGGGCGCACCTCAAAGAACCTCTGCGCCCTGACACGCCCGGAGACCCGCCGGCGGGAGAGGGGGTAGAGCCAGGCGACGCCGGAAGGGGTGCAGGCATCCTCCAGCAGGTGAAGGACAGACCCACCAAAGAACCCGCAGCCGAATGCTGGAAGGAGCGCGAGGGATAACCCGAGCCAGGCCAGGAGCACGGCCAGGTACGCGGAGAGGATGAGCGTGGTCAGGCCGACACCCGGGAGCGAGTGAAGCAGTCCACGGTGGCGGTGGCGGTAGTTCTTCCGGAGGAGGAGTGTGAAGACCAGCGAGATCGGGTAGTAGATGAGGTACCTGATGGTATAGCCAAAGATCGGAAGCACCACTGCGAGGCCGTTTATTACCTGGCCTCGTTTTCCTTTCGCCCCGCTGACACGACCGTTGAATATCGCTGCATCGGCGGCATCAGCGTCCGGGGCAACCGATCCGACAAATGTGCCGAAAAGGAGGACGACGGCCGTGAAAGGGTCGATTGTGCTGAGATTGGGAGCGATAAGAAGCGCTGCCGTTGTAAGACTGAGCGATACGTGCTGGTCACCCCGCATGAGATATCTCTACAATCTGGAGAGCAACCGCTGATAAAGTTCACTTCTGCGGTCTGAAAGTGAAGGGAGCCTGGATCGGGCGTCATGGACCGCCGCTGGATCAATCTCAACGATCAGGATCTCTTCACCGGCACCGCACCTGCCGATTATGACGCCGTCAGGGTCGGCGGCAAGCGATCCACCGCAGCAGGCGCCGCCCGGCATGCCGGGCGTGTTGACCCCGGCAACGTAGTAACGGTTCTCAAGAGCTCTGGCGGGGAGGAGGGTCTCCCAGTGTGAGAGCCTCGAGCACGGCCATGCCGCGGGCACCAGGACACACTCCGCCCCCGCAAGAGCATAGATCCGAAAGAGTTCCGGGAACCGCAGGTCGTAGCAGACAGCAAGCCCAAAGACCGTACCATCAAGGGTAAACGTGGCGATCCTGTCCCCCGCTTTCGTAGGCCAGGTCCTCTCCATCCGGCGAGAAAAGGTGGATCTTCGCGTATGCTGCCAGGAGTTTGGCGTCTGCGCCGGTTACCACAACGGTGTTTTTAGGGCGGCGGCCCTCGCCGGACTCTATGATCGATCCCGCGACCGCGATCCCGCACCGCTCTGCTATATGGCCAAACGCCGTTGCAAGCGGACCGTCAAGGGGCTCACCCGCCCCCGGCGCTACGTCCGGTGACCAACCGGTCACGAACTGCTCGGGAAAGCAGATGAGCGATGCCCCTCTCCCCGCGGCCTCATCCGCCATCCTGGCAGCTGCATCGAGCACACCCACCCGACCGCGCCGGGCGCCGGTGGCAACCTGTGCAAGCGCTATCGCTGTCATCATCAGGAGAGACTCGTCTCCAGGCTCCTGGAGGAGTGAATCAGCATGGCAGCGCCGATGACGATGAGGATCGAGAGTGCCACCATGATGTAGGGAGCAAACGGGACCGTGATCGCAAACATCTGAACTGCAACAAGAATCCCGCTGGCGATGATGCAGGTGCTGGCAAGGATTGCCCCGATCTGAGCAAGATTAGATCTCATACGGAACCTCCTGAGAGGAGGGGGAAGGCGGCTTTGATGCCAACTATGATGAACTGGACGGCAATCGCGATGAGGAGCATCCCCATCAGGCGGTTAACGGCACGATACTCACGCTGACCGATGCGCCGGACAATGACATCGGCGTTCTTCATCATGTAGTAGGTGATCCCGATGGCTACAATAACCGCGAGCGGCACCATAGCAATTGCGGCTAATCCCATCGGCATCGCCTCGTTCATCAGCACGATGACAGAGGTGATCGCCCCGGGCCCGGCAATCATCGGGATTGCAAGCGGCATGATGGCAATGTCATCTGTATCCTGCCCTTCATACTTCTCGGTTGCGGTCATCTTTGTCCGGGATGTCTTTGCATAGACCATGTCCATACCTATACCAAATAGAAGGACGCCGCCTGCTATGCGGAAAGCCTCGATGGATATACCGAAGATCTGGAGTATCCAGCCGCCTCCAAAGGTGAATATAAGCAGAACAGCCAGAGCGAACTGGCTTGCCTCTCGCGCGATCTTGAGTTTTGCGGCCTGATCCATTGTCCCGGTGAGGGAGACGAAGATCAGGGTGGCTGCAAGCGGGTTCACTACGATGATGATCGAGGAGAGGCTCAGCAGGATGAAACTCAGGAGATCTGCCATCTGCAGTCATCAGGTATGCAATAAGGCCGATATTAGCACTTGTGGTTTGTTGAAGGGATAGTCGATCCGTTTCCCTGAAACCCTGCCATAGTAAAGGATTTTTCCGGGGGTTTTTGCGCGGGGGAAGGGGGAAAAGGGGTGCTCTTCTTCAGTTCCGGTTTGACCCGCAGAAATTTGGTCCACGTAACCGAAAACGGCTTCCAGGGAGCAATTGCCACAGAATTCCCGCACCCACAGGCCGCTGGGTTCTCGGCGAAGGACGATCGACGCGAGCGGTTCGGGAGCACCAATGAACTGGTTCGATCGTCCCCGCGCACGACTTGAGGCGCCCACCCACTCCTTCCAGACAGTATCGTGATTCCAAAAATATGTTCTGCCACCGGTATCCGGCGGCACCTGCATTCACTCGTAGATTATCGGTTCATCGATCCGGGAGTAATCAATCAGTTCCCCCGGAGCGAAGTGGATCCCGAGTTCCCGCGCAGCGCTCTCGTGGGAGTCGGACGCGTGGATAACGTTCCGGCCGATATCAAGCCCTAAATCACCGCGGATTGATCCGGGCGCTGCTTCGGCGGGATTGGTGGCGCCAACCATCCTGCGGACAACCGCGACCGCATCCTTTCCTTCCCAGGCCATCAGGAAACAGGGTCCGCTCATGATGTAGGCCGCTAGACCGGGAAAGAATGGTTTCTCCATGTGTTCACGGTACTGCTCGACAACCCGGTCTTCGGGGAGAGCCTCAAGTCTCGCCGCTAGGAGCTTGAGCCCCTTCGCCTCGAACCTGGAGACGATCTCCCCGATGAGTCCGCGCTGGACGCCATCGGGCTTGACCATCACGAATGTGCGCTCCATGGGAGATCACTCTTTACCGCGAGCCTTCCTTCCGGCTGCGGTCCACTCGACGCGACGCGGCACCCGACCGAGCCTGTAGTTATTCTGGCACTTGCTGCTGCAGAAGTAGTAGATGGTCCCATCCCTGCGCACAAACATCTTGCCGGTGCCGGGCTCCAGAACCTCTCCACAGAAACTGCAGACGTACTTCTCGACCATGGTTACCGCCTCGAGAGTTTCTTTGCCTCACGCTCCGTCTCAAGCAGTGAGAGTATGTCTCCCTCTCTGATCGGGCCAACCGTGTTGCGGGTGATGATCCGCCCTTTGTTTGGGCCGTCAAGAACACGGCACTTCACCTGCCTGGCTTCGCCGTGCATCCCGGTTATGCCGATGATCTCGATGACTTCTGCGGGCGTTCCGTCGTCTGCCATGGTTTACCCCTCACGCTCTCAGTGCAGCAATCTGCTTTGAGATCTCATCGACCAGGTCTTTTGCCTTGCCAGCTTTGACGATTGCCGCGGCTGCCGAGCCTACCTCCAGACCGCTTGCGGAGCCAATGTGGTTCTGCTTCGAGATGTAGACGTACGGAATCCGCTTCTCATCGCAGAGCAGCGGAAGATGCATCACAATCTCCTGCGGCTCAACATCAGAACCGATAAGAACCAGTTGTGCAATGTTCCGTTCGATGGCTTTTGTCGTCTCGTTGGACCCTTTTTTCACCTTTCCGGTATCCCTTGCAATCTCAAGGGCCTCAAGGGCCTTGTTCTGGATCTCTTCCGGAACCTCGAATTTTACATAAGTCGTTGCCATAACTCACCTCTTTCAGGGGCAGCCCCTCTGCTGCTCCATCATCATTCATCAGTAGCGTAGCTGATCGAATGTGCTCTATTATGTCAATAAGAGGAGTGATAAAGGTTTGTCACTCAGCCGTAGAATGGAGAACACTGCGACCCCACCATCATCCCCGCGCCCGGTTCAAAGGGACACGTTCATCGGTGGTTCACAGGGGGATCTGATAGATCTGAACTCCATCCGCATCGTAGATGACCTTAAGTGCCCCGATGGGGAGAGAGACATTGTAGCGTTCGCGCTCCGGATCACCCACGTAGAGGAGTGTGGCGTTGTAGGTGCGCGCAAGGTCGATTGTGCGACCTGGCTGCTCGTAGATCGTCCTCACATCAGCGACCCGCTCGCTTATCGGCCCGTAATCTCCCCGCCACATGTACTCGTGAGAGGGCATCCCGATGATGGTCGGGATCCCGGTGAATGTTGACACACGGGAGTAGTAGGTGTAGTCGCCGCCCTCTGCCTCAACGAGGATCTGATCGCCGGGAAACTCCCGAAGGAAGGCGATCGCCGCCGCATCGCCGGGATGTGAGACTGCAAGGTATGCCGCCCCGTCGAGCGTGCGGCTCCCGGAACCGAAGTCAACACCGATCGCGAAGGGTGCAACCAGGAAGAGAATTATAGCCAGGGCCGGAAGGGCTTTCCCGAGGCGGGGAGGTATCCGGCGGTCGATCCCGAACCGCTGGCTCCACTCCCCAATTATGGCAAGGCTCGCTGTCGCCATCATGAACCAGGCGGGGAGGTAGAACTTGAATACGGTGTTCATACGACAGTAGACCCCCCCCATCTTGTCCATCAAGTAGACGAATTCCGTGCCGATGATGATCAGGAGCCCGAGGATGGCAAGCGTATCGATGACCGAGAACCGGCGGCGGGCGATCAGGTAGATCAGCGGTATGGCGGCGATGGCCGCGGCCGGGTATCCGGCAAGCGCAGGCACCATCGCGATAAGCAGCAGGTAGGGGCGCTTTCTGATATCTGGAGCGCAGTAAGCGGTGAGGATAGCCAGGAAGAACCCGTGAACCAGGAGGAACTCAAGAGGTGCAGAGGGTTCAGGGACGATTCCGACTCCCCCGATGCCGGGGGTATTGAGGTGGAGGTAGAAGGGGAGGTATGCGAGGACGGCAAGCGGCGGCACCGCACCGAAGATCATCCACGACCTCCTCTCGTCTCGCCCGAACTTCCCGTAGCGGCGCCAGACCATGAGACCGAAGAGAAGCGTGACCGGGGCGTAGACCAGGACGTCCCAGGAGTTGAAAGCAGGCATTGACCCGAGGGAGAGGGCGGTAAGCCCGCAGAGGAGACCCCTTCCCTTCATAGAGAGATCACCCCACCGGAGATAGGCAAAAACCAGTAGAAAGAGCAGGAACCCCTGGTTGAAGAAACTCATGACATGAGGATGAACGTCGCCCCAGAGCATGGAGAAGAGCGGATACTCGTTGATGGTGTTCTCAATCGTCCTGGTGCTGCCCCAGAGAACGTCAAACCAGGAGTCTCCGATCAGGATGTGATAGATTACGGAGGGGTTCGGGATGAAGAGCGCAAGCACCGGGAGCCACCGGTGGCGGTCGAGGATGAGGTGGCCGAGAGCGTAGAGCGAGACGACAGAGAGGCCAAGCACCGTCGGCAGGGCAAGGTTGAACGCCACTGTAGATGGCGCACCGGACACAAGCCCGAGCGCCCCGTTCATCCAGTAACCCATGTAGTAGTAGACGTCGAGCCTCCCCCCGGCATACCAGGGATCAAGCGGCGGGACGATTGGCTGGCGCATGATCGAGGCCAGGATGGCGTGGTCCATAAACTTCTCGCCGGAGGAGATGGCCGGGTTGATCCAGCGCACCTCGAGCATGAAGAGGAAGGGGATCAGGAAGGCGATATCCCATTTGAACGACGAATACAATCGTTCCTTTGTGTAGAATCTGCCTGAACCGGCATAGATCATCGCTGCAGCAAAGGGGATTAGGGCAAGCGTGACCGGGACACCGGAAAGAGCGCAATACCAGGAGACGAGTGTGAAGAGAAGGACGGATGCCGGGTAGGCGGCGGCCGGAGCGAGGCGGCCAAGGGTGCGGTCGAGCGCCGGCCAGATGGATAACTGGAGCACCTTGATGATCGCAAGCCAGATCAGAACGGGGACGAGAAACTCACCCGCCAAACGTATCCTCCATCTCGATCTCTCTTTTGAGAGCCTTCTTGAGGAGTTCGACCGACCAGTCGCCGAAGTAGTATATCGAACCGACACCACCGACGAGCGTGACCAGGTTTTTTATCAGGTGATCTATGACCGCGATCAGAGTCGCCGTGGCCGCCGCCATCCCTGCCAGCCCGAAGGTGAGTGCGACCGCAACCTCATATGTCCCAACGCCGCCCGGCGTGAGAGGCACCGCTTTTACAAGGTTGCCGATTACGATCGCAAGGATGACCACAGCAAACGGCATCGACTCCTGAAACATCAGGACTACCGCGTAGCAGACCAGCACGTCGACGACCCATATAAAAATCGATGAGAGACTGAGCGCCGCGAGTGCACGGGAATGTAGGGAGGCCCGTCTCACCTCGTCGAGCATCTGCTGGACGGCGATGAGGATCCGGTTCTCGGAGTTCATCCTGCCCGAACTGAGGATAACAGCGAAGAAGATGCAGCCTGCACCGAGAGGCAGCGCAATGGCGATGATGAACCAGTCGGGGACATCAAGAACTGTGAGAACAAGCAGGAGCGCAACGACACCGAGCACCGCGACCATCATGACATCGAAGACCCGCTCGACGACAAGGGAGGAGAACCCCTCGGAGTAGGTGGCATCATCCTCGTGTTTGAGGATGAGCAGCCGCACAAGGTCGCCGAGACGCGCCGGGACGATGAGGTTCGCCGTCTGGGATACAAGGATGCAGGCTGTCGAGAACCAGACACCCTTTTCGACACCGAGTCCATGGAGGATGAACCTGTATCGGAAACCACGGAGTATCCAGGCAACGATGCAGATCCCGACAGCCACAACCAGGAACGGCAGAACCGCATGCTCGAGCGTCAGCATGAGGTCGTCCCAGACGCGGTATAACATATACCCGATGATCCCTGCCGCGATCAGGGTGGATATGACGATGGCGCTAATTTTTTTCAACATGAAGCCGCCACCAGAGATGCACAATTGCCGATCCCATCTCAACGACATCTTTCGCGCGAACGGTTGTCCCCTCGCCCTGCCGCCACCGCACAGGGAGCTCCCGTATCCGGTAATCCTTCCTCTGAGCCCGAACCAGCACCTCCGTGTCCCAGAACCAGTGATCCGCCGTGACAGATGGGAGCAGAGAGAGCAGGCGGCCGCGCCGGAACGCCTTGAACCCGCACTGGTGGTCATGGAGTCTGCTCCGGAGGATCAGGCGCACAAGCATGTTGTAGCCCCTGCTTGCGATCTCGCGGCCGCCGCTCCGGGTGATGGTGCTCCCGGGAAGGAGGCGGGAGCCTGTTGCTATATCATAGCCCTCCCGGACGGAGCCTATAAGTTCAGCGAGGTGCTGCATATCGGTTGCGAGATCTACGTCGTAGTAACAGACGATCGATCCTCTCGCCGCGGCAAACGCCCGGTTGAGAGCACGGCCCCGTCCAAGTCTCTCATCGGCATGGAGCAGTCTGACCCGCGGGTCCCGGGCTTCATACTCCCTGACAAAATCCGCGCTCCCATCGGTGCTCCCGTCCTCGGCGACGATCAGTTCGAACCTGCCTGGCGCGATCTCTTCGAGCGTCTCAAGCGACCGCGGTATGGCGATTCGGAGCGCCGCAAGATCGTTGTAGACCGGCAGGACAGCACTCACCTCGATCTCAGCCATCCGCAAACCTCTCAAGAACCCTTCTTGCCACTTCCCGCCCGGCGATGACCGAACCATTCATGCTCCGCTCCGGGTAGTTCGGCGGGCTGAACATCCCGGCCATGAAGAGACCATGCTCCTCGTAGTCCGGAAGCCGCTTCCGAAGCCCGGTCGTGTAAACGGGTCCTGCGTATGGGTCGACGGCGAGGCGGTGCCAGTGCACCTCAGCCTCGTCAACGGAGAAACGCCTGCAGAAATCGAGGAGCATCTTCTTCTCAAAGCCTTCCGGGAGTTGGTCTGTGAAGTAGGACGCAAGGTAAACGATCTGCTCGCCGTACCACTCAAGGGGGGCAAAGTTGGTGTGCGAGACAACCGCACCGTATGGGGCCTTGTCCTTCATGTTCAGCCAGTATATCCCATCGGTAACGTCACGGTCGAGCGCCAGGGTCATGCAGGCGGCACCCTGGTAGGGGACCGGGGCAATATCCAGACCGGCAAGAGTTGCGGTCACCTGGGGAGGGAGGGTCGATACAACAGCGTCGTAAGATTCACCGTTTACGAGCCAGGCTTCGCCATTCCGCCGGATCTCATCAACAGGCGTCCCGGACATTATCGATGCACCCTGTCGAGCCGCCTCCTCCTCGAGCCGCGCAATGAAGTGCTGGAAACCTCCCTCCAGATAACCAAGCCGCTCCCCTCCGACACCCCGGTCGGATCTGATGGCGATGCGGGATATCAGCCATGCCGCTGAGACCTCCCCCGCCCGGTCTCCGAACTTGCTCTTCAGGAGCGGTTCAAAAAACGAGGCATAGAGCCCTGGCCCCAGGTTGTCAAGGATAAAGTCCCTCGCGGTGACCTCGTCGAGCGCTGCCACGTCAAACCGGCGGGAGCGCAGTGTCAGCAGCCCCAAGCGAACCTTTTCGATGAGCGTGAGGTGGGGGTAGCGCAGGATCTCGGTCGGGGTGGTTAGGTGGTGGACTACCCCGTCGACGTAGTAACCGGTGGTCCCTTTGAGCCATACCAGTCGGTTGATAACCCCGAGATTCTTGAAGAGTGCAAGCAGCGCAGAATCTCCGGCAAAACAATGGTGGTAATACTCCTCGATCCAGTAGTTGCCGATCCGGTAGGATCCAAGGCATCCTCCCGGAACAGGCCTTCTCTCGAAGAGATCTACCTCATGTTCCCCGATTAGTTCAAGTGTCGAGACCAGACCGGATAAACCTCCCCCCACAACGCAGATCTTCATTGATCACCCCTGTACATGAAAGGTATAAGAGTAGTTTTTGATAAAAACTTCTAACTCTGTATGCATGGTCTTTATACATAAGCATGGATATATTTAATCAGTCAATATAAGGGTGTGAAACTAGATGAGGGTCTTCTTCATAGGATTCGGCCAGGCCGGGGGCAAGGTCGTCGATATGTTCATCGAACAGGACAAACGCTCTCAGACCCAGAGTTTCAGGGGCATCGCAGTAAATACAGCACGAACCGACCTGATGGGGCTCAAGCATATCGAGCTCAAGGACCGGCTGCTTATCGGCCAGACGGTGGTGAAAGGCCACGGTGTCGGCACCGATAACGTGACCGGCGCGCGGGTGACTGCCGATGAGATCGATTCCATTATCAATGCCATCGATTCACGCGGCACCCACGATATCGACGCCTTCGTCATTGTAGCCGGTCTTGGCGGCGGAACCGGCTCGGGTGGTTCGCCTGTCCTTGCCCGCCACTTAAAGCGCATATACCGGGAACCGGTCTACGCGATCGGCATCCTGCCCGCCCCCGAAGAAGGCCGACTCTACTCGTATAACGCTGCCCGTTCCCTGAGCACCCTGGTGAACGAAGTGGACAATACATTCATCTTCGATAACAGCGCCTGGAAAAATGAGGGCGAGAGTGTCAAGGACGCCTATTCAAGACTGAATGACGAGATTGTCCGGCGGTTCGGCGTGCTCTTCCGGGCGGGTGAGGTCGGCAAAGCAGGTGTCGGTGAGATGGTTGTGGATTCAAGCGAGATCATCAATACCCTTCGGGGCGGCGGCATCAGTTCTGTCGGTTACGCCATCAGCGAGAAAGTCAGTCCGCGCACAAAACAGCAGAAGAAGAGTCTCTTCTCCGGCCTGATGCGCAGCAATAAGGATAAGACCGAGCAGGTGCTGACAGGTGAGGACAAGTCAGCAAAGATCATCGCTCTTGTCAGGCGGGCGATGCTCGGGCGCCTGACACTGCCCTGCGACTACTCGACGGCTGAACGGGCTCTTGTCCTTCTCGCCGGCCCGCCAGAGGAGATGGACCGCAAGGGCGTGGAGAAGTCAAAGAGCTGGGTTGAGGAGAACATCGCCGGCGTTGAGGTGCGTGGCGGGGATTACCCTGTGCTGAGCGACTACATCGCGGCAGTGGTGGTCCTCGCGACGATCGGCAACGCTCCCCGGATTACCGAACTCCTTGAGACCGCAAAGTCCACAAAGGAAGAAGTCCTTAAATCAAAGGAGAAGCGTACGACCATGTTCGACGACGGAATTGAACCTTTGTTTGAGTGAGGGGAAGGCTATTATGGAGAAGGCAAGCATCGTAAGGTGGTTTATCCTTCTGCTGGCACTCCTCTGTGCCGTGCAGGGGGCATCGGCGTTTAACATTAAAACCGAGACCATCAACCCTGCCACCGGCCCACTCGAGCCGGGGCAGCAGGTGACCGCACGCTACGTGCTCACCTATGATATGGCCACCACGGACGACCTGAGCGATGAGACGGGCGACACCGAACTTGATCTACAGTTGCGCGGCACCGTCCCCTCGAGCACGACCGGGCAGGTTCTGATAATCAAGATCGAGCACCTGCGCGGCAGTGATGTGAAAGACTCCCATTCGGTGACACGCGACGTCGTGAGCGCTGCCGATATCGAGGGTGCGCTTGCCGCCCAGCAGCAGCGCCTCAAAGACCTGAAGGCCGATATGGATGCAAAGGCGGCAGAGGGCGTGGACATATCTGCGGTCCAGGCAAAGTATAATGCTGCAAGCAGTGCGCTCACCAGCGCCGCATCGGCAGGGCCGGCACAGGCAAAATCTTACATCGACACCGCGAAGTCGAATATCGATGAAGCGATCAAACTCCTGGACAAAGCATGGGCGGAGAAGGCGGTTGCCGATACCGGTGCGGCAATCGAGTCGCTTGACGGGATGATAAACTACTTTGTCGAGAACAGGTCCATGGGGAGCGACCCGCAGGTTGTTGCCATCATGACCAAGCGCGAGAGCGCCGTCCAGTTCTACACCCAGGCACAGGACTACCTGAACGCCGGCAACTACGCAATGGCGCGCTCAAAGGCTACGGACGGCCTGAACAAGGCAAACGAGGCACTGGCAGACGCAACCGCGCTCCGGGAGAAGATCGGTGAGGGGTTCAGCCTCAGCGGCAACCTCCTCCTCTACATCGGCATCGGGGCTGTTGTAGTTCTTATCGTTGTGGGTGTTGTGCTGCTCCGGAAAAGAAAACGCTGGGACGAACTTGGATAAGATCATTGACCCTCAGATCATTGACCCACATCTTTTTCCACACACTCCCTTCTCACACCTTTGCAAAAAGGGCTGGTTCACCAACCACAACACAAACCCGCCCTTTCGCCGCATCTCTTTGTTTCTAAGTGACGTTTTTGCCCTGAAACGGGCGGGCCTTTGCCCCCCGGGGCTAAAACAGACTGCAAACATTTTGCGAGGCTGGGTGGTGTTAACGGATGCGCAATGTTTGAGTCGAGAAAGATTTTTCAGAGGTGGGAGGTGTGTCCGCGAGAGCGATCGGGTGGCGGGAGTAGTGTTCGATGGCAGACGTTTACCAGGATATGCAGAAGGCAGGGATGGCGATTCTCCATCGACAGACACGGTGGGGGGAAAGATCGTCTCCCGCGTTCCAGGCTCACGCTACGGCACGGATTTCCGGGGACAGCCTCACGCCATCAATCGAACCAGGCAGGGGGCCATCAGGTGATCATCCCCGCAGAGGCCCTCGAGAATACCTCGAGTATTCTGCTGCCGACCTTTCCGTCCCTGAAGAAGTAGTAGGCAAGCAACCTGTCTTTGTTCTCCCCGTATGAGAACCAGTAGTTCAACCTGCAGGTCTCCTTAACGTAACCATCGAGCGCCGGGTAGGTATCAGCATCGTGAGTGACAACAAGGTCAAAGTTCCCGCTGTATATCGTCTCCTCGCTCACCTTCTGGCCATAGTAAGCGATTTTTGAACTCCGGTCGCCCCGGTAGTACCAGGGCAGCGGCCAGTAGGAATCGGTTGCTATCGCCACACGGTCGGTGGCATCGATCTTTGCAAATAGCCACCGGAGGTCCTCGGAGTTCTGGACCTGAACTATGGGTTCGTTTATGTCTGCCGGTGTGAACGCCACGTGAAACGTCATCGCGACCAGGAGGATGCTCGCCGCGACGGCGATTACCGCCTTCTTCGTTGTCATCTGATAGACCGCAACGAAGATCATGGGCAGAAGCTGGTGGAGGATCAGCCAGGGCACCTTCTCGCCGATGTAGGCGTATGCCGCAAGCGATAGAAGCATCCAGAATATGGCGAACCTTGCAAACTCCTTCTGACGATCGATCTCCCGGATCTCCCCGCTCCCGGAGATTATATCGCGAAGCCGCCCCCTCAGGCCCCGGGCCGCCGCCTCCGGCGGCGGGGGCAGAGGGTCAGGGGTCTCTTCTTTGTCAACATTGTCAACATCAGTTACCCCAGTCTCACCGGGCTTCTCCATATCCTGTCTTCGCTCTCTCCAACTGGAGATTATGCCCGCGACATCGAAAAACTGCAGAACCCCGACGATGGCAAGGATCAGGATCGGTGCCTCGTAGAGGATGAAGAGCAGGATATAGAAGTAGGGCGGCCCCCCGATACGCTGCATCTCGTGCATCGCCGTCCAGTGCTCGATAGCCCGGAGCCACCAGTCCAGGGCCATCTCAGGATGGGCGCCAAACGAGGAGTAGAAGACCGTCGCAATACCGACCGCGACGACAACGCCGAGCACAAGATCCCTGACCCAGTGGGCCGGAAGCCTGACCTTCCCCGTCCAGATCAGGTAGATGAGGTATAACCCGAAGATCAGGATAACGATGGGCATGTTCTCCTTGGCAGACATTCCCAGCCCTATCGCTGTTCCAGCGAGCAGGGCATACCTTGTCTGACCCCGCTCAAAGTAGTAGAGCAGAGCGACAAGGAGGAGCATCGTAAAGAAGGCTATAAAGATATCGTTCCGCAGGAACCGCGAGAAGTAGACCATGTTCGGCGATACCGCAAGGAATAGCGCCGCTACCAGGGTCTGTTTCTTATCCAGGTAGCCGAGCCTGTAGATGGGGTAAAGCAGCAGTAGAAGCAAGCTGCCAAACAGCGCAGGGAGAAGCCTTCCCGTGAGATCGGAGTCACCAAGGAGCGAAAAGACCCCGGCCGTCACGTAGTAGAGGAACGGCCCATGATACATGGGATCGTAGATATACGTCCCGTCAGTCAGGAGATTGTAAGCAAACCACGCATGAACGGCCTCATCGTGGTGGAACAACTTTAAGTCAAGAGCATAAAAACGAAGGGCAACTGCAGCCAGAAATATGAGGAGGAAAACCACCTCTAATGAGAGATTTTCACGGACCCTCGCCGTGAACGCAGCGGCCTTCACGCCGCACCCACCTCAACTCTCCAGCACAATCTCAATGCCGATGTCTTTTGGAACCTGTATGCGCATCAACTGGCGCAGCGCGCGCTCGTCGGCATCGATGTCTATGAGCCTCTTATGCACCCGCATCTGCCAGCGATCCCAGGTTTCAGTACCCTCACCATCAGGGCTCTTCCTGGCGGGGACCACAAGTTTCTTCGTGGGCAGCGGTATTGGACCTGCCAGATTGACGCCGGTACGCTCTGCAATCTCTTTGATCCTGTCACAGACCATCTCGATCTTCTCAAAGTCGGTTCCTGAAAGACGTATTCTGGCCTTCTGCATCTGTAACCACCAAAAATGTAGTAATTCTTCTTATCTCATCTGCTTTGGTGTAATGTCGATGCACATGCCTGCCGCGATGGTTGAGCCCATATCACGGACTGCAAACCGTCCGAGCTGCGGGATCTCCTTGACCTTCTCGATGACCATTGGACGGGTAGGCCTGATCTTGACGATCGCGGCATCACCGGTCTTGAGGAAAGTGGGGTTCGTTTCCTTGACCTGACCGGTACGGGGGTCGAGTTTCTTCTGGAGCTCGACAAATGTGCATGCGATCTGGGCGGTGTGGCAGTGGAAGACCGGTGTATAACCGACGGTCAGGGCGCTGGGGTGGTGAAGCACAACAACCTGCGCAACAAACTCCTCGGCAACGGTCGGCGGTGCGTCAGCAGGGCCGCAAACATCACCGCGGCGGATATCCCCCTTACCGATACCGCGGACGTTGAACCCGACGTTGTCACCTGGAAGCGCCTCGGGAATCTCCTCGTGGTGCATCTCGATAGACTTGACCTCACCCTCCTTGTTAGCGGGCATGAAACTGACCTTCATGCCTTTCTTCATGACACCCGTCTCGACGCGGCCTACTGGCACGGTTCCTATACCGGAGATGGAGTAGACATCCTGGATAGGAAGACGCAGGGGAAGGTTGGTGGGCTTCTCGGGTTCGCTGAGCATGTTAAGCGCTTCAAGAAGCGTCGGGCCCTTATACCAGGGAGTGTTCTCACTGTGCTTGGAGATGTTGTCACCCTTGAACGCGCTCATCGGGATGAAGATGACGTTGTCGGGCTTGTAACCGACGATCTTGAGCAACTGGGAGAGTTCTGCCTTGACCTCATTGAAACGCTTCTCATCATACTTGACGGCATCCATCTTGTTGATGCCGACGATCAGCTGATTGATCCCGAGTGTGCGGGCCAGGAAGACATGCTCCTTGGTCTGTTCCATCACACCGTCCGGCGCGGCAACAACCAGGAGCGCAGCGTCCGCCTGGGACGCGCCCGTGATCATGTTCTTGACGAAGTCACGGTGACCAGGGCAGTCCACGACGGTAAAGTAGTACTTTTCGGTATCGAACCGCCTGTGAGCGATATCGATGGTGATGCCACGCTCACGCTCTTCCTTGAGGCTGTCCATAACCCAGGCAAACTCAAACGAGCCCTTGCCCTTGGCTTCGGCCTCTTTCCTGTAGGTCTCAATGATGTGGGGCGGTACGGCTCCGGTCTCAAAGAGCAGCCGACCTACGGTGGTAGACTTCCCGTGGTCGATATGTCCGATAACTGCTAAGTTTAGGTGCGGCTTTTCAACTGCCATAGATTATATCCTCCACTCATATAGGCCTGTCAGCTCAAACAGCCTGCTTATGCGAGTAACTTATACGTGTGACGTCTACCATATAAAGCATTTCTATGCGCTTCAGTGCCGCCACTGCTTCAAAAACTCATGGCAGCCGACATAATCTTATTTCTTGAGAGTCTATGTTCCTCATACATGAAGTTGCTTGAGTTTCACCGTGATGAGGCAAAGGACAGGGTGACTGTAACCTGCGCGGGCCGGGAGGTATCGGTCTACTCACACTGTGCCTACTGCCGCTACTGTGCTGGTGTCCGGGTGGGTAAACGGACAATGGCGACACCACAGCGTCAGGCGCTGAGTGGCGTCCGGCATGGCTCAAACCCGGACGAGAACCTATTAAACGCGGCCATGATGTTTAACTCACTCGTTCGGGACGGCACCGGTATTGAATGCGAGGACGAGGCTGGAGAGGGGTTCGCCTCGATGTACTACCGTTAGAAGGGGCTAGCCCCCCGGCCTGCTCCTTTTCATATCGTATATCTATCGGCTTCCCCCCTTACTGCTTCTCCTCTGAGGGTTTCGGCCCGAACTCCTTCTGGATCTCTTCTCTGAACTTAGCATATCCGATCTCATCCATCTGATCGGCCAGCGGCCTGCCGCTCCAGGCACTCCGGTAGACCCAGTAAACGATGCGGTCGACCACCTCAACCACCTCCTCAGCGGTCTCGACTGTAACAAGTTCCCGCCCTGCGGCAGGAGAGGCCCCGCGTCGACCGCCGACCGTGATCTGGTAATGGTCATACTCCGATTTCAGGAGATGGTATGGGCAGGAATGTATGCAAACGCCGCACTGAACGCATTTGCTCTCATCAAGGACTGAAACACCGTTTTTAAGGGCAATGGCGTGCTGTTTGCAGTACTCCACGCAGGTGCCGCAGCCGGTGCAGAGGCCGGGAATGCGCAGAGGACGGATCCTGCCGATGATCCCGATGTCGTTTAGCAGCGGACTGTTGCACATGTAGGGGCAGCCGGATATGGCGATACGAAGCCGGATAGAAAGTACCTTCCCGAAGACACGCTCATCAATCTTTCTGGCGAGGTCGATAGTCTCGCAGTTAGCGTACTTGCATCGCTCCGTACCCGGGCAGGCCATGATGTTGACAACCTCGTTCTGCTCCGCACCAAGCGGAGTACCGTTCTTTTCGAGGGCTTTTGCAACCTTTTCAAAGTTTTCCGGCTTTACGTGCGGGATCTCCACCGTCTGGCGCATGGTGAGGTGGAGCGTGCCGTCACCATACTTCTCGCTGATCTTTCCCAGTTGCCTGACCTGCGCCGCGGAGAGAACACCTGCCGGAATCCGAACCCGCACCGTTGCATACTCGGCATCACGTTCGGTGATGATCCCCCCGCGGGAGTATAGGCTCTGTTCCTGCATCATTCTACAGTAGTGGAGAACACCAGGATAAAAAAAAGATGGTCATGCAAGAGCAAGGAGAAGGATGACACCCGCCCGGACTATCTCGTTTGATGCCCCAACGATATCCCCATTTACCCCGCCAAAGACCCTCCGGGAGAGCACAAGCATAAGTGCGGTGATGGCGGCGGTGGTTGCAAGGGCAAGCACGAGAGCCAGCCGCGGCAGCGGCAGCAGGAATAGCGGAAGCGTGAGCAGAAATGCCGGGACCAGAAACCAGGGTTTTGCAAAACTATGAAGATAAGAATGGATACCCTCGCGGAACGGTCTACCGAGAGTGGTGAGCCAGGACATCGCGGTCTTGGCGCAGACCTCGGCGGTAAGTATGGTTAGAGGAATGTTTGCGGCGGCCTGGAGCCCGGAAAACGCAAGGAGCGTGACGAGGATCCCCGCCGCAACAGCGCCCGCCCCTGTTGCCCGATCGGTCATTGCCGTGATCCTCTTCTCCCGCCCGCCGTGGGCCATAAGTCCGTCCCCCAGATCGAGCAGCCCGTCGAAGTGGTTGCACCCGGAGAGGAGGAGCACCGCGGCGATGGCGACGGCCGCTCCCACGGATGGGGATGCTATCCAGAACGTGACAATGGCCGCTACCCCGCCGATGATATAACCGGCAATGGGGTAGAGGTAGGAACGGCGGGCGAAGTGCTCGAAATCAACCACCCTCCCGAGGGGGAGGGTGGTACAGAACTGCAGCAGGGCAAGAACCGATCTCACACCGATCCCATCGACTCACTGTAGAGGCGGGAGGTGCAGCCCGCGATCAGCCCGGCGACGGCATCATCGAGGAAAGGACCCAGTTCCTTCAAGACTCCTGGTTTTTTCTGGTCGTAGCGGGTGAACTCGAACCGCGCGTATGTCCCCCCAATCACCTCGGCGATGGCCATCCCGATTATCTCGTCTGAGAGCAAAAAGACAGGATCGTCAGCGATCTCCGAGTTCTCTCGCTTCGTATAGAGTTCGTCCTCAAGCAGGAGGGCGCCGAGGAGGAGCGAGGATACGTTTGGGTCATCGAGAGCCTGCCCGATCTTCGCATCAAGCCTGCGTGCGGCCTCATCCTCATCTATCCCGTGGGGGATGTAGAGTTCCATCGCCGCAGCGACGATATCTCTGCGCAGGATACCCTTCCCTTCCAGTCTCTGCTCTATCTCAAACATCGTTGTGGTATTTGGGTCGGGAAGTATTTGGCGTTTGGTATCAAGCCGAGACGTCCTTGAGGCTGCCAGCCTTTCAACCGCCTCCAGATGCCGGCGCGACAGCAACATCTTCTATCCGGCAGCACATATTTATCTACACAATGTCTCATCCCTTCCTCTCTGAAGACCCGGGATTCAGGCCACGCCGACCGATGATGGCGGTGGTGCTTGGAAACACCATGCTATCAACCGTCCCCGGTATATCGGGTGCAGGGCCGACACCGGAGAAGACGCTGCTAACGCCGATTCTGGATGCAGAACTCATCACTACCGGCGCGATCACAAGCATGCCGGCCAGACCAAACACCCCCACGGGGTGCCCGACACCGGCCTCCATCACCCGGTCGATGATGGAACTTACCGGGCTATCCCCCATCTTCATCAACGCCGGGCTTGCGCACACCCCCACCGTCCCCTGCCTGGACGTCTACGGGAGACCCGGCGGCGATCCCCGCATAGAGGATGCGGTGCCGGATGCGCCGCTCCTCTTCGAACGGGGAGAAGCGATCGGCCGGATTCTCTCGCACTACAGCGACCTCCTGATGCTCGGCGAGTGCGTCCCCGGCGGGACGACCACCGCCCTCTGCGTCCTGCGGGCGCTCGGGTACGACGCATCGGTCAGCAGCGCCTTCCCGAGAAACCCCATTGACCTGAAAGAGGGCGTCTGTCGTGAAGTTCTCGCCAGGATCCGGGAGAATGGTGTAGAGGAGCCCATGGGTATCCTCCGCGCCGCTGGCGACCCCATGATGCCAGTCGCTGCAGGGATCGCGAGCACATACTCGGGTGATCTAATCTTTGCCGGCGGAACCCAGATGCTGGCCGTTGCGGCCGTCCTGAAAGCCCTGGGTCGGAGGGTGCCTCGCCTTGCGACGACGGTCTATGTCAGGGACGACCCCTCCGCAGGGTTCAGCCGTTCCGTAGCCGAAGTTGGCACCACCGCCTACTACGTCGACCCGAACTTTGAAAATATCGGCCACCCAGGACTTGCCCGATACTGTATCGGCGAGGTGAAGGAAGGGGCGGGTGCCGGCGGAGCCCTGGTGCTTGCATACCTCATGGGCCACAGGCCGGAGGAGATCTCACGAAAAATACTCGATTTTGTAATGAAGTATGCCTGAGGGAAGGACTATTACCCTTTTACGTCCATTTATTAAGCAATGCTTCCACTCTATGTGGTCAATAACCATGGACAGTTCAACCACCTGATCCTCCGGACACTCCGCGATATGGATATAGAGGCCGGGATGATCTCGAACATGACGCCGCCTGACGAGGTCGCCAACGGCTGCCGTGGAATCATCCTTGGCGGCGGACCCACCCTGGAACGCGCCGGTCTCAGCAGCGACTACCTCGACCTCAATATCCCGGTCCTCGGGATCTGCCTCGGACTGCACATCATCGCAACAGCGCGTGGAGGCGCGATCCGCCGGGGCGCGAGCGGAGGTTTCGGGGGGGTTGAGGTGGAGGTCCTGGAGCAGGATCCTCTCCTCCAGGGCTACCCCGAGAGGATGCAGGTATGGGCCTCGCATGCAGACGAGGTCTCGGTGGTGCCGAAGGGGTTTCTCCGGGTTGCAAGATCGGCCATCTGCGATGTGGAGGCTATGGTCTCTCCAGAAGAACGCCTCTACGGGATCCAGTGGCACCCGGAAGTCAGCCATACTTTTAACGGCCGACTTTTATTCGAGAATTTTGATAGGATATGCTCGGAGTAGATGAGATCGCAGAACGACTCGGGTCGATAGGCTTCTGCTGCAGAGAGTGTGGCAGGTGTTGCCGGAGGGTCGGGGAAGACTCAAACCTTGTGCTGGTGGGCGCCGCTGAACTTCGTGAGATCATGGCTGCTACCGGGATGAAGAGGGAAGAGATTGTTGAGCCCTACCCGGAGTTTATCAGAGCAGGAAACGGTGGTGAGTACACCCTGGCCTGGTGCCTTCGGCGAACGCTCGATGCGTGTATCTTCCTCAAGGATGGCCGGTGCTCGATCTATGAGCATCGGCCCTGGATCTGCCGCACCTACCCTTTCATGCTGGTCGATGATGACCTGATGGTCTCGGAATGCCCGGGTCTCGGCGCTTCCATATCCCCCAGCGCTGCACGCGATGCTGCTGCCGATCTCTGCAGGCGCCAGGCCGCGGAGGCCGAGGAGGAGGCAGAGATCCGCGAAATCTTTCTGGAGGCGGAGATTCCACCGGGAAAGAGGGTCGTGATCGATAGTGAGGGCATGAAGGTGCTCGATGGCTGAGATCCGTCTCGTCGGGACGGCGCACGTCTCGCAGAAGAGTGTCGAGGAGGTAAGATCGGCCATAGAGGAGTTCCAGCCCGATATCGTGGGTGTCGAACTCGATCGGGGCAGGTTCATCTCACTCACCGAGGAGACGGCCGAACCCTCGGTGACGGAGATCCTGAAGAGCGGGAACTTCGGCCAGATCCTGCTACAGTGGATACTCACATACATCCAGCAGCGTATCGGCGCTGAGACAGGGGTTAAACCGGGTTCCGAGATGCTTGCCGCCATTGAGGAGGCGCGCGCACACCAGAAACCCGTGGCTTTCATAGACCGCGATATCCGGATCACGCTCTCCCGATTCTGGGGTCTGATGGGGATCCGGGAGAAGATCAGGCTCATATGGGCGCTCCTCTACTCGCTTGTGAGCGTCGATACGCAGGAGATTGAGATAGACGAACTCACGGATCAGGATGTGGTGAGCGTCGCGATGGAGGAGTTCCGGAAGTTCTCCCCGCGGGGCGCTCAGGCACTGATCGATGAACGGGACGCCTACCTTGCCCACCAGATCCTGATGCTTGCCAGGCGCTACGACCGTGTTCTGGCGGTCATCGGTGCCGGGCACATCAAGGGGGTGCAGCGCTACCTCGACGCCCCGGAGACGCTGCCGCTGTTATCTGACCTGACCGCCGAAGTGAAGAAAGGACTGCCGTGGGCAAAGATCCTGGGAGCGGGTGTCACCATCCTCTTTCTTCTCCTGATCGCCGCGATAGCCTTCTCGGGGGTTGGACTGGATGTCCTGCTGACCGCCATCATATACTGGATACTGATCAACGGTCTCCTGAGCGCCGCATTCACGTTTATAGCCGGCGGGCACCCACTCTCGGCCGCCACGGCGTTTGCCGTCTCCTGGATGACCTCGCTCAACCCGCTGCTTGCGGCGGGATGGTTTGCGGCTATCGTCGAGGCGAAGATAAGGAAACCCGCCTCCGGGGAGATCAGGCAGATAATGGAGGCCGAGACCTTCTCCGAGATGCGGCGGATCCCGCTATTCCGGGTGGTGCTGGTTGCGGCTCTGGCGAACGTCGGGAGTTCGATCGGGACTTTCGCCTACTTCATCTTCATCTTCCCGGTCCTCGGGATCGACCCCGCCATGGTCATCGGGGATGGGTTCTCGAATATGCTTCAGGCGATAGCGGGTCTCCTCTAGGACCCGCACCTGCCGCGGGTGCGCGGCATCCAATCCTGTTCCCCAAGGTATTTAGACGTGGAATACCCACAATCGTTGTATGAGCTCGATTGGTGGAGCGGTTAACCTCGCTGTCACGGTGATCCGGAGCAGACACAGCGTGCGGAAGTACAAAGACACTCCTATCGATGATAAGATTGTGAAAGACGCCCTTGACTGCGCGCACCTTGCCCCGACCGCAAGAAATGAGCAACCCTGGCTCTTCGGGGCGATCCGCGACCGAGATACGTTGAAGGCGATCGCGGGCCTGGCCGATAACGGCCGGTTCATCGCCAATGCTCCAATCTGTTTTGCAGTCTTTGGGAAGAAGGACGCTAAATACTACCTGGAGGACTGCTGCGCGGCAACGATGCAGCTCATCCTGGCGCTCCAGGGATGGGGTGTCGGGTCATGCTGGGTCGCGGGGGCAAAGAAGGACTATGCCGAGGATGTCCGGAAACTTCTGAACGTTCCGGAAGACTACACCCTCGTCTCGCTGGTGCCGGCGGGATACCCGGAGGAGATATCGATCGCGAAGAAGAAACCCCTCGACGAGGTTGCATTCTTCGATCGATACGAAGAAGAGAAGTAAATCAAGGCTGCCAGGCCATCACCCTTTTTCAGGCTGTGCCCTGGTTTGATGAAACACTCCCTGTACGGGTTTCGGCGGAATCTGCATCACCACAGGACCGCCTCACCGCCATCCGCCTACCGGTGCGGCTGGAGGTTTCATTCCAAAACCGGTTTTGCAACGAAAGGGGATAGACCCTGCGCAGGACTCAGATCTCGCTCTGTTTTGCCGGGCAGTAGGGGCAGAGAGCGTTCTCGACATCGTTGGCCTTCTCCCTGACGGGACAGAGGTATTCTCCGTTCCTTGCCTCGACCTTGAGCCCGCCGGGAAACGGAGTCCCTACCGGGTGAGCGGGGAGGTCGAGGACAAAGATGTTAAAGGCGGCAAGGAGGAAGTAGAGGAGCTCGAGGTGCTGTTCATCCTCTTCTCCGGCAAGGCACGTCCTCTCGACCATATCGCAGAACTCCTCGTATTCAGGGGGAAGCGGTTCTCCCCCGACCCGAAGCCTCCCCT
Source organism: Methanomicrobiaceae archaeon (assembly GCA_022837745.1). Classification (GTDB taxonomy): domain Archaea; phylum Halobacteriota; class Methanomicrobia; order Methanomicrobiales; family Methanoculleaceae; genus Methanoculleus. The sequence continues at coordinate 75,043 of JALHIW010000001.1, read as the reverse complement.
GGCGAATGGTGGAGATGAGGGCATGGTGCGTATCAAAGACCTGCTCCACAAGCCTTGGATACAGCCGCTGCCGGTAGGCGGGTGGGACGAACCTGAGGTCGCGCTCAACCCTACCCCGCACCGCCTGCAGGTCAGAGAGAGAGTAGCGGGATACCTCCTGGTAGAGGATCGCTGCAAGCTCTGCACGGGTCTTTGCTGAACGCAAGCGGGCGCAGACCCGGCGTACGTTCTCTTCCCCCCAAACCATGCCCATAACATTAAGTTATACTTCGACCGTCAAAACTGTATCAGTCCTCTCTCCATAACACCAGAGAGGAATAGTGATCCATCGAATGAAGTCTCCTCCCATATACCGCGAAAGAGTTCTTGCACTCACTCCGGCGGCAGGCTTGCCAATCTCTCCACGCGGTTTTCTGCGCTGGCGCTTGCCCTGATCATCGGGAGGCAACCCGGGTTCGCCCTGCCACAGCATGCAATGGTACCGGACAACACAACGGTAATTCTCTTCAGGGGGGGCGCTCCTCTGGAGCAAGTGGTTCGGGTTTAACGCAGGGTGGTGCCCTGGCAGACCGGGAGGATTACACAATAGCCGTGAACTGCCCGCCTGATGGGGGCCAGTGCCCACGCGGTACCCATTCCATCTCACCCACTGCCACTCCCGCTCCAAGCCTGCCCCACCTCCTGGAAGATGTGTCTCACCAGGGAGACACAAGGTGCCGGACATTGAGGATTTCAGACAGGGGGACAGACCCGTTCTTGATGCCACGACAGGACTGCGAGCATATGACGGACCCGCATCACCCCCGGCACTTTAGCGCATTATCCCTCCACCGCATCAAACCAGACGGGGTCGGGGCAGTCTGGCCGGCCACCGTAGTTGATCGTGATCTCCTCACCCTGGTGGATGTGGCGGTGAGCATAGATACGGATCTCACCCCGATGAACGTCACAGACGTGGTCTGCGTTCGCGTGGCTGGAGTGGTTGTAGAGCGAACCGTATCCAAGCGCCACCGCAGCAAGTTCCCCCCACTCAAAGTAGTAATCAAAGAGGTGCGTCTTATCCAGGAGTTCCTGCTCGTCTGCTCCACCAAGCACGATCACCGGGCAGACCTCGATCACCTCACCGGCCAGAAGATCCCTGCGGGCGAAGACGCCACGCCCATGGCACTTTGACATAGCGACATACACAGTATCTGGAGGATAAATTACACTCCCCATCTCAGCACTATCGGTCATGGTATCGCTTGCAGCGTAGTGATGCGATCTCTCCGGTGAAATGGGTATGCATCCTCTGTCATGGCAGACCCGGGATCCCGACCAGATTCTCTATCTACCAGCGGTGCAGAGTGCGGCCCCGCGCACCCCTCACAGAGAGGCTCGGAGAGCGAAAGAATGTTGTATCCAAAAAAACCCATCTCTTATCCTGGAGGGAGAGAGGATAGGGGATATCATCGCAGCACACGACCTGGAGAAACGGTTTGGCGACGTTGCCGCGGTCGATCGTGTCTCGTTCCGGGTCAGGGAGGGAGAGGTCTTTGGGTTCCTGGGTCCTAACGGAGCGGGGAAGACGACGACCATGAAGATGATCCAGTGCATCTCTCCAAAGAGCGGCGGCAGCCTGGAGGTCTTTGGCATGGACGTGGACACCCACCCCCGCGAGATCAAGAGCCGCATCGGCGTGGTGCCGCAGGAGAACAATCTCGACCCGGATTTCACGGCATACCGGAACCTGCTGGTCTACGCCCGCTATTTTGGTATACCAAAGAGTGTGGCAGAAGAGCGGGCGGAGAGGCTCCTCGGGTTCATGCGCCTTGAGGAGAAGCGGGACGTCCTGATCGAGAAACTCTCGGGCGGGATGAAACGCCGGCTGATCGTCGCCCGTGCGCTCGTGAACGAACCAGAACTGCTAATCCTCGACGAACCGACAATCGGGCTTGACCCGCAGGCAAGGCACCTGATCTGGGAGACCCTCCGTGGTCTCCGGGCTGAGGGAAACACCCTTGTGCTCACCACTCACTACCTGGACGAGGCTGAACGCCTCTGCGATCGGCTTGTGATCATGGATCACGGCAGGATCCTGATCGAGGGCGCCCCGGCGGAGATCGTCCGCGAGTATGCCGGAAACGAGGTCATAGAGGTCGAGCGGACAGAAAAGACTGCAGCCCTTCTGGACAAACTCGGCGTGGCCTACGACGTTGCCGGCGATATGCTCCAGGTCTTTACCGATCGCGCCGATGAGATTGTGGGTGAGTTGCTCGATCTCTGCCGGCACGAGGCGGCTATCACCGTCCGTCCGGCAACCCTGGAGGACGTCTTCCTGCGCCTCACGGGTCGGAAACTGCGGGAGTGAGGCGGCGATGATTGAGTGTATCCAGAGGGTGGGTAGCGTCTGGCAGAGGAACCTGGAGGCCTTCCTCAGGACATACCGTGTAAACTTCATCCCTCCATTCATCGAACCGCTCCTCTACCTCCTGGCACTGGGGTTCGGGCTCGGGACCTACATAGAGGCGGTAGACGGCGTCCCCTACCCGGTATTCATCGCACCGGCCCTGGTCTCGATATCTGTGATGAACTCAGCCTTCTACGAGTGCACCTACTCCTCGTTTGTACGTATGTACTACCAGAAGACGTTTGACGCCATCATCGCAACACCGGTCAGCATCGACGAGGTGATTGCGGGAGAGATGATCTGGGGCGCCACAAGAGGCGTTATCTACGCCGGGCTGATGCTCCCGGTGCTCATACTCTTCGGCGTTGCCGCCATGCCCTCCTCCCTGCTCCTCATCCCATTCGCGTTCATTGCAGGACTCCTCTTTGCAGGCATCGCGATGTGTTTCACAGCGATCACCCCGAGCATCGAGACGCTGAATTACCCCTCATTCCTCTTCATCACGCCGATGTTCCTCTTCTCCGGGACGTTCTTCCCGCTCGACCTCCTCCCCGATGCGGTCCGCTGCGCTGCCCTGGCCGCCCTCCCGCTCACTCATGTTGTCGAGATTAACCGGGCGATAACGCTCGAGGCGGTTTCAGCGGCAAACCTGCTCAACCTTGCCTGGATAGCAGTGGCGACCGCGATCTTCTGCAGCCTGGCCATCAGACTGATGAGGAGGCGGCTTGTAGTTTAGGGAGGTCGGGTTAAAAAAAGTTAAAATCTGGGTTTTCTGTGCTTTGGGAGGCAGTCACGGCAGTAGACTGGCCGACCCTCCGTGGGCTTGAAAGGTACTTCGCACTCTTTGCCGCAGTCGGAACAGACCGCTTTGTGAAACTCGCGAGGGCGATCCTGAAATGAACGGGGTCCTTTGCGGGGAGATCTCTCATTCATATACTTCAACCATGCAGATAATCTGCACATATTCAAACAACCTGCCTGCATATATAGATGCAGCCCGGAAGTCCATGGCACAACCCCCGTGCGCTGGCAGTGCGTAACCGGGAGGAGCATTGCTAAGAACCCCCCTTTATGGGGTTGTTTTGCCGGAGAGATGGAACCATGGCACAACACTTTTATCGATACCATACGATCGAATGATCATCCAGATATGCAGACCACAACTGTTCTCTTTTGTAACCAGATGGGATACCGGTCCTATTCCGGAAATAAAGCCTGGAGGCGTTGACAGGCATGAACGGCGAGGCAAATGGCGATGAACCTCCCGATAGCAAACGGAGAGGAAAACACCGGGATAGAAGGTCACTAGGCCCGGTCCCGAATCTGGAGATGTATGTAAAGCCCGACTGGTGGAGGGGTATCTTCAACAACCTCTACCTCAAGACCGATGGCGACGTTGTCGAAGATCCCAGGATCACAGCGAGTGAGATCGACAGGATCATCCGGATCCTGCGCCTCCAGCCCGATGATAAGATCCTTGATCTCTGCTGCGGCCAGGGCAGACACACCCTGGAACTTGCGCGCAGGGGGTATAGCGCCGAAGGGCTCGACCGGTCGCACTACCTGATCCAGCGCGCGCGCTCGACCGCAAAGAAGGAAGGGCTTACGGTCAGGTTCCGGGAGGGAGATGCACGGAGGCTCCCATACCGCAACGACACCTACGACGTAGCCCTCGTCCTCGGGAACAGCTTTGGCTACTTCGATTCCGTTGAGGAGGATATGCAGATCCTCAACGAACTCCGGCGCGTTCTGAAGCCCTGGGGACGGCTGCTGCTGGATGTTGCCGACGGCAGCTATCTCAAAGCGCACTTCCAGCCGAGGTCGTGGGAGTGGATCGACACCGGGATGTTTGTCTGCCGCGAACGATCGCTCTCGCTGGATGAACAGCGCCTGATATCCCGCGAGGTTATCACCGACGTTGAGAAGGGTGTTGTGGCCGACCAGTTTTATGCTGAACGCCTATACACCCCCGATGCGCTTCAGAGGCTCCTGGTACGGGCAGGCTTCACCGAGATCGCCTTCCACGAGATAGCCACTGAGTCAGAGCGCAACCAGGATCTCGGCATGATGGAGCGCCGATACATCGTCACCGCTCAGATAAGGAAAGAATGGTCGACGACGAGGGCAAGAGGACAGGGAAGGACAAAACACGTAGCGGTGCTGCTAGGCGACCCGGACAAACCCGATCCCCTGAAACCTTCCTGCGTCTTTGACGACGATGACATCTACACCATCGATCGCATGAAGGCAGCCCTCCGTGAATTGCCGGGGTACCGGTTTACCTACCTCTGCAAGCACGAGACGCTGATCCGGGATATCCTGAGGCTGAAAGGACGGGTGGACTATGTCCTCAACCTCTGCGACGAGGGTTTCAACAACGACCCTGGGCGGGAACTCCACATACCGGCGCTTCTTGAGATGCTGGACATCCCCTACACAGGGGCCGGGCCGCAGTCGCTCGCGTTCTGCTACGATAAATCCCTCGTGCGCGGGATTGCAAAGGAGATGGGGATACCGGTGCCGGAGGCATGCTTTATCGCGCCGGGTGACCGGACATATGAGGTGGGGGTGAATTTCCCGGTGATCGTCAAGCCGAACACGGGCGACTCCTCTTATGGCATCACCGCTGCGAGCATCGCCCACACCATCGAAGAACTCTCCAATGTCATCAACTCCCTGCGAGCGACGCTCGGCTACGACCGCTCGCTCCTGGTCGAGGAGTTCCTTACCGGTAAGGATATAAGCGTCGGGATCATCGGAAACCCCCCGGGACCATGCACGGTGCTTCCGATAATCGAGGAGGACTACTCCGCGCTGCCACCCGACCTTCCCCGCATATGCGGCTACGAGGCAAAATGGCTCCCGGACTCGCCCTACTGGAAGATCACATCGAAACCTGCGAATCTACCGGAGGGTACCGAGAAACTGATCGTGAGGTGCTGCATCTCACTCTTCGAACGTCTGGAGTGCCGCGATTACTGCCGGTTCGACTGGCGGCTCGATGCTCAGGGCAACCCGAAACTCCTGGAGGTCAACCCGAACCCCGGCTGGTGCTGGGACGGTCACCTTGCAAAGATGGCGAAGTACGCGGGTCTCTCATACAGCGGGATGCTCGGCCGGATCCTGAAGGCTGCCGAGGAGCGGTTCGGGATGGAACCGGAGAACGGGGCACGGGAGGAAGAGAGGGCGGAACAGTTGCCGCTTGATGCCGGGGAGGTGGCCTGATCCCTGGGAGGCCGTCAGATCAATACCCATGGGGTGTGCCCCGATTTTGATGACCCTATCCCGAGGCGGATTCCAGGGGGATGCGCATAGTCGCAGACCACCCCCTATCTGCATCGAGGTGTGGTCGGGATTTTGTGTGGGACGCTATTCCAGAGGGGGGAGCTGGTTTGAGAACCTCCACCTCCCACGTTGACGGCAACCATCAGTATATAACTCCCGCCACTGAGATCATATCATATGGCCGACGAGTACCGGACCGCGACAGTCCAGGGCAGGGAGGTTCCTTACGACCCGGAGCAACTGCGTAAGATCAGCGAACATCCCTGTTATTCCGATAAAGCATGCCACGCCTTCGGGCGGTGCCACCTCCCCGTGGCTCCAAGATGCAACATCCAGTGCAACTACTGCGTGCGGGACTACGATTGCGTTAACGAGAGCCGACCGGGGGTGACGAGCCGTGTGCTCACCCCGGAGGAGGGGCTTGACCTGGTCAGAAAGGTCATCAGGGACTACACCTATGTCAAGGTGATCGGCATCGCGGGACCTGGTGAACCTCTGGCAAACCCCGAGACGTTCGAGACTTTGCGGCTTGTCCACGAGGAGTTCCCGCACCTGATCATGTGCATCAGCACGAACGGGCTACTGCTCCCCGAATCGATCGACGACCTGGAGAGATATGATGTCGGGAACGTTACGGTCACGCTCAACGCCGTCGACCCTGCGATCGGGGAGAAGATCTACTCCTGGGTCGAGTATGAGGGGAAGAGGCATCATGGGCGCGAGGCGGCCGAACTCCTGCTCTCCCAGCAACTTAGGGGGATCGAGATGGCCGTTGCAAAGAAGATGTTTGTAAAGATCAACACCGTCTACATCCCGGGGATCAACGACGATCACATCCCGGAGATTGCAAAGAAGGCCGGCGAGATGGGAGCGTTCACCTTCAACGTCATCCCGCTCATACCCCAGTATAAGTTCGCTGATATAACCCCACCGACACCGGCGGAGAAGCGAGATATGCAGGACCGCTGCGCCCCCTACATCAAACAGATGCGACACTGTGCCCGCTGCCGGGCGGACGCGATCGGGAAACTCGGCCAGGACGTCCAGTCCTGCGTCTACCAGCAGATGAAGGATGAGAAGGCCGAATAACCTGAATTTTTCTGCACCCCGGCGATGACAGCGATCCTGCTCCGGCCCGACCAGCCGTTAGACCTCGACCGTACGCTCTCCTGCGGGCAGGCGTTCCGCTGGGAGGAGGCGGACGGTTGGTGGAACGGCGTCGTCGGCGAGGAGGCGATCCGGATACGGCAGGACGGAAACCGTCTTCTGTTTAGCGGGGCGGATGCACAGTTTATCCACGACTACCTCCGTCTCGACCAGGATCTCCCGTCCATCCTCGCCTCGATCGATCGCGATCCAGTGATCGGCGCTGCCATCCGGGAATGCATGGGTCTGCGGCTGGTCAGGCAACCTCCCTGGGAGTGCCTGGTCTCCTACATCTGCGCCACAAACACGAACATCCCTGCTGTGAAGCGACGGATCGCGCTCATGGCAGAGCGTTACGGGAGACCGATAGAAGGACCGTTTGGCAGGGCGTATGCGTTCCCGGAACCGGACGCACTGGCGGAGCTCTCCTGCACAGACCTGCGGGAGTGTAAGGTCGGTTACCGGGCGGATGCGGTCAGGGAGGCCGCCCTGTATGCGGCGGAGAACCCGGACTGGGCAGAGCGGATCGCCGCCCTCCCGTTCGAGGAGGCACGAGAAGCGCTGATGCACTTCCGGGGGGTCGGCCCGAAGGCGGCGGACTGCGTGCTGCTCTTTGCGTTTGGATTCTTTGAGGCGTTCCCGGTCGACGTCTGGATCTACCGGATCATGACAGAGGCATATCTCCCGGACCTTGCCGGGAAGGGGTGCACCCGGGCAGTCTGCGAACGGATCCGAAAATTTGCACGAGGCTACTTCGGGGACTACGCCGGCTACGCGCAGGAGTATCTCTACTGCGTCCGCGACAGGGAGATGCAAAAGATAGTGAAACCCCCCTTCCTGGACCCTGCTACCCGACAAAACTCGCAATGAACCTGTTCTCCCGCATCCGGAGCACCTCCTCCGGCCTGCCACCGGCAACCAGATGTCCGTCCTCCATGAGGCCGAGGCGATCACCGAGTTCAACGGCGTCACGGAGGCTGTGGGTGACAACGATGCAGGGGATGCCGGTCTTCCGGATCCGCTCGCGAAGTTCCCTGCGCATTGCGGCCTGGGACCGCATATCAACAGCAGCGAGGGGTTCGTCAAGCAGGAGTAGATCCGGGTCGAGCACCAGTGCCCTGGCAAGGGCCACGCGCTGCCGCTGCCCCCCGGAGAGGCGGCCGACGTTGACATCTGCGAGTTCAGAGAGGTTAATAGTTTCAAGTTGCTCAGCAACAGCGCGTTTGATCTCCGGTTCAGGCAACTTCCTGCACCGGAGACCGAACGCCACGTTCTCAGCGACAGTCATGTGAGGGAAGAGGGCGTAGGACTGGAAGAGGTGGCCGATGTTCCGGTTCTCTGGATGTAGGTTGATCCGTTCCTCGCTTGAGAAGAGGACACGGTCGCCGAGCGTGATCTCGCCCTCGTCGGGCGTGAGGATGCCGGAGATCAGGTTCAGCACCGTGGACTTGCCCGCGCCGTTCTCCCCGATCAGGACAAGCGTCTCACCGGGCAGGACAGAGAGGGCGAGATCAAGGACGAAGTCGCGCAGTTTTCGGACGGCACGAAACTCAAGCATCAGTAGTTCCTCCGGGTGATGACCTTCACCGCGGCGATAACCACAAACGATATAACGACAAGGATGATCGCAAGGCTGATTGCCGCATCCATGTCACCCTGCATCGTCGTGTAGATGGCAAGCGGCATCGTCCGCGTCCGGCCCTGGTAGTTCCCGGCAAACATGATTGTGGCGCCGAACTCCCCGAGTGCACGGGCAAACGAGAGTATCGCACCGGAGACAAGCCCGCCCCATGCAAGCGGGATTGTAACCCGGAGGGCGACGGTTGCCGGGGAGGCGCCAAGCGTCCTTGCTGCATCCTCGTAGTGGCGGTCAACAGCCTCGAAACTCGCCCTTGCCTGCCGGATGTAGAACGGCGAGGCGACAAAGACCTGTGCCAGGATAACCGCGGCCGTGGTGAAGGCGATGGATATACCAAACTCATTGAGATACTGCCCGACCACACCCCGGCGCCCAAAAGCCATCAAGAGCGCGATGCCCGCCACCGCAGGCGGCAGGACGATGGGGAGATCTGTGAGGGTATCGACGAGCGCCCTCCCGGGGTAATCGTGCCGGGCGTTCACAAGGGCAAGCGGCGTCCCGAGGAGGACGACGATCGCTGTGCTTGCGGTTGCGGTGGTGAGCGAGAGTGAGAGAGCGTCGATAACCACCGGTTCGGCGAGAGAGCGGAAGAACGCTTCCGGCGATATCCGCAGAAAGAGTGATACAACCGGCAACGTGACAAACAGGAGGAATAGCACAAGAAGGGCGGCGACGAAGAGGGTTAGAAACCCTCTTGATAACCGCGCACGCCCGGCGTGCCGCAGCACCTCACGACCCTGCCGGGAGGGGGTCGAATCCATAATCCTGCAGGATGGCACTGCCGGCCGGGCCCCGGACGAACTCTATGAACGACTCCGCCTCAGCCTTATGCGGCGAGTTCGCCAGTATGCCGAGCGGGTAGGTGGCCTGCACGTTGTAATCCTCGGGGATCTCGATGCGTGCCACTCTGGTCAGGTCCTCCTTCGAGACGTCGGACTTGTAGACGAACGCCGCGTCCGCCTCGCCGAGCGCCAGTTTGGGCACAACGTTGCTCACCGCCGTCTCCTCGGATATGACATTTTTCATCACGGCCTCCCGGTAAGCCTCACCGTAGGCGGGGTCGGCGGCCAGTTTGTCGAGCACCTGACGGGTGTAGTCACCGAAGGGGACGTCTTTTGTCCCGATGACGATCTTCACGCCGGGTTTTGCCAGGTCCGCAAGTCCGGTGATGTTTGCCGGGTTGTCGATCGGGACTATCAAGGCCATGCTGTTCCCGACGAAGTCTGAAACAGTATCATTATCCATGAACCCGCTGTTCTGGAGGGCTTGCATGTGCTTTGTACTTGCGGATACGAAGATATCGGCGTTTGCTCCCTGCTCGATCTGGGTGCGGAGCGTCTGTGAACCGTCGAAGACCAGGTCGACTTTGATTCCCGGGTTCTCCGCTTCGTAGGCTCTGGCGATATCCGTGAAGGCTCCAGTGAGCGATGCGGCGGTAAAGACCGTCAGGGTTGTCTCTTCAGGGGTCTCCCCGGTGCCCGTGCATCCCGCAGCCATGAGGCTGGCGATGACCACGAGACTCAGGGCGACAAGGATTGCCGTTTTTGATTGCTTCATTTCTGTCACCGTGTTCATATCAAATTGCGGCTTTATCTATTTAATTCAGCTGATTTTAAGCCCATATCAAGGAGATTGAGTTTACAGTCCTGCAAGGTATAAAAATGTGTGCCCGGAGCCGGGCGGGGGGAGGGTCATGGCCAGCATCATGCCAGGAATGGTGGCTGCACCGGCGGCCAAATAAAATGGGTGGACCTGGACAGCAGACCGCGCGGAGAGGCCAATTATCCCGGCGGGGAGATTCGAGATATCGTTCAAAGAGCACGATGGAAGGGTTTGTCCGGGACCGGGCCACAGATCATGACCCTTCCGGAGTTATCTCAAACCTGCAGTGGTCAAATCCCATCGAGTAGCAGCGGGTCTCGATCGCCGCTGCAGACCGGCCGTAGTGATGGGAGAATAGAGCACTCAGGATACCTGAATCAAAAGCGCATGCGGGCCTGCCGGTGACCGGGAGATCGGCGCACTCGAAACAGTCATAGACGAGGAGGGTGAGCGGATCCAGTCTTTCGACCTCGACCCTACCCAGGTGATGCTCCTCCCAGAACCGGGCAATCTTTGTGCAGAAATGTTCGGTATCCGGGTCGGCCAGCGCAGGATAGAGTTCCCCGCCCACACCTTTTCCCGCCCGGGTTAAGAGAGGGTCAAGCACGATCCCTTCATGCATGAGTGCGATCCGGATCGTCCGGAACGCCAGACGGTAGAACTCGAAGGGATCGCCCATACCCGGCCGGTATGCCCCAGCGTAGGCGGCGAGGTCCCCGGCCAGCCGCTCCTCCGGTGAGAGGCTCGCGACCAGATCGCCGGTGAGGTAGAAGACCTTCCGCCGCGAGTCATCAGGGTCGGCGCGGGATCCAACCATACCAGCAGCAGCCAACTCCTGGAGATGCACTGAGACCGTGGACTTTGCCCGGCCCACAAGCAAAACGACCTCCTCAAATGTGCGCTCACGCTCATGGAGGGCTGCCAGGATCGCTCGCCGCACCGGGTTATCGATCACCTGCGCCCCTTCAGGGGTTGAGTAGAGGTCTATCTCCTGTTTAGGCTTAGGTCGGCCGGGTCTTCCACGGACGCCCATCCCAGGCTCCATAGAGTAAGATCGAAACGAAGATATATCAATTGTTCGGATAATATAGAATATTCGTATAATACCGAACAAAGAGGAGATGAAGATATGGAGATGAAGTCTGTAGAACTTGCACCCGGTGTACACTGGGTTGGAGCAATCGACTGGAACCTGAGGGAGTACCACGGCTACACCCTGCCGGGAACAACCTACAACGCCTACCTCGTCCGGGGTGAGAAGACAGCGCTCATCGACGGCGCATACCACGGGTTTGAGAAAGAGGTGCTCGGGCGCATCAGGTCGGTCTGCGACCCGGCGGAGATAGACTGCATCGTCGTGAACCACATCGAGATGGACCACTCGGGCACCCTGCCAGAGTTCATGCGGCGGATGCCCGGCACCCCGATATACTGTACAGCGCGAGCAAAAGCCGGTCTTGCCAGACACTACGACACGACAGGATGGGAGATTCGTGTTGTCAGGAGCGGCGACACCCTCGACCTCGGCGGGAAGACACTGACGTTCCTGGAAGCGCCGATGCTCCACTGGCCTGACTCTATGTTCACCTACCTTGGCGAGGACGCCATCCTCTTCCCAAACGACGCCTTCGGCCAGCACGTCGCAAGCGCTGCGCGGTTCGACGACGAACTTGGGATCGATGCTGCGATGGCGCACGCAAAGAAGTTCTTCGCGAACCTGATCATCCCGCTTGCACCAAAGGTCCTGAAGAAACTCGACGAGGTTGGAAATCTCGGGATCGATATACGGATGATCGCACCAAGCCACGGCATCATCTGGCGGTCGCACGCAGGGGAGATCCTCAAAGCCTACACCGACTGGAGTCATGGCGTCTCAAAGGATAAGGTCACGATCGTATACGACACCATGCACGGTTCGACAACGATGCTGGCAAAGGCGATCGCCGAGGGCGTGATGGCAGAGGGCGTCGACCTCCGTGTCTGCCTCCTGCGCGACGGCCGCTACGAGGGGACGCACCGGAGCGATATCGTCACAGAGATCCTCGACTCAAAGGCTGTCCTTGTGGGGTCGCCGACGCTCCAGGACGAGGTTCTCCCCACTGTGGCCGGGTTTCTGAGTTACCTCCGCGGCCTCCAGCCCGGCCGCCTGACGGCAAAGAAGATCGGTTGCGGCTTCGGATCGCACGGCGGCATGGGCGGCGCGGTCGCCAAGATCGAAGAGGCGCTTAAAGAAGCCGGGATCGAGGTGATCGATGGCGGCTTCCAGGTGAACTACCGTCCCGACGCTGATGAACTCACCAGAGCATACGAACTCGGACGCAGGGTGGCGCAGGAGATCCGGGCACGCTGATGCGTGCCCGGATCCCTCTCCCCCTGCTGCACCACTCTGATAGTGCCAGAATATCCAGGAAAAACCCGGCCAGAGATCTCTTGCCCCGATATCCCTGGTAGGGCTTCCCGGGGAGCCCTATAACCCCTTTTATACTCAGGACGCTGCCGCTGAACTGAACCCGCGACTCATCCAGGCAAAAGCCCCCAGCGCCAGGACCTGCATCAGCACCAGGAACCCGATGACAGAGGGGATGGAGAAGGTGTAGGCCCAGCCGATGACAGCGCTTCCGGCAAACCAGGCAGCCCCGTAGACCGTATTGAATACCCCGTAGGCCGTCCCGCGCTTGCTGATACGGGTGTAGTCCGCAAGAGCGGCCCGGAGGACCGTCTCCTGCGCACCCATCGCCGCACCCCAGAGCACCACGGCGGCAAAGGCCAGGGCGTGGTCTGTCCCGAAGGCCAGGAAGGGGATACAGATGCCGAGGAGAGGCACCGAGAGGAGGACAGAAAGCCCGAACCGGTCATACGCGCGGCCGATGGCGAGCGCCGCAACGGCATCGACCCCCATGGCAACAGCGTAGAAGAGCGGGATCTCTGCTTCCGTGACCGTGCCGGTAACGGCAAAATGGTAGGCGATGACCGGGAAAGTCGCGAACCCGGCCATGGTGAGCGCGGTGAAGAGACCGTAGGGTAGCAGGGTGCGGGGAAGGGAAAGGGCTTCACCGGGGGCAGGGCCACTCCCCTCAAGCGACGTAGGTTCCGGCACCCTGCGCCGCGCAAAGAGGAGCGCAAGAATCATCAGCACGAATGGAACGGCAAGGAGTGCGAATCCGCCCCGGTAATCTCCATCCAGCAGGAAGATGGCGGCGAACAGGAGCGGCCCGACGATAGCCCCAATCTGGTCGAGAGCCTCGTGCACGGCAAACCCCCATCCCCTGCCGACCGCCGCGGTGGCGTTAGAGAGTATGGCATCGCGTGCAGGCACCCGGATGCCTTTCCCCACCCGCTCAAGTATGAGGAGGAGGGCAGCAATCTCCCAGGATCCGGCAAGCGCGAGGAGCGGGACGGCAACGAGCATCCCGTAGCCTATGAAGGTGAACGCCCAGTAATGCCGGGTGGCATCGGCCAGGTAACCCGACGCCAGACGGAGGGCGTAGCCGAGGAACTCACCCAGTCCGGAGACAACCCCGACGGCAAGGGCGCCGGCGCCAAGGAGGTAGAGGTACGGCCCGGCAACGCTCCGCGCCCCTTCATAGATTATATCGCCAAAGAGGCTGATAACACCAAAGAGAAGTATCACTGTATAGGCTGCGCGGTGTTTGCCATCCACGAGAAGACAATTCTCTTGTTGATAGGCCATAAGCCTTATTGATGGGCACCACCTGCCCGGGGTCTGTTCAGGAGACCCTTTCCAGAAGCCTTCAAATATGACAGTAGTGATGCTACGCCGGACACTGTATCGATGGAGAATCGCCACCGCGGGGGGAAAGGAACTTTCCCCCCCATGTCTGGGTATGTCACCCGGAAACTCTCTTCCATTTAGGGTGGAAACACCCCCACCACCCGGCCACCCCCCGGAATCCGTCGCTGGAGAGGTTTATCAAACCAGTACGACTATTGTTTGATGGCCTCTTTCCAGCGACCCTCGCTCACCGAAAACCTATAACCCTCATGAGGAACAATTATATCCACCAGCGCGAATATGACAAAAAATTCCCTGTTTCTGGAGAGATTGGAGGAGGTCTCAAACTCCTGCCGGAGGGGGTCATGAGCAACGATACCGACAATATGTACGCCCTGAGCATCATCACAGAGAACAGGACGGGTGTGCTGCGCGACGTGGCCACCGTTATGGCGGATTATATGGCCAACATCCAGATGATCCAGCAGTCGATCATAGCCTCCGGCCCGAACGCCGGGAGGGCTTCCATCTACCTCGAGTTCAACGAGTGCGGGAACCACGGCGACATGGTCGCTGACCTTGCGCGTGTGCCTTCTGTCATCGAAGTCACCACCTACCCCCCGTTCTCCCGGATATTCGGGTCAAGGGTGATCATCATCGGCGGCGGGGCGCAGGTGGCGCAGGTGGCGATGGGCGCAGTGAACGAGGCGGATCGGCACAACATCCGCGGCGAGAGGATATCGGTGGACACGATCCCCCTCGTCGGCGAACAAAACCTGGCGCTCGCCGTCGACGCTGTAGCAAGACTCCCCAGGGCGTCGATACTGGTGCTCGCCGGATCGCTGATGGGCGGCGAGGTCTCGCGTGCTGTGGACCGGGTCAGGGCGGCAGGCATCCCGGTGATCGCCCTTAAGATGGCCGGGAGTGTCCCGCAGCATGCCGACCTGGTCGTGACCGACCCCATTCAGGCAGGGGTTTTTGCCGTGATGCACATCAGCAAAACAGCGGTCTTTGATATCAACCGGGTGCGGGGGCGTGAGTTTTGATGGATCCGATCGATATGGCTGTCCTGGTGCTGCGGCGTGACGGCCTCGTAGTCTACCCAACCGAGACGGTCTATGGCCTGGGTGCGGACGCCCTCTCAGAGGATGCGGTGAGGAGGGTGTATGAGGCCAAGAACAGACCGGTCGGCAAACCGATCTCGGTCGCGGTCTCGGATATGGAGATGCTTGAAACCATCGCGGAGGTGGACGATCTCGCAAGGGCGTTCATCAAGCAGTTCCTGCCGGGCCCGGTGACGGTGATCCTCCCGGCGAGATCGTGTCTTCCGGAGATCCTCACAGGAGGGACGGGTCTTATCGGGATCCGGTGGCCCAACAACGAGATCGCCATAGAGCTCATCAGCAGACTCGATGCCCCTATCACGTCTACCAGCGCGAACATCTCGGACGACATCGCGCCGACCCGCCCCGATGAGGTCTCCGCCCCCCACGATTACCTGATCGACGGGGGGGAACTTCCCGGAACGCCAAGCACCGTGGTCAACCTCTCCGCACGGCGCATTCTGAGGAAGGGAGCGGAATGGGAGGCAGTGGAGGCGTTCCTGGAGACACTCCGGTGGAAACATGCGGCCGATACGACTCCGTGACTTTATCGAGGACCGCGATGGATGCCTCTACGCAGTCTCGGCATACGACAACAACGAGCGGGTCGGGTGCATCCTCCGCTACGTTCCCGACCCAGAAGGGGAGCGAAGAGACCCTGCAGGGCGGCGCTACCGCAAATACGATTTTTCTGAGGCGTTTGCCTGGGTCAGGGAACATAAACCGGATTATCTGGACACCGTCCACCGGGTGCCCCGCGAGGATGTGGTCAGGGTATACAAACCGGAGGAGGAGATCGGCAACGTGGCCGCCCGCGACCACCGTGTGGCACGGCTTCTCTCCCATTTTGACCTGCCGGCGGGATCGTTTGGGTGCACGGGATCGCTACTCTGCGGCCTCGAGAACGCTGCATCGGACATAGATCTCGTGGTCTACGGCGAGGCCTGGTTCACAGCCCAGCGCCACCTCCGTCGCCTGGTGGAGACCGGCATGATCCCGCCGATGAGCACCGCTATGTGGCGGAAGGTCTACGAGAAGAGGGCGCCGGAGATACCGTTTGATGCCTTCGTCCTGCACGAGCAGCGGAAGTGGAACAGGGGCGAGTTCGAGGGGACATACTTTGACCTTCTCTACACACGCTCATACGCGGACCTGGACGCCCTCCCGACCGGGGCGGGGAAGGTGATTGGCCGGGCGACGATCGAGGCGACGGTTACCGACGCCTCCCTCTCTTTCGACAGCCCGGCGGTCTACGCCGTGGACCAGGACGAGATCAGCCGGGTGCTTTCCTTCACCCACACCTACGCCGGGCAGGCGCTGGCGGGAGAGGTCATCGAGGCGAGGGGTGTCGTGGAGGAGCACGACGATGAACTGTGGCTGATCGTCGGCACGACCCGGGAGGCGAGGGGCGAGTACATCATCTCGAAGACCCTGCTCGAGAACGCTGGATACTGAAGGGTAACAGAAGCGTTCTCTCCTGCCGCCCCATTCTCTCAGAAGAGGTCTGAGAGCCGCCGCGGTCCTGCAGTGCAGCGTTCAAAGTGAGGGCAGTCCTCGCATGGCGCCCGGATGGGGCGGGGCGGAATCTCGCCCGCGACCACCCTTTTTGCAGCCCGGATTGCTCTGAGCATCGCCCGCCGATCCCGGGGCTGGGGTTCGACGTAGCGGGAGAGACCGTTCGCGATATACTCGACGTATCCCCCGGCAACGGGACGCCCGAGCGTCTCCCGGAGGCAGGCGATGTAGCAGGCGATCCGGATCCTGTCGGTCTCATAGACCCCGGCTTTCGGGGCGGTGCTCGACCGGACGATGGCAAACGTTCCATCCTCAAAGACCTTGTCAACCCTGCCGCGAATGCCGAACTGGTCGGACTCGACGACAAGGTCGGTCTGGACGGGACGCTGCCAGGAGGTCCCGCTGCAGGCGGCGATACAACCGTCAAATAGTTCTCTGGCCTCATCAGGAACTTCGGGGAGGATGCAGAGAACCTCGCTCCAGATCTCCTCCGGGTCGAGGAGTTCCCATAGGTGCATGGAGACCTGTTTGCAGACGGTGTAGCGGGGCGACTCGGGAAGTTCATCCGAGCGCTCAAAGTAGTAGCGCCGTGGACAGATGTGGCAGGCGATGACGCCGGATACAGGGATATACTCGTTCATTCTGTCAAGCGGGAACTTTCAGGAAAGGTTGCGCAAGGCAACGCTATAAAACAAGGGGCTTCGTGCCCTCGCTCTCAACGGGCAGGGTTGCCTGTGGCCGGGATTATGGCGGGAAGACCACGCCGGCGCCGGTCAAAATGGCGTCGTTCTTCCATTGAGAGACCAAACCTTATGCCAGTGCGGGTCATAAAAGATGAGTATGGCTAACCATGAGATATCTGTCAACATCCCGTCAAACCTCGATCCGGTCTACTCGAACCGGATCCAGATCGCCTACAAGGAGGATGAGTTCACCTTCCTCTTCCTGCACGAGATCCCGGCCGCGAACCAGGCGCGGGCGAAGGCAATCGTCTCGATCAGTCCTCGACACGCGAAGAATCTCGTCGAGGTGCTCTCAAAGAGCATCGCCGATTACGAGCAGAAGTTCGGCAAGATCACCGCGCCGTCGCCTGCCCAGCAGCAGGAGGGAAACGTCACCATCCGTGGCTATTCCTGATGGTGGCCGGTGCGGTCCTGGTTTCCGGGAGGTGATACCTTTTTAATTTTAGAGGTGGAATGCTTTAGGGCAGTTGCCGCTGTGGCTTAGTGGTATAGCGGCTGATTCGTAATCAGCAGGTCGGGGGTTCAAATCCCTCCAGCGGCTTACTTTATCAATTCAAAGGCCTATAATCCCGCAGCTCTCTTCTGACGCTCCCCCGGAGGGATGAGTGAGGCCCTCCCCGACAAAAACCGCCTCAGGCGGAGAGAGCCGATTTTGCAATCTTTAAGAAAGAGAAACCCTCCCGCCTCAGGCCCTGGATGAGGTACGACGGTCTGAGGTAGAACTCACGGAACGCTTTCTTCTGGAGTTTCTTGATCTCTTCCAGGGTGAGGGACGAGGTCTCGACGACCGGTGAGAGCAGGTCATACCTGGACCAATCCGTATGCAGACCGCCGTCCTCATGAACCTTCCTGAAAAACTCCGTCCCGGGGTACGGTGTTGCAACCGAGAAGAGGGCAAAACTCGGTTTGAGGCTTTTTACAAACTTTATGGTCCGATTTGCCGTCTCCCTGGTCTCTCCAGGGAGACCGATCGCCGCCGAGGCTATCGTCCTCATGCCGAGGTCGTGTGCGGTAGCAAACACCTGTTTGATCTGATCGATACGCGTACCCTTCTTGACACGATCGAGTATCCCCTGGTCTCCGGATTCCACACCAAAAAAGAGCGTGTGGCATCCTGCTTTTTTCATAACCTCCATAAGGCTTCTATCGATCCTGTCGACTCTCGCGGTACAGCCCCACTCGATGCCAAGATCCTGTTCTATGACCTCTCTGCAGAACTCTTCAACCCAGCGGGGGTATAAAGTGAAGGTGTCGTCCATGAATCCGATGGCCGAGATCCCGAGATTGTCCTGAATCTGCCGGATCTCATCCACCACGTCCCCGGTAGAGCGCCTCCTGACGTGTTTCCCGTGGAGGGCGGATGATGCACAGAACGAACACTGCATCGGACACCCCCTGCTGCAGATCATTGTTGCGACCGGCAAGTTGTCATCAAAGACCCGGTAGTTCTCGCGGGGGACAAGATGCCTGGCCGGGTATGGCAATGTGTCCAGGTCCTCTACCGGAGGTCTGTCAGGGTTCTCGACGACACGCTCTCCCTTGCGGTAGACTATGCCATCCACCGCTGCAAGGCCGCCACCCGTTCTGAGCGTTCGGTAGAGGTCCAGAACGGTGTATTCCCCCTCACCCTTCACGATGAAATCGATGGAGGCGTTCTCCCGCAGGATCTCGTTGTGCATGAACGTGGCGTGCGGCCCGCCAAGCACGATGTATGCATCGGATACCCGTCTGACCGCTTCAGCCGAACGCAGCGCCTCGCGGATCAGGGGTGTGGTGGAGGTGATGCCGACAAGGAACGGTTCGGCCTCTTCCACGCGCTTCTCGATCCCGGAATAATCGATCTCTCCCGCGGCACAGTCGATAACCTCGACGCCCACGCCGTTCTCTTCGAGTACTGCAGCGATGTAGAGGATACCCAGGGGGGGTATCCTGATATTGAAGTATTTCTTGTACTTGGACTTCGTGTCCGGCGGGTTGATCAGGAGTACATCCGCGGTCATTCTTTTTACAATGGTATATCTTTCATTATAGAACTGACTGACAGGCGGGAAGATCCCCGGATTGCGGTGGTCAGTATACCGCAGGCACCAAAAGACCCTCCAGCATCCACAGGAAACGGCGCTGCTTTGCATGATAACCTTCCCGTATATCCCGGAAGAGCGGCTCGATCACGGTAGAGAAAGAACTATCCCCTCTCCCGGCCGAGAACTCTCTATCGGAGAAGAGACCGCACCGGATGAGGCCCGATGGAGATCCCGCCGCACATTCATGAGAGGATGGCCAGGAGCATGGACGAGCGTGAGTCGCTCCTCTCGCCCCGGGCAACCCGGAACGTTGATTACATCAGGCGCTCCGGCCGCAAGCCGGAAGAGCCTGCCATCAGGGCCCCTTTCTCCAGGGACGCCGACCGGATCGTTCACTCAAAGGCCTACGCCCGCTACATCGACAAGACCCAGGTCTTCTACCTGGTCGAGAACGACCACATCACCCACCGTGTCCTGCACGTCCAGCTGGTATCAAAGATCGGGCGGACGATCGGCAGGGCTCTCGGCCTGAACGAAGACCTGATCGAGGCGATCGCTCTCGGTCACGACATCGGTCACACACCATACGGCCACCTCGGGGAGGGGTACCTCGACGAACTCTGCCGGGAATACGGGATCAGGGGGTTCCATCACAACGTCCAGGGCGTCCGGTTCCTGGACAGCATCGAGGACTGCGACCTCACGCTGCAGGTGCTGGACGGCGTCCTCTGCCACAACGGGGAGACCCACGACCGGTGCCTTGCGCCCGAGGGTGAGGCCGATTGGGACTCGTTTGCGGCAAAATTCCACCGAATCGAGGCCGGAGGCGACGCACTCCCTCTTACCGCCGAAGGGTGCGTCGTCAGGTGCGCCGACAGCATATCATACCTGGGCCGCGATCTTGCAGACGCCCTTGAGGTTGAGGTGATGGACGAGAGCGAGCTCGCTGCCTTCCCTGAGAGTTGCATGGCAGTTTTCGGGATAAAGAGAGCAGATAAGAAGGAGTTCTCTGATATCAACCGGGTAGTGCTTGACGTTCTAATAAAGGACGTCATCACGAACAGTTATGATACAGACCTCATCGCATTCTCGGAGGCAGCATCAGAGTCTATTGTGGCCTTCAAGGAGTTCAACAGGCATAAGATCTACGAGAACGAGAGGCTTGTCAGGAACCGGGAGAAGATCCGGTTCATGTTCCGCTACCTCTTCGAGCAGATCATCGAGGACCTCAAAGATGAGCGGAAGGACTCAGCGGTGTACAGTGATTTTATCGATGCGCCATGGGTATCCAGCGCCTACACCGCCACCGCAAAACCAGCGGAGGCTGCACGGGATTTCATTGCAGGGATGACCGACCGCTACTTTGAGTGGGTCTTCCGGCACTGCATCCTCCCTGAGCGGGTCAGATCGAGGTACCGGGGATGGTAAGAAAAACGCGGGCAACGAGAGCGCCGGACCGCTGGAGGCTGTGGAGCCATCAAACATGTCCCGTCAGATTGTGCCGCGACGGGGTGAACCTTCCTGCAGGCTGGGACAGAATTCAGAAGCGAGGCAGTTGTATATAAACGCCATAAGAAAAAGCCCCAAAATAAGAGTTCTTTTGCGAAGTTCATGGGGTTATATCCCAGCCTGGGGGGGTCTCCGGATAGTCTCATTCCCGTTTCATGCACGGCTTCCCACCGGCAATTCGCCCTCCCTGCCGGCGCCGCCTGGAGATGGTGGATGGCAGCCGGTCATACCGCCGGAAAAGGTGGATAGATTAGAGGCTGGATCGTTGACTTGATCTGATCCATGGATCCAACCCGTGGGTTCCTGCAAATATAAATAGTTGTGTGCGTGATCATAAACATATGGGCAGGAAGATACTTCTTGTGGTCCTGGCTGCTGTCCTTGTGCTGGCAGCCGGTTGCACGGGGCTCGGCGGTCCCGAACCAAGGGTCGTGGAGGACTCCGCCACCCAGGATCTCAGTCTTGCCAGAGGGCTGGTCTACAACGTGAAAGCGGTGATCCAGAACGATGGGGCCGACGGTAACGTCACCGTGACAGCAAAACTGATCGACAAAGAGAAGGGTTTTGTCCGGGACGAGGTCTCGACAACGATCTTCATCCCCTCAGGGGAGACAAGAGAGGTCAGCCTGACGCTTGATGGGGATGCCGGTCGGGAGTACCAGCACAGCATCGAAGTGAGTTGACACCGGGTTGCCTGACCGGGGGGGCTCTTCCCCTCCGGTAGGGTTTCCCAGGGTAACATCAGAAGCGGTTGGCTTGACTGACCTTCGGGATGCGAATCTCTTATTTATACATCTATTCAAACCCGGCTTCATCGACAAGGAAGGACAATCATTACGGCGGGTAGCGTATGCCGGACTACCAGATGACGACTTTCCGATGATGGCTCTGCGGAGACTCATCCTCCAGAAAACCACAGATCCTTTGCGAGATCGAGCCAGACACCGATCCTGTTAGGGCGACTGATTCGGCGCGCGAAGATGCAAAACGCCGATCCTATGCCGGCAGGTGCGTTCCTGAAGGCAAACTTGATGGCTGGCGGCTGACACCCCTGCCGAAACCTACATTGTGGCGGGGTGTCAAACACCTGAAGGATGAACCGTCGCAGGCAGAAGGAGGTTGCAGGGTTATGCTGATGGATCACAGACATCCGGTCGTCCTCGTCCACGGCTGGCGGAGCCATCCCGGAATATGGAACCACCTCGCCCCAGCACTCCAGGATGCCGGGCTCCCCTGCTGGAAGTTTGACCATACCGCAATCCAGGAGAATGGAACGGAGGCGATAGCCCTGGCGTTGCAGGAGTTCATCCGTGCACGCAGGAAGGAGAACGGCTATGGCGGCCCCGTCGACATCGTCTGCCACTCGATGGGAACATGTATCGCCCGTTACCTCCTGGAGGTCATCGACGGCAGCGACCGCGAGGAGGATGTCCGGTTCCTTGTGGGGATCGGCCCTCCGAACAAAGGTTCAGCGATGGCCGAGGCCTTCAACGACCCGGAACAGGGCCCGGAGGTGATCCGGCGGCTTGCAGGGGTCTTCGTGCCGCGCGGCTACGACCCCACGGAAGACCTGATCGTCCAGGAGTTCCGCCCTGGGAGCAGGGTCACCTCGGCGCTCTCCCGGGCAGGCACCCGCGACGATATAGCCTACAGGCTCATCCTGGCCGCAAACCTCACCAGAACACCTGCGTTCTTCCCGGCTTTTGGCGGCAGGACACTTGAGTTTGCACCCGGAGAAGGCTGGAGAATGACGTATGCCGGCGACGGCATCGTCCCTCACTCCGACTCGCACCTCCCGGGCGCAGGTGTGGAGATCCTCCCGGCAGACCCTGCCAACCTGGGCCGGCACCCCGAGCGCTACTGCCACATCATGCTGCCACGAAACCCGGAGGTCATCGCACACGTCAGGAGCTGCCTCGCCGCCTCTGCAGCGCCTGACGTGCGGACTCCGCCCAGGAGTTGATCGCCCGTTCGAGATCCTCTGCGGCCTTCTTTGCCGCCTGCTGGATGTGTTCGTGGCCTTCCGGCGTCCCGAGTAGATGCTGGCCTGCGCTTACCACATCGTCGACCGCCTTTTTGACCGACTGAGATGCCTCATGCAGGTGTTCCTCGACTGTAGGGGCAACCGGTGCCGATTCCGGTTCTGATTCAGGTACCGGGGCCGGGTCAGTAACCCAGCGCCCCTTTACAAAGCGACCTTCACCCTCGCTCATATGCGAGGGTGTGGATTTGCCGGGATAAAAACCTGGCTCTTTGAATCGCCTTCTCAACAGGTGAGGGTGCACCGGTTCATCTAGCCGGCAGACTGCAAGATATAGAACAGGGTTGAAGTTTTCGATGCATGCGCGCGGGCCAATCTCCAGCGGCACCTCTCGTTTCAGGGTTCTGCGAGCCGCCGCGTTCGCCATGTTCTTCCTCCTTTGCGGTCCCCGCTCCCCGGCTCCATCCCGAATGGAGGGATTGGGGTGCGGCGGTATTCTGGAATGGTGGCAAAGTGAGAAGAGAAGAGGTTGCGGCAGAAGAAACTGATGAAAGGGCTCACTGCCCTACATCGCCTCT
The DNA here is from genome assembly GCA_022837745.1 of Methanomicrobiaceae archaeon. Lineage (GTDB taxonomy): Archaea > Halobacteriota > Methanomicrobia > Methanomicrobiales > Methanoculleaceae > Methanoculleus. Next base: position 51,796 of record JALHIW010000001.1, on the reverse strand, counting down.
TTGCCGCCGAAGACACTCGATCGCGGTATCCACGATGGCCCCAAGAGCCTCAACACCGAAAGTCTCGGACGACAGAACGATATCGTATGGAGAGAGGTCATCGATCTCGATGCCGTAGTAATTTCGGTATCGTGTGGCCTCTGAGCGCTGCCGATTCTCAGTATAGACCCGGGCCGCCTCCTCATCCATCCCGTCGCGTTCCGCGATCCGCTTTGCCCGGCATTCAGGCGACGCCTTGAGCCAGATCCGGAGATCAGCGTTCACGATCATCCAGCCCGAGAGTCTACCCTCGATGATGATATCATCGGCAGCCTCCCCGATCTCCTTCTGCCGGGCATCGATCATGCGATCGGCCGAAGGATCGCTCTCTGCAAACTTCCCGAACTCCGCGAGATCCATGCCGTGCTCCCGCGCAAGTTGCCGGAACACCTCTCCCGCAGAGATCAGGTCAAACCCGTGTTTCCCGGCAAGGTAGCGTGCAAGCGATGTTGTCCCGCTCCCCGGCGGGCCGCTGATGGTGATCCGCATCAGATCCCACCTATGTTAAGAGACTTGCGGATCACCTGGCTCATCGCAAGTGAACATAGCATATACCAGATTATCCAGGCAGGTATAAACCAAAGTACAGTGGCGGAGAGGCTGACAATCCCTGCAAATGGCATCACGATCCCGGTTGCAATATCAGCCGCTGCCCCGACCGCCGGAAGCCGCAGGAGGATCCAGAAGAAGATCGGAACCGTCAGCAAAAGGATGATCGCCATCGGGACGAACTGCTGCCGGGAGATCTCGAGTTGATCCTGCATCATCTGCTCCTGCTTCTTCTGGAGCTTCTTGATCCGCTTCTCATCCCCGGAGAGCTGCGCCTCCCGGAACTCTTTCTGGAAGACCCGCATCTTCGCCTGCGTCTCCTGCATCTTCTCGTAATCGATGGTGTACTTCTGGACGAGCGATGAATAGAGGCCTGTCAGGCTCGAGAGGATGATGATCATGACAAAAAACGGCACCGCAAACCCCTCAGGATCGATGAGAGGGCCAAGCACAACATCCATTGCTGTACCGATCGTCAGGCGCACCCAGCTGACGCTGTATGAAAGGAAAACCAGCAGGGTAAAGAGAAGTGCGATCGTGGGGGCTTGCTTCTTCAGGTCAACCATATCGGGTTACCTCAAAACACTCACCAGGTCATCGATGCCATGCTCAAGCAGGAAATCCTCGTTCCTGACAATTTTGATGGTACAGCCGGCATACATCGCATATGCAGCGGCAACGGCACGGTTGAACTCCTGGTGTTCGGCGATCGCGCGCGAACCCTCCATGTCACGGCTTCTTGAGGGGTCACCCAGCCGACGCATCAGGATCTGGTCTGGATCGGTCTCCACAAGCACGATGATGTCGGGCATAAGTTCATGGAGAACCCATTCGGGCAGTCCGGCAAGAAACCCTGCCGGGGTCTTGACGCTGCTATGGGTATCGATGATAACGCTTGCATCTACGCTCATGGCTGCGATGCCTGCGGCAGCCTCTTTCTGCAGGCGTTTCTGGACATCTTTACCAAGTTTTCGCATCTCATCGCGATCCGTGACCAGGTTCTCCCTCCTGGCCGCCTCAAACATAAATGTGCCAAAGTTAACTGCCTCATAAGCGATGCCCTCGGCCGCCAGCCTCTCCATCGCCCCGTTGATGACGGTGGTCTTCCCTACACCGGGGACGCCGGTTACAACGACTTTCTTTCCCAACGTTATCACTCCAATCCGGGTATTTTTTTTTCTCTGCAAGATAGATCCGTGCCTCGAAGAGTAATGCCTTTCGGAACCCGCCCGGCACCACCGAACCAAAAAAAAAAGTCGCCATTCGGTCTTGAGGGAGGCGGTCAGGACGAGTTACCGTGGGACTCACTTTGGGTTCTCCCGGAGGAGGGAGTTCTCCGACCCCGCCCGCCGGGCAGGGTCATCAAAACTACTCCTTCCCGAAGAAACCGCGCATGAACGGGTACATCTCCATGATCTGCTGGCTTGCAATCTCCTCGTAGAGGCGGTAGGTTATACTCACCGCAAGCAGCAATCCCGTTCCACCGACCGCCCCGATCACACCGAAGAGGTTTGCCACTACCGAGAGGAGGCCTATAAAGACACCGCCGATGACGGTAATCCTGGGGATGTAACGGTCGAGGTACTTCTCCAGCACCTGAACATTCCTCCGGTATCCCGGGATCTGCATCCCGCTCCTCTGGATCTGCCGGGCCACAGCCTTCGAGTCGAGACCAGCGGTCTTGACCCAGAAGAGCGCGAATATCGCGCCGCCGATAACCATCACACCGACATCTATTCCCATCCGAAGCAGGATCTCCCATGGAGCATGCCCCAGGTCAGCGATCCACCACATCCAGTCCTGCGGCTGGTTTATTGGAGCGATGTACCACATCAGACCGTTTACCGGCACCTGTCCCTGGAACTCGCCCAGTATCGTGATCCCGGCGTTCGAGAGCAGCATCCCGATCATCTGGACGTTGGCCTGCAGCACACGGACAAGGATCATGGGGAGAACGCTCGCGTAGATGAGTTTAACCGGGAACCGCGCACGGGCGCCGCGGACAGCGGTATGCGCAAGCGGGATCTCGATGCGCGTCGACTCCACGTAGACGATTACCAGGAAGATGGCGATCGTTGTAACGAGAGCGAGCAGGTCCGTCCCGAAGTACTCAAGGAAGTTCACCCCGGAAGTCGCCACCGCAAACAGCCTCGGGAAGAACCCGATCGGGAAGGGATCTGTTCCTGTCTGCCAGTTCAGGAAACCGTTCACGAGACCCTGAGAGACCCCGGCAACGATGAAGAGCCCCACACCTGAACCGATGCCCCACTTGGTGACGACCTCGTCCATGAAGACCACCAGCAATCCGCCAAGGCAGATCTGGAGAAAGATCAGGACCGAGACGATGAACGTGTTCCCGCCAAAGAACTCCGCAGCCACCGCCGGATCGGGCAGCATCATCCCGCCAACGATCATGGGGAGCCCCTCGATCACGATCATCACGAAGATGAGCATCTTCTGCAGGCCCATATACATGACCTGCCCGCGGGCTTCACTGGTATCGATCTGCAGGAGGTCGGCACCCTTGAGCAGCTGCAGCACAATTGACGCGGTGACTATCGGCCCGATACCGAGATGCAGAAGCGAACCGCTCGCACCGGCAAGCAGGGCGCGGTACATTCCGAACAGATCCTGTGACTGCGGCGAGAGCCCAAATATATCGATGTTCGTCAACGTGAAGTAGAGGAGCAGAATCGCAACCGTCCACATAAGTTTGTTCTTAAAATGGACATGCCCCTCCGGGTTTCGGACTGCAGGCATTGCTGCAAGGATGGGTTCAAATCGATCCAGCAGATCTCCCATGGTTTCACCTTAAAAGAGGATCAGACGGTCATTGCCTGACCGCCCATCTCCTCGATCTTTGCCCGGGCCCGTTCCGAGAACGCCCTGGCGGAGATACTCATCCTGTGGGTCACCTGTCCACCGCCGAGCACTTTCTCGATGCCGATCTCGGTGGCATCGAGGGTGATAAGATCACCCTCCCGGGCGGCAAACCCTTCGCTGACCAGCGCCTCGATCATCTGGTCGATATCCCCAACGTCAATGGCGGATACCGGCACGGAAGTCTTGTTGACGAAACCGTGCTTGCCGTTGGATATCTCCCCCCTCAGGTAGAAATGAGAGAAGCGATGATCACGCTGCCCGGCTCTGCCACGTCCACCCCTGTTTCCGGCGCCACGCCGGTTTTTGTGCGTACCGCCGCCACATGTCCGTGAACCCCTGTATTTAGATCTCTTGTTTACGGGCATCAGATTCACCTCATCCTGTAGAGGAGATCGTTGATCCGGGGGCCGTAGTAGCCGAGAGCCCCACCCTGCTGAAAGGTTCTCTTGATTGTTTTAAAGCCCTTTCGAGGTGGGTGCAACCGCAACACCGGCTTGACCTCCACCAGATCAGCAAAACTCGTCTCGCCGTTGCAGAGCGCTGCCGCAAACTCATCGATATCGGCATAAGGCGTGTGCTCACGGATGTAGTCGTCCGTCAGCCTCTCATCACCGGTAAGCCTGCCGCGGGTGCGCAGCAGCGTGGCGAGGGTCTCCTCATCCACCTCACCGTAGGCCACAAAATCCTTTACCTTGCGGATCATGCCCTGATATGCAGGTGTTTCAGGCACGAGAACACAGTGGTTGACGTGGTGGAGACGGAGCATCTTCAGGGTGTCCCTGATCTCGCGGTTGGTCTTGACCACACCGCGCACCTGTACTACCGCGTACATCACTCCGTACCCCCGATCCTGACCATGTTGGTCTTCCGGAGCGCCTCAAACGTTGCCTTCGCATAGTTGATGGTCGTCCTGGTCTCTCCACGGTTGAACGCCCAGACATCCTTGATCCCGGCAAGCGCCAGCACCTTCTTCGGGATGTCCCCTGTAACCAGCCCGATGCCCTGCGGGGCGGGCTTCAGCGTAACACGGACACTGCCTGCCTTCCCGGTCACCTCGAAGGGGATCGAGTGGGCGGCGTCACAACCGCATTCCCAGCTCCCACAGCCGCGGGAGACCTTGATGAGATTCAGTTTTGCATCTGCTATTGCCTTCTGGATCGCGTTACCTACCTGGACGTCCTTGCCCTGACCGAACCCCACGTAACCGTTCCGGTTGCCGACCACCACGGTGGTACGAAACTTCACGCGCCGGCCCGAGTCCGTCATACGCTGGACCATGTTGATGTCCAGCACCTCGTCCTCAAGGTCGGGCAGGAGGACATCCACAATCTGGGGCTCCTTGATCGGCCTGCCACTTGCGAGCACCTCATCGATACTGGTGAGCTCGCCAGCGGCGACCCTGCGCCCGAGGCCGGTGAGCGGAATCCATTCTTCCTCTACGTATGCCATTTTCACACCAGCTCCTTCTTGATGGCCAGAGCCACAGCCTCTACGTTCTCCACCAGGTTACCAGCCCGATCGGGATCATGCTCTGCTATGTGAGCGCCCCTGAGTCGCTCCTCGGCAGGGAGGATCGATTCCCCATAGGGAACGTTAAGACCCGCATCAACTGCTCCCCTGAGAGCGGCAAAGACGCGCGCGCCCGGTTTTGCCCGGGCAAGCCCTATATCCAGGATCGCCTCGCTATAACCCGCGTTAAGCGCCCTGACACCAAACAGCATCCCGGTAAGGTAGGCTGCCGGTGTGTTCGCGCCTGATCCCTCATAACCGTAGCCAGCAAGTTCTGTCGAGTAGGCAGACACAAGGGTGCGGTCACCCTCAACCTCGGGAACGATCAACTGCACGATGATCTGCCGGTTTGTCTTCCGAACGACCATCCTGGGCATCCCGGATGAGAGGAGCGCCATCCGCTTGTAGTAATCAGTCTTTCCTTCGTGCCGCCGTCGGAAAGGCACAAAGTAACGTGGACCGGTTGCCATTATTCCATCCCTCCCGCCGTCATATCAACGTGGGATTTCAGGTGCGCGACACTCCGGAACTGTCCCCCGGAGGCCCGCCGGTACATAAGACGGTAGACGCTGCGGTCGATCCTGCCTTCCTCACGCATCTCGCGCAGGAGACGGCGCTGAGCCCTGATCTTGCGAATCCATGCACGTTTGCCAGGGTTCCGTGATCCGACCGCACCCTTCCGCCGGCCAGGCCCTTTCCGATGGCCGTAGGAGCGTTTCGCCATACGGGCTCTTGTCCTGCCACGGCTGTTCCCCTTCACGGGGTTTGCCCTGATCGCACCTTCACCAATGAGCTCCCGCAGATCATTCCGGGATATCGCCGCCTCAATATCGGCCTGCCGTTCGGGATCGAACCAGACACGGTTGACCCCGCACTTGAGAATGGCGGCCGCCATTCGTCTCTGGTTGCCGAGATCACTCATCTTCGCTCACCTCTTCTTCGGCCGCGACGGCTTCCCCGGCCACAGGGGTGAGATCCTTTGCGTTCAGCACCTTTAACCCCATCTCCATGGCCATCTCCTGGATCACGCCTCGCTTTCTGTTACCCACAGAACCAGCGATCCGGACGGCCTGAGTCTCGGGGTTCAACCCATCAAGGTCCGCAGGTGAAAAGACCCGCACCTCTTCATAGCCACTCGGGTGCATGCCGCGGACTGCAGTCGGCCCCCCATAACCAGGACCGGGAAGGGCGCCTTTTGCCCTGAACTGCCGTCTCTGTTTGTTATGCAGACCACGCGGGCGCCTCCAGACATCCGCCAGTTTCACCTTCCGATGAAGCCCCCGCCTCTTGAAGGCTGGCTTATTGTGACTGGCGCGGACGCGGATCAATCTTCTCTTTTCATCCATGATTCTCACGCCCTCTCGGTGATGTAGATACCATCCTGGAACACCCTTGGATCGCGCTTCCTGATCCTGGTTGCGTGCTCGATGTTTGCGGCTGTGTTGCCAACCCTCTCCTTGTCGATACCGGTGAGGATCACCTCGTCGTTTCCGAGGTTCACAGTGACACCCTCCAGGATCTTTGCCGATCTTGGTTGTTTCTCGCCCAGGAAGTTGTTGATCTCAAGACGATCGCCCTGCACCTTGAGCTGAATCGGAAAGTGGCTGTATACAACCTTCATCCGGTACTCGTAGCCCCCAACGACACCCCGGATCATGTTCTTTGCGTGAGCTTCAAGCGTGCCGCTCATGGCAAGGAACCGCTTCTTGTCAGACGCGGTCGAGATGACAATACAGCCATCCTCGATCCTGAGGTCAACCTGCGGGAAGCGCATATCGCGGACCAGTCTGCCCTTCGGCCCGGAGACGGTGAGCATACCGCCTTCTAGCGTGACGTTCACGCCGGAAGGTATCCTGACCTTTCGTATTATTCCCATACTCTCGCCCTCCGTTAGTAGACGTATCCCAGCAGTTCTCCGCCGATACCCTCATTCCGCGCCTGCGTGTGGGAAATGACACCTTTTGAGGTCGAGATGATCAGGATACCGAAGTTCTTCGCTGGAAGGTACTGCGACTCCCAGTATTCCATCTCGGCCATCGCCACCGGAAACCTCGGGGTGATCGCGCCGCATTTATTGATCGTGCCGGAGATCTGGACCCGAAACTGGCCGCCACGGCCGTCGTCGATAAACTCAAAGCCGTTGATAAAGTCGTTTTCCTGCATAACGCGGAGCATAGCACCGAGTAGCTTGCTGGCGGGCTCAACAATGACCTCGCTCTTTCCAGCGTCGCTGGCATTCTTAATCGCACACATCGCATCGGCGATTGGATTCAGTCGTGCCATATTCTCCACCCCTAGTTCAGCTTCTTAAAGCCCATCTTCCTTGCATTCTCACGGAAGCACTGACGGCAGAAGTAGATGCCATACTTACGTACAAGCCCCTGCTTCCGGCCACAGATGCGGCACTCGTTCGCTCCGCGACCGAATTTTTTGACGCCCTTGCCAGATGCGGGCGCTCCAGACACTTCAGCCATACCTCAAACCTCCACCAGGTAGCGCTCGCGCATGAACGCGATGGCGTCATCTTTGCTCACTTTCTGCGTCTCTGGCAGTTTTCTTCGCTCGATTCGCCGACGTGCAACCCGCACACCCTTGTGCTCGAGCACCACGTTGATGTCCATCCCATAGATGCCGACCATCGGATCGTAGGACATGCCTGGAAAATCGGTATGCTCCTCGATCCCGAATGAGACATTCCCGGTCCGGTCAAACTGTGATGGCGCCAGTCGCCTATCGATTATATCAAGGGCGGTCGTGATGAACTTCTCGGCGTTCTCCCGGCGCAGCGTAACCTTGCAGCCTATGGGTGCCCCCTTACGGATACCAAACGCCGGCTGAGTCCGCTTCGCTATGGTGCGGACAGGTTTCTGGCCGGTGATCTGCTGCATGATCTTCTCCGCCTTTACCAGCCTCTCCCCGCTCTCTCCAACACCCATATGAACGACGACCTTATCGATGTAGATCTCCTGCATAGGATTGCTCATGCTGAGACCACCTCCAGTTCAGGCGCAATCGCGGAGCGACCGACCATAAAGATATAGTCCTCAATAGTCTCGAAGCGCTCATCGGTCGCATCATCCACCAGGACGATGCGATTCGGGAGAGGGCTTGCCGTCCTGATTATCTCGACGATCCTGCCTACCTTACCCGAGTGTTTCCCACCTATGATCATGGCCACGTTCCCTTCTGCAAAGGGGAAGTGATCGACTATCTGGAAACGCTCATCACCATCTATTCCAAGGGTCACCACAATGGAGTCCGTTGTCCTGTAGGTATTGTCGGCCAGGATATTTGCTCCAAAGCCAAGGTTCAACTGCACCCTGCCGCCGCTGACGGTGGTCTTACCCCTGACCCTGCATAGACGGGTCTTTGCAGACTCCGCCGGGATGCCGACCGCAATATAGTTGCCCCGCTTATCCAGCTGGATGCGATAATGCTTCCCGATCTTCGGGATCGAGACTATGTCAAAGACGCCAAGACCCATCTGCGGATCCCTGCAGGCCCGACCGTTGACTATGACATCTCGCTGGTGGAGCATCTTCCGGACCTCGCTCGCGTTCTGGGCGAGGCCAAGGTGCTCCCGGAGCCAGACACCGACCGGAAGGGCATCGGCGTTGTGCGGCCCGGGAGCGGTCTTCATGACAAATTTCTTTGTTTTTGCCGGAACACGCCATGACCCCGGCGCTGCCAGCCGCTTGAGATGCCTGGACATTATGCACCACCCCCAAGTCTCTCTTCACGCAGTCTGTCTTTCAGGTTGAGCTTTGTGATCTGCACGTTTGATGGATCAACCGGCCTTGGAACCTCGGTCCCATCGGCCTTCGTCACCATCACACCGTGGACCACCAGTCGGCACGCCTTCATATCCACCGCGTCGACGATGCCCTCATCGCCAGCGAAGTCCCCACGGAAAACCTTCACGGTGTCGCCGCTGACCACACGAACCCGGCGGGTGCTGTACTTCTCCCGGAGTTCAGGAGAGAGGGAGGCGGTGAGGAACCTCCCCCGGATGTGGTTTGGGGCGTTATACCGCGCTTTACGCTGTTTCCTTGGCTGTTTGCTTGTTATGCGTACCATCCTTACCACACCTTACACTATCATCGTCGCCATGGAGGCGATCTTCGGAAAACGCTCCGCGATCTCGCGGGGAACTGGACCCTTGATCTCGGTTCCCTTCGGCTCTCCGCGCTCGTTGATGAGCACCATGGCATTGTCCTCGAACGAGAGCCGGATGCCGTTTGGACGACGGATCTCCTTCTTCTGCCTGATGACCACAGCCTTCTCGAGTTTGCGCCGCATGTCGGGAGTACCTTTCTTGACGCTCACGGTTGCGATATCGCCAATGCCCAGGCAGGGCTGCCGCCGCCGAACACCATGGTAGCCGTCGACCGAGATCACCTCCACAACCCGTGCACCGGTGTTGTCTGAGCAGACCATCCTGGAGCCGGTGGCAAGGGCACGCGGGATCTTCGCCTGCATCGCCTTCATTCTTTCATCACCTCAACCACAACAAAGTTCTTGGTCTTTGAGAGCGGACGGCATTCCGCGATCCTGACCTGATCGCCCACCCTGGCATTGAGACAGGGCGTGTTGTGGGCGTGGTATCTCGACCTGCGTTTCTCGTAGCGATTGTATTTCTTGACGTAGTGGAGATACTCACGCTCCACAACAACAGTAGCGTTCATACGATCGCTCACGACTTTGCCGGTAATCACCTGGCCGCGTACCGGCAAAGTGCCGTGAAACGGACAATTTGCGTCCTCACACTCCTTTTCCGGAATGGGGACGCCCAACCCAATGTTTCGTGCCATTATTCATCCTCGATTATTTAATGCGCATGCTGATCCGCCGTTCCGGCTGCATCTCAATACTCGACCCATCGATATCGATGGTCGCGCCATCGGGAAGCCGCAGGCGGAAGACGCTTAACCGCTTCGGTATACGTTTTTCCCCTCGCCCGGTCTGAATGAGCAGGGTGTTTCTGGTCTCACCAACGATGCGGCCGGACAGCCCCACATGAGCCGGGTTGCTCGCACGAGCTACCAGAACATCCAGGCCAATCAGTTCGTGCCGCAGGATGTTCCGGGGAGATATCATGCATTCCTCCGTCGTGCGTTCTGCTCGGTCTTGATCCGTGCGATCGTCCTCCGGATCTCACGGATCCTCCCGGGATCCTCGGTGGCTCCGCCTGCGCTGACCTTGCCCCGCTCCTGGATCAGTTCAAGGGAGAGTTTCTGCTCCTGCTCGAGGAGTTCGATATCGGAGAACTGCCTCACTTCGTGTGCACGAAAGATTGCCATTATATCTCCTCCTCGTAATCGTCCTCAGGCATCTCCTCAAACTCATCTTCATCAGCATTCTCAACCACCGGGGGCTGCGCCGGAATTCCCTTGGGCTCAGGCTCGAGAATTTCGAAAGTATCGGGAAGTTTTGCATCAGGCGGAACGATCTTTACCTGAACACCGATGACGCCAAGTTTCTTTATCGCAATTGCATAACCCTTCTCGACGATCGTCTCACTGGGTTCGCCGCAGTGCTTGACGTAGCCCTCAATAAACTTCTGGGTTCTTGAGCGAGCGCCGGTCAGTTTCCCGGCGACGACAACCTCGCAACCGAGAGCGCCGGAATCCATCACACGCCGGATTGTGCTCTGCCCCGCCTTCCTGAAGTACCACCCGCGCTCAAGAGCGTTTGCCAGCCTTTCCGCCATGATCTGAGCATTAAATGTGGGGTTCTGAACCTGTTGAACCTCTACCTGTGGTGACTCGATCCCATAGACGCTTGCAAGGTCCTGGGTGAGCTGGCGTACCTGTTTGCCGCCCTTCCCGATCACTATACCGGGTTTCTCCGCAAAGATGGTCACCTGGGTGCCGAGCGGTGTCCGGGTTATATCCATGCCACCGTATCCAGCTCGCTTGAGTTCCTTCATGAGAAACTTCTCAACCCGGACGTTGCGCACGCCATCCGCGATAAATCTCTTCTCGATTGCCATTACGCCACCTCGGTCACGATGATCTCGATGTTCACGGTCTCGCGGCGCTTGGGGGTGGCGCGGCCCATCGCACGCGGGAAGAATGCCCTGAAACCACGGCCCCGGTTGGCCGCTACGTGCTCGATCCGGAGGTTTGTGGAATCAAGGCCGATGTACTCGGCATTCTTCTCGACGGACTCGATCAGCCGGATGTAGGCCTCGGCGGCCTTGACCGGATACCGGCCGGCAGGCCATTTTGAAAGACCGCGCTTGTGAGCGACGTTCCTCTTGAATCGCTTGAACGGGATGGGCTTCTTCAGCGCCACAACATCTGCGAGGTAGGCCTTTGCCTCAGAGGTGGTCATGTTCCGGATGAACCTGGCAATCTCAATCGAGTGCTTGGGAGAGACGGGAATTTCATTCGCCTTTGCTCTAGCAACGTTCTCGCCTTCAATCTCTGTCGAATAACCTGTTCTTGCCATTTCCATCACTTCAGCGGGACATACTTGCTCGAACGGGTCGCACCGATACCGGCGCTGCCGTGGGAGACCTTCTTACGGGTCAATGCAAACTCTCCAAGGTAGTGGAAGACCGCCTCTGGCTGGATCTCAACCTTCTGAAACTCTTTCCCGTTGTGGATCTCGACGGTCTTCCCAACCATCTCTGGCATGATGACCATGTCGCGCAGGTGAGTGCGTAGGGGTGCCTCTCCAGACCGAATATCGGCAAGGAGTTTCTCTTGCTCCCGGGAGAGACCCCTGTCGAACTTCCTGCGCGCCCTGGCCGGCATGAGCGGCAGCAACTCGGAAAGAGCCATCTGCTGCAGGTCCGCAATGGAGTGGCCGCGGTAGGTGAACTCCTCGCGCCTCCGCGGCATCCGCTTCTGTGTTTTCTTTGCCATGCTTCACACCTCACTTCTTCCACTTACCGGTTCTCCGGGCGGCAATATGCCCGACCTTCCTGCCTGGAGGTGTACCACGGGAGACGGTCTTTGGCCGTCCGCAGTGCTGGTGCCCACCGCCGCCGAAGGGGTGGTCGATGACGTTCATGCACACACCCTTGACACGGGGCCACTTCTCGGCGGATGACCTGACATGGAAGTGCTTCTTTCCTGCCTTGACGAATGGTTTTTCGCCGCGTCCGCCACCGGCAACGATACCGACGGTTGCCATACAGCCGCCGTTGAACCATTTGTTCTTGCCGCTCGGCATCCGGACACCGACTCTGCCGTCATCGGCCTTGCCAATGACAAGCGCCTGGACGCCACTTGAACGGACAAACTTGCCGCCGTCGTCTGGACGGGCCTCGATGTTGCAGACGTATGCACCGACCGGAATCTCCCGGAGCGGGAGGGTGTTGCCGTTCTTCACAGCGCCCCCGCTGCCCCAGGAGACTGTATCCCCAACGCCCAGTCCTTCTGTCGCGAGCATGTAGATCTTCTCGCCGTTCTCAAGCCGTGCAAGTGCAATCGGGGCATGACGGGCGGGATCGTGTTCTATATCGACGATAAGCCCCTTTACGAGGGAGTCTCTCTTTCCTGCATGCCGCAGCGGCGCCTTATACCGGTGCGAGGGTGCACGATATGTTGGACCGCCCCTTCCACGGTTCTGCGCTATAATCCTGTGTGCCATCGTCCACCACCTTAAATGATTCCAAGCCGGCTGAGGATCTCTTCAGCCGCTTTCGCATCCGCAAACGATACAATGGCCTTTTTCTGGCCTTTTGTGGTCATCATTGTGCGGACACTGCGCACTTCCTGCCCGAAGGCTGACTCCAGCGCGCGTCTGATCTCCTGCTTGCTGGCATCCCTCTCCACGATGAACTGGAGTTCGTTCCCGCCTTCGACCATCAGCATCGCTTTTTCTGTGACAAACGGGTGTTTTAATACCATGAGAACTCCTCCAGTCTCCTGATTGCAGATTCTGTCCAGACCGTCAGACGTCCGGCCTGCGTGCCTGGCGCCAGCAGCTCAGTGTTGAGCTGGTTTACGGCCACGGCGTCGACACCCGCAAGGTTTCTCGCCGCACGGAGCGGTTCGGTGCCGGTGACTATGAGAACGCTCTTGCGCTGCTTGTAACGGCGGCCACGCATCGTTCCCCGGCCAGCACGGACCTTCCGGCTGCCCTTCGCCCTCTCAACGTCGGCGTAGATGCCTACCGCCGAGAGAGCGGCGATTACGTCGCTTGTCCGGGTGAGACCCTCAAACCGATCTTCCATGACCAGCGGGAGGCTGCCCTCAAAAAGGTGCCCGCGCGCCTGGACAAGATCAGGGTAGGTGCTGGCGGCGATGGCGGACCTGAGAGCCTTGCGCTTCTCTTTCCGGTTGATCTGCCTGACAAGAACCTTCTCGACCTTCGGCGGATGCGCCGCGCGGCCACCGGTTGCCTGCGGGACCCTGGCAGCCCTGTTGCCGTTCTTTATGCGCGGTATCTGAGCAACGCCGCGGCCGCTTCCCCAGGACTCTGCAGAGGTGCGTATGCCGGCATACGGGTTCGTCCCGTGCGGCTGGAACCTGGTGCTCTGGAGTGCAATAACCGCCCGCTTTATCAGGTCAGGCCTGTAATCCTCGCCAAAGACCTCCGGGAGATCTATCTCGTGGGCGAACTCACCTGTCAATGTTCGAACCTGTGCTTTCATCGCTGATCACCCCTGCTGGCTCTGCACGCTGATGTGACCGATCGTCGGCGTGCGGACAACGTGTTCACCCTGTCGTATCGCGGAGCGTATCCTGACCAGCCGCTTGCTTGGCCCGGGCACAGAACCCTTGATCAGCACATATGGGCCGCGCACGACGCCATACTGCAGGAACCCGCCTGCAGGTGTGATATCGTTGCTGTCTGCGCCGATCTTCAAAATCCGCTTGTTGAACTCGGTACGCTGCTGGTAGCCCATCTGACCCATCTGCGGCACCTGCCACCTGACGTGATGCGGGTTCCAGGGGCCAAGGTTGCCGATGTGACGTTTCTTGCCGCCACGGGAGTGTTTCCGCTTCCTGACCTGAACACCCCAGCGCCGGACGGGGCCTTCCGTACCCTTGCCGGTGGTGACGGCGGTGACATCGACATACTCGCCGGCTTCGAAATGATCAGAGATCGCGATCTCCCCGCCAAGGATATCAGCGGCGTAGGCGATCTGATCTTCAAGGCTCCCACCGGCGATACGCATCTCCATAATATCCGGGACTTTCTTTGGGACACCGGTGATCGCCGCTGGCCTGGTGTAGGTCAGAGCGTAGAGTTCAACTACACGGCCTTCGCTGATGGCGGTTTTGATGGCGCCAAGGGCGGAAGCGGTATCGTGGTTCTTCGGGAGATTGATCCTGCGGGAGACCTCCCTGTCAAGATCAGTCGCCCACGCCTCGGTCAGCGCACGCTTACCATAGGAATCCTCGGTGTATGCGCGCACGCCTGCCACCCGCATGGGCGGGACCTCAACCACGGTCACCGGCACCATCACATCCCTGCCTTCGGTGGGGCTGCTCTTGTGGTCATCGACCATTATGACATGGGTCATCCCCACTTTGTAACCTGCAAATCCCTGCACGGCCGGGGTTCCTGTGTAATTTGGCCATGAACCGTATCGGGGAACCGGGCTTTTCGCCCGCTTTCTCGGGCTATACGCGAGGGATCCTCTGCGTGGTCTGTTAATCTTGGGCATGTTTCAATCAACCCTTCGTGGTTATAGCGTGACGCACCACTCTGTTGCAGAGCGATGCCTGCGCCGGGCTTCCGTGCCGAACGTGCCGGCATGGCAACCCTTTCCGGTTAACCCGGCAACTGTGGGGTGGAAGGGAAACAGTTGACGGAAGGTAACAGAGCATGGAGAATACAAAGAGAAAAATCTCCGAATATCCTGCCACTCTCTGCTGCAGCCCCGGTGTGCACCGGGTCAATTCCAGTCGTCGCTAATAGATCCTGACTCTCTGACGCTCCCGGGAAGATTTATCCCGGAAACCGGGCGCGCTGCACTGGCGTTGGCCCAGCGTCTCGATCAGATCCAGCTCCTGTCATCCCGTTGTGCCAGGCACAACTCCATATCGACACCTGCCCTCCGTAAGGAGGGTTCAATCTCCACTGTGCCTGATACCTCCCGCACCGCACCGCGCCCAAAACATGTACAATACATTGTTTTGAGGTGGTCCAGGAATCGGAGGCACATACTGCACCTGCTGCGCCCGGATCCATGTGGTGTTGTGCAGAGCGGTTTCTTAATCTTTCTTTAAAATTAGATATAAACCTTGTTATGGATATATTGCAACCACTTCTGGTACACCGCTTTTCCGCAGGGCCTGCACCGGATTGTCGGATTGCGACCGTTTTGAGGGAGGTAGCAGGCCCACCGTGAGCCAGCGCGGCAGATGAACCTGCAAGGTGCCACACAATGCTCCCGCTCAGGCAGGATACCATCCTTCTCCGCACGCCCGGTGATCAACCGCATCAACCGAAGTAAAGATCGCCGTCCTGATTGATATATACCTCAACGTCCTCCCTGACCTGCCGTGCCTTGAACCGCTCCGGGTTTGCATCCCTTAGCCTGTTTATGAGCGTGATCGTGTCATATTTAACCTTCACACCCTGCTTCTCGGCCTCTGCATAGATGATCTCGGGCGCCTTGAGCAGGTCAAGCCCTTTCTGGAGTGTGCAGAGATGTATGGCATCAAGGGTGTAGAGGAACTCAAGCGTCTCACGTGCACGTGCAATGTTCTCGAGAGCAGCCTTCTCGATAGTACAAACGTTTGCCTTAGAGGTGTGAATGATCTCGGCTATCTGCTGCTGCGTCAACCCCTGTTTGCGGTAGCGCAGCACTTCTTTCTGACGATCGGTGAGCAGACCTTGCTTCATCAAATATATATGAGGGATCAAAATTTAAACACTTTTCCTTAACCCACCATCACCCGAGGTGATCGGCGCATTTCAAAACGTTTATATGAGAACTTGGCAATATTATCGTGTTCGCAAATATTGAGAGGTGTTAAAATGGTTGTAAAAGTTGGAATTGCAAAACTGGGAAATATCGCCAGTGGTGTGATGGCTGAACTCCTGCTCGATGAGCGTGCCGACCGTGAAGACATTATAACTTTCATGGCAACCTCAGGCACCAAACTGCAGCCCGAGGATATCGACCGTGTGGTTACCACCATGAAGGCGTGGGGCCCGGACTTCTGTATTGTAGTCTCCCCGAACGGTGTCCTCCCCGGACCCACAAAGGCACGTGAGAACCTGGCTGCCGCCGGAATCCCCTGTATCGTCATCACCGACGATGTAACCACCAAGAAGGAGCAGTTTGAAGCGCTCAAGGCAAGCAACTTCGGTTACATCATAATGAAAGCCGATGCCATGATCGGCGCCCGCCGCGAGTTCCTGGACCCCATAGAGATGGCAGACTACAACGGGAACCTGATCAAGGTGCTCGCCATCACCGGTGCGTTCCGCAAGATGCAGATGGAACTCGACAAGGTCATTGACCAGGTTAAGGCTGGCAAGAAGGGCGCAGACCTGGTGCTTCCGAAGGTTGTCATGACCTCCGACAAGGCGGTCGAGGGCGAGTTCTCCAACCCCTATGCGCTCGCGAAGGCCCGTGCCGCCTACGAGATCGCTCAGGAAGTTGCTGGCGTAAACGTCAAGGGCTGCTTCATGACGAAGGAGTGGGAGAAGTACATCCCGATCGTTGCAAGCGCCCACGAGATGATGCGCCAGGCCATGCTCCTCTGCGATGAGGCGCGCAACCTGGAGAAGGCTGTGGACGGCGTCATCCGCAAACCGCACAAGAAGACCGGCGAGATCGTCTCAAAGACTGCTCTCATCAGCAAGCCCGAGTAACCCCAACACCACTTTTTTTTCCGGCCGACCCTGACACCGGCCAATCGTCAGGAGGGTGCTGACTCTTTTCCTACTTCGCATCCGGGGCCAGCCCCATACATCAGTGAGCCACGAAAATCCCCCTCTCTCTAACCGCACCTCCGAGAGTAACTCATCGAATTAACGATCCGGACTACAAACACTCCACCTTTCCCCGGCAGCATGCGCAATGGACGATCAAACCGGTTCAGCGATGCAACCGAGTCACTCTCGTTGGACGTCTCTCGTCGACCAGCCCCACCCCTCCTCAAAGGAGCGGGCAAGTGTCTGACGATTGGCCCACGGAACCCGTGCCGGGGGGCGGAGACGGGATCGCAAAGGGGGATCTCCGTCCATGGTGAGGCTCCATCAAACCCGGCAGGAGTCCGAGGGGAGTTGGTTTGAGGGTCTCTGAGAGATTTTCCCGCCTGACCGGGTTGCACGAAAGCCCGGCCGCTCAGCCAGTTCTGACTGCATCCGGGGTGAGAGGAGGGATACAACCCTGATCATTCAATCGAGAGCCAGCCCGCTCTCAATCGAACCGCTTGAAGAGACCCGTAAAGAGCATTATCACCGGGATGATCTCAAGACGCCCTATCCACATGACAAAGATGAAGAGGGCCTTTGCTGCAGAGTCCATATCCGGCGAGACAAAACCAGTAGAGATACCGTTGTTGCACATTGCAGAGGTAACATCGAAGATCACGTTACTCGAATCAAAAGACGTTGGCTGGAGGTGCATCACGAGTATGGTTGATACAAAGATGATCAGGAGGTAGAGCATTATGACCAGCATGTTCCGGGAGATCTCAAGATCGGCAACGTTCTTCGGGATCACGCGCCCCTCATGCCTGAACGGCACAAGCACCTTCCCCGAAACGAACATCCGCCGGAACCACCAGACCAGGCTCTGGAACCCCAGAACCACCCTGGAGAGTTTGATACCTCCCGCGGTGCTCCCCGAAGACCCGCCGATCAGCACCAGCATCGCAAGGAAAAGAACAGTCACGCTTGCCCACGCGTTCGGGGAGACTACTTGAAACCCGGTACTGGATACAGCTGCGGCGGTCATGAAGAGCGCCTGATGGAGGGCCGTGGGGAGATCGAGTTCACTGAGCATGACAAGGTCCCAGGTGATCACAGCGATCCCGATGGCGATTAAGACGAAGAGGAGGCGCGCCTGCTGATCATCGATGAACCGTGCACCTCTCCTCCGGTAGATGAGGTAGTAGACCTTGAAAGGCAGTGCACCGGCGATCATCACCGGGACTATGAGGAGCTCAAGAAGGGGGTTGTTGTAGAACGGAATCCCCTCCGCGTGAACGGAGAAACCTCCCGTGGCGATCGCAACAAGAGCGATGTTAACCGCGTCCCAGACTGGCACCCCGGAGAGGAGGATGAGCCCGATCGATGCGATGGTCAGGACGACGTAGATCTTCCACATCTCTATCCCGGTCGCGACGACGCTTGGCATCAGCGCCTCCGAACGTCCTTCCGAGCGGTAGAGGCGGAACTGTGTCAGCCCGCTTCTTGAAGCCATCGCGACTGTGAAGGCGACGATCCCGAGCCCGCCGAGCCACTGCATCAGCGAGCGCCAGAAAAGGAGCGTGTGGGGCATCTCATCGATCGACCGCATAACCGTCAGACCGGTGTCCGTCCATCCGGACATCGCCTCGAAGACGCCGTCGAGGTAAGGAACGCCGATCCCGAGGTGGAACGGCAGCGCGCTCACCAGCGCCATGATGAGCCAGATCAGGGCAACCGCCATCAGGGCAGCGGATAGTGGCGCCTCCCGCTCCTCGCGTGGAATCCTGACCAGGAGTGTCCCCAGGAGAAAGAGGACTGTCGGCACGGTGACCATGGGCAGGATCATATCCCACTCCCGGTAGATCACCGCCACAATCAGCGGCACCGCTGTCGCAACGCTAACGAACCTGAAGATGCTGCCGATGTCACGTGCTATGATCGAGAACCACTCGATCCTATCCATCGATACAGATTCTCCGGGCGCTCATATCTATCTTCTCCAGGACGGCCATTTTGCCATCATGCGCCGGAAAAAATTTCCGGATTCAGTCCCGGCCGGACCTGCAGGCACCGTTTCCGCTTGCGGCCCCATCCTCAGTTTCGACCGCTTTAAGGCCACTTTCGATGAAGATGCGCCGATTGATGATCCGCCAGGCAAGGATGAGCTGGGCCACCTCCCCGGCCGTCAGGTAACCCCCCGCCTCGACCAGGTCTATGGGCTCCACCTGTGTCTGGATCTCAATGTTCCTCTCCAGTTTCCGCACCACAGCGTCGTTTAATTCTCCATCGAACGTGAGCGCCCCCATCTTTCTCCCCAAAATCTCCTCGAGCGTGAACTCAACCATGAAGTTCCTCTCTGAGAGTGAGAGGAGAGGGAAGAGGTCTATGGAGAGGTCGACATCGCCGATACTTCTCTCTAACTTGCTCTGGGTGATGGTGACACAGTAGATGTTATGCCTCTCGCTTGCCTCACGGCCGTACTTTGAGAAGGCGACCCTTATAACGGCGTCCGCATACTGGCACTGCGGCGCAACGTAGCGCTCAAAGTCTGGTTTACGCTCCTCCATCTCTCTCTCGACCTCTTCAAGGGCATAGCCCCGCTGCTCAACGTCGCGCCTGATCTTCCAGGTGCGCTTGACGCCGGGGTCAGGGTCGACGTAGAGTTTGAAGTCGATAAGCGCCCGGAGTCGCGGGGTGAGGAAGGGGTGCAGCCCCTCCACTATAAGGATCTTTGTCGGGCTGAAAGGCACAGGAGGATCGAACCTGCCGGTGTTATGGTTGTAGACCGGTTTCAGGATCGCGCGTCCAGCCTTCAGTTCGGCAAGGTGCTCCTCCAGCAGGTCAAGCTGGTTTGCTTCCGGCGCAAGCGGCGTGATCCCGAGTTCTCTGCGCTGCTGGCGGTCGTATTTGTGGTAATCGTCAGTTGTTATTGTGGAGACCAGGTCTTCGCCAAAGATCTCCCGGATGGCGTGGGTGAACGTTGTCTTTCCGCTTCCACTGTCTCCAGCAACACCGATGATGAAGACGTATGGCGACTCCGCGATGACTCTCTTGAAATCGGATGGTGGCATCATAACACAACTCAGATAAACTGATCGGTATCCGGGACGGTTAATATTTCGGTGAGAGAGGACGTCCAGCAGAAAAATGGCGGGGTTCAGGTGGAGATTATCCCTGCTTCCCTGTGTTTCCTCTCGATCTCATCGGCGAGCCGGTCGAGCGCGGCAAAATCCTCCGCGGTCGGGTAACCCCTGATATATACCGGTTCCAGAACCTCAACCTTGAGTCGGTCAAGCATCCCTTTTATGGTATCGACCGTCTTTCCACCCCAGCCATAGGAGCCGATCACCGTGGCGTAGCGCGTCTTCGGGCGGAGCAGGTTTGCAAGGTATGCCGCATACACCACCTGCGGGTGTGGGCCGAAGATGACCGTCGGCGCCCCAATCACGATCGTTGCGGCGTCTACGAGCGCTTTTGCGAGATCGCCTGTATCGGTCTTTGTGAGGTTGAACGGCTGAACCTGGATACCCCGGTTTACCAGGGCGTCAAGAAGATGGTCGACCATGGCCTGCGTGCTCCCGTGCATGGAGACGTAGGGGAGAACCACGATATTCTTCACGGCATCGCCCGTCCAGTCCCTGTAAGCATCGATTATGAACGCCGGTCTTCTGTGAACGGGGCCGTGGCTCGGTGCAATGATCTCTATCTCGCGCGTCGCGAGTTTCTCAAGGTGCCCCCTGATGCTCGCGCGGAACGGCATCATGATCTCGGCATAATAGCGTTTTGCAGCCTCGTAGACCGCGCACTCGTCAGGGACGTAGAGCGAACTCGTCGCGTAGTGCGAACCGAAGAGGTCACAGGGGAATAGGACACGATCCTCCGCGAGATAGGTCAGCATCGTCTCCGGCCAGTGGACCCATGGGGCAATGATGAACTCCAGTGTCTTACCGCCCAGGTCGAGGGTGTCGCCGTCGTCGATTACGATGAATTTCTCCTCCGGGACATGCAGAAGAGCGATCAGGAGGTCGCGGCACTTCTGGTTTGTCACAACCTTCACCCCAGCGAACCTCTCAAGCACTGCCGGGATGGACCCCGAGTGGTCCTGTTCGGCGTGGCTGGCGACGAGGTAATCGATCTTGTCGACCCCCAAACTCTCCAGGTTCGTGATGAGTTCACTGGTCTTTGTAGGGTCGACGGTATCGATCAGCACCGTCTTCTCGCTGCCCCGCACCAGGTAACTGTTGTAGGTGGTGCCATCAGGGAGGGGGATAAGTTCGTCGAAGAGTCGGCGGTCCCAGTCGATGGCGCCTACGGCAAAGACTCCCGGCACAATCTCACGCGCGGCCATTATCCCATCACCTCCGTATCCTCTAACCCGGAGGGTATCCGGTTTATCAGCGTATTCGACATGCCTTTTCAGCTCCATTGGTTCTTGACCGTGCCGGCGAGGGCGTTCGTGCCCCACCGGTCGGCAAACCTTTCTCCGGCGCGAATGCTGATAACAGTTTCGCTCTAACCCAGGGATGGTGAACGGCTGGCTCCTCTCGACTCCTTCCGGACGGCGTTTGAGAGAAGATGAGCCTGCCGGGTCGGTTCGGGGAGCCTGTAGCCGCGGGCGGTCGCGAGAACCAGGTCCACCGCCGCCTCAAGCGAGATCCGGTGGCCCACCGATACATAGACGGGTTTTGTCCCCTCTTTCGTTCGCACCGCCATCCCAATCGTCTCACCGTCACGGAGTATGGGGGTCATCGAACCCCTCATAAATCCAGGTTTTGCCGCAGAACCTGTAAGCAGGCTCTTTGCCACCCCTATCGAGGGCCGATCGAGCAGCAGCCCCATATGGCTTGCGATGCCGATGCCGCGGGGGTGGGCGATCCCATGACCGTCGAAGAAGATGACTTCCGGCTCGGAGCGAAGCCGTCTGAACGCCTCGATGAGAGCTGGCCCCTCCCGAAAGGCCAGGAGACCGGGGATGTAGGGATACCCTGTCACGACGCTCACAGAGACCCGCTCGACAATGCCAAAATCGGGGTACCCGAGGACGACAACGGCGGCATGGATCTCATTCGAGCCCTTCGCGCAGGAGGCGTCAGCACCGGCAACAAGCGAGACCTCTCCCGGGTCGCCAGAGAGGATCAGATGGCCCCTGAGGGTCTCCTGGATCTGGATCGCCCTGGCCGGTTCAACATCGAAGGTATGGATCTCTTTTATCTTCATGAAGATCACGAGACACCTGGACGTTGTTGCGTGGTTATGAGGGGAGTCTATTTATCCTGCGAAGAGGGGCTGAGCGGGAAGACCCCGGCCAGAAGGGGCGGGGCAGTTCACTGGAACCAGGAATCAAGCGTCTTCTGGGTTGTCTTAACAGCGAACCTCTCAAGCGCACCCCTGACCCGCTCCTCGGAGAAGTCATAGCGACCGCAGAGCATCTCAACAACACCCTCGATATCAGGGGCTCTCCACTCAAGGGTGTAGTCATCGGTGACCGGCGGGTTGAGGAAAAAGTCCATGATAGGGGCTGGATCAAAATCGGGCTGCTTCTCGGCTATAACCGACTCAAACTCCCCCTTCTGAACAATTTTCAGGGCTTTTTTGGCACCTATGCCACGGACCCCGGGGTTGAAGTCCGTTCCTGCCAGGATACCGATCTCGACTAGTTGCTCCCAGGTGAGACCCAGGCGGTTGAGGAGGGATGAGAGGATTATCCTCTCGGGGTTAACCGTGACCATCCGTCCCCTGACCTTCCGCCTGCCGCTTACAGTGAGGTTGCGCACCAGCACCGGGGCGCCAAAGAGGAGCGAGTCGTAGTCCTGGGACACCACGTAGGAGGCGCTTCCCTTCCGTACCATGTAGGCCGCCTGCGCCTCACCTTCGCTCGGCGCCTCAAGCCAGGGGATGCCGAGCAGGTCGAGGAGTTCACGTGAAGACTCAAGTATATAGGTATCGATACGGGCGGAGGCGCTTGCCTGACGGTAGGCCTCCTCCAGATCACCCTCCTGGAGCGCCACCTTCCAGGCTTCATCAGCCATCGCCCGGTGTTTCCGCCGTTCGTTGATCGTCTCCCGCTTTAACTCCGGCGGCTTCCCGTCGAAGACAAAGACCGGTCGGATGCCCTTCTCCAGGAAGTTGGCCGTCCGGAATAGGATCCCGGAGAGGTGCGATGTTACCCTACCCTTACCGTTCATCAACGGCGTCCCGTCTGGCTGGCGGATTATAGTGAGAAACTGGTAGAGCGCGTTGTGAGCGTCCACTGCGGCTATGCCGGAGAGGTCATCCCACGACACCGGTTCCCTGCAATCCACAAGGATATCACGGATAGCAACGCCCATGCTTACCAGATCATGGGAGTGGGAGATGCCATTAAAGTGACGATCCGGTCAGCGGTACATCCTCCGGGAGAGGTCGCTCACGATCTCCTCGATGTGGCTTATGGTATTGTCGTATCTGGCAGTCATCGTCCTGCCAAGCTCTTCCATATTCACACGCATTGTGCGTTCGCGCTGCACAATGCTCTGCTCGAGGTTCAGAATCTTGATACCAAGGGAGATGAAAAGCCCCCCGAGAGAGAGCATCATTAACGTCGCAGCAACCGCTATTATAAGGTCCTGCCAGAACCGCATCACCAGCACAAGGGTGGAGACAACCATCACGAGGGTGAGTACGATGTCGACGATGAGTTCGCGAATCTCCATGATTTATGGTGATGAGGATGCATTAATTAATCTACCTATAATGAATGGAGTTTTGTGATGCAGATACGCAACTGGCTACCCTTTCTTGGAATGCCCCTGATGCTCCTTTTTGTCCAGATCGTCGCCATCATCCTTGTCATGCCCATGCAGGCGGTGGGACTTGTGGCGTTTGAAGATCCGGAATCGGTGGCAAACCCCCTGATCTTTATCGGGTTGCTGCTCGTCTTCACGGTGATCCTGCTCATCATGATCCGTCTGGGTGGAAGGAGGGTAATCGCCGTTTTCATCGGCTTTGCACTGTTTATGACATTTGTATACATCTTCGGTGCGCTGTTTTCATTCACCCACGGAGCAACGGCGGCAACCGCGGCCGCGGCGCTCATAGGTGCCGGAGCGGCAACCGCGCTCCTCTACCTGTATCCTGAGTGGTATGTTATCGATACCCTGGGCGTTCTGATCTCAGCCGGAATCGCATCCATCTTCGGGATATCCCTGGCGATACTGCCTGTGCTCGTGCTGCTCGTTCTGCTCGCGGTCTACGACGCCATCTCCGTCTACCGGACAAAACACATGATCACGCTTGCAGAGGGCGTCCTGGAGACCAGGGCACCGATCATGGTTGTGGTGCCAAAGAGAACGGATTACTCTTTCAGAAAAGAGGGACTGCAGATCGCTGAGGGGGAGGAGCGCGGTGCGTTCGTAATGGGGATGGGCGACCTCATCATGCCCTCTATCCTGGTGGTCTCTTCACACGTCTTCGTCGACGCGCCACCGGCCATCTGGGGTTTATCCGCACCGACGCTCGGCGCGATGATTGGATCGCTTGCCGGGTTCGCTGTACTCCTCTACTTTGTCAACCGGGGCAACCCCCAGGCCGGACTTCCGCCCTTAAACGGGGGGGCTATTGCCGGGTTTCTGATTGGAGCGGCCCTCGCAGGCTCGTTTGGGTGGCTTTCGCTCTGAGGGTGAGAACGAGGTCGAGCACCTCATTCACTCCCTCTCCGGTGAGGGTGGACATCACCGGGTAGCCATCGATCCCCCTTATATCCGCCTTGTTTACGACCGGCACGACAGGCACATCGACAAACTCGTGCACCTCTTTGAGCAGGCAAATCTGATCATCGAGCAAGTAGCCGCAGTGTTCACTTGCGTCAAGTATGAATATGACTAGATCGGCCGTGTTTATGATGGCACTCACTGCCTGCCGCTCGATCGGGTTCCTCTCCTCGGCAGGGCGCTCCAGGAGACCCGGAGTATCGATGAACTGAATCCGTTCGCGGCCTCCAATATCACGGTGACCGACGATGATCCCTTTTGTGGTGAAGGGGTAGGCGGCAATCTCCGGTTCCGCGGTTGATACCAGCCTTATGAAGGAGGATTTTCCCACATTCGGGAACCCGGCAACCACCACGGTAAACTCATCCTCGCTCACGTGCGGCAGTTTGCGCAGGATGTTCCTCGCCTCGTTGAGGAAGAGGAGATCGTCTCCAACCTGGTGAACGACCGAAGCCATCCGGGCAACGGCCTGCCGCCGTTTCCGGTCGGTCTCTCCGCTCTTTCGCATGCTCCGGGCGTAGCCGGAACTGATAACCCGGACCTGATCGGCCGCCCAGGCAACAGCACCCAGAGAGTGTTTCAACCGATCGACCGAGACGAGGATATCGGTCATCTCCTGGTAGAATGGCGGGAGACGCTCAAAACTCGGGAACGAGCTGACCACGCTCTTTAATTTATCGTGTATAGCGCTCCCGACCGCCCGCACAAAC
Source organism: Methanomicrobiaceae archaeon (assembly GCA_022837745.1). Taxonomy (GTDB): domain Archaea; phylum Halobacteriota; class Methanomicrobia; order Methanomicrobiales; family Methanoculleaceae; genus Methanoculleus. The sequence goes on along the minus strand of JALHIW010000001.1, from coordinate 26,523 downwards.
TCTTCATTTGCGGTATTGACGTTGGTCTTCAATTTTTTTCTGACTGCCGCTCTCCGAAGACTGCGGTCGAGAACTTCGTCAGCTGTCGGAACGGTCGGGATGGTTTCAAATTCCACGCTACACACACCCTAATGTATTTAAACAACATATAATGACTGATAACTATGGAGCTCTCCCCTATTCAGAAAGATATTCTGATAACCTTAATCACCCTTTACCATCAGTCTTCCCACTCTATAAAAGGTGAGGAGATCGCAGAGGTACTGAGGCGTAATCCCGGCACCGTCCGCAACCAGATGCAGGCGTTGAAGGCACTCGGACTGGTCGATGGGGTGCCGGGACCAAAAGGAGGTTACAGCCCAACCGCCAGAGCATATACGGAGTTGAATCTAGGGGATCTCGAGCACCAGTTCGAGGTACCGATCGTGCGCGACGGTGAAAAGGTAAAAGGCGTCCGCGTCACCGAACTCGGGTTTACCACCCTCTGCCACCCTGACCTCTGCCAGGCAGTGGTCAAGATCATCGGAAGCGTTAAACTCTTCAACATGGGAGATATGGTCACTATAGGCCCAACCCCCGTGAATAAACTCCTCGTCCGGGGCGAAGTGTTCGGGATGGACGAAAACCAGGAGGCGCTCCTGATCAGCGTCTCAGAGATGATATCCCTCCCAAAACGTCCGATCTCGCATTACATGAGCACGCCGGTTCAGACGCTGCCGATCACCGCAACCTTCCGCGATGCAATTCACCTCTTCAATAAACACCACATCCATGGTGCACCGATCCTTGATGATGCGGGAAACCTTGCGGGCATTGTGACATTGAGCGATATCGCCCGGGGACTTGACACCGGGTCAACACTGGATGCGCCCATCGCGCAGGTCATGACAACCGACGTGGTGATTGCACCACCATCTATCCGGCTCTACGAACTCGTGGGCCGGTTCAAGGAACGGGAGATCGGGAGGCTGGTTGTGGTCGAAAACGGCAAACCTGTCGGGATCGTCACTCAGAGCGACATAATCAGCGTCTTCCCCTCGTTTTGATCCCTCTTTTGCGAAACCAACTGCACCAACCCCTCCAGTGAGGGACAAGTATTTATAGATGGCTATCAATGGTCTTTCTGTTAAGAGATTTCTGATCAGAGGATGCATACCTCAGAGATTACTAGAGAAAGGAGAGAAAGGATCATGACTGAAATACCTCTTGCACCTGTTGGAAGGCTCATAAAGAAAGCCGGTGCGGAACGGGTGAGTTCTGATGCCAGCGAGGAACTCGCAAGACTGATGGAAGATTACGCTGCGCGGGTCGCAAAAGAGGCGATCAAACTGGCGGGTCATGCAGGCAGGAAGACGGTCAAGGCAATCGATATCCGGATGGCGACCGAGACTCTGAAGTGAACCATCCAATTTTTGACTGACTGTCTTTTCCCCGCCAGAGGAAAACTCCAACGGTCTTTAACCCGGGGCAGGGGCACGGTTAGCGTGGCATCCGCCAGAATAATGGCCGACTGTCAACCCCTGAAGGAAGGGGTCAGTCTGAGGGTTTTCTCCGTAAAGCGGGTTTTAGGGGGTTTCACCCGCTTATAAGATTTATATATTACAAAACCACATGACTTGTATGAGCAAAACGTTCTGCCGCTCCCTTGCCAGGAAGAAAGTGATGAGCAACGATGGCATGCTCATCGGAACCATCAAGAACATCATGGTTGACCTGAGCACCGGGCAGGTTGTCGACCTTCTTGTCAAGCCGGACGAGACGTTCAGAACCGATGGTTACAGGACGGATGGAGACAAGATGCTCGTGCCGTTCGAGGCTGTAAAAGATATAAAGGATTACGTTGTCGTAGACCGCTACCTGCTGAAGAGATCTGAGTAGTGCATTTTTACCGCCTCCACGAAGCCGTCACCGTGTGGCCTTGAGGTGACAACGTCCGCAGCCATGCGTGTGGCCGGGGTGGCGTTTGCAACCGCTACCCCTACACCGGCGGCCTCGAGCATCTCGATGTCGTTCTCGGAGTCCCCGATAGCGAGAATCTCTGAGGTGGGGATACCCATCTCGACGGCGAGTTCACGCATCGCCGCCCCCTTGCTCACGCCCGGTGGCTGGAGGTGGATCGCGAATCCGGTATCAAGCACGCGTACATCTAGGCCCTGCACCTGGATGACCGCCTGCGCCTCAGCGGGATCGATGTTCCGCGCGAAGGCGACGTCAGCAAACCGGTATTCTGCACTGTACTGCTCGAGTTCAACACCCTTTCCGGCAAAGTAATCCCTGAGAATCTCAAACGCTTCCAGACAGACCTGCCGATCACCGACGACCTGGAGAGGGCCGGAGAAACCTCTCCGGTAGACACCACCGTTCTCACCGATGATAGTCCCATCCGTCCCGATCATCTTTGATAGACTATCCATGAAGCAGACGGTGTTGCCGCTTGCGAGCATAACCGTGATCCCGGCGTCGACGAGGGTGCGGATGGCTTCGACGGCGGTGGTGTTGATCCGCCGCCGCCGATCGGTAAGGGTGCCATCGACATCGGTTGCAACCGCTCTTAACACGATCTGAGCCCCGCCTGCTCGACCATGAACGCTGCCTCGCCTTCAGGCAGATTGGGACTATCCACCAGGCGGGCGACCCTCTTGCCACCCTTGCCTTTCCGCAGATATATCCGGAATGTTGCGGTGTGCCCGACGATGTGGCCGCCGATCGGTTTTGTCGGATCGCCGAAGAGAACGCCAGGGTTCGACATCACCTGGTTGGTCACAAGGCCAACAGCATTGTGGTCGTCGATCAGTTTGAACAGGTCGTGCATGTGGCGGTTCAGTTTCTGCTGCCTGGGTGCGAGCGTGCCGCGCCCCGCATACTCCGACCGAAAGAGCGAGGTCAGGGAGTCGATGACAAAGAGCCTGATGGGGTAGTCGGACTTTCGGAGGTCGTTTGCAAGTTCACGTGCGCTATCAAGTAGGAGCATCTGGTGGTCGGAATTGTGCGCCCGCGCGACGTGGATCCGCTCCAGGACTTCCTCGATAGAACCGATCTCCGCCCCCTCAGGCAGGCCCTTAACCATCTGCTCAATACGCTCCGGGCGGAAGGTGTTCTCGGTATCGACGTAGATCACACCACCGTGCAGCCCCCCGAGTTCTTCAGGGAGCTGGACGTTGACCGCCAGCTGATGGACAAGCTGGCTCTTGCCGGAACCGAACTCACCGTAAACCTCAGTTATCGCCTGCGTCTCGAGCCCGCCGCCGATCAACTCGTCAAGTTCGGGCACCAGGATCTTGAGTTTCTTGATCTCCCTTCTCCTGTCCATGATATCCCGGCCAGTCTTGAACCCACCGATATCCGCCATCTTCCTGGCGGCAAGGATTATCTTCTTGGCTGTCGCCTCGCCGATCTCCGCCGCTTCGGCGAGATCCCCCGACGTTGCTGTCGCGACGCTCTCTACTGTACCGTATCCAGCTTCACGGAGTTTCTCGGCGGTGGCTACCCCGACTCCGGGTAAATCTTCAAGATCAATCTCTGACATCTCAATCCTCACTTGATCTCTTATGTGTGTCCAATGACGCTACACTAAGACTCTTTGACTGGAGGCATAAAATTCGATTGCCGCGCGGTGTGAAAGTGAAGCCTGGATCAGATCTGGGGGGTAAACCGATCCAGCCGGCGTTTCAGCGATCCGAGATCGGGTTGCATATACTCAAGAAAATCCGGCCTGAACACGCCACGCTGAACCGTGCCCCTGGCGCGCACGAGATAGCCGATGGGGATCACCCTCTCCAGGAGGTAGCAGGAATTGCCCGCCTCGATGGAGATCCCCTCGCCGGTAGGAATGATCGTGCCCTCGATCTCAACGATCTCTTCCTCATGCTCAAGGATGAGGAGAGCGCTTCCCCACGAGAGATGCAACTCGATGCCGCCAGAGCGCGCCCGCCGCCCGACCGCGTTGTAGACCTCGATCCGATCGCCTGGCACCAGGCGTTCATCAGCCTTCTCGCCCCAGATTACAACCGGGATCTCAGCCGTCTCATCCGCAAAGACAAGGTTTCGAACCTTTGATGGCCGCCCGCTCCGTGTGGTAAACGTCCGGGCATGCTGCACACTGACCACAGTTCCAGAGAGCGAGTACGACCCGCCTTCCTCCACCTCCGAAACTCTGTTCATAGTGATGTTGATCTGACGGCCGGAGGGTGCAACTGATGCGGTTTCATCGACGCTGTACTCGACTCCCCGGTCATTGTCGCGTGCGAGAGCGCCCTTGATAAAGATGCTCTCCCCGGGCTCAACCCCACAGAGGAGCGCCGGCGCCCAGGCGACAAGTCGGAACACGCCCTTCTCGTTCCCGACCACCGCCTCGAGCATCTCCCCGGGAGATCCGTTGCGCCGGGTGAACGTCCGCGGCTCCCCTACCGAGATCAGCCTGACCTCAAGAACACCCGCGACTGTTGTTCCGGGGTCATCAGGGGTATCCTCACAAGTTATCTCGCATGCCGCCTCCTGGATGGCGAGAACGGTGACGTCAGGAGTCGTTCCACCGCCCTTCGGGCGCCCGAGTATCTCTACGACGGCACCTGCCTCCAGCTCAGAGACTGCGGCGGCCTTCTCGTCCCAGAGTGTCAACCGGGCCCTCCCGGTCTCATCGCCCACCATCACGCTCGCTACAAGCCCTTTCGTGCCGTCGGGCCGCTCAAACTCCCGGGGTTCCCCGATAGAGAGCACCTTTGCAAAGAAGCACGCGAGGCTTGTGACCGCCGTTAGGTCGCGTATACGGATGTGCGCCCGGCCAAGGTCACGGACGACCAGCATAGCCGCCGTTTGTTCATCGAGAAGATCGCCTGACTCCATCACCTTCTCCTCAACCCGGCGTTCAAACTCATCTTCCGTGAGAAGGTCATCGACCAGACGGTAATGGAACTTCAAGCCTTCATCTCCGCACCTGCTCCTGCCAGGGCGGGGTCAACATCGTGGCGGACAGGTCGTCGATCGTTTCGGCCCGACGCATCAATGCAGCCCTTCCACCTGCAACGAGCACCTCAGCGCAGCGTGGCCGACTGTTATACTGCGATGACATCGCAAACCCGTATGCCCCGGCATCCAGGACGGCGATGAGATCACCGGCCTCAAGGTCAGGGAGCATACGGTCCCTGGCAAGGATGTCGCCTGTCTCACAGATTGGCCCCGCGACCGAGTATTCCCGCTGGGGGGGAGTGTCTGCTTTGTTTGCTGCCACTACCTCGTGGTAGGCGTCGTACATCGCTGGACGGATGAGCAGGTTGAACCCGGCATCGACGTTTGCAAAGGTCTTATGAGCGGTCTTGACTGAGTTGACCCTGGTGAGGAGAATCGTCGAGTCGCCGACGAGCCAGCGGCCCGGTTCAATCCAGAGTTCTGGCTCGATCCCGAGGTCACGTATCCCCTTCAGGAAGATGGGCATGATCGCTCCCGCATAGTCCTCGGGCGTCGGGGCACGGTCAGTCTCCAGGCGGTAGGGGATGCCGAGCCCCCCGCCTATATCGATGAACTGGGGATCGACGCCGATATCGATCAGATCGCCTGCGACCCTGATCAGCACCTCGACCTCGCGCGCGAATGGCTCCACGGCCAGGATCTGCGAGCCGATATGGCAGTGGATACCGACAGGGTTGACATGCCCGGCATCAAGGGCCTCCCGGTAGGCATCCAGGATCTGTCCTGCAGGAATGCCGAACTTGCTTGTCGCAAGCCCGGTTGCGATCTTCGGGTGGGTAGGAACATCGATCTCAGGGTTGACCCTGAAAGCAATCTCGACCGTCTTTCCCGCCTCTGCGGCCGCCGCATTGAGTTGCCGGAGTTCGTCAAGCGAGTCCACCGAGACCTTTATCCCCTTCTCAACCGCGAGGGCAAGGTCAGCAGCGGATTTCGAGCTCCCGTTGAAGAGGAGCGACTCAGGCCGCATCCCGGCGGCAAGGGCGAGAGAGACCTCCCCTGCGGAGAACACATCGGCACCCGCGCCCATCGAGGCAAGTATCCTGAAGACCGCGAGATTGCCGTTTGCCTTGGCGGCGTAGAGGATCCGGACGTTCGGATAATGCGCGGTGAGGGCGCCTGCAAGGCGCCTGAAGTTCTCCCGGATCCGGTCCTCGTCGGTGACGTAGAGCGGAGTGCCAAACCGTTGCGCGAGATCCTGGGTATCCTGGCCGCCGATCCAGAGATGACCGCCCTTAACCATGAGGTGCGGCGGAAGGATCACAGGTCAAGCCCCCGCATCCGCTCGACCGCCTCGTTGATCCGCTCGACCGACCGGGTGATCGCGAAACGGACGAACCCCTCGCCGTTTCGACCGAAACCGACCCCCGGGGTCGCGACAATCCCGGCCTCATCGAGGAGTTTCGCGGCAAATGCCATGCAGTCGTCGACCGGCACCCATACGTAGAAGGTGGCCTTCGGCGCCTGAACGTCAAACCCGATCTCTCGAAGACCCGAGACGAGCGCGTCCCGGCGCTCCTGGTATATCGAGCAAGCCTCTCTAACACAGTCCTGAGGGCCTGTTAACGCGGCGATCGCGGCGTGCTGGATGGCATCGAACGCCCCGGAGTCGACGTTGGTCTTGACCCGGCCAAGCCCTGCTACAATATCGGCGTTCCCGCAGGCCATCCCGATCCGCCACCCGGTCATGTTGTAGGTCTTTGAGAGGGAGTGCATCTCGATACCGACCTCAATCGCACCGTCGGCCTCGAGGAATGAGGGCGAGCGGTAGCCATCGAAGGCGATCTCGGAGTAGGCGTTGTCATGGACTACCACAATGCCGTGCTCCCGTGCAAACTCGACAACCTCCTCAAAGAATGAGAGGGGTGCTACTGCTGCCGTGGGGTTGTTCGGGTAGTTGATGAAGATCATCCTGGCCTGCTTAACAACAGCGGCGGGGATATCCTCAAGCGCCGGAAGAAAATTGTTCTCGGGGCAGAGCGGCATCTCATAGACCTTGCCCTCGGCAAAGAGCGTGGAGGTCTTGTAGACGGGGTAACCGGGGTCTGCGACCAGGACAACCTCACCGGGGTTGACAAAGGCCTCGGCGATGTGCGCGATCCCCTCTTTTGAACCGATTAGCGCGAGAGTCTCCTTCATCGGCTCGAGGTCAACCCCGAACCGGCGCCGATACCATTCTGCCACCGCCCTGCGGTATGCGGGCATACCGGCATAGGAGGGGTAGTGATGATTCTTAGGGTCACGAGCTGCGGCGCAGAGGGCCTCCACGATATGCTTAGGCGTGGGGAGGTCAGGGTCGCCGACCCCGAGGTCGATTATATCGACGCCCTGGCGCTGCTTCTCCTCTTTCATCTCGTCAATGCGCGCAAAAAGGTAGGGAGGGAGGTGATCCATGCGTCTCGAATACATCATTCAGGTATTGCACACGAAACCCTATTTATCTTCTCACCTTACGGGAAACTCATGCCCGGACAACATGATCGGAAAAAGGGATACTGTTTACGCTCTGGCGCGCCCTGGACGAAACAGAGGGTGTCCCCGCCCGCGAGATGACGGTGCGGCGGCAGTCTGAGGCTATCCATACCAATCCCTTCAGGCTGTGCCCCCATCTGATTATCCTCCCCCACCAAGGGATGATCCGCATCGCCGCGGTTCATCCCGCCATCTGAATGTCTGGGGTAGCCAGGGTCTTGCAAGACGCAATTCCCAAGAGATTGGAAGAGACGGCGGGTCGATGAAAGGCCGTATTCCTGAAGAGATGCGGAGACGGGGGAAAAGTTCCTTTCCCTATCCAACACACCCTACAAGGAAGAATGGCAGCTCCGTCTTCATCCCCGGCTCGAATATCCGGGACTTCCCGCTCCGCCCCCCCTTCATCCCCACAAGGTTAAATAAAGCGGATACGAAGGTTAAACCATGGATCCTCCCGATTGCATCATGGTCTTCTGCACAGCCCCTGCCGGAGAGGCTGAGAATCTCGCCAGAGCGCTCGTCGATGCCCATCTTGCAGCCTGCGTGAACGTTGTGGATGTCAGGTCGTGTTTCTGGTGGGAGGGGGCGGTATCTACAGAGCCAGAGCGCCTCCTTATCGTGAAGACACAGCACCGGTTGCTCGATCCCCTCATAGAGAGGATTCGCGGCCAGCACACCTACGACCTCCCCGAGATTATCGCCATTCCGATCATCGGCGGGTATGGCCCATACCTTAACTGGATACAGGAAGAGACCGAATGATGGAAACCGTCCGCCGCATGGGGATCCAGGTTATCGGGGACCAGGTGTGCGAGGTCGAGGACAATATTGTCGTCGAAGGCCGTGTCCGGCTCTTCCTGAATGGAGAGTATCTTACAACCCTTGTAGCAAGCCCCGACCGCCTCGAAGATCTCGGGGCGGGGTTTGTCGTCTGTGAGGGGCTGGCGGAGACGGTCGAGTCTGTGAAGGTCTCAGGCATGGATGTCCATATAGCAGCACCGGCAAAGAGGGAGATCCTGCTCGAGATGGAGTCGTCCGGCGGTTACCGGGTGCTTGGCGAGGCAAAGGAGGTGGATTCGGCGATCACGATCACCGCTGACGGTGTCCGCGCGGTCACGGCAGCGATCGAGTCCGATGTCTGGCGACGGACCGGCGGCGTCCACTGTTCCGTCCTCTTCTGTGACGGCGACCTCGTCACCAGGGCCTGCGACGTTGGCAGGCACAACACCGTCGACAAAGTGGTGGGGTATGCGACCCTCCAGGGGCTGGACATGTCCGGGTGCGTCCTCGGTTGCACGGGAAGGCAGCCTGCAGGAATGGTAGCAAAGGCGGCCAATGCAGGTATCCCGATCGTCGTCTCCCGGGCTGCATCCACCGATCGGGGTATACTGACGGCAGAGCGTGCAGGGATCACCCTGATAGGCTTCTCGCGGGGTGAGCGGTTCACCATCTACACGCACCCTGAACGGGTGCCAGAAGTTCTGAAAAAACTGGGGAGATCATGGTAGAAACTGGTAACCTGAAGAATGAGGCGCTGCTTCTGCTCGGGTGCCCGCAGGTGCCCGTCCAGACGAGTCTGGCGCTATACGCTGCACACAACCTGAGGAGACAGGGTTGCCGTCCGGTGATTGCCGGGACACCTGCGGCACGGAAACTGATGGAGGTGGCCGATCCCGGCCGTTGCTACATCGACGAGATGAACGACCTTGACAATATGATCGATGAGATAGCAGAGAAGCAACGGGATTTTAAACTCTGTTTCGTCTTCATCCACAATGATTCAGGGGTTGCATACGCCGGAACGATGGCGTATATCTCGAAAGCGCGGGTCTACGCGCTTATATTCGGGGAGCACGCAGAGGAACTCGCCGGCGAGATCGAGTTTCCCTGCGAGATTATCGCGGCGAAGGCGGTGCATAACCCAATGCCGCTCAAACGGAGACTTGACGAGGTGATGCAATGGCCGGTTGTCTCGAAGCTATGAAACCCGAGGTCTTACTCTCCGGATCGTCTTTTAAAGAGGCGCGAGAGTTCATCAGGAAGAACGTTAAAGAATATTACGAGGTTGAACCGGGTTACCGGATACTGGACGTTCACATCATCGGCGTGCCGCCGCTCTATGTCGGGATCGAGGGTGAAAACATTGTCTTCCCCTACACCAAACCCTGTCACGGAACTTTTGTGGTGAAGATACCCGGGAGCGACGAGATCGCACGGCTGCGGGAGAGGAAGAGAAAGTAATCCTCTTCCTCTGGATATTCTCCGCTTCCTCCGACCATCTGCGGCAGCGGGTTCCAGAGGGTTGCCGCCGCTCATTGAGGCTCCGGTCACACCATCAGCTCGGGGGCTGACATTTGCGCGAAGACCAAAAAGGTTAAGTAAGACAATTTATCATTTCACCTCGTGAAACCTGCACCAGTATACATCCGGGCCATCCAGGCCGTTGTGGCGATCGGGATCTGCCTTGCAGCTGCAAAGATAGGATCGGCGTTTGCCATGCCGGCGATTCCAACCTGGTATGCCTCCCTGATAAAACCGGAGCTCACCCCGCCGGCATGGGTCTTTGCTCCAGTCTGGACGGTGCTCTACGTCTTTATGGGCATTGCACTCTACCTGGTCTGGAGCAAGGGCTGGAAGCAGAACGGCGTGCCAGTTGCGGCAGGGATCTTTGGTGTCCAGTTATTCCTGAACGTTCTCTGGCCCTATGCCTTCTTCGGGCTGCAGGCACCGGTCCTCGCGCTCACCGTGATCCTGCTTCTCTGGATTGCAATCCTGCTGGCAATAGTCGCCTTCTACCGGGTCTCGATCCCCGCAGCAGCGCTCCTTCTCCCCTATCTCATCTGGGTTGCCTTCGCGGCCTACCTCAACCACGGCATCTACATCCTCAACCCATGATGGCGGAGGTCATTTTTTCCCAATCTCGCGCCAGACGTGAATGAAACGCTGGATGGCGGTGTAGTGCCCCAGAATACCGAATATGACCAGGAGCCATCCCAGGTAGTTCAAACCGCCGATCTCAACCGGGATCAGGACGGTGAGCGCCCCTGCAACGATGATCAGCAGCAGGCGATCCGCCCGACCCAGTATGCCGCCGTAAAACCTGCCGACCCCCACTGCCTGCGCCTGGGTGCCGAGGTACGAGGACATCAGGACACCCGTCAGCGCGAATACCCCTATCTGCCAGGGGGCAGCACCGCCGGCAAATATCCCGGTAATAATGAAGATATCGGCGTATCTGTCGATGACATGGTCCAGGAAATCCCCGTGGGCTCCGGCGATTCCCATCTCACGTGCAAGCGCTCCGTCGAGCGCATCAAAGGCGGCGTTTAACGCGACCAGGATGGTGCCAGAGACCACTCCCCCGAGATAGAACGCAATGCCGGCAAGCGCCGATACGATGAACGATCCCACCGTCAGGGCATCCGGGGTTATGCCAGCCCTCCGCACCAGGTTTATCGCCGGCTGCATGATGCGCTGGGCCTGCGGTCTGTACTGGTCGAGCGTCATAATCCAGTCTCCAGGTAGTCCGTCCAGTCGATCGATCCAAAGGATGGCGGGAGTTCTCCGCTGATAAACCGCTCAACAAGCCCGGCACACTCCTCGATGGAGAGATCGGTTGTATCCACCTCCAGGACGTGTTCAGCGGGGTGTTCATCGAGCGTTTCGATCAGGATCACGTCGAGCGCCTCCGCCTCGACGTTCTCGGCGATCTTTGCCCCGGGATAACCCCGCAGTTCAAGGCGTCTCCGCAGGACGTCAGGGCGGCACCGGAGCACCACCACAAGGTCGCAGGGGAGGAGATGGGCAAGATGCCCCTCGATTATTCCGTCAACAGGCTCGAACTCTGCCACCCAGCGGTCGGCATCAACCACCATCGTCTGCCGGGCGCGGTCCTCCTCCAGGATATAAGGTTGAACCGTATCAACAAGGTGAACGACCCTCTGCCCGCGCCGTTCGAGTTCGGCAGCAACGGAACTCTTCCCGGTTCCCGGCGTGCCGGTGAGCCCCACCATCATAGGTCGCGTATCGCCTCCATGAATAGAGCGTTTTCCCGGTCGTCACCGATGCTGACCCTTATGTAGTGGTCGCCGAGGCCGGGGAAGGTGGTGCAGGACCGCACCAGAACACCCCGTGCCGCGAGACGCTCCACCGCCTCGTCGCCTGTGTGTGGGGCAACATCGATCATGACAAAGTTTGCATCCGACGGATACGCACCCGGGATCTCCTCGATGAACCGCCGCCTCCAGCGCAGGACATGCTCGCGGGTCTCGCGGACGCTCTCTTCCTCCGCGAGGGCGGCAGCGGCAGCGGCGGCCGAGACCGAGTTCAGCGCAAACGGTGTTGCCGCCCGATTGTAGAACGGTTCAAGCCATCCGGGCACAAAAGCGTAGCCCACCCGCAGCCCCGCCAGGGCGAAGATCTTTGACATCGTCCGGCCGATGACAAGGTTCTCGTGCCGGTGCATGAGCGGCAGGTAATCCATATCCGAGAACTCGATATAGGCGTTGTCCAGGAATAGCAACCCCTCCAGCCCCTCCAGTATCTCCTCAACCGTTTCGAGCGGGGCGGTGTTCCCTGTGGGGTTGTTCGGGGTGCAGAGGAACGCAAGTTTTGCGCCACCGCACGCCCTTATGAAGTCTGCCGGATCGACCGAGAAGTCCTCTTTCCTCCGCGGGGCGTTCACCACGCGGGCGCCGTGCGCGATGGCCGCAATCCCGTAGAACGAGAAGGTCGGTGTCGAGATCACCACAGTCTCACCAGGCTCGACGACCGTCCGGATCAGCGTCTCGATGACGCCGTCCATCCCTGCGCCGGTGACAAACCGGTAATCACCGTGGTATCGGCGGAGAGCCTCAACAAAGACCGACGCCCGCTCATCCGGGTAGCGGTTCGCCTCCAGGAGTGCGGCGCGCCCCGCCTCGATCACGGCCTGAGATGGAGGCCGCGGATTCTCGTTGCTCGCCAGGCGGGCAACCCTCTCGATTCCGTGCTCCCGCGCCACGTCCGCGGCCTTCTTCGCGAAGGAGTAGCCGCTCGCACCTGAGAAACACGCTCTAACCAAGCGCTGCATCGATGACCCCGACAGCCGTCTCGATCTCCTCATCCGTGATCACAAGCGGCGGGATCAGACGGAGGTTTCCATCGGCGGCGCAGTTGACAAGAACACCGTTATCAGCGCAGGTCTGCTGCACCTCCGTACAGCGGTCACCGACCGAGATCCCGATCATCAGCCCGCGGCCGCGCGGGTTGTGAGCGGCAAGCCCTTTCATGAAGATCTCGCCTTTCCGGGGTATGTCGGGGAGAAGACCCTCTATGATGCCGATAGTCGCGAGTGCCGCCGCACAGGCAACAGGTCCGCCCGCAAAGGTGCTCCCGTGCTCACCCTTCCTGAACTCCAGCCCCTCGCGCGCAACGAGCGCCCCGATGGGAAACCCGCTTGCAAGCCCTTTTGCGATCGTGACGATATCAGGGGTGACACCGGTGTGCTGGAAGGCAAACCATCTCCCTGTCCGGCCCATACCGGTCTGCACCTCATCGACGATCATCAGCGCACCGGAATCATCGCAGATCTCCCGGATTCCCTGGAGAAAACCATCGGGAGGGATCAGGACACCCGCCTCACCCTGGATCGGCTCGACAAAGACCCCGGCGGTATCCGCATCGGCAACTTCCGCCAAGGCATCAAGATCACCGTAGTCGACGAAGGTGCAGGGGGGCGAGAGCGGTTCGAAAGGTTCCCTGATCGCGGGTTTGTGAGTGATGGCAAGCGATCCGCACGTCCTGCCATGGAACCCGTGGGTGAACGCAACAAACTTCTTCCGGCCGGTCCGGATGCGTGCAAGCTTGATCGCCCCATCATTCGCCTCTGCCCCGGAGTTTGAAAAGAACGCTTTTGCAAGCCCCGTGATCTCTACAAGCCGTTCAGCAAGTTCCGCCTGGTTTGGAACATAGTAGAGGTTTGAACAGTGGATCAGCTGCCTTGCCTGATCACAGATCGCCCTGACCACCTTCGGGTGGCAGTGACCTGTGCTGCAGACCGCAATTCCAGCCACACAATCGATATACTCCCGCCCCCGGTCATCCCAGACGCGTGACCCCTCGCCCCGGACGATCTTGATAGTCCGGGAGAACGCGGGCATGTAGTAGCGTGCATCAAGTTCCCGTGAATCCTGCTCCATTCTCTCCACCTCACTCATACTCTATCGTTGCGGGTGGTTTCGGGGTGACGTCATAGACGACCCGTGAGACACCGGGGATCTCGGCTGTGATCCGCGTCATTATCCGAAAGAGGGTCTCGTAGGGGAGACGGAGTGGATCGGCGGTCATTCCATCCCTGGACTGGACCGCCCGGACAGCGACTATCCAGCCATGAAGCCGGACGTCCCCCTTGACACCGGTGCCAAGACCGATTAAAGCGGCAAAACACTGCCAGGGTCTGAACTCCTCCACCAGACACTCCTCGACTATGGCGTTTGCCTCCCGGACGATCTCGATCTTCTCTCTCGTCACCTCGCCAAGCACCCGGACAGCAAGCCCCGGCCCCGGGAAGGGCATCCGGTGCTGAATCTCCGCCGGGAGCCCGAGCGCGGCGGCGACCTCGCGCACCTCGTCCTTGTAGAGGTCTGCGAGCGGTTCGATGACACCCTTAAAATCGATGTTGAGAGGCATGCCGCCCACGTTGTGGTGGCTCTTGATACCCCCCTCGCTCTCGATACGGTCAGGGTAGATCGTCCCCTGAAGGAGCATCGTCGCTCCCGTCCGTTTTGCCTCGCGCTCGAAAACCCTTATAAACTTCTCGCCGATGGCCTTACGCTTCCCCTCTGGATCGGTCACACCCGCGAGCGCCTCGAAGAACTCGTCTGCGGCGTCCACCACACGGAGGTTTTTATCGGCAAAGAGCGAGCGTATCCGCTCGGTCTCACCCTTTCGCATTAGTCCGGTATCCACATATATCGGGATCAAGCGATCGCCTATCGCGCGTGCTCCGAGCGCCGCGCAGACCGACGAGTCCACACCGCCGGAGAGCGCCATCACAACCTTCTCACCGCCGGCAGCATCGCGTATCCCACTGACTGCCTGATCGATAAATTTCTCAACGTTCATCATTCTGCTCAGCCACCTGGCTCTGGGTAGATTTATTCTTCTTGCATGCTTCCACAAACCCTACATAGGGCGGGGAAGGGCGGGTCGGACTCGACCTGAACTCGGGGTGGAACTGTGTCGCGAGGTAGAATGGGTGACCCGGGAGCTCGCAGACCTCCATCCGCTGCCCGCAGAAACCCGAGAAGACGAGCCCGGCGGCTTCAATATCTGCGATGAATGCGGGGTTCACCTCGTAACGGTGACGGTGCCGCTCCACGATCGAAGTTTCGCCGTAGAGTCCGGCAACCATCGTCCCTTCTTTGAGCGTGACGCTGCAGTCCCCAAGACGCATCGTGCCCCCAAGTTCACTGATCCCCTCCTGCTCTGGGAGGAGGGCGATGACATGCGTCCCCTCGCCAATCTCTTCGCTTGTGGCATCTTCTATGCCAAGTATGTGCCGGGCATACTCGATCACGGCAAGCTGGAAACCGAGGCAGAGACCAAGGTAGGGTTTTTTGTTCTCGCGGGCATAGCGGATCGCCTGGATCTTGCCCTCGATACCGCGCTTCCCAAAACCTCCGGGAACCAGTATGCCATCGATATCAGCGAGAGAACGGGGGTCGAACGCCTCCGCATCCAGCCAGCGGATGTTCACCTCTGTGGAGAGAGCTCTTCCAGCATGCTTGAGCGCCTCCTTGATGGACATGTAGACGTCCTCGATCCCGTACTTGCTTACTATGGCGACCGTCACCCGGTTGGTGTACTCCATAGAGACAACCCTGTACCAGGCCGGATCCGGCTGCCTGTTCTCCAGTCCAAGGTAGCTGCAGACGACATCCGCAAGCCCTTCTTTCTCAAGTTCCATCGGGATCTGGTAGATGTCAGGGACGTCCTTTGCGGAGATCACGGCCTTTGCCGGGACGTCGGTAAAGGCCGATATCTTCTTCTTTGTCTGTTGGCTGAGCACCTCTCTGCTCCTCCCAACGATGATGTCGGGCTGCAGCCCCAGTTCCCGGAGCGCCTTGACCGAGTGCTGTGTGGGTTTGGTCTTGTGGTCACCCATGGTGTCGACCGGGACCAGGGTGACGTGGACCAGGATCATGTCCTCCCGGGCAAGCTCACCGTGCATCTGCCGTACGGCCTCTAAAAACGGCATGCTCTCGATGTCGCCCACAGTGCCGCCGACCTCCACCAGGCAGATCTCAGCCTTTCTGCCGCCGTCGACAGGCTCCTCGGCCGCACGCCTGATGCTCTGCTTGATCTCGTCTGTGATGTGAGGGATTATCTGGACGGTCGCGCCGAGGAAGTCGCCCCGCCGCTCCTTCTCGATGACGTTTCGGTAGACCTTGCCCGTCGTTATGTTGTGGATCGATTTCAGGTTGATGTCCAGGAACCGTTCATAGTTGCCGAGGTCGAGATCTACCTCCCCGCCGTCGGAGAGGACGAAGACCTCGCCGTGCTGGGCAGGGTTCATCGTGCCGGCATCGATGTTCAGGTATGGGTCAATCTTCACCGCCGTCACTTCGTAACCACGATTCTTCAAGATGCGGCCGATGGACGCCGTGGTTATACCTTTCCCGAGCCCGCTCATGACGCCGCCGGTTACAACGATATACTTCAAACTCTCGCTCCTCCCCCGATCGTTTCCAGATCTTCTCTCCTAGATATGTGATCCCGCGTATTGAGAATCTATTGCTCGGGAGATCCCGCGCGCCCCTCTCTCTGAAGGGAGGGCGGCGCTACCTCCCGATAACCGCATAAGATGTCGATGTCCGGGACAGGAGCGCCCCGTCCTCCCCGCCCGTTACCTCGCCATCTGCAAACGCCACCCGGCGGCCTTTGCGGATGACATCCCCGGTGGCGGCGATCACACCGGAATTGACGCCCTTTATGAAACAGGTATGCTCGTCGATCGTGGCTATACGCTCTCCCTCCTCAAGGAGGGTGTAGAGGGCAAGCGCGACCGCCTCATCCGCAAGCGCCACGTAGACACCACCCTGGAGCCACCCGGCACCGTTCAGCATATCCGGTCTGACCTCCATCCAGAGAGAGGCATACCCATCTCCAAAATCCTCAACCTCTATACCCATCATCTTGAAGAAGGGATTCGCATCCCTTCCAACCTCTTTTAACCTCTCAATGTAGCCCATGCTATCATACCCGCCTTCTTGAGGGTTTGGGATTACCAATGATAAGCATTATGAATACGGGTGCCGGTGGAGAAGGGGTCACGCAGATTGGCGTTATTCTGTCCTGCTGAGTGTCTACAGGCATTTATGCGATGAAAGGCTGATCAAGCCTCAAAATTCCTGCGTTTTAGCCAGGTAAGCATATGACAACAAATATCTCTTCCACCTTCCACCAGTAGATCCATGGAAAGAGCGTGGCAGCCAGAGGCTCTCCAGAACAGGAGACTCGAACAACTCAGGGCTACCATGGACGATTATATAGCGAAGAACATCGAGCAGATTGAAGGAAACCTCCCCGTCTTCTTCGGGCATGTCGCCGCCACGCTCGATCGGTCGTTCCCCGACCTCGATGACAGAACCTACGACGATTTCATTGATGAAACAGGTTTTGCACTTCTTAACGCAAAGCGCGGCCCCCCGACACCCGAGTTCCTGGAGAAGGTGCTGCGGCATGCCGTTGGGAACAAAAAAGAGCAGAAGGGGCGGGCAACGCTTGAGGTGATGGTGGCCCTCAACCTGATCGATATCGGCAGTTACTATCAGGCACTCGAATACCTTTCACGCCACAGGAACCATGACATCCGCATCAACGCCGCAATAGCCTACTGCTACTACGCGCTCTCCCTGGCAAAGAACCAGAGTCCTGGTCCCCGCCCCGACGACATGGAACTCCAGGCTCGCGAGGAGATGCTGACGCTTGCCCTTGCTCGTCCCCCGCTCAGCCATCTTGGGCCGCTCGATCGTAAGGAGAGCCGGCTGAACTCGGTATTCTGGTACATGCTTGACCTGGCGTTCACCTGGTTCCCGAGCGAACCAGCGTTCTACCGCATCGGCATCGCATGGACAAAACATGTGGGAGATGCTGAACGCCGACTGCAACTCCTTGACCGTGCCACCGAACATTTTGCAAACGACAGGTACTTCCTGGCTGAGGCATTCAACACCAGTGTGGACCTGCGCAACGGGAGCGGTGCCGCATCCATAGTCAAACAGATGATGCAGCAGTTTCCAGACGACCACGAACCGCTCTATTATGGGATGAAGCTGGCAATCCTTGGTGGAAAACCGGGTTCTTATGCAAGGTTTCGGAAACTGGCAATCCGGAAAGAGTTTCCCCGTCGCCTGCTCCTGCTGCTTGACACCGTGCTCGAGGTTATGTGCAATCACAGGACTGAAAGTCTTCTCTGCTTTGAGGAGGTAAAGAAGGCTTCGATGGCGCGCGATTACTACCTGACGGCGCTGGAATATATCCTCCGGGACTTCGTTGAAGGGGATGAAGAACGTGCAAAACGCGCCAGATCTACGTTTTTCTCGAGCGTTGACCAGTATTGTATGCAGACACTCAAGATCGTGGCATAATGGGTGTGGTGCTATAATCCATGATCGATCGTTCGCGGGCGAAAACATGACCGATGGTGGTGGAGGGCGTGCGCCGACGGACTTTATAGCAGGGTTGCACGATGGCCTGCTGAAGCGACGATCCTCAGACGCTGACCTGAAAGGCGTAACGATGAATATATTTACTCCTGAGAGAAGAACATCCTGCAAGGAGCGCCTGCAGATCCGAATATGGAGGCGTCCAATGGAAGTCTGGTTACGATGAGAGAGGAGAGAGGAGAGAACGATACCGTGGAGGCGCCCAGCACGAGAAGCGATGGCGATGAATCGCCAGGCCCGGGAAGAGAACTCTGCCTCTCGATCCTCCGCAAAGCCCCGGATGGGTTCGTTCTTCTGGACAGGAAAGGCAGGTACCGCTACATGAACCCGGCTTTTACCAGGATCACAGGGTATACCCTGGAGGATCTCCCCGATATCAGCACCTGGTTTGAGTGCGCCTACCCGAACCCGACCTACAGGCAGAAGGTGCATGAACTCAGGCAGGAATTCTTCAGCGGCAGGTGCAACTCCATGGTTGTTACCATTGTCCGGAAAGACGGCAGGGTGCGCGACATCGAGGCCCGCCGAACATTCATCGATGACGACTTTATCCTCCTCTCCGTAAGGGACGTCACCGAGCAGACGCTGCTCAAGGAGAGCCTCCAGCAGACCGCGTCCGAACTGAGCGCGGTGATTGATTCTTTCCCGGATCTCTTCCTCAAACTGAACGCTGACGGCACGATCCTGGACACAAAGGCCGGCCGATTGGTGGAGAGGCCGATGATCACCCGGACGCACCTGGGGCGACGGGTGCAGGACCTGCTGCCCCCAGGAGCAAGCGAGGCGTTCCTGGGTGCACTGCGAGAGGCCGCCAGGACCAACGCCCGCACCGCGCCCATCGAGTTCGAGTGCAGGGCGGAGGGGGAGACGCGCTGCTACGAAGCCAGGGTTGTGCCGCTCTATGACACGCACCTGATGGCCATAATCAGGGATATAACAGAGAGAAAGAGAGCCAATGAGGAGCTGTAGCGTTACCGGGAGCACCTGAAGGAGGTTGTTGCCGAGCGGACTGCAGAGCTCAGGCGGGCGAATGAGCACCTCAAGCACTTCGTCTACTGCATAGAGGTGACCGAGCGCAAAGTCGCAGAGAGATGGCTGGATCGATCGGCTGAGAAGGGAACTATCGCGGTGGAGGAACCCGAGACTGTGAGGATCACCACCGACGAGACCGGGACGATCATCATCGCCGACCTGACAGCAGAACGCCTCTCTGGTTTCAGCAGGGATGAACTGGTCGGAAAAACGGTCTGGTCACTCTTTTCCGGCGGTGGTCTGAGAGAGACCCTGAGCCGTGAGGTGCTGGAGGGCGGCAGATCCGCTGAATGCTCAGAAGGTGTGGCGCTCGTAAGAAAAGACGGGTCGAAAGAGATGGTTCATATCACCGCCGAACCCATCAAGAGTGCCGCTGGTGCTGTGATCGGCATGATCTGCACACTGCGGAAGGGCTGAGCGGACGTCAGAGCCTGAACCCGCAGGACTCCGGGTGCACCGCTCCGGGGTCCTGGGGCGCCACGCCGACACCCACCTGGTCAGAGTAGAGCCCGAGCCCTTCGAGCGCTGAGAGACGTACCTTCTCCGGGGTGTTGTTGACCTCGCTAAGATGGGCGAGCATCGCCACCTGGATATGATCCGCAAGCCGCTGGAGGCACCGGGCGGCATCAGGGTTTGAGAGATGGCCTCTCTTCGATCTTATCCTGTTCTTCAAGTATGGAGGGTATGGACCGTTCTCAAGCATATCCGGGCAGTGGTTGCTCTCAAGCAGAACAGCGTCGCAGGTGGCGAGTCGATCAGAGATTGTGGCGGTGATGGTGCCGGTATCGGTGCAGCACCCGATACGGAGATCCCCTTCGGCGATACAGAATCCACAGGGTTCCCTGGCATCGTGAGAAGTCGGGAAGGGCTCGATCGAGAAGTCGCCGAGGGAGAAACTCTCGCCGGAACGGCACCGCCGGAGATCCGCCATGGACGCTTCGGACTTCTCCAGGATAGCCTCCAGGGTGCCGCCGGTTGCATAGACCGGAACACCGAGCCTCCTTGAGAGGACGTCGAGACCACGGACGTGGTCGATGTGCTCGTGCGTGACGAGTATGCCCTCGATGAGCGAGGCGTCCCCCCCGGCGGCATCAAGGCGCCGGAGTGTCTCTCGGGCGGAGAGACCGGCGTCGATGAGCAGCGCACCCCGCTCCCCCTGAAGGCAGGCACAGTTGCCTTTGCTCCCGCTGGCAAGGATCGTCAGTTTCATCAGTTCTGTTAAGATTCTCTGGAGATAGGGGATAAAGGTATTTGAGGCCATCAAAACCCTCATTGGACTGAAGCAATAAGATCTTAATGGCGACTATTATGGCCTGGCCGTCTACAACAGCAGTTCTGCGGCACTGGAGGAGGTGCGCCTGCAAGGATGGTTGTTGAGTTCACCATATGGTGGATCCTGCCGCTGATCCTGATCGGGTTCACCATCGGTCTGCTGGTGAGCATCTTCGGCGGCGGTGGCGGTTTCTTCTACGTGCCTCTCCTGACACTCGTCTTTCAGGTGCCGACGCAGTACGCCGTCGCCACCTCCCTTGCCTCGATCATCCCGACCACCATCCTGGGTTCTCTCGGCCATTACCGCCAGGGCAACCTGGACGTCCCCCTGGGTTTGATCTTTGGCGTTGGCGGGATCGTCGGTGCGTTCTTCGGCGCCTTTGCATCGGGCATGATTCCTCCGCCGCTCATGGGAAAACTCTTCGGCATCTTCATGATCGTGCTGAGCATTCCAATGCTTTTCAGCGCCCGGAGGAGGGCGGGTGCCGGCACCAGCGAGAGCCCTGCGGCCTCACGCCCCCTCACGGCGGCGAGGGCGGTCGAGGGCACGGCTTTTGGCATCGTTTCCGGCGCCATGGCAGGACTCTTCGGGGTTAGCGGAACGCCGCCGGTCATCGCTGGACTGTACCTCATGGGGCTGCCTGCTGTAAAAGTGGTTGGAACATCCATATTCGTCCTCCTCTTCAACGCCGTTGCAGGTCTGACCGGCCACCTCGCGATCGGGCAGGTTCACTGGGGGCTCACCCTCTTCCTTGCGGCGGGGGCAGCTACAGGGGCGTATCTTGGACCTCGATACCTGAGCAGGATAAAGACACCCGGCCTGGAGAGGTTCTACGGCCGATTCTTCACCGTGCTGGTCATCACCCTTGGAATCGTCATGATTCTGGAGTGAGGGAGAGCGGCCGGCGATCCGGGCGAGCAGAAGAGAGCGGATTTATGCGGATGCTCCAGCCAAAAAGAAAAGCGGCCCACCCCGATCCGGCACGGCTCGCGTGCGCTGAATCTCATCTTACAGCAGGCAGGCAAAAATAAGCGTCCACCCGCCTCACAGCCTCCGTTTATTGCGGTCGCAGTCGCCTCATACCTCGATCATCCCGGCATTTAAGTCGACTCGATGCACACCCTGGACTCCCCCAATTGCAGTTGGGCCCGGAAAAATTCGCCAGAGCCATGGGATAGGTAGCACCAGGAGAAAGGAAAGTAAATCTGTTGCTGAGGCCGGGAAGAGGGAGCGCAAAGTGAGGAGGGGAATATCTTTTTATTAAATCGTGTTGCATGCAGCATGTGGTCATCTGATCACCAAACGAAAACTGGAAAATGGGGGGGGAGAAGATGGGAGTAAAAATTGGGTACTTCGCTGTAACAGATGCGTGGACACCCACCGAGTGTTTACAGCAAGCGATAAAAGCCGAAAAAATGGGATTTGACTCTTTGTGGGTTGAAGATCACTTAATAGCGATGCCCGGTGGCAGAAGATGCAACTTTGCCTGGACTGTCATGAGTTCGGCGCTCCAGGCGACCAGACAAATACCATTCTACACCGGCGTCACCGCTCCAATCATGCGCTACCACCCTGCGATCGTTGCACAGGCCTTTGCGACCATGGGGGCGATGTACCCGGGGCGCGTAGGGATCGGCGTGGGTTCTGGCGAACCACCAAACGAGAGGCAATCTACGGCGGCAAGTGGCCCTCGAATAATACGCGGCTGGAAATGCTCGAAGAGGCACTCACGATAATGAACCGGCTGTGGACAGGCGCCGAGCCAATCTGGTTCGCTGGAAAGTATTACACGCTTAATAACGCGGTTTTGTTGACCAAGCCAGAGGATAAGATCCCTGTCTACGTCAGCGCGATCGGGCCGCGCGCGGCGAAACTGGCAGGACGCCTTGGCGACCACCTCATCAGTTTTGCAAACAATCCCGGGTATGTCAGGGAAGAACTCTTGCCAAACTTTGAAGCGGGCGCCAAAGAGGCTGGAAAAGACCCGAAAACCATGGAACGCACCGGCCATTTCAATTACGTCTACGACCCGGATCAAGTGGTCGCCCCCGAGGACCTGCAGCAGGATGCCGGTACAATCAGTGGCGGCGCTTTAGAGAGGGCCATGTCGAGTGGGATTATCTCAATCTTTAATAGCGCAGAAGATTTCATTAAAAAGATCGAGGAAATGAAGCAAATGGGGTATGATCATATCGCGGTCGCAGACAGCAGCTTCGGCGCACACGCACAACAGGCTGCGAGGTTCAAGGTCTGGGCGGAAGTCCTTCCGCATGTCAGATAGAACAAACACGCATCCAACACAGAAGGGCGCGACTCTGGATATTTTCACCTTAAGGCCAGGATAGACCTCATACCCCCATCTTAAAGGGGGATACAGAGCCCATCCTCCAACCACCCCATTGATGAAACGATCAGGACCTGATCGGGCGCTAATCGACCGGGAAATGATGTGCATGCTTCTCTGTTGAATACGACCCTTTACCTGTTACCACTGAAGGAGACGGTGATCGGAATCGGTGCTGGTATTGAGCCCTTCGCTACACCTTCGAACGAGAAGAAGATTGATAATATCCGGTTCTTTTGCACCGATGAAAAAGTAGTTGCGACAGCACAGAGAAGACTCGCGAAAACACATCTCAGCAATGCTCCAGATCTGGTATGAACGTCGCAAAGACGTTATCTGATCGGATCCATTCCTGCACCCGTTGTGGGCTGGAAGCGGATCACGACCGGAATGCAGCGAACAGTATGATAAGATTGGAACTGCAATCACCTGGCTAACAACCACCGTTGTCCCCGAGGAATGGAGGGGGAAGCGATCGATGGACTCCAACTCCGGGATGCAGCAGAGGTTCTGGGCCGCGTCTTTCTGCAATTCCGAACCCTCTAACTATACTGCAGGATCCTTGAGCGGCTCAGGCAGGCAAGGGATGACCGCAGATCCAGACTCCGATAGAACCTCTCTTTGAACAATCTCTCAGTCAGCCTCCATGGTGGAGAAGAAGTGCGTACCAAGCCCTGCAAGTACTGCCGCACATGCAAAGATGACAAAGAGATCAAGTGCAAGCGGGAATGTCGAGATCCCAACCAGCGCCCCTCTCAATCCGTCCACGCCATACGTGAAGGGGTTGAGGCATATGATGTATCCAAGCCACTTCGGCATGAGATCCAGCGGGAAGAGGGCGACAGACATGAAGAAGAGCGGCATCTGAAACAGCGACAGTATGGCCATGAAACCCTCCATCTCACCCAGTTTTGTGGCCAGTATCAGACCCAGCCCCATGAATGTGGCGCTGGTCAGAACCATGAACACGATCGAGAGTAAGACAATGGGCGAGTTCTGGAGATTGACCCCCATCAGAGCCGCGATCAGGAGGATGATGAGAGCCTGCCCTATGGATATGGTCATCGCCCCCGCCTGGCGGCCGAGCAGAATTGAGAACCGACTGACAGGAGCGACCATCACCTCTTTCAGGAAGCCAAACTCCTTATCCCATACAACCGAGGCGCCGCCCATGAGAGAACTGAAGAGGATGGTCATCCCGATAATCCCCGGCGCCAGAAAATCGAGGAAATCCACTCCCGGCGGAAGCCCAAACATCTCGCTCCCGTTCATGGATACCATGCTCAGAGGCAGGCCCAGGAAGGCCAGGAACAGGACCGGCATCAGCAGGTTCGAGATGAGCCTCGCCTTCACCCTGAAGATCCTCTTCATCTCCCGCAGCCACATGATGTATATCGGCAGGGGATCTATCAGGCGGCTTGTCCTGGACCCCCCAGAAACCGTTATTTTCTCCATACCTTCATCTCCTTCTTCGCATCCTTGCTTTTCTTAGATCCTGCAATCTCCCTTCTTCCTCACGTATCGTCTTACCCGTGTAGTACAGGAACACATCCTCCAGACTTGGCCTGACCAGCTCAACCGACGTTATGGGTGTGCCGGTTTGGCTTGCAACAGTCAGGATCTGCGGTATCCGGCTCTCCCCGCCGATCACACTCAACCTGAGTTCTTGCCCGCCGTCTTCGATGACCGTTACCCATTCCAACTCCCGGAGTGCATCAACAAACCTCCCGTTCCGGCGGTTTGCCGCCTCTACCAGGATCGTCTCGCCCCCGGCGACACCCTTCAGGTTCTGTGGGGTATCGATGGCCACGATCTTTCCGTGATCGATTATGCCCACACGGTCGCAGAGGTGGTCAGCCTCCTCGATGTAGTGTGTGGTTAGGAAGATGGTTATCTCCTCTTCTTCTCTGAGTTTGTTTATATAACTCCAGAGCCTCTTCCTGGCCTGCATATCCAGGCCCAGCGTTGGCTCGTCCAGGAATAACAGCCTGGGATGGGTCATGAAACCCCGGGCCACCTCGAATCGCCTCTGGATCCCGGTTGAACAGTCTTTGATTGGAATATCCTCCCTGCCCCGGAGGTCTAGCAGGTCCAGAACCTCGTCGATCCTCTCTTCAATCATTTTTGAGGGCATGTGGTACATGACGGCGTGGTATCTCAGGTTCTCTCTGCCTGTAAGAAACCTGTCGATCGAGGGGTCCTGAAACACAATCCCGATGCTTCTTCTCACCTCATCCCTCTGGCGAACCACATCATATCCGCACACCCTGGCCTCTCCGGAGGTCGGGTTGAGGATGGTGGTGAGCATCTTTATGGTGGTGGATTTCCCGGCGCCGTTGGGGCCAAGGAAACCGAATATCTCGCCTTCCGAAACTGTGAAACTGATATGGTCGACGGCAACAAAATCGTCGAACACCTTTGTCAGTCCCTCCACCTCAAGAACGTTCATCACTCCTCCTCCACCAGAGATCCAGCATACTGAAAGAAGACGTCCTCAAGGCTGGGTTTATGCACCTTTATGGAGGTGATGTTGAGTTCATGCCCCTGAGCAAGATCAGCGATCTCAGCCAGATTGATATTCTCGCGCTTAAGCCCGATCTCAATCTGACCGTTATTCTCACGGACGTTCTCCACCCAGGAGAGTCCTGAAAGCATCCTGATAAAATCTCGGGAAGAGCCCCCGCTGAGGGATAGCGAAACAACGCTCTTTCCGACAGAGTCTTTGAGTTCCTCTGGTGTGCCGATGGCCATGATCCTTCCCCCGTTCATGATCGCTATCCTGTCGCAGAGGTACTCCGCCTCCTCGATGTAATGGGTGGCAAGCAGGACGGTCACCCCCTCGTTGTGGTTCAACTCCCTGACATGGTCCCACATGAACCTCCTCGTCTGGACGTCCACGCCCACCGTCGGTTCGTCCAGCAGGAGGACGCGGGGATGCGTGAGCATGCTCCTTGCTATCTCGAGTCGACGCTGCATCCCTCCCGAGTAATCCTTGACCGGTATGTCCGCCCTCTCCTCAAGACCCACCGCCCTTAAGACCTCGGCGATCCTCTTTCTCCTCTCCTCCCGGGGCATGTGATACATGCATGCATGAAAATCCAGATTGTCCCTCCCCGTAAGCTGGACGTCCAGACTCGGCTCCTCGAAGACCATGCCAAGGTTTGCCCTGACCTCATCCTTCTGGTCGAGAATACTGTATCCGTATATCCTGGCTGAACCTGAGTCGGGATTGAGCACCGTGGCCAGAAGTTTGAGTGTCGTCGTCTTCCCCGCACCGTTGGGGCCGACCAGACCAAAACACTCCCCCTCCTCCACATCAAAGGATATGTTATCCACGGCTTTGATATGGCCAAAACTCTTGCTCAATCCATCAACTTCAATTGTTTTCATCAAACGTCGTGGTAAGATTGGCCCGGGAATATTAAAAGGGTTGATGACGGTGACTGCTCCCCCTCCGAGGCCATCAAACCAATGCCTCACTGGTTTGATAAACCTCTCCGTGTCCAGTCCATGGACAGATTCCTGGGGGGTGACCGGGATCTCTATGAAGGTGCAGCCTCCATCTTCATGCGGTATGCCTCTGGTCACAGCGGCATGGTGCGGTTTTTTGCGAGACGGCATTGAGGGGAGGTGGGAGGTGGGGATGTTTCCACTCCCGCAGCGAAATACGCTCCCCCTCCCCACGGGGGTTGATTCCCGATCGATACAGTGCCAGGGGTGTGCATCACCTC
>JALHIW010000030.1:0-21681 GCA_022837745.1 Methanomicrobiaceae archaeon | reverse complement strand
GCATCACACCATGAGCAAACTGGTTTTATAGTCCCCGTCGCGTAATACCGGGAAGAAACGGGGAGTTTATATCACAGAACCGTTGATTTGATGGCCTCCTATTTTTCACTACCCGCCGCCTCCCCGATTCTGTAACCCCCGTCCGTCCTCGCGCAGCATCCGGCTCCGCCTCCCCTCCTTCGGGGGCGGGCGGCCGGGGCACCGTCTGGAAAGTCTCCCGTTTCAGAAGCTGGCCTCGCAAGAAAAGTCTCAGGTTCGCACCATCTATGGGCCCAGCGTGCACCTGGAAAATATGCGCAACCCACCGCATCAGGAGTTCCCGGGGGTCATCTCCGCCGGTGCAGGTTCGGGAGTATCGCCCGCGCCCAGGAACGGACAGCATCCAGGTTGCGGAAGTCTCCAGACTTTACCCGGATCAGTTTGATGATGGCACGATCGGGGTCAGATAGACGCCCGGTATCCAGTCTTCCCGGGAAGACGCTGGCCTCCACCGGGTTTATGAGCATCCTGACCTCGTCCATCGAGGCTTCCGCTCTTCTCAGGCTCTCGGCGCTCCCGCCTACCGCCGTGAGCCCTACAGCGAAACAGGCGACAGGGATGGTTCGCAGGTAATGCTGGTAGCGCTCGACAAAGACCCGGGCCTCCGGGAGCCATTTCCCCATGTAGATCGGGCTCCCTATGACCGCCGCCCGGTAAGGGGAAGGGTCGCGGATCTCGGTCACCGGCAGGACGTCGACCTGCTCACCGGCCTTGCTGAGTTCATCACCGATCGCCTCCGCCACCCCCGCGGTCGACCCGTATCGGGTGGCGTAGGCCACAAGAATCCTGTCTGCCATAATAACCAGGTACCTCTTCTTCCCGTCGGACTTATTAATTGCGGGACGCTGCCGGGAATTATCCCTGAGAGCGTCCTCTGCCGCGGAGAGCCCACCCATGGCGTAACGGTTCAGGGGTTTTCCCCGGCGGGAAAACCAGCCCTGGACTCTCTCGCCGCTGATGATGGGCTTTATTCAGCCCGCAGCGCCTCGATCGGGTCGAGTTTCGATGCCTTCCATGCCGGGTAGGCCCCGGTGATCAGGCAGATCCCTGCACCTATGGCCATCGCCATCGGGACGTAGATGAGGCTATCCATTGCGAAGAAGTAATCGGCGGTGCCGACCATCCCGAAGACGACGATGTAGCCGATGACAAGGCTTGCGATTGCACCGATGACCGCGCCGACGATACCAAGGATCCCGGCCTCGTAGACAAACATCCGCAGGACCTCGCCCCGCTGCGTTCCGATCGCCCTCAGGATACCGATCTCACGCACCCGTTCGTTCACCGACATCATCATGACGTTGAAGATCGAGACCGCTGCCACAAGGAGCGAGATCCCCGCGATCGCCATCACGAACGTTGTCATCGTGGAGAGTGTCGAGGTTACGCTCTCCATCATGCGGCTGCTGTCCTGGACGGTGACCGTATCCTCCTTGCGGTTGAGTTCATCTTCGATCGCGGTCCTGACAGCATCGACGTTGTTGATATCATCAACCACTATGTTGACCTGATCATACTCGCCCTCACCGCCGTAGATCCCGGTGAAGAGTTTCTGCGAACCGACAATAGCCATATCCGTGGAGAGATCCATTGACATCCCCCGCTCTTCCAGGATGCCGACGACCCTGACGGTCGCGGTCGGCCCCTCGTCAGGGTCGCCTATCTTAATCTTGCTCCCTACCTTCAGGTCAAGCCGCTCGGCAAGCGTCGGGCCCACGACCACCGAGGACGTGCTCTCTGGAAACTTTCCCGTCTCGACAACCAGCGTCTTGTGGATGATATCCGGGTCGAGCCCGTAGATGGTTGCCCGTCCGGTATCCGACCCCGCCTCGATCTGATCGGACTTTGACATCAGGGCATAAGCGGTCCCGTAGTTCGCGACGATGCGCTCGATATCACGGAACTCGTTATCGGTGATCACGTCCTCATCGTCCTCGTCGCCTCCGCTGTCGGGCCCTCCTCCCATCATACCGCCGCCGCCGCGGTAGGCGGTGACGGTGAGTTTGTTTGCCATATCGGAGAGTTCTTCCGTGACCGAGAGCGTCATGTTCGTCCCCACCATCCCGATCGAGGCGATAGCAACGACACCGATGACTATGCCAAGAGCGGCAAGCACCGACCGCATAAAGTGAAGCCGGACGTTCCTTGCTGCGAGCGTGAGGATGATGTCTTTTTTTATCATGCGATCCTTCCATCCCTTATCGTGATTGTTCGGTCGGCGTATGCGGCGGTCTCCGGGTTATGGGTCACCATAACGATCGTCCGCCCCCTCAGGTGGAGGTCTGCCAGGATCTCCATGATCTGGATGCTCGTCTGCGAGTCCAGGTTCCCCGTAGGCTCGTCGCAGAGGAGAATCGCCGGGTCGTTGACGAGCGCACGGGCGATAGCGACCCGCTGCTGCTGCCCTCCGGAGAGCTCGCCAGGTTTATGCGCCGATAGCGCCTCATCTATCCCGACCATGGTGAGAAGATGCCGGACCCTCCCTGTATCGTCGGGTCTGCGGTTCTTCATTATGAAGGGGTACTCAACGTTCTCGTAAGCGGTAAGCAGGGGGATGAGGTTGAACTTCTGGAAGATGTAGCCGATGGATGTCAACCGAAGAACGGTCAGGTCATGGTCATCCATCTCTCTGGTGTTCTTCCCCGAAAGGAAGAGGTCGCCCGATGTCGGGCGGTCCAGGCAGCCGATCTGGTTAAGGAGGGTCGACTTGCCAGACCCCGAGGGCCCCATGATCACGACAAACTCCCCCTCATCGATCCTGAGGTCCACCCCGTTTAGCGCCGTGACGTCGCCCGAAGGGAGGGTGTAGACCTTTCTGACATCGTTTAACTCGATAACCGGCCTGCTCATGCTTTTACCCCGGGATTACCTGTGGAGGCGGGCACGGATCTTGCCGACGTATCCCTTCCGCCACGCCACGGTGCCGACGGCGATCACAGCGATCACAAGCACGATCCCGGTGACCGGGATCTTTGCAAACCCGCTGCCAAACGACCCGGCCGCACCCATGCCACCTCTTGCAGGGGCAGCAGCGCTCATGCTGCCAGGGTTCTCGGTATCCGTGCCCGCCTGCAGCGTCTGGCCCGCACTCGATAGGGAGACGCTCACGGTTGTGCTGTAGGTTTTGCCGTCCTCATCCCTGTACTGGACGAGGAGCGGAACGGAGGATGCACCCTGCGGCACGGTGCACGTCACCTCAAAACTCGAGAAGTCATCGGGCTCAAGCCCGCCGACAACGTAGACCGGGTAGGGGTCGGCCGCGGCCGCCGGATCATCGACGGTGACCTTGACGGCGTAGGCGTCTTTGAGCCCGGCGTTGGTAACGTCGCCGCTCAGGGTGATCGTGCTGCCGCTCCCGGTAACCTCGATGTTGTTCACCACCATATCCGGTTCGACAACACGGTCGCCGATCTCTATGGGTATGGTCAGGGTGGTGTGGTGCTCGTTGATCCCGTTTCGGTAGGAGAGATCGAATGTGAGTTCGGTTGACTGTGACGCCACGACACTGAATGCGGCGGTCTTCTCCTCATCAGGTGCAAGAGCGCCCAGGAAGACGGCCGTCTCGGTTGTCCTGACCCCCTCCCCGGACGGAGTTACGGTAACACCGCTCACACTGGTTCCGCGGGGGTTCCCGACCGAGAGGACGATGGCGTCCTCACTGTTTGCCGGGAATGTCTCCGGAGCGTCGATCACGTTGACCTGGATCCCGGTGCTCTCAACGGTCACCGGGATGGAGTAGCGGACGCTTCCGCCGTCCCTGAGGTCAAGGTAGAAGACAGGATAGTATATCCCATCCTCAGCATCGGCCCGCACGGTAAACGTAAACGAGATGGTATTCCCCGGGCCAAGTGTGCCCACAGAGTCGTATGTCCTGTCGTTTACAACGACAACCCCGCTGGAGTAGAGTTCCGCCCTGCTGATGGCGACGCCGGTATCCCCGGTGTTCTGTATCTCGACCGTCACCGTCCCCGTGTCCCCGCGCATGAGGGTTTCAGGGTCGAGGGTGACACTGGTGACCGCGATCTGTTCCGCCGGTGTGGTCTCGGCCGCGCTGGCGGCGCCAACGAGCAGTGCGAACAGGAGCAGGACGCAGAGGTTGCGCCTCATCGGTCCCGCCCCGGTATCATTCTGGTTGTGGTCATGGCTCTTTCACTCGCTAAGAGTTTCTTTGTTTAGTTGCCGCCCGTTCAGCCTGCATGAGGGAGAAAAAGGCGATCGGTTTTTTGTTAATAACATTTTACATATTGTTATATATATTTTACTAAAAGTCAGGGGGGTTGTAAACAGCGTGCCGCGAATCCACGGCGCAGAGAAAACAGGTGTGTCAATTAGGCTCGGGGCTGCGGTTGAACCGCCGGCACCCGCGTCATTGGCGTGAGTGCGGCCGATTCTTTATGAGCGTTCCCGGCAGAGGGGAAAGGATCTATTGAAACCCCATGTGGGGGTCTTACTCGCATAACGTCCCGAAAGGACGGAGGAGGTGGGTTTGGGGGCGGGCAGCAGGCTTGTGGGTCTGCCCATGGTGGTATAGCATGACAGGCCGCTTCTTTCCCCCGCAGGGGTATTGGTCGTGCTGCCGCCCGACAGGAATCCTCGTCGTTGCCATCGGAGAGCGGTGACGGGAATCTTGTGTGCCGCCGCCGTCTGGCCGGTGTTCTGATGTGGTGGTTGCCGCCGGTCAGCGCTTCAGCACACTCATTTTCCGGGAACACCTCATTCTGCTTTTCTTTACCGTCCCGGAAAAGGTTGCGGCGGAGATTACGTATCGCCGTATTCCATCTGAACCGCGTCATCGGTCAGTCGCTGTCGCCGCCGGTCATCCCGGAGGGCATGGTGCCGCCCCGGTACGGCCCGGTCTCTTCCTGGTCATCCACCTCCGTTCTGCTTGGGCGGGGGTCCGGTGCTCATGGCAGCGGTCTCACCCCGCCACGTATAGTCTATTATACATTTTGTTATTAAAATGTTACTATTCCCCACGGTGTAAGGGTCCGCTGAAAGCAAGAAGACCGCCTCTGCTCACCGGAAATCCGGATACCGGAACAGGGATTTCTACGCGAAATTGCGGCATTTATGCCGGATCAGGCACCCTATACCGGTTCGTCGTAGATGAAGATCTCCTCGATAGAGGCCCCGAAGTATCGCGCGATCTTGAAGGCAAGTTCGAGGGAGGGGTCGTATTTCCCCTTCTCGATGGCAAGGATGGTCTGCCGGGTGACCCCCAGGTTGTTTGCAAGCGCTTCCTGGGTCAGGTCATGCATCGCCCGGTAGACCTTAATCCTGTTCTTCATCGGTATCCCATTCCCCGTACTTGCGGGCGTAGTAGACCCGGAATCCGACGTATAAAAAGATCATCAGGCAGAGCAGGGTCATCTGGAAGATGGCAAAACCGCCGAAAACCGGGAGTTCAAGCGCTTCGGTGGGAAACACCTCGTGCGGCTCTGGGTGCGGGGGTCTAAGCCCCAGCGGCCTTGAGAACGCGATGACCGCGCTCCCGAGGCTGAGAACAAAAAAGATCACCCAGGAGGCCTCCAGAGTCCGCAGCGCTGCCTTCTGCGTGATCATTGCCGTCCGTTCGTCCTCGATCGTCTCTTCGACCCTCCGCCGTGCCAGGTAAAGCAGGATAACGCCGAGGACGAAGGCAACCTGGATCGGGATCGGGTTCTCAAGCCTCACCGAGAGCCAGAATATGCCGACCTCCGCGAGCGCAACGATACCGGCCAGGAGGTAGAAAGTGTTTCGTTTCATGGTGCAGCCGCTGTATATGATCTTCAACATTTTGTTATTAATGGGTTACGCCGGCCGGCCGTCTAAAAAAGAGGCCATCAAACCAACAGCCACACTGGTTTGATAAACCTCTCCGTGGACAGTCCACGGACGATCCATGGACAGATTCTGGGGGGGGTGGCCGGGATCTGTATGAAGATGCTGCCCCCATCTTCATGCTTCATGCGGTATGCCTCTGGTCACAGCGGCATCATGCGGTTTTTTGCGAGACGGCATTGAGGAGAGAGGGGAGAGGGGAGGTGGGGTTGGTCAGGCGAAAGACGTTCAACCAGAGACGCAGCGACAGGGGAGGGGGATGTTCCACCCCCCTCCCCGGCGAGCCGCCTCCCCCAGGGGGCGATTCCCCATAGACGCACTGCCACGGAAGCAGACAACCTCTCTGCCGTAGACGCGATCACCCTCACCGAAATCCAGTTCCTGCTCCCCCGTGCACGGCTATCCGGACTATCGCCAGACACTGCCCGCCCCCTTGAGGGGGCGGGAGGAGGCGCTGGAAGCGCCGGGAGGCGGGGGTGGTCGACTGCTCGCATGGAAAAGACGTCTTTGGTGGGACACAGCGACAGGGGAGGGGGATGTTCCACCCCCTCCCCGTCAGCCCCTCCCCCACGGGGCGATTCCCCATCGACGCACTGCCACGGGAGAGCATCCCCTCACCCGGTTTCAGGCGTGAAACTCCTCGAAGATCCTGTTTTCCCCCGTGCACCGTATCCGGGGCTAATCGCCATGCACTGCCCGCCCCCTCTGGAAGGGGGCGGGAGGAGGCCTTGATGAGCGGCCGGGCGGCGGGGGGTGGTCTATGAATACCGTTCAACCAGAGACACAGGAGACAGGGGAGGGAGTGGGCAGTCGTAATAACAGGAAAAGATGGGGGGTTTATATCACAGAACCGTTGATTTGACGGCCTCAAAAAAAAAAGTTCTGCAGATTGGAGCCCCGCGTCACCGGTGCGCAAAATACGCGTTCACCCTGCCGCTCTTCACCGAATCTATCCTGGCAAACCCGATCCTCTCGAACTGGACGACCCTCCCCACCTCGCCGACCACCAGAGGCTCGCAGAACCCCTCCAGGTTCCCCTCCTGCCGGAGGAGGGTGCAGGGCAGGTTTGCATCAACCGGGACCCACTGGATGATCGGCGCCTTTACCTGCCGGGCCTCATCAAGCGAGTCGCCAGCGTAGGATACCCGCAGCGTATCACCTTCCCGGTCGACCCTGACGTTATAGAGGTCCTTTAACCTGATCAGACCCTGCCCCTCGATATCCCTCCGCGGGAGAAGCACCCTGCCATCGGTTACAAGGGTGCGCACCCCCCTTGCAGGGTCGTTCGGGTGCAGGAGCGCGTGAGCCTCACGGCGCGGCGCCCCCTCGATGCTGACCTCGATCGGGTCAGGCACAAAGAAGTAGCGGTTCGCCTTCGGGTCGACGATCTCCCTGTTTCTGGCATACAGGTTCTCCCAGGAGAACGATATATCGGTCTCCCCCATCCCGATATCGATCATGGCGTTCCGGACGGCTTCAGGTTCGATCCCCCGGCGCGCAATCGCCCGCAGCGTCCCGAGATGTATATCGTCCCAGCCCGTGTATGTCCCGTTCCGGATCCCCTCGCGCATCCCCGACGTCGAGAGGACGACGCCCGAGATACCCATCCGGCCATAATGGTAGTACATCGGCGGTCTCCATCCAAAATAACTGAAGATGTAGCGCTGCCGCTGGGTGTTTGCGATATGGTCCTTCCCGCGGATCACATGGGTTATCCCCAGGAGGCGGTCGTCCACCGCGACAGAGAAGTTCATCAGAGGAAATACCGTTGCATCCGTTCGCGGGTGGAGTGGAGAGTTCACGATCCGCATCGCGGAGTAGTCTCTCATCGCCGGGTCAGGGTGGCCGAGGTCGGTCTTCACCCTGACGGTTGCACCGCCCTCGTAGAACTCTCCATCAAGCATCTTCTGCCAGAGTTCCAGGTTCTCCTCAATCCCCTGTTTGCGGCACGGGCATTCCTTCCCCCGGAGTTTGAGTTCGCGGAAACGTTCAGGCTCGCAGGTGCAGACGTAGGCGCCGCCGATCTCGATGAGCCTCCTGCACCAGTCGTAGTAGACATCGAGCCGATCGCTCTGGTAAACGATATCGGTGATCCCGAGCCCCAGCCACTCAACGTCCTCAAGCACCATCGCGTATGCCGCCGGATCGACCCTCCTCGGGTCGGTGTCCTCGATGCGCAGGATGTAGCGTCCCCCGTATCGCCGGACGTAGTAGTCGTTTAAGATGGAAGCGCGGGCGTGCCCCAGATGCAGCGGCCCGCTCGGGTTCGGGGCAAACCGCATCACCACACCTTTCTCCGCATCCTCGAGCGGTGGAAGTTCCCGGGTATGTTCGTGCTCCTCATCGAGTTCGGCCAGGAGTTCGGGCGCGAGTTCTTCAAGCCTCGCCCTGCGTTCCGATGAACTCATCCCTGCCACCTCCGCGGCCACCTTTGAGGCAATCGCCCCTATCTCCCGGGCGCTGCTCCGGAACTCCGGGTGCCTCCCTAGAAGCGTCCCGATCACCGTCCCGGTCTTTGGGGGGCTGTCGTGCTTCACCGCGTTCTGCAACGCGTAGACAAAGAGCAGGTGCTCAATATCGGTCTCCGTCATGGTATCAGTTACCTCTGTTGACAAAGAAATCGGCGATCTCGCCGAGCAACTGTTTCTCCTCCGATTCCGGGATGACCGAGAGCGCCTCTTTTGCAACCCCCGCCCGCTCCAGGGCAGCCGCCCGGACCTCCTCGATGACACCGGCATCCCGGAGCATGGTGACCAGACCCTCGATCTCCTCAGCGGAGAGCGGTCTCCTGTATGGGGCAAGGTCGATCCCCTTCTCGCGCGCCCGGATAGCGATCAGCGTCTGCTTCCCCTCCCTGATGTCCGACGCCCGGTCCTTCCCGCTCTCTTCGGTGTCTGCAAGGAGATCGATCAGGTCGTCCTGGATCTGGAACGCGATACCGCTGTTTATCCCAAACTGGTAGAGTGCATCCGTCTGGACGGGGTTTGCACCCGCAAGAAGACCGCCGATTGCTGCGGCCGCTCCATAAAGGGCGCCGGTCTTCTTGCTGACCATCTCCAGGTACTCAAGTTCTGAGACGTCCTCCCGCCTCTCAAACTCCATATCCATGCTCTGCCCCTCGCAGATCTCGGCGCACGTCCGGGCAAGCATCTTCACCGCCCGGATTTTTGCAGCATCTGCCCCCTCCGCAAGACAGATGAACTCGAATGCCTTTGCGTAGAGCACATCCCCCGCAAGGATCGCCGTCGGTTCATCCCAGAGGGTATGCACCGTCGGAACACCGCGCCGGGCGGTGTCCCCGTCCATGATGTCGTCATGGATGAGGGTGAAGTTGTGTGTCAGCTCGAGCGAGAGCGCTGCCAGGATCAGGTCATCCGAGGATCCCTTCCTGATAGCGTCCGCGGCGAGAAGGGTGACCGCCGGGCGAAGCCGTTTACCTCCTGCAAGCAGCAGGTGGGCGCTCGCCCGGAAGAGGCCGCCGTGGACGTTACCGAAGTAGCGGTGGAGCATCCGGTCGATCCGGTCAGCGTTCATCTCCAGGTATTCTTTAAGAATCATCATGCGCATTCCCCTAATTTATACGGAGATTCTGTCCGTTCCGCAGGACATGGAGGTCGTTTCCAAGGGTATACCCGACCTCCTCCGCGAAATTTACATACTCCCCTGTCATGTCGATGTCGCCGTGTGACGGGATGATGTGCTGCGGGTTGAGGAGGTGGACGAACTCATAGTGATCCTCACGGTAAGCATGGCCGGAGACGTGTAGATCGTCAAAGATCCGGGCCCCTGCCATCCTGGCGCGGGCCTCGATCAGGTAACGCTGCCCCCGGTTCATCGGGTTCGGGATCACCCTGGCCGAGAAGAGGATCTTGTCTCCCTTCTCCAGCTTGAACGGGGTATCGCCCATCACCATCCGTGTCAGGATGGCGCCTGTCTCGCCCTGGTGACCCGTGACGATCGGGACAAACTTGTCCTTTCCGGTCTTTATGATCCGTCGAAGCGTCCGGTCGACCGTCCGCCGGTTGCCGAAGATCGAGAGGGACTCAGGGAACCCGACCAGTTTTAACTGTTCAGCCGCTGTGGCGTAGCGCTCCATCGAACGCCCGAGGAGAACCGGTTTCCTCCCGATCTCGTGGGCGCACTCCGCAATGGTCTTGATCCTGGAGATGTGTGAGGAGAAGGTCGAGACGATTAGCGCGCTCTTGTCATCCTCGTAACTCGTGATGGTATCCCGGACGAGGTCCCTTGCGATCTTCTCGCTCGGGCAGCGTCCTTTATCTGCGATGTTTACACACTCCGTTACGAGAGCAAGGACACCCTCCTTCCCGATCTGCCGCAGCCTTGCGAAGTCCGGTGGTTCCCCGAGCACGGGTGTCCTGTCCAGTTTGAAGTCGTTTGCATAGATTACCGCACCCTCTGGCGTATGCAGGACCGGGATGACCGTATCGATGATCGAGTGCTGGCTCCGCACGAACTCGATCGTCAGGTGCGGGGATATGGTGTAACGCTGCCCTGCTTTCAGGGCAAACAGTTTGTTGTTCACGCCGAACTTCTGTTCGCCGGCGATCTGCTGCCTTATCAGTTCCGTGGTGTAGGGTGTGCTGATTATCGGGGCGTCGTAGCGGTGTGCCAGTTTTGGTACCGCACCGATGTGGTCCAGGTGCCCGTGCGAACAGACGATCGCCTTTACACTCCCTTCGACCGTGTTCATGATGGTGTCATCCGGGATGGCCTTCATCTCGATGAGGTCCAGGGAATGCATATTCTCGATATCAGCATCCTCATGGATCATCACCTGGTCGAGGCGCAGCCCCATATCAAAGATGACAATCTCTTTTCCGCAGCGGACGGCGGTCATATTTCTACCGACCTCGTTAAAACCGCCAACTGCTATGATCTCAATATCCATGTAGCCTCCTTGCAGGATCTTTTGATTTGTCGTTTGATTCAATCATCTGCCTGGTCAGGCCGGTGATATACGTCCTGGTGTGCCGGAGATCCGCTACCGTTCGGGACCCCGTCAGGAACATCGCCACGCGAAGGTGGCGGTGCATCCCCTCGATGGTTGCAGATAGCGCTTCTTCACTCTCCATCGCCGGTTTCAGGAGGGGCAATGCCATACCCCCGAGGTCCGCCCCGAGAGCAAGGGATTTTGCAATATCGATCCCCGACCGCAACCCTCCTGTCGCGATGGTCGGGCCTCCTGCTCTCCGCACCTCGCACAGGCTTACCACCGTCGGTATCCCCCAGGAGAGGAACGCCTCCCCGAGTTCAGCGAGTTCAGGGGCGGTTGCCCGCAGGCGTTCGATCTTCGCCCATGACGTTCCTCCATACCCGCCGATATCGATCGCGCTTGCCCCGGCCCCAAAGATCTTCCTTGCCGTTCCTATCGATATCCCGGAACCCGTCTCCTTCACGATGACCGGATGGGAGAACTCTTCACAGAGGCTGCGCAACGCCTCCAGGCAGCCGACAGCGCTGTGATCCCCTTCGGGCTGGATCGCCTCCTGGAGCAGGTTGACGTGGATCGCGATCGCCTCCGCATCGATCATCTCAACCGCCCTTTCCGCCCACTCGATGCCGTGGTCACGCAGCTGGATTATCCCGAGGTTCGCGCAGAGGAACGCGTGGGGCGCCTCCTCCCGCACGACGGTGAAACTCCCTTCAAGTTCCGGGTTTTCCAGTGCCGCTCGCTGAGAACCGACACCCATGCCCAGGTTATACCGTTCGGCGGCACGCGCCAGCCGCCGGTTCACCTCCAGGGTGTCCGGGTGTCCTCCGGTCATTGCTGCAATGAAGAGGGGAGAATCGAGTTTTGCGTCGAGAAACCGTGTTTTTAGATCGATCGCATCCATGTCGCACTCAGGGATGGCATTATGAACAAGCCGCACATCCCCGAATCCTGCATCACCTGCCTCAACAGGCTGCTCATAGCATATCTCCAGGTGATCGCGTTTCCGTGAGGATGTGGCGGTATCCCTTCTCATTTTTTACTCCTTTCTGGTTATTGTCGTCCCGCCGTGATCAGTTCCGTCCAGGAACCGGCCGATCTGCGAGACATGGAAGATCTCTGAGTCGATACCGGCATCGGCCAGTATCAGGAGTTCAGCGATCTTGCCCCGCATGCCCCCGGTCACGTCGGTCTTTGCCGAGCCGCCTATATCGAGCGACTCCAGGATCTCCCGGTCGATGCGGGGTATAACGGATCCTCCTCTGAGCACACCGGCAACATCCGTTGCAAGCCCAACGCGCCTGCTCCCGAGGGCGAGGGCAAGCCTCGCCACCACCTGGTCGCCGGATACGATGCACGAACCCCGCCGGGTGTCCATCACGACGTCGCCGTGCAGCACGGGCACGATACCGTGATCCGTCATCCCGGCGATCTGGCGGGTCTCAAACGAGACCAGACGGCCGTCCTCTGCGAGTGAGAGGCAGAGGGGATGGATGCCGATCGCCTCGATCCCTGCCTCCCGCAGGGCCTCGACGACCGCGGCGTTCAGCCGCGAGACCGCAGCGTGGGTGTGGTAGACCCCGGGCAGGTTATCCCGGCCGAGCCCCTCATCGACCCGGTAGCGCCGGGCCTCCGGGTGGCCGCAGGAGCCCGCACCGTGGACCAGGACGAGCTCAATCTCCCGGTGTGCGGCGAGAACTTCTGCAATCTCGCGCAGCCGGGCGTGATCGATGGTGCAGCCCCCCGATTTGTCGGTGATAACGCTCCCGCCCAGTTTCAGTACCACTCTCTCAGTCATTCTTCTCTTCTCTCGCACCGTCGGTGTCTATGGTTGTGATTATGGCCCTTCCCTCACTGGCCTCGATCGCCCCGGCAACCCGGTTCTTTGCACGCCTGGGGCAGAGGGCGATGATCGATCCGCCGCCTCCAGCCCCGGTGATCTTGGCTCCGTAAGCACCGCTCGCCCTTGCCGCCAGGACAAGCCGGCTGCTTGCCGGGTGACCCACACCGAGCGCCTCCAGGAGTGCATGGTTCATATCCATGTACTGCCCGAGTTCCTTCGGGTTGCTCATCTCGTGAATGGCAGCAAGCGTCAACTCCCCGATTGCGTCCAGTATCGGGTTTGCGATTGCGGGATGGTGCTGCCGCAGGTTCGCGACCTGCTCCACCATCTTAGCGGTGCTGTGGGGCACCATGGTGTTTCCCACAACAAGGTGGAGGTTCTCCGGGGGCAGTCTGCGTTTGGACTCCCCCGTGATCATGACCATCCCACCGTTTGCCGAGACGTAGGTGTCGGTTGGGCTGGCCCGGCCCTTCTGCACCTTTTTCTCGATGGCAAACGCAGTCTCGGCGATATACTCGCGTGGATGCCCGAGATCGAACTCATCGTTGATGGCAGAGAGCGTCGCCACGGTCACAGCGGCCGA
Organism: Methanomicrobiaceae archaeon; assembly: GCA_022837745.1. Classification (GTDB taxonomy): domain Archaea; phylum Halobacteriota; class Methanomicrobia; order Methanomicrobiales; family Methanoculleaceae; genus Methanoculleus. The sequence continues at coordinate 8,445 of JALHIW010000030.1, read as the reverse complement.
TGACCCGAGCCCTGACGAACTCTGGAGTTGCGAGCGGACGTAGACGCTGCCGCGGACGCCCATCACCTTGAAACATTCGCTGATGTATGGCGACTTAGGGCGCGTCGGGTTTCGGGACTTCCTCACCGTGACGAAGACACGGGGCTTGATCGCCATCGCGATCGCCGGCTTCCCGTAGACCACCGCGTGCTCGCCAAACAGGAAGACCTTGCCCGGCGCGCTCCAGGTTGCCAAATTACACCACCGCTATCGCTGCATACCCCACTACCTGATTGTAATCCTCCGTTACATCACCGCTGGTCGTATACCGAAGAAGCGCCCCTCTCCTTCCGCCGAGATGCCTGCAGACGGTGCACATGGCCGCGATCGGGCCGTAGCCGCAGATGGTGGCCCGGGTCGCGATGATCCGCCGGTAGAACTCCGGTATGTCAAGGGTTTTGAGCGCCTCGATCACATGGAGGTCCTGCCGCCGTGCCACCACCTCTGGAACGTAATGAGAGAAGTCGCTTGAGGCGACGATCCTCACATCCCGCCGGGTGCGGCCGATCGCGTCGAGCAGGTGCTCCGCAAGATTCATCGCAGCCTCGTAACTCTGGTCTCCCATGAGAATGGGCGCGATCCTTGCTCTCGGGAACCGGTACCTGATGAAGGGCATCTGCACCTCAAGTGAATGCTCGCTCCGGTGCGAGGTCTCGTCTATCCTGAGATCAAGCGCGTCGACAAACTCTGTATCGACATTGATGACCCCGAGAGGCGTCTCCCAGGGCATTGCGGAGGCAGAGGTCATGTATCCATGATGACTGGGACCTATAACGACGAATGTACCGTCAAAATCAGGTTGTATGGTAGAGAAAGCACAGGCTGCGGTCTCCCCCGAGTAGATGTAACCGGCATGGGGGGAGACTATGCCGTGGGCTGAGATATCTGGATTTTTGTTCCGGAAGAATGCCTCCAGAACCTGCTCCAGGTGGCTGGGCTCAGCAGGATAGAACATCCCCGCTACACTGCATCGGCGCATATCCATCAAGGGTGAGGTCTTGTGCTTTGATCTTATAACTCTGTCTCAAAGTCCTCGGGGGTGAGCGATGTGGTCACGCCGCGCAGGCGCAGCATCTCCTTTGTCAGGAGATAGTATATCAGCGAGAGCGCCTTTCTGCCCTTGTTGTTCGTCGGGATGACCAGATCGACGTACTTCGTCATGTTGTTGGTATCGCAGAGTGCGACAACGGGGATCCCTGTCTGGACAGCTTCATTAACTGCCTGGGCGTCGCTGATCGGGTCTGTCACCACAACCACGTCGGGCTCGATGTACTTGTTCAGGCGCTGGTTGGTAAGCATCCCCGGAATAAACCGGCCTATGACCGCCATGCCGCCGATGGCATCGGCAAACATCTTTGCCGGGTACTGCCCGTACTGCCTGGAGGTGACGACCAGGATCTTTGCAGGGTCATACTGCGAAAGGAACTTTGCAGCAGTCTTGATCCGATCATCGGTTGCCTGGATGTCCAGGATGTAGAGTCCATCACCGCGGACACGGTAGATGAACTTCATCATGTCCTTGCTCTTCTGCTGGGTGCCGATGTGCACGCCTGCCGCCAGATACTCTTCGACGGAGACCAGCGGCTCTTTAAGTTCGATCTCAAGTTCGTTTCCGGTCAAGTTAGATCAGCTCCTCTATTCGTATCAGTTCGTTCAGTTTGGCTATCCGTTCCCCGCCGACCACGCCGGTCTTGAGGAAGATGCATCCGAACGCTGTTCCAAGGTGCGCTATGGTCGCGTCGGTTGTCTCTCCGGAACGGTGGCTCATGACCGTCTCCAGGCCGTTCTCATCGGCGAGGCGTACCGCCTCGAAGGTATCGGTGAGTGTTCCGATCTGGTTTGGTTTGATCAGGACGCAGTTTGCCGCGCCCGTTTCGATCCCCTGTATGATCCGCTCGACGTTGGTCACGAAGAGGTCGTCACCGCAGACCAGGCACCGGTCTCCGACCTCCTCGGTCAGGCTGGCAAAGGCCTCGAAGTCCTCCTCAAAGAACGGGTCCTCCACGTAGACGAGGTTGTAGCGGTCGACGAGATCCGCCGCGTAGGCGATCTGGTCATCACGGTTCCGCACAGCATCCCTGTAGCGGTAGTGCTCACCGTCCCAGAGTTCGGTTGCTGCCATGTCGATACCCATACGGATCTCGACGTTCATCTCATCCGAGATGGCTCCGATCGCCTCTCCCAGGATCTCAAACGCCTCCGCATCGGTTATCGCCGGCGCCCAGGCGCCTTCATCCCCTTTCCCGGAGAGTTTGCCCTGCGCCTGCAGGATCTTCTTCACGGCCTTATGGACGGCAGCGTTCACAAACACGGCCTCTGTCGCCCCGGAAGCCCCTGTGGCGACCACCAGGAACTCCTGGATGGACGTTGCGTTCGGTGCATGAGCGCCTCCGCCTATGATGTTGCCAAGCGGCAGCGGCGTCTCGGAAGCGAACGCACCTCCAAGGTAGCGGAAGACCTCCAGGTCAAGCGACGACGCAGCCGCCTTTGCACACGCAAGCGAGAGTGCGACGGCGACGTTTGCGCCGATCGAGCTGAAATAGGGTGTTCCATCGATCTCCCGGAGCAGTGCATCAAACGTGATCTGATCACATGCGTCCTCCCCGATGAGCGATGGAATCAGGTGTTCCCGCGCGTTCTCGATGGCTTCGCGCGGCGGCCGCACCTTTGCTTCATAGGTTCCTGTGCTGGCGCCGCTGGGTGCCGCGGCCCGGCCGAAACCGCGGGATGTGTATATATCAGCCTCAACGGTCTCGTTTCCGCGGCTGTCCAGGATTGTTCTCAGGGTAATCTCTTCGATGGTCGTCATCAGGTCACAACTTCCTCTTCACTGTTATGGGGATCACGTCTCGCTCGAACTCTTCGAGTGCAATCTCAAGCGGCTCAGTCTTTCTGGTCTTTACCAGAACGGGTGCACCCATCGAGATCTGAAGAGCACGAGCCCCTATAATTCGAGCCCGTTCATACCGGGTATATGATTCCATCGTGCAGCCTCAAAATCATTAATTGCAAAATGGGGTCGCTGAGATTTGAACTCAGGTCACAGCATCCCGAACGCCGTAGGATGGCCAGGCTACCCCACGACCCCTCATTGATACGGGTTCAGGTCCTCCACCGCTTCTTTGTGCGTCAGCAGCATCCGCCTGCAGCAGTAACGTTCCAGGCCGAGATCGTCGAGGATCTGTTTGGGATCCTCGCCCGCATCTCGCCGCTCCTTGAACTCTTTCCAGGCGGTGGAAATGACCTTACCGCATGTAAAACATCGTACGGGTATCATACCTGTTGTCCAGTATCCCTTATATCTCTTTTCCTCAGCGATAAGACTTCTGGAACTTCGCCCGTGCCCCAGGACCCTGCGGTTTCTTGGTCTCTTTCTGCCGCGAGTCGTTCACGAGCAGTGTCCGGTCATACGACAGGAACGCATCCTTTATCTGCGGGTCGTTATGCCACTCCAGGATGCCGCGCGCCAGCGCTGTCCGGACGGCCTCGGCCTGCCCCATTCTGCCGCCGCCGGAGACCTCGATCGCGGCATCAACGCCGTCGAGTGCGTCTGGAACCAGCAGCAGCGGTTCAGCGATCTTCATCCGAATAACCTCGGTCCCGTAGATCTCCAGGGGCACAGAGTTGATCCGGATACGGCCGTTGCCGGGCTTCAGGGTTGCCCGGGCGATTGCTGTCTTCCTCTTACCGCTTGAATTGACGATCTTTACCATCCAATCACCATGTTTTAGTATTTCGCTCCGAGTTTGGTGCTTATTGTCCCGATCGTTACGTATCTCGGGCTGCTCAGCCGGTTGATATGCGCCGCCTCAAGCGTCTCCATATCCATCCCGCTGAACTCCGCCGGAATCCCAACGTAGACCCTGACCCGCCCGAGTGCGGCTGCGCCACGCTCACGCCTGTAGGGCAGCATCCCGCGGATGGTGCGCTTGACGATCTGGTCCGGCCTGCGCGGAAAGAACGGTCCTCCCTCACGCGACCCACGCTCGCGTTTCATGGTGTAGTTTGCGAGCACGTGGGCCTTGCTCCCTGAGACGATTGCCTTTTCCGCGTTCACGATTGCGATCTCCTCACCGGCAAGCGCACGCTGTGCGACGATGCTGGCCATCCGCCCGAGCAGTAATCCATCTGCGTCGATAACCTGAACCATTTGCTTCACCTGAGGATCCGTACCCTGCTCCCTTTCGGGTTGTCTCGAATAAGGTCTTCGATGGTCATGCACGTGCCCCTGGCGCTGGTGATCTTGGTCACCGCAGTCTCGGAGAAGTCAAGTGCTGCGATCTTCACCGGCAGGCTGAGCGCACCGCTGCCGAGAACCTTGCCCGGCACAAGGATTATCTCATCTCTGTTTGCGTAGCGGTTGATCTTGCTGAGGTTTACCTCGGCATAGTTTTTCCGGGGTGCATCCAGCCTCTTTGCAATCTCGCGCCAGATGTTCGCTTCATTTACACGCGACGCCTCTTTCAGCGTCGCGATGAGAGCGGTCAGCCGGGGGTTTGATTTGTTTGCGGTTGTCTTTGTCATTACATCCCCTCTCCCGTTATCTCGTTCATAACGTCTACCAGGTCATCTGATTGTTTCTGGATGTATTGTAGCGCTCTCTCGATGATCTCACCGACCGGCATCGAACCATCGCTTTCAACCACGAAGATGAACTTCTCCGGGTCGGTGCCGATATGGATGGCAGGTTCATCGCCGATTCCACCGGCAAGGCATGCCCGCTCACAGAGCCTGCAGAGGGAACATGACTCCAGTCGCCCACTGACGACCCTGACACGCCCCTCTGCTGCTTCCAGCACGTTGCGGGGGCACTCCTCAAGGCACATGCCGCAGCCGTCGCACCGCTTGTCGATGGTTATTGCCGGATAGTTCTTGTAGCCGCAGGCGGTTGTAGCCTGCCACTTGGCATGCTCCTTTCCGGTCCCGAGTATGGCCTGGGCTTCGAGCACGACCTTCTGGTCATTTGAAAGTTCGATGATCGGGATATTCTCCTCGACCGGTGCGGCATCCGGGTCCTGCGGGATCAGGTCGCTTGAGTAGACGGTCTTTGGCCCCTCGGCGGATAGCGTGTAGGTGGCCGTGCAGAACTGACACCCGGAACCTCCGCAGGTGCATTCGCTGCGCAGCCTGTATTGCTCAAGGTCGGTCCGCAGGGGGATGAGCCCCAGGCGGTGTGCCAGCATCTCGTCGAAGAGGACGCTTGTATTGTCGTAGATGCGGACATTCTCAATGGCAAGTGTCGGCACCTCGCTCATCATCGCCCGCCGGAATATGTTGGCAAACGACGTGGAAACGCCGCTCAGGGTGAACTTTGCGACTCTCTCGTCCAGTCGAGAAAACGCTATCTCCATTACACTCTCCTTCCTCTCCGGCCGCCTTTGCTGCGGATGCTGTCGTGCGGCACCGGTGTGACGTCCTCGATGCGGCCGATCTTCATCCCTGCACGGGCGAGGGCGCGGATGGCTGCCTGGGCGCCTGGCCCGGGGCTCCGCTGTTTGCCCAGTCCCGGCGCCCGAACACGGACGTGGAGACCGGTGATTCCCTTCTCGCGTGCGTTCTGTGCGACCTGTGTTGCCATCTGCATGGCAGCGTAGGGCGAACTCTCGTTTCGGTCCTGTTTCACGACCATGCCACCGCTGCTCTTCGTGATGGTCTCCGCCCCCGAGAGGTCGGTTATGGTGATGATGGTGTTGTTAAACGAGGCGTAGATGTGTGCAATGCCCCATTTCTCTTCTGCCATGGTGTTACCTCACTCCTGCGCGGGTGATGCGCCCTCTCTCCGGGTGGACTTCGTTTGTGAGCGGGGAGACCTCGTAGTAGCCGATCTCTGGCTCCTCTTCCCTGGTGACCCGGTAGCCCGGCACCGTCACGCGCTGGCCGCCGATCGCGATGTGCCCGTGGGTGATGAACTGTCGGGCCTGTTTTGGGGTGCGTGCAAGCCCCTTGCGAAGCACCTGCGTCTGGAGTCGGCGGTCGAGCTGCTGCTCTACCTTGAGGGCGAGAACGTCGCCCACATCGGCATTCTCTCCGACGAGACCGTAGCGGTAGAGGTGGCTGATGAGCTGGTCTTTCTTCGTCTGGTAGATCTCGGAGGTGATGCCCGCCGACCTGAGAGCCACCAGTTCACGGGCGGCGGCACGATACTTCCGCAGAATGCTCTGGGCTTTCCAGAGCTCGCGCTTGTTTCGCAGTCCGTAATCGATGACAAGCCGCTTCTCGTCATCGAGTCGCGTCTTCTCGAACCGACGCTTGGGTGTTGCATACTGCTTGTGGTTTTTTCCTGGATATGCCATTCAATCACCGCTCATATTTTCTTTCTCCGGACACCGACGGTCATGCCGGTTCTTCCGGTGGACTTTGTGCGCTGGCCGCGGACCTTCTGCCCGGTCTCGTGCCTGATGCCACGGTAACACCGCATCTTTCTCATGCGGTTGATGTCGTCTTCAATCGCCAGGCTGAGATCCGTTCCGAGGAGGTGGCGTTTCTCTCCGGTATAGACGTCTTTTGGGCGGTTGACCATCCATTCGGGAACCTGAGTGGTGTAGGTCTCCACAGCGTCTGAGATCCGCCTGATTGATTCGTCATCGAGTTTACCGAGGACGGCGTGCGGGTCAACACCGGCAAGGGCGGTGATGGTGCGGGATGTGTGGTGACCGATTCCGTTGATCCCTGTCAGTGCGATCTGCACCGTTTTCGTGCCGTCGAGATCAGTGTTCCTGATCCGGACAAAGTACTTTATCTCTTCATCATCCATGTGATCGCCTCGTCATCGACATCGTCGGTGAAAGCGCTGAGGGAGGGATTTGAACCCTCGAGTCCCAGAGGGACACAGGTTTAGCAAACCTGCGCCATACCAGGCTTGGCTACCTCAACATAGAATCTCGCATCTTTCGACACTCGCAACACCGAAGGTGCTGCTCCAGACACAGCATTCTATGGCTTATGCCTAGTTATGTTTGCAGGGTTGGCTAATAACTATTGTGGTGGGGTGACCCCTGCGGTCAACTCCGTGAATCTTCTTCCCGTTTACGCGGGATCGGGTTGTGGTCGGCGTTTCATACCCCTCTCTGATCCGGGGGTTGGGTTCGGCCGGTCGCCGGCGCGATGCAGGACTCCGGCGGTGCATTGTTTACGGCGCGCGGCGGGCCCGTTTGACCCCGCTCCCGATCAGGCCCGAGGCAACGATGGGAAGCGCTATCGTTGCGTCGCAGAAGCACTGGACGCGGTGCGACTCCGGCGCCTCTTTGCCCCAGCTGATCGCCTCCTCGAATGTGCAGCCGGAGAGCCCGCCCCAGTGGGGTGCGTCGGTGGTGTACTGGATGGCATATGCGTGGCCGCCGAGGTTCTGTTCGTGGATCGAGGCGATGACCTGGGTCTGCTGGATGAAGTTCTTCGGGACGCCGCCGCCTATATAGATCACACCGGTCTTTCTTGCGCCCTCGACCATGCGGGTGATCTCGTCGGTGTCGGCGAGTTGATCGATGTCTATGTTGACACCGCGTCGACGTGCCATCACCAGCCCGATCCCGATGGACGAGTCGCAGAGGGCCGGGATGAATATCGGGACGCCGCATTCTGCAGAGGTGGCGACGAGCGACTGCCCTTCAGGCCGGTTTTCGCGGAGCCAGTCCCCCAGACGGCGGGTGAACTCGCGTGATGAGCCCTGGAACGGGGCAATGCTCCCGGCGAACCTGGCAATCTCGGCGTCGACGCTCCGAAACTCCTCTTCGTAGGCGAAGACGTCGTATATGCGGTCGATCCCTTCCTCAAATAGCGCCGCGTCGTCCACATGTTGATGGCCAATGTAGTGCCGGACGCCCAGGTGTTCGCAGGTGTCGTGGAAGATGTTTGCACCCGTCGAGACTATGACGTCGACGTAGCGATGCCTGACGAGGTCGATGAGCACGTTCTGCATACCTGCCGGGATCATCGCACCAGAGAGGCCCATGAATATAGTGCAGTCTGGATCGGTGATCATCCTTGTCCAGACGCCGAGCGACTCCCCGAGTTTTCTACCCTGGAAGCCGGTCATGCTCATGGACTCAAGGAGGGCCGTTACGTTCTCGTTCGGTTTGACAGGCTGCGTTGGTTTCATGGAAAGATCCTGATACGGTTTCTGGCTGTATTGTATTAATGGTTGGTGCTCCCGGGGGCCTGGAGGGGTTTTTCACATTGCCGCCGGATGCAGGAGGAGGAGGTTTTCTCCCCGGGAAGAGGTATCCTGGTGAGGCCATCAAACCAATGCCTCACTGGTTTGATAAACCTCTCCGTGTCCAGTCCATGGACGGTCCGTGGACAGATTCCGGGGGGGGTGACCGGGATCTGTATGAAGGTGCAGCCTCCATCTTCATGCGGTATGCCTCTGGTCACAGCGGCATGGTGCGGTTTTTTGCGAGACGGCATTGA
>JALHIW010000056.1:0-3033 GCA_022837745.1 Methanomicrobiaceae archaeon | reverse complement strand
GGCATCACACCATGAGCAAACTGGTTTTATAGTCCCCGTCGCGTAATACCGGGAAGAAACGGGGAGTTTATATCACAGAACCGTTGATTTGATGGCCTCGGGTGGCCATCAAACCGGTGGCGTATTCATACCCGGTTTTGCGAGAGACGCCATTTCGGTGAGTTGACAGGGAAGAACGGGTTCTTCTTCGTTTCTCCCGTCGCCGGCAGAAACCTCATCTGCATCCCTGACAGGGTCTCCATGGGAGAGTCTTGCCATTCCACTTGCCCGCCAACGGAAATAAGGGCAGGAAGAGGGTCCGGTAAGTGCAGGTGACTGCAACCTCAGTGAACTGCCCCGCGCCTCTCGGGCGCGGCTTCCTGCTTCATCCCCCTCCCCACCGGGAGCGAGTCCACAGGCCCAACGGCGCGTCCCGCGCCTGGTGTCATGTTGCCTGGCTATCGCAACACAGACAGAGTATTATTGGATGGATAAATTGCCTGGCGTATCACCGCCATGATATCCCAGGCGAGTGATTCCGCCTGCCGCCTGTGCAGGAGGCGCGTCTCAAGACGTAGCGACCCTTTTACCTCGTCGGGGTCGTTGACGTCCTGGACGAAGAGATCTACGAGATCCCCATAGAGCCTGGAGACCGCCGGGGCTGTCGCGACCTCGCTGGCAGCGTACATCAGCGCGGCATCTTTCGGGTTCGGGCAGGCATCCCCGCTAAACGGTGAGACCGCGACCACAAACTTGTCGCGCAGGAGGTCGCGCATACCATCGCAGTCCAGGATGGGAAGGATGCACCTTACAGGGCTGGCAGGCCCGATCACGACGGCATCACTCGCCTCGATCGCCGCCCGCACCGCTTCCGTGACCGCCGGAGGTTCCGGGGCGGCCCGGAGAACCTCGCGGACCTCTGTTGCGGGGTCAGCGGTCATCCAGTAATCAAAGAGAGGCAGGAGTTCGGTGCCGGTATCGATGAAGGTGGCGGCATCCCCGTCCGTCACCGGGAGGATTGCTGCCCCGATACTGAGCGAACGGCACTGCGCCTCCACCGCCTCCGTCAGGCTCAGCCCCCTGGAGAGGAGCCCTGCCCGCGCGATCTGGACGGCTCTGGCACGGTCACCGATAGGGAAGGTTTCGCCGCCACCGACCTTCGGGAGGTATGTGTGGGTGGTATAGGTGTCTCCTTTGATCCCCCACCACCGGCTGGTATCCAGTATGCCCGCAAAGAGGAAGATGGCGGTATCAAGGTCGGGCGCGAAATGGCCCCCGGAGACCTGGAGGTCCTCAGCGGTGTTTACGACCACTGCAATCTCGCGATCGTACAGTATCTGCCGGACGCCCTGGATCAGCGCAGCCGTTTCTGTTCCGCCGGAGAGGAATGTGATCATCTTAAGGATACCTTTAACTTGCGGGGTTTCCCTGATTAACACTTTCACCCCATGCGGCAGCAGGAAGGGGCTTTTATCCCGCCCGAGGTTGATCCGCATAGACCTGACTATCGGCTGAATCCAGAGGTGTGATCCCCGTATCTGAGCCCCGTTGAGACCCTCTCGTGAATTGTTGACCGCGTTCCATTGGATTGTACCCCATTCGAGACGCAAAAAAGCGCGGGGCTCAGATTCAGGCACGAGATTTACGAAGAAAACAGGCCAGAAGGCCCCCCACTTTAGTTTGGGGATGAATGCCGTCCATCGATAACCATATTGCGGGCCGTGGTGCATGAAACCATAATGCGTAAGGCATATCGGTATCGACTCTATCCCTCAAAGTCTCAGACAACTCTGCTTGAGCAGACGCTTGAGATATGCCGGTGGGTCTATAACGATACGCTCGCATTGCGAAAGAACGCATGGGAGCAGGAGCAGCATTCCATCTCTCTCTACGAAACCAACAAGATCCTGACACAGCGGAAGAAGGAACGACCCGATCTGAGCCAGGTTTATTCTCAGGTTCTCCAGAACGTTCAAATGCGCGTGGACCTTTGCCTTCAAAGCCTTCTTACGGCGGGTGAAGGCAGGGGAGAACCCCGGATACCCAGGGTTCAAGGGGAAAAGGGGCGATACGACAGTATCACATATCCGCAATCGGGTTCAAACTTGAGGGAGATCACCTCCATCTCTCAAAGATCGGAGACGTGAAGATCCTCCTCCACCGCCCTATAGAAGGGACGATCAAGACCCTCACGATCCGACGCTCAACAACCGGGAAGTGGTATGCCTGCTTCTCGGTCGAGTACGATCCCTCTCCTCTCCCACAGAAGGAGACCGCAGTCGGGATCGATCTCGGTCTCGAGTCATTCGCCACCCTCTCAAACGGGGAGAAGATCGAGAACCCCTGGTTCTTCCGCACCGAGGAGAAGGCCCTTGCAAAGGCGCAGAGAAGGCTTTCAAAAGCAGAGAAAGGCACTCCTGAACGGAAGAAAGCCCGGAAGATCGTTGCACACGTCCATGAACGGATCGCCAACCGGCGGCTCAATTTCGCTCACCAGACCTCCCGGAAGGTGGTGGATCGGTTCGGTACAATTGAGGCCGTCAAATCAACGGTTCTGTGATATAAACTCCCCGCTTCTTCCCGGTATTACGCGACGGGGACTATAAACCCAGTTTGCTCATGGTGTGATGCCCTCCATAACCACGGCGGTGAAGCGTCTTTTGTGGCTGACCAGCCGCCGCCTGGGGGGGGAGGGGACGGGACGTCCCTTCCCCTTGTCTCCGCGCGTCACCGGGAACGGTATTCAGGCAGCGAGTCGATCACCCCCACCTCCCGGCCGCTCGCGCGGCCTCCTCCCGCCCCCTTCATAGGGGGCGGGCAGTAAGTGGCGATAGCCCCGGATACCGTGCACGGGAAGGAAACGGGATTTCATGGAGTTTTCGGTGAGACCGCGAAGTAGTGGTCCCCTCCCGTGGCACTGTATCTATGGAGAATCGCCCCCGTGGGGGAGGGGCTGACGGGGAGGGGGGAGGCGGATACGGCTCCCCCCTCTCCTGTCTCGACGTGTCACTGAAAACCTCTCTCGCTGGATCACCCCCCACCTCCCGGCCGCTC
>JALHIW010000055.1:0-3037 GCA_022837745.1 Methanomicrobiaceae archaeon | reverse complement strand
GTTTGTCAAAGATCTGGATTGCTTGAAGGAGATCATCGAATCATCCTTCAGAAAATGCGCCGTTCATATCGGATACGCGAGAAAATGGATCGAAATGTTACGAAGGGGAATTTGGGGGGAGTGCCAAAGGCACATAGCCAGATACGTTCTGTTATATGAAGTGCACATTCTTTTCACCCTCATGTTTCAGGCTCAATTCTTTCCCTTATATATCTCTTCTGCTCCTCGTAGCTCAGATTCATAAACTCTTTGCTCAACTTATCCCTGATTTCTCGCATCATTTTCACAGCGTCAAATTTCTTCTCGCTCCTCATAAGTTATCACCTCCAATGGGCTTCTTATTTCTAATAAAGGATAACCATACTTAAAGTTTACTGAATTGTATCCACGAATCCTCTGCAAGTTTACAATATGTCTGAAGTTCCAGCTCACTAACGCATCCACACGGTTTATTGTCGCAATCGCTATATGTTCGGCATCAACCAATTTCCCTCCACCTATTACCCCTTCAGCGATGTACTTCTTGGCAAGATTCACTACCTCTTCAGTTAATTCTACATATTCTATGTTCCTCTCAGGTATCTCCTTGAGCACATCCTGAACTTCTTGAGGTGCATCCTTCAATTCAAGTGTCGTCAGTTCTGATATCACCGCTATCATCTCTCCCCGCTTGAATCTATCAATTAGTTCCCTTGAACCATTTTGGAATTCTTTATCCAAACACCCGCCAATTACCGAAGTGTCTATATAGATTCTAAATCTCATCATCTACACCTTTATGTTTTCCTTATCATGTACATTTCGTATAACGGCTGAGCGTATCTGAAGTCCCGAACCTTCGGGATTTTGGCGGAGTGCCAAAGGCACATAGCCAGATACGCTCTGTTAGATGAAGCCGCCACACTAAACAGAGCAAATTATAATTTGTTTTGGGCTCCCCGATTTGAAAGGAGCCATGTCATAATCACCAAATTTTTCTTCGATTGTGAAACCGTTATATTTGAGCAAAGCATCAATTTCTTGCGGATAGAAAATTCGCAAGTTCAATTCTTCTTCTATTTCTTCTTCCTGATTCTCTATCTTGTAGTACCATTTTATTCTGTTGACCTGAGTCGCTTCATCGTAAACATTGTTTTCTGTGATTTCTATCATTCCTTTCCCATCAGGATTTGGATATGTAGAAGCAGGATACCTTTTTGTTGGCTCTCTTAAAAAAATGTCCAGGCGGGGATTGAATATATCAATAATAAACCGTCCTTTTGATTTTAGATGTCCCTTGACACAAGAAAAACAGGACTCAATGTCTTCCAAATTGTAGAGATGGCTCATTGAATTAAGGGGGAAGAAAATAAGGGCAAATTTCTTATTCAGTCTGAAATCACGACAATCAGCACGAATCCATTCAACATTAATCCCCTCTGCCAATGATTTCCTTCTTGCCTCTTTTAACATAGATTCTGATATATCCAGTCCGGTTATCTTGACACCTTCTTTGAAAATAGGAATTGTAATTCTTCCTGTTCCACAGGCTAATTCCAGCACAGGACTACCGTAGTTTCGGGCCTGTTTTATCCAGAAAGAAATATCTCGGGTAAAATCTTTATATTGAAGGTCATAATGCCTTCCCTCACAGTAAATATGATTAACATCAGCAGGCTTCATTTTCTACATCCAAGTTATCATCTGCGTTCATACGTGAACTACCCCGCGCCTCTCGTGCGGGGCTTCCTGCTTCATGGCCAGCACTTGCACCACAGAGATGTGATGCAGAGGTCCTGGCTCCACAGGCTCGAAGGGCTGTTCCATCCCCACGCGGTGAATATTCACCGCAGCATTGTAATCTCCATCGGCAGCAAACCCGCAGCGTGGGCAAATCGTGGACTCTCTTGGAGAGCGTCTTTTTCACGATGCTTCCGCAGTTCGAACACATCTGGGATGTGTCGCGGGGATCGACTTTGATGAGTAGCGTACCAGCACTTTCAGCCTTGTACGAGAGGTAAGAATAACAGAATATACCCAGGATGATATATCTATCGCAGGAGGGAAGGGCGGCTCCGCTTTCATCCCCGGCGGCAAGACCGGGGACTTCCCGCTTCGCCCCCTTCACCCCCGCAGGATAAATGCAAGATACTCGTCCTCTCTCTCTTGCCAGTAAACGGTTTCATAGTTGCCGATATTCCAGAGTTCAAAGGGTCTTGCTGGCTTTTCGTATTTGTTATTTGACATTTTCTCTCTCCATTATGAACATGATTTTCTCTTTCAAATCAGGCAGGTCTTTTCTCACAACATCCCATACTCTATCAAGTCTTACCCCAAAGTATTCGTGAGCAATAATATCCCCCATTCCCGCAATCTTCTTCCATGGTATCTGAGGATACTTATCTCTGAAATTGTCATCTATATTCTTGGCCGCTTCGCCAATTATCTCCAATCTTCTCACAATTGCATCCTGAACCAGGCGGTTTGAATAAAACTCATCTTCTGAGAGGTTCTGGGCATATTCTTCTATTGCTAATATACTTTCCCAGATATCCTGTAAATAGAGTTTCATGTTCCTTTTCATAGGATAGGCACCTCTTCCTCCAAGATTTGTTCCTTAATAATCGGCTTGATTACCGAATATTCTCCTAAATCAACTGGTTTACCAAGAGCCTCTTCGAGTTCCAACTTTAATCCTGCAAAATCAAGCAAACTCATTCTGCTTTCAATCTCCACTAAGATATCTATATCGCTGTCTTCCCTCGCTTCCCCTCTTGCCACAGAGCCAAAAATACCTGCTCTTGTTACCCCATATTTTTTCAATACGGGCAATATCTTCCTTGTGAACTACCCCGCCCTGAATGGCGGGGCTTCCTGCTTCATGGACAACACTTGCACCACAGAGATGTGATGTAGAGGCATCGTCTCCACAGGCTCAAAGGGCTGTTCCATCCCCACGCGGTGAATATTCACCGCAGCATTGTAATCTCGATCGGCAACAAACCCACAGTATGGGCATTCGTGGACTCTCTCGGAGAGCGTCTTTTTCACGATGCTT
>JALHIW010000029.1:0-23022 GCA_022837745.1 Methanomicrobiaceae archaeon | reverse complement strand
CGAATACATCTGGAAGAGCATCAAACGTATCGTGTCGGCAACGTTTGTCAAAGATCTGGATTGCTTGAAGGAGATCATCGAATCATCCTTCAGAAAATGTGCCGTTCATATCGGATACGCGAGAAAATGGATCGAAATGTTCCTTGATGAGGATATTAAGTATAAAATAATTAGTTCTTAACTATAAATATATCGTTCTTACATTTGCGCGACAGATCGACATCTTTAATCATTTTCAAAAGCAACAATTCTTTTAAATGCCCTCAAAACGGCCAATACGACTTATAGGTATCATTGGCATTGCTGTTTTCCTGGTGATCCTTGTCAACCTCGACACCCGGGCGATCCTTACCGCTCTGCTTTCTGTCAATTATTATTACCTGATCGCAGCTCTCCTGATCAATGGGCTGATCGTCGTTATTAAAGCAAAAAAGTGGAAGATCATCGTCGATTCCATTCGTTCGGGTTTCTCTCTGTGGCAAAGTGTCATCGGTTTTTTAGTTGGTTTCTCTCTCTCCACCCTGACGCCGGCAAAGGTAGGCGATGCCGCCCGCTTCCTGTATGTTCGAGACGAGTCCTGCACCACAGGGATGGCTCTCTCAACAGTTGTTATCGACAGGATAATCGATCTGGTTCTCCTCTTTGCATTCGGGATCATCGCTATGATCGCATTCTCGCTCATCAGAGGCGTGGAGATCCTGTCCGGTGGTCTGTTGCTTGTTCTCGCAGGGGCTATAATCTTCGGGATATATGCGGTCTCTCGCAAAAATTACATGGAAAAAATACTCAGGCCATTCTTTGGTGTCTTTGTCCCGCCGCGTTATCGTAATCAGGTTTCGGGCTATTTCAATGACTTCTATTCAGGGCTTGAACAGTTTCTGGCGTCCCGCAGTAAGGTGCTGGGTTGTGTTGCAGCAGGGATCGTATCATGGCTATTGGCGGTGGTCTATGCAGCCCTTCTTGGAAGGGCCATTGGCATCGATGTTGGTTACTACATGTTCCTTGTGATCCCGATTATCAGCGTTGTGGATCTCCTTCCGATCAGCATCTCGGGTATTGGAACCAGGGACGCCACGCTGCTCTACCTATTTGGCATTATCGGAATCGCTCCAGAGACGATCGTTGCCTTTTCAATCCTATACCTGGTCTTCAGTTACTGGTTTATCGCCCTTGTGGGATTGCTTTTCTGGTTCCTCTATCCTATCCCGCTTGAGATGCTCAAAGAAGAAGCACCCGAAACGCAGAGCGGCATCTGAGCGCTTCGCCTGGCCATGCCGCGGGGGAGGGTTCATCATCTCTTACTCTTTGCAGCCCACGATGCCCACTGCGTAGCTATAATACTCCTTGAATGGAAAGAACTTCTCAATTCTTGCAAATTTCCTTCGGATTGGAAACGGGATAAACTCTCTCTCGTTTGTTGCAAGCACCGGTGTTGCCTGAAGTCCAAAACACCGTGTGACATTGATCCCCACCTCTTCAAACGTTCGCTTCAGTCGTCCCGGGGAGTAATCCTCCTCATACCCAAATTCAAACCTGTTAAACCGATAAGCAACCTCTTTTCCAAGTTTGTACCAGAGACAGAGGGTGTTTGGGACTATCACTATTATCTGCCCTCCCCTTCGGGTGATTCTTGCCATCTCTGATAGCGCTCTGACGTTTGCAGGGTAGGGAAAGTGCTCGATCACGCCGGAGTTGTAGACAAGGTCGCAGGTCTCACTTTGGATAGGGATCTGGAAGATATCACCCTGTAAAGGCGTATCGCAGTTGTTTTTTGCGATACAGAGGGCGTTTGCTGAGATATCAAGCCCGATTGTCCTGTGTCGGGGGGAGAAGATCTGGAGTGTCTGTCCTGTGCCACATCCCGCCTCACACACCGTTGAACGTGCCGGGAGACTTTGCTCGATCCCTCGCATAAAATCGAGGTACCTGATGCTATAGTCGCTTGTGATCTGGTTTTTGCTCCAGATCCTGTCCCAGAGTTCCGCGCCACGATCTATTTCATTCATATGCTTCTTGTTACGAGCGCCATGGCCGGTGAAAATACTTCGTCCGGACGATCTTTCTCATAATCTTCAGGTTGTTGAGAACCTCCCTTCGGATGTTGATCTTCGATTCACCATAACGCCGTTTATGAAGTTCAACCGGGACTTCTATCACACGGTAGCCGGAGATGAGGTACTTTGATATTATTTCAGCGTTGATCTCGAAGTTTTCACTCTCCAGGTCCAGTTCTTTCAGGGTCTCGGCTCTGTATAGCCGAAAGATCGGGCTTACACAGGTGATGGGCTGGCGCAGCAGCATGCGATACATGAAGTTGACACTTCTGCTAAAAAAGAGGCGCATTGGTGCCACCTCCCTCATAAGCCCATTCTGGAGGTATGGTGATCCGGCCACGCATTCAGGCCGTTCACGAAAGTAAGCATCAAGGAGGACTGGTATATCTTCCGGTCTGAAGGTGAGATCAGCGTCCATGGTTATGATAAGGTCTGCAGCGGTGTGTGCGAATCCTGTCTTTAGCGCTGCACCCATCCCCCTGTTTTTCTGGTGGCGAAGCACCACCACGTTCTGACGCTTCGTCGCGATCGAACTGATCTTGTCGAGGGTCCGGTCTTTACTACCGTCATCAACGAAAATAAAGTCGATGGATATATGGTATCTCTCTGCAACCTCGTCGACAATCGGGAAAAGCTCGAGTTCGTAGTTGTCGACATTGTCTTCTTCATTATATAGGGGGACCACTATCGAGACCTGCATAACCGTTACTCTTAACTTATCATATTTCACAGGAGAGTATATCATCGATCTGTTTTAATCCATCCCCGTTCCACAAATATTGATGAGGATTGCGATCATTCTCGGCACACGCCCGGAAATAGTCAAGATGTCGCCGGTGATACGTTCATGTCTTGCAAGATCCGTTGATTTCTCAATCATTCACACCGGTCAGCATTACTCATACGAGATGGACCGGATCTTCTTTTCCGAACTCAAACTTCCAGACGCCGCATACAACCTTGAGGTTGGTTCCGGAACGCACGCTACGCAGACAGCGCGCATGCTAACCGGTCTTGAGCGGATCCTGCTTGAGGATCACCATGATGCCGTGCTGGTCCAGGGCGATACGAACACAGTGCTTGCCGGGGCTCTGGTGGCCGCAAAACTTGGCGCCCCCCTGGGGCATGTCGAGGCTGGACTGAGGAGTTATGATCGTTCGATGCCAGAGGAGATCAACCGGGTAGTTGCCGATCACTTGAGCGATTTCCTTTTTGCACCAACAGAGACGGCTGCCTCCAACCTGAGAAAAGAAGGAAGGCCTGACCCGGCAATATTCGTAACAGGTAATACCGTTGTCGATGCTGTTTTCCAGAACCTCTCTCTCGCTGCAGAGAATGAAACCATATTTTCAAGGCTCGGTGTTGAGAGGGGTGGGTACATCCTTGTCACCGCACACCGACAGGAGAACGTAGACAGGCGGGAGAACCTTGCCGGTATACTGAATGGTATTGAACTCGTAGGCAACGAATTTGGCGTCCCGGTTCTCTACCCCATTCATCCCCGCACAAGAAAGATGATTGAGCGGTTTAACCTCCGGGTTCCAGATAACCTCCATCTCATTGAGCCCCTCGGATATTTCGATTTCCTCCTTATCGAGGCCTCAGCACAACTTGTCCTGACCGACTCGGGAGGCGTTCAGGAAGAATGTTGCATCCTCAAGACTCCATGTGTGACGATGAGGAAGAACACAGAGCGTCCTGAAACAGTCGCTGCAGGAGGCAACACACTTGCAGGGACGGATCCTGAGGCTATACTCTCCGCTGCGAGGGTGATGATTCTCAGGCCAAGGACCTGGGAGAACCCCTTTGGCGATGGAAGATCAGGTGATAGAATTGTCAGGTATCTCCAGGAGAAATTTGTCTGATGGTGGTGAGTTGGTCGCGCATGTTATGCCTGCGGGTTGCGCGCGAAGTTGATTGGCACAGGAGAAAATCTGGTGGTGGCACGCTAGGGTTGACCGTTGATCCGTTACACGTTCTTCCAGGTGAAGTGTCGGTTGACCATGAAGTTCCAGGCAAACGCTGCAAAGATCCCTGCAAGGTTCGCGATGAGGTAGTAAATCCCTCCAACCTCTACAAGGAGGTAGAGTATCAGCATATTGATGGCAAGCCCGCCCATCGAGACCGCCTGGAACGAGACAAACCGGTGGAGCCTCCTCGTAAACCTGAGCCTCCCTCTGGATTTGAACGTCCAGAGATCGTTCCATATAAAGTTGTTCACGATCGAGGTCTCGATCGCGATCGCCGCTGAGACGAGGTAATAGAGGCCAGCAACCTCCGTCAGAACGTAAAGAAGTCCCATGTTGACAAAGATACCCGAAAGCCCCACAATCCCGAACCTGAGAATCTTCGTCCACTCCGTCCAGACTGGACCGGTGCGGTATGTGACCGAAAACCAGATGATGCCGCAGCACTGCCGGAGGTAATCAAGCATCGTCTCCAGCCGCAGTTTACTCTCCCCCTCCGCGCGGTCTCTGAAGACAAATGGGATCTCGACAAATGAGCGCCACCGGCCCTTGCCGAGGACCTCCATCAGGATCTTGTAACCCCTCGGTGCGAGAGGGGCTCCATCCACGACCTCTCGGCGCACGGCAAAAAAACCGCTCACGGGATCGGTGATCTCCGGAAAAAGTATACGCCCAAATGCCGTGGCTCCCAGAGATATAATCCGGCGTTTGAGTGGCCATTCCTCGATATCACCACCCTTCGTGTACCTGCTCCCGATGGCTATATCCGCACCCCCCCGTATAGCCTCGTAAAACCTTGGGATAAGTTCTGGCGGGTGGGAAAAGTCAGCGTCGATGACCAGGAGGATATCTGACCGAGCTGCCCGGAACCCATCCACGACCGACTGGGATAGGCCATGGTCGTTCATCCGCACTATCAGGCGCACATTCTCGCACCGCCTGGTGATCTCCTGCACGATAGGGATGGTGCGGTCATTTGAGTTGTCATCCACCACCAGGATCTCGGCCCGTATTCCGCTCTTCGAACAGACATCGTTGACAGCACCGATAATGGCGGCGATATTCTCCTCCTCGTTAAAGGTTGGGATGATCACCGAAAGGTCATAGCGTTCGCTCATGATGACCTCGTTAGACTGACCTGAAGAGGTATATCCCCATGCGCTGCCCGACGAACTCTGCATTCTTATCAAGCCAGACCAGAGCCTCCCCCGTGGGGTCGACGGCGAGTATGTCAGCCGTTACCACGTAGAACGCACGCCGGTCGGAATATTGTTCCCGGATTGCATCGAGGTCTTCCCCGGTATTCGCTCCGAGTTCGATCGTCCCATCGGTGGCGTTGCTGTAGTAGTAGTCGAGCGGCTGCGACATGTAAGGCGGCAGCACTACTATGAGATCGCCCTCTACCGTCATACCCGCGAGTTCCTCGGAAAACCCACGCCAGTCGTTCTTCTGCGGTGTCGTGTAGTAGGTTGCAAGGAACGGCGTGCTGATCAGGAACACACCAATGATTGCGAGGTATATTGCTCGCTTATCCCGAACAAGAGCGTAAAGTGCTGGATACGATGATGCTATGCCGACGAAGTAGACCGGCAGAAGGTAGATGAGGTAACGCGGGATCATCGGCATCCTTGAGGAGAGGAGGAGGCTTGCTGCCAGCGGGAGGATCATCATGAAAACGAGCAGGAGCGATCCCTTTCTGTCCTCGCGCCATGTTGAGATGACACCGACCAGGAAGAGAAAGATGAACAGCACCATGATCAGGTCGTTGAATCCCGATATCTGGAGCAGGGTTTGATACATAACGCTGGCACCCTGAATGCCGTAGGTCGGGGCTGATGATGTTCTCACCAGGAATAGGTTGGCCGTAACGACGAGCAGAGGAAGCGTAGCTAAGACGAACACAATGATCGAGAGTGCTATATCTCGTACGTTCCGGAGATCTCTCCTGATCTCTCCCACCCGGCTGATCAGCGCGTGCAGGACAAGTACTGCGACTGGCACAAAAGCGTAGAAGTGCATCCAGAAAGCGATCGCTGAGAAGATCCCGAAGAGAACCCAGGAACGTGTCTCGTTCGACCGGTATGCCTTTATGTAGAAAAGCAGCGCGAGGGAGAAGAAGAAGAGCATCGGCGCGTATGCCCGGGCCTCCTGCGAGTAGAAGATATGGAAGGGTGAGAACGTGAGGAGCGCTGCTGCAAGGAGTCCGACGTTTTTATCGCGGAACTCCTTCCCGATTAGGTAGATGGCGGGGATCGTCAGGACGCCGAGGAGCGCTGGTAGAAACCTGAGCACAAACTCGCTCTCTCCAAAGAGGATCATGCCGTGCTCCAGCCAGTAGAATAGTGGCGGGTTGAACTCTCCAGCAGCGACGCTTGCCCAGATCTCACCCGCCGACTGCCGGGCGAACGTGAGGGTTGTGGCTTCGTCGAGCCAGAGGGAGTTCCCACCAAGGTTATAGAACCTGAGTATAAACCCTACAAACGTCAGCCCGATGAGGATCTGGAGATACCTGGACGTCCTGATCGCCGTCACGACCTTATCAAGCGGAGAGGCGCCTGAGGGTGCAGGTGAGGTGATTCCGGCATCGAGATCACCTTTATCGTCCAGTCTCCCGTGTGCCGGGCTTACGGTTTTCTTTCCTTTCTTCCCCTGCTTTTTGCTCATCTTTATCAACAAAACTTGACACCGGGCGCAGATATGCATTGCTAATTGCGTTCGCCAGGGGAATAAGAGCGCCCTCTCATCCGCGGGACGATTGATAAAGACATATATACCCTGCTGCGCAACCCCTTTGCGATGAGCTGGGGCCATATACCTTTTATAGCAGCTGCGGTTCTACTGGTCATCATCCTCGCCTCTGCCGGGTGCGCGGAGCTGCCGCCGGGTGGAAGTACAGGACAATCGGGTGGAATTCCACCAACAGAAGAACAGAGCAGCGGGCAGGGTTACAACCCGGGTTACCTGACCCCGGCCACCCCCTATCCCACAGCGGCACCGGACGTTCTTGCTGCGCCAACTCTCAACAGGTTCTCTGATACTGTGCCGACGACAGACCCTTATGTGACCATCTACCAGAAGAAGACAAAGTTTGAGCAGACAATTGAGGCCTACTCATTCAACCTGACCAGACCACCGCTCATCATCGAGTTCGACGTGGAACCAAAGATGATCACCCGGGAGAAACATACTACAAGCAGTTATGGTGATAAAGATGAGATCGTCGTCACCCAGAGATACCCGAGCGAGGATGCCTGGTTCAGGGTGATCGTGCGGGACAGCGCGACCGGTAAGATTCTGGCCGAGGATGGGTTCGGGAAGGGCTTCAGCGCGGACACTCATAAAAGGATCTTCATTGGTAAATACGGGGACTACCTGTTCGAGTTCTCTGGAAACGAGGTTACTGTGGATATCCAGGTGCGCGTTGGCGGCGTGTAGTCAGTTGGATCAAGACTGCGTTCCAGGAACTCGCATGTTCTTTCCCGCTGACCGGGTGAGCAATCCTTTTTAACCAGGACAACCCTAGTTGTTAGGGTAAACGGATCCGTTCTTGTGTCCCGGTAGGGTAGTGGATATCCTAGAAGCCTGCGGAGCTTTTGACCCGGGTTCAAATCCCGGCCGGGGCGTATTCGATTTTGCCGATATCTCAGTCGTGCAGCAGGCCTGGATTCCGGGGAGGAGTGGGGGTGGGGTTTGCTTTTCCCCTCACCGAAAAGTTCCCTCGCTCGCCCGGGAACGAATTCCAGGGTGGTATCACCACACAGCCCCTCGCAGCCGACCCGCTTTCATGCGGGGTTCGCCACGAAGACCCTGTTCTATACCCCTCTCTCCCCGTGAGCCATTGGGCATCATCACCCGCTGTTATCCCTTAAAGAGAGAAGACGAAACGCCGCCCCGGCATCTTTTGCCGCGCACTCGAACGCGGGGAGGGACGTGTCCGGTGGTGTGCTGTGAACCTGATTTGCGGTCACCCCCGGGCTTTCT
Source organism: Methanomicrobiaceae archaeon (assembly GCA_022837745.1). Lineage (GTDB taxonomy): Archaea > Halobacteriota > Methanomicrobia > Methanomicrobiales > Methanoculleaceae > Methanoculleus. The sequence continues at coordinate 15,020 of JALHIW010000029.1, read as the reverse complement.
TTGCCGCCCCCTCCCCCTGCAGTCTCCGGATCGTGTCGCGGAGGGCAATCGCACGCTCGAACTCCAGGCGTTCTGCCGCTTCCCGCATCTCGGCCTCGAGCTCGATGACCAGGTTCGGGATCTCGGCCTTCGGGACGTGCCTTATATCCTTGATATCAACCTCCTTTTCGCGGATCGGTTTCCTGATTGTCTGTGGTGTGATCCCGTGCTGAACGTTGTAGTCAATCTGCATCGCCCGCCGCCGCTCAGTCTCCGCCAGGGCTCTCCTGATAGAGTCGGTCATTGTGTCGGCGTAGAGCACTACCTTTGAGTTAACGTTCCTCGCGGCCCGGCCGATCGTCTGGATCAGGCTCCGGGCGTCGCGCAGGAACCCCTCTTTGTCGGCGTCCAGGATCCCGACCAGTCCAACCTCGGGGATATCGAGCCCCTCACGCAGAAGGTTTATCCCGACCAGCACATCGTACTTCCCAAGGCGCAGCTGCCGGATGATCTCCGTCCGCTCGAGGGTATCGATCTCGGAGTGGAGGTAACGTGTCTTTATACCCTGGCCAGCCAGGTAGTCCGAGAGTTCTTCTGCAAGCCTTTTCGTGAGCGTCGTCAGGAGCACCCGGTCGCCGCGCTCGATGGTGGCCCTGATCTCCGCCATAACGTCCGGGATCTGCCCCTCGATCGGCCTGACCTCCACAGCCGGATCAACAAGCCCCGTCGGCCGGATGATCTGCTCAACGACGGTTGAGCGTTTCAGTTCGTAGTCACCCGGCGTTGCCGAGACGAAGATAACCGTCCGCATGTAGTCTGTAAACTCGTTGAACTTCAACGGCCTGTTGTCAAACGCCGAGGGGAGGCGAAACCCGTATTCCACAAGCGCCTTCTTCCTCGAGTAGTCGCCATGGTACATCCCGCGCACCTGCGGGAGGGTCTGGTGACTCTCGTCGATCACCATCAGGAAATCGTGCGGGAAGTAGTCCAGCAGACAGTAGGGCTGTTCCCCGGGTTTCCTCCCGTCGAAGTGGCGTGAGTAGTTCTCGATCCCCTTACACGTCCCGGTCTCCCGGATCATCTCGATGTCGTAGAGCGTCCGCTGGCGCAACCGGTGCGCCTCGATCATCCCCAGGTTCGGGAGCCATTCATCGAGTTCCTCCTCGATCGATGCGATCGCCCGCTCTTTTGTCTCCTCCGGGACGACAAAGTGGCGGGCGGGGTAGACGAAGAAGTAGTCCATCGTCTCGACCCGCTCTCCCGAGGTCTTATCGATCTCGCTGATCCGGTCGATCTCGTCCCCAAAGAGTTCGATCCTTATGATGTTGCTGAAGTAGCCGGGGATAAGGTCGATTGTGTCGCCGCGCGCCCGGAACCGGCCAGGAACAAGTTCGATATCGTTCCTCTCAAACTGGATATCCACGAGCCTCCGGAGGATATCATCACGCCTCATCCGGTCGCCGACCTTCAACTCGAACCCCAGCCCCCGGAAGTTCTCGGGGTTTCCAAGACCGTAGATGCATGAGACCGAGGCGACCACTATGGTATCAGGACGGGAGAGGACAGAGGCGGTGGTGGCAAGCCGCATCTGCTCGATCCTCGGGTTGATCTGGGCGTCCTTCTCGATGTAGAGGTCGCGTTTCGGGATGTAGGACTCAGGCTGGTAGTAGTCGTAGTATGAGACAAAATACTCCACCCTGTTGCCCGGGAAGAATGACCTGAACTCGTTGTAGAGCTGTGCCGCAAGCGTCTTGTTGTGGGCGAGAACCAGGGTGGGTTTCTGGACGTTCTGGATCACGTTTGCTATCGTGAAGGTCTTGCCCGATCCGGTCACCCCGAGCAGCGTCTGGAACCGCTCGCCGCTCTCGATGCCGGCAGTGAGTTTCCGGATGGCTTCGGGCTGGGATCCGGTGGGCGCAAAATCCGCTGTAAGTTGAAACCCGGTCATGGTGCCACCGTCTTCCTCCGCAGGTTCCTGTGGTAGGTGATCGCAAACCGGTGCGCCTCGTCGCGGATCTCCTGGATGAAGAGTGATGCCTTCTCGTGGCGGTCAAGCGGCAGGGGGTGGGAGAAACCCGGTATAAAGACCTCCTCTTCGCGCTTGGCGATGGCCGCGATGGGTATGCTGACCCCGAGTTCCCTGAGCACGGCGGTTGCCGCTGCCAGCTGCCCCTTTCCGCCGTCGATCAGGATGAGGTCCGGGAATTCCCCGCCCTCTTTCTTCAAACGAGTGTAGCGCCGGCGCACGACCTCCGCGATCGCCGCGAAGTCGTCGATGCCCTCGACGGACCTGATCCGGAACCGGCGGTAGTTGCGCCGGTCGGGTTTTCCACAGTAGAACCTGACCATCGATCCAACCATCGCCGTCCCTGAAAGGTGGGATATATCAAAACACTCGATCGCGACCGGTAGGCTTGGGAGGTGGAGACGGCGTCTGAGCTCCTCGAGTTTGATCCGGTCGCCAAAGAACGTGATCTCGACGTTCTTTCTGACAAGATCGAGCAGGTTCTTCTTCTCGCCCCGTTGCGGCACCACAAGACGGACCTTCCCGCCCCTGAGGTGGGAGAGGTAGGTGGCGACCGCATCGTCCACAGGTTCGGGGAGGATCACCTCCTCCGGAGGTTCATGGTCGGCGTAGTAGCGGGCCAGGAACTCCTCGAGGAAACCTTCAGTCTCATCGAAGGTGTACTGGTGCTTCCCGGCAAGCGTCCCCCGGTCAACGTTGAAGAGCATCAGATAGACGGTTCCATCGCTTCTGATATAGTTGATGATATCCTCGTTGTAGGTCTTCTGCCGGTCGACATGCTGACGTTCGCGCAACCGCTCGAGGGCAGCGATCTGGTCACGGAGATCCATCGCCCGTTCGTAATCGAGGCGTTCCGCGTGCGCCGCCATCTCATCCCTGAGCGTCCGGATGAGCCCGCCGATATCACCTTTGAGGACGGCCTCGGCCCTCCGGACTCTCTCCACGTAATCCTCCTCGCCGATCCTCCCGATACAGGGAGCGCTGCACGAGCCGATGTGCGCCCGCAGGCACGCCCGCCGGGGAAGGCGACGGCATGAACGGAGCCCGAATAGAGATTTTAAGAGCCGGAGAAGGTCGTCACGTTCTCTTGCCGAAACAAACGGCCCGTAGTAGCGACCGTTTCCGTCGGGTCCACGGGCGACATGGATCCTTGGGAACGGTTCGTCGGTGATGTGGATGTAGGCGTAGGTCTTCGAGTCCTTCAGGTCGATGTTGTACTTCGGCTGGTGTTTCTTTATCAGGGTGTTCTCCAGGATGAACGCCTCGACCTCGGTGTCTGTGACGATGAAGTCGATCCCGGCGATGGCGTCTATCAGGCGTGCTGTCTTCGGGTCGAGGTCGTGGCGCGAGAAGTAACTTGAGACGCGCTTCCGGAGGTTCCTGGCCTTACCCACGTAGATGACGTTCCCCCCTTCGTCGGAGAAGAGGTAACAGCCAGGTTCAGCCGGAAGGGTTGCAGGGTCGATCATGATTCAGGTGCGGTTTTTCGGAGGGACCGGGACCCCTCCGCTCTCTCGCGTGAGTCAACACCGCCGTTGACGGCGGATCTCTCATATGTGAATACAGGTGTTGGAATCGATAAAGTCTTTGCAGAGAGGGGCCTCTGGGGTGGTGTTGCGCTAACCCGGCACTGAATCACAGCCCTGGCCTCTCGTGGGTGTCATCTGTCATTGTTTCAGTATCTTTTTCAAGAACGCCCCGGTGTGGCTCCCCTCAACTTCCGCGACCTCTTCAGGGGTTCCAGTCGCGATGACCTCGCCGCCGGCGTCCCCGCCCTCGGGCCCCAGGTCGATGATGTAGTCGGCCGACTTTATGACATCCAGGTTATGCTCGATCACGACCATGGTGTTCCCCCGGGCCACAAGATCGTCCAGGACGGCGATCAGGTTCTTCACATCATGGAAGTGCAGCCCCGTAGTCGGTTCGTCGAGGAGGTAGAGCGTCCTTCCCGTCGCCCGCTTCGAGAGTTCACGGGTCAGCTTGATCCTCTGCGCCTCGCCGCCAGAGAGGGTCGTTGAACTCTGCCCGAGGTTGATGTAGCCAAGCCCTACCCTGGAGAGTGTCTCGAGTTTGTTCCTGATGGAGGGGACGTTCTCAAAGAGGGCAAGCGCCTCCTCGACGCTCATATCGAGGACCTCGGCGATTGATTTACCCCTGTACTTCACCTCAAGCGTCTCGCGGTTGTAACGTTTTCCCCGGCACTCCTCGCACTCGACGTAGACATCAGGGAGGAAGTTCATCTCGATCTTGATAAGCCCCTCTCCCTGGCAGGCCTCGCACCTCCCGCCGCGCACATTGAACGAGAACCGCCCGGGGTTGTAGCCCCTGACCTTTGCCTCCTTTGTCGAGGCAAAGACCTTCCTGATCTCATCAAAGACCTTGGTGTAGGTTGCCGGGTTCGAGCGCGGCGTCCGGCCGATGGGGCTCTGGTCTATGACTATCACCTTGTCGATCTCTTCATCAAACGTGAGGCTATCAAACTCGCCGGCGGGTTCGCGTGAGTTGTGGAGACGCTGCATCAGTGCGCGGTAGAGTGTGTCATAGATGAGTGTTGACTTCCCTGAACCCGAGACACCGGTTACAACCGTCAGGACGCCGATAGGGATCCTGACATCGATCTCCTTGAGGTTGTTTGCCCGGCATCCGGAGAGCCGGATGAACCGATCGCTCCTCCTGCGCCTGGCGGGGATCTCGATCTTCAGATCGCCAGCAAGGTACCTCCCCGTGAGCGAACCCGGTGTCGCCGCGATGGCTTCGGGCGGACCTTCCGCGACTATCTCGCCGCCGTGGAGCCCTGCTCCTGGTCCCATGTCAACGACCCAGTCGGCGCTCCGGATGGTCTCCTCGTCGTGCTCAACCACTATCAGGGTGTTGCCAAGGTCGCGGAGGTGCCGGAGGGTCTCGAGCAGTTTCCTGTTGTCGCGCTGGTGCAGTCCGATTGAGGGCTCATCCAGGACGTAGAGGACGCCTGTAAGGTTTGATCCGATCTGTGTCGCCAGACGTATCCTCTGCGCCTCACCACCGGAGAGGCTCCCTGCGCTCCGCGAGAGCGTCAGGTAGCCGACACCCACCTGCTCAAGAAACTCGAGACGGGCGATGATCTCTTTGAGGACCTGCTTTGCGATCTCGCGCTCGGTCTCGGTGAGCTCGAGCGTCCTGAAGAACGAAAGCGCTTCGGTTATGGAGAGATCGGTGACATCGACGATGGACTTTCCGGCGACCTTCACGGCGAGGACCTTCTCCTTGAGCCTGCGGCCGCCGCATCTTGGGCATGGGAGGACGCGCATGAACTTCTCGAGTTCCCGGCGCCGGTAATCGGATCTCGTCTGGCTGTGGAGCCGTTCTGCCTGGGGCACAAGCCCCTCCCATCTCCCGGTATGCGACCAGGAGGAGTCGCCGTTCCTCGCCTCCACCGAGAACCGGAGTCTCTCGTTCGAGCCATACATAAGTGCCTGATACTGCTGCCCGGTAAGATCCTTTATCGGCGTCAGGAGGGAGAACCCGTATCGGTCGGCCACCGCAGCGAGGTGGTGCACCCGGTAGCCGTCAACGTAGTTCCGGTAGAGCGCGACGGCGCCCTCGGCGATGCTTTTGTTCCTGTCAGGTATTATAAGGTCGGGGTCGAACTCCATCCGGATCCCGAGGCCGTTGCACTCCTCACAGGCACCGAACGGGCTGTTGAAGGAGAACATCCGGGGCTGGAGTTCTTCAAACGCCATCCCGCAGACCGGGCAGGCCATGAGCGAGGAACAGGTCTCCTCGCGCCCCTCGCTGTCGACGGCGATGACCAGCCCCCCGGCCTTTTCAAGGGCGTTCTCAACGGCTTCGGCAAGCCTTGATCGCTCGTCGACGGAGAGGCGGTCGATGACAACATCGATGTCGTGTTTGCGGTAACGTTCCAGGGTGATCTCCTCGTCTGTACGCCGGATCTCCCCGTTCACCCGAACTCGCGCATAACCCTCACGGTTGAGGTCGCGGAAGACCTGCTGGTATGTCCCCTTCTTCTGCCGGACTATCGGGGCAAGTATGGTGACCGTCCCGGTCATCGTGGAGGCGATCCGGTCTGCGATCTTCTCAGGTGACTGCGCCTCTATGGGGATCTGGTGCTCCGGGCAGAAGGGTTTTCCAACCCGGGCAAAGAGGAGCCGCAGGTAGTCATAGACCTCGGTGACGGTGCCGACGGTGCTCCGTGGATTCTTTGATGTAGTCTTCTGTTCGATGGATATGGCAGGAGAGAGCCCTTCGATGCTGTCGACGTCTGGTTTCTGCATCAGACCCAGGAACTGTCGTGCGTAGGCGGAGAGTGACTCCACGTAGCGCCGCTGCCCCTCGGCGTAGATGGTGTCAAAGGCAAGCGTGGATTTTCCTGACCCGGATACACCTGTGAGGACGATAAGCCGGTCGCGCGGGAGTTCGACGGTGATATTGTTGAGGTTGTGCTCCCGCGCCCCCCTGATGATGATCTTTTTCATTTGGGTATCCAGGTATTTTTGTCTTGCTTCCTCATAGCCATTTGCTAATGGAAAGTTTTAAATATATAGAATAAAAGGGAGGCCGATGACCGGGCGGCATCGGATGTTCCGGCCGCCTCTGTCACGGCAGTTTGAGCGTGAGTGGATGTTGTTGTGTGAGGCGGTGCCTATCACCACGCCTCTGGGTATGCCATGTTCGTGTAGATGTCCTCGAGCCGGGCTTTGTGCCCTTTCTCCATGTTAGCAAGCTGCTCAAAGACCATCTTCTGCTCTGCGTCTGCAGAGGCTCTGGCCAGCCGGGTGTACATCTGTGCGGCCTGCAATTCTTTCTTGATGGCCAGGAGCAGACCGTCGAGCGGCTTCATGTCGACGGAGAGTTCTGGCTCGTCGAGAGCGTCTGTGACCTTGTAGTCGGGGGCCGCCTTGAACTGCATCTCCTTTGGGCCGCGGGTCAACACCCGCTGCAGGTACTCGCGGTGACCCTTCTCCTCCTCGGCAAGATCAAGGAAGAGGGTCTTGAGGCTTTTATCCTTTACCCTCTCGGCAACCGATTTATAGAAGGTGTACGATTCCACTTCGGCGTCAATGGCACTGGTGATGATCTTCTCGAAATCCAGGGGCTTCATATCTATACCTCCATGATCCTCTGCGATAGCAGAGTCTGTTCGCGTTCATTCGAACAATGCTATATAGGATATTGAACGGTTAAATCTTTTGCCTTTATTACTCCAGGAGGGGGTCGCCCTCTCACTCTGGCTGCGCTGCAGATCTCTTGCACGCAACTCCCACCGGGCGGCAGGAATACGCCCTTCCAGAATGCTTTTTCCCCTTCCCGGATCAAACCTCTACCCGGTTCAGGGGGTAATCTCCAGTCATGGAGGGCGACCGGGTGGCTGCACGTGCGGAGACCGGACCGCGGGTGGTCGAGGCTGTGCAGGACCGGCATGGGAATCAGATCGAGATATTCGACCCGCCGTTCTACCGGAGGGAGTTTGAGGACGCATACCGGTTTATCATCGATGAGTATGCGGTGGCACCAAGAGAGATTGCCCTCTTTCTCCCCTGTGCGGTGCGCAAACCCTACAGCCAGAGCCCGAGCCATCGGCTTTTTCGCCGGATCATCGATGACGTCCTGAATCCTGCGGACTATCATATCGTCATCTTTGGCACCTGCGGGACGGTTCCTGCGGAACTTGAGTGCATCTACCCGTTCTGTAACTACCATTACATGCTCGGCAGGACGACGAACGAGCGGATCCGGCGCGACTTTCACCGGATAGAGGTCTATCGGTTGAAAGGTTACCTTGAGAAGACCCGGGATACCTACCGGCACCGACTTGCTTACTGCATCGGGCCGTTCAGGAAGGCGATGGTCGAAGCCTCAAAAGAGAGCGGGATCGCTGTCGACCTGCTCCCCTCGGATCCGATGATTGAGCGACTCTACGATATCGACTGTCCATTCCCGGAGGGGAGCCTCTCGATGCAGGGCTACATCGATGAGTTCCGGGAGGGGCTCGTGAGGATCGCGGAGATGGTGCACCGGTGAGGTCTTGAGATGGCCTCGAAACACTCGTGACTGCCCCCAATCCATCGTCGGCGGTCTTATGCCTCTGTTTTTTTGCAAAAACCAGATCATCCGGTTCTTCCAGCGCCTCCATGCCCCAGAGCCTGTGGATTGGCGGGCAACGAGCGACGAGCGCCAGGAGAAGCCAAATCCTGGACGCAGAGGAATATCTCATCTGGTCTAAACGTGACCTGAACACTGAACGTCTTCTCCGGGGCACTGGACCGTGGGAAAATCAAAAATAGGGAAAGGGTGGAATGGCCTCCCTCTTTTCAGCGTATCCGGTGAACTCAGGCTTCACCCTGAGGGGGATTTTCTGCAGCGTGCAGGCCACACCCGGAAAAACCGCCTTTTGAGAAGCCCTCAAAGGCTCTTGAGCCGGCAGTCACTTCGGCTTGTAGTAGCCCCACTTCTCCAGGGCTTTCTTGAGTTCCGGTGCATGGTTTGCCTTCTCGTCGAGGCTTTCCCCCTCTTGCCAGGCCTCGATCGCCTGCATGACGGCCATCGCACCGGCCCTGGTCCCCTCGGGGTGGCCGTGGATCCCGCCGCTCACAAGGAGGACAAGGTCGGTTCCGTATATATCGAGGACGTCCGGGACGAGCCCGGGATGGAGTCCGCCGGAGGAGACAGGGAAGGCGCTTTTTATGTCGCCCCAGTCCTGCTCCAGGGCCATGTGAGGTAAGGCGTTCATGCGCCGCTCCCGGAGCATGTCCGCAAGCAGCGTGGCCTCGGCCCTGGTGCCGACCAGTTTACCTACGGCAGTCCCGGTGTGGATCTGTGTAACGCCGATCAACCGCATCAATTTCGCCAGAAACTGCATGGTGATCCCGTGGCGCTCGTCCCGATCGAAGGCCGCGTGCATCGCGCGGTGGGCGTGGATTGCAAGCCCGAGGTCGGAGCAGTGGTCACGAAGGGTCGCGACCGCGGCCGTCCCTGCCACAACCACATCGATCATAGCGTAATTCCAGCCGTAGTCCGCAAGCATCTCCGCCCGCGCTTTCATAGTCTCTGTATCAGCCGTTATGTTGATGAACGCGGACTTAACCTCACCTGTCTCCTGCTCGGCGCGATCCCGCATATCTGTCATCGCGCGGACGCGGTCCTCAAACCTGTTGAACGACTGGGATGTCAGGTTCTCGTCGTCCTTGACGAAATCAAACCCGCCCATCCAGGTCTCGTAACCGATCTCGGCATGCTCCTTTGCGGTGAAACCGACCTTCGGTTTTGGGACAGCGCCTGTGAGCGGCCGGCCGTGAACCCGCATCATATCACGGATCCCCTCGATGCTGAAGTGCGGGCCTTTGAAGTGCTGGATGTAGCCGGCCGGGAGCGTGGCGTCGATCAACCGGAGGCGGTTTAACGCCTTCATGCCGAATATGTTCCCGGCGATGCCGCTCAGGAGCTGGGTGGCGTTCCCCTCTTCCCAGAGGGCGAGGGGGTATGCTATCTTCACGTAGTTCCCCTCGATCTCGAAGGCCTTCGCCTGGAGGTCGCGCATCCGTGGTGGCATGGTAAAGAGCGTTGTCCAGGTCCCGGTCGAGCTCTCTGAGGCAATACGGCCAACCGCCTCCTCCTTGCTGACCCCTTCAGCGGGTTCGAAGTAGTAGAGTGCTACAAGTTCGTCCGTGCCGGGGGTATGGTCGAGATCAACGAACTCATTGTACCAATCAATCGCCATAACATCACCTTTGAAGTGAAGGCTTTCAGGGGTGAAAAACCTTCCATCCGATGACGGCAAAAAACCAGGTGAGAAGGCGTGTTTCTCATCCGGCACTGGGGCGGACGGAAAAGAGGGCGTTGGCTGGGGGAAACGCGTGTGAGGATGGTTGTATTACATGTGTTTAATTTTGTCATATTAGGTAAACATATATAACATGTATTTCATACTAGTAATGGGTCGGGCCACCACTGATGGAAACCTTCCCTCTGCACGTCCACCCTACCATATCTTTAACCAATTTTTTTGGCCGGACACCAGCGAGGGTGTGTCCTGCCCTGGCACGCACCGTGAACTGATATCCCCGTTTTGCAATTCGCCATTGATGCAGTGCCAGGAAGTGCATCTCCACCGTCACGGTAAAAGATCTCTGAGGAATACAGTCTCCGCCCAGGCACAATTTTCCCCTGATCTTCGCCAATCTGCTGTCCGCCTTGGGTTGGTAGAATATATCGCGAAAGGCGTACACAGAGGCGGTCTTGACAGCTCCCCGCAGATGCCGCCGAGAAAGAGTGGCGAGTTTACAGTCCAGATCGTTGATACGATGCCACCCCGCCCCGCACAAATGTATTTTATGCAGGAAATCTGATTGAGTGAGGCGAACGGGGTGCGGCAACGCAACCGATGCGTCAGCCGTCACCGTATCGGTGCGAGGGTTGCCAAGCCAGGTCAAAGGCGCCAGGTTGAGGGCCTGGTCCCGCAGGAGTTCGTGAGTTCAAATCTCACTCCTCGCACTCCGGTTTTTCAAGCAACGCAGCGGGAGAAGATCCCGCGATCTTTACACCGGCACCAACCGGCGCTGCCGGCAGCGTTTAAGGAGTCCCTCCCACTCGGCCGGGCGCTCCTCCGCCCACCCGATCAGCGCATCGACCACCCGGTCTCGAAACGCGGCGTCCAGCCGGCAGTCAACCAGTATACAGTCAACTACCATCTGAATCTCCATCTCAGTGTGGTGGTCGCCTTCAACCTTCGTGAGCCTCACCCTCAAAGCGGGTGAACGTCAGAATAGTATATAAAAATGATCCTTCCGCTGCCGACGGGAGGGCTTATCGTGCTCTGCGCAGAAGATTACGGGAACCTGGTATGAGACTCGGCGTTCTCTTCTCCGGCGGGAAAGACTCGGCCTTCGCCTGCTGGAAGGCGATGCAGAAGGAGGAGGTGGTCTGCCTGATCACGATCGTCTCCCGGAACCCGGAGAGTTACATGTTCCACACCCCAAACATACGGCTTGCCGCGCTGCAGGCCGAGTCCGCCGGACTGCCGCTCCTGGAGATGGAGACGAAGGGCGAAAAAGAGACCGAACTGCTGGACCTTCGGCGTGCGCTCCTTTCCGCACGGGAACGTTTCGGGATCGAGGGCGTTGTGACCGGGGCGATCCTCTCGGTCTACCAGGCAACGCGTCTCCAGCGGGTCTGCTATGAACTGGGGCTGTGGTGCTTCAACCCGCTCTGGCTTGCAGACCAGGAGGGCTACATGGAGGAACTCCTGGATGCCGGGTTCCGGGTCGTCATAACGGGCGTCTTTGCATCGCCCTTCGATGAGTCGTGGCTCGGCAGGGAGATCGACCACCGCACCCTCGATGAACTCCGGGCGGTCGCCCGCAAAGACCGGATCACCCTCACGGGTGAGGGCGGGGAGTTCGAGACGTTCGTCATCGACGCCCCGTTCTTCTCCCGACGGATCGTGATCGAGGAGGGGTCGAGGGTCTACCGGAACCATAACGGCGTCTTCAGGATAGAGCGGGCGCGGCTGGTGGGACGATGATCCTGGTCATCGACCTCTGTTACCGCGAGGACTCGCTCTCGCGGGAGGAGTTTGTTGCACCGATCGAGCGGCTCCTTGGGAGATCCGGCAGAGAGTTTGCCGCCCGCCATTACAAAGCGCTCAGCGCAACCGATATCGCGGCCGCGGATGGGGCAATCCTCTGCGGCACTGCGCTGATGGACACCGGGTTTGCGGAGCGACCCGACCTCTTTTGCTGGCTCCTTGAGTTTGAGCGTCCGGTGCTCGGGATATCCTCCGGGATGCGGGCGCTCGCCGCGGCGTTTGGCGCCGGGGCTGAACCCGGCTGCGGGATCGGGATGACAGAGGTGGAGGTTCTCGCCCCCGATCCAGTCTTTGCCGGGAAAGAGAGGTTCTCCGCTTACGAGGTGCGTGGGTGCGCCGTCGGTGTGCCTGATGGGTTCATGGCGCTCGCGGCCTCAGAAGGCCGCGTTCAGGCGATCCGGCACCGCTCGTTCCCCCTCTACGGCCTCCTATTCCACCCGGAGGTGAGGAACGAGTGGTTGATCGAGCGGTTCCTCGGGCTGGTGGATCAACGGCCGTAGCGGTTGATTGTGTTGATCAGGGCCGCGATCCCTTCCATCTCCTTATCGAGCACCTCATTGCGGGTCATCCCCATGCTCGTCTCCGCGTCGGCCGTCAGCATATCGGGGCCGCGCAGAACGTCGCGGTCGACACCGTCGGCGGAGAGGATCTCTTTTGCCTCGGCGTCGTGGACGAACGCCCGGCCGGGGATGATCACGACATCCTCGAGTTTTGAGAGGTCCACACCCGCCAGGTCGTCGGCGGTGATGAGGCACGCGATCTCCTTTCTGACCGCAACAACCCTGGAGGTTGAACCGCGGATCGAGAGTATCCGCTGGATGTATGGGGCGGCAATGCTCCCGGTGATAACGCTCGCACGCTTCTGGACGCGGGGGAGTTTTCTGAGGAGGTCGGGCTCGTGGAGGATGGCAAACGGCGAACCGATGCTCGGGTCGCCAAGCGGGGTTCCGCTGATCTTCATCGAGAAACGTTCGTTCAGGTCGGTGACGAGGTTCTGGAACTCGTCGACCGTGTGTATGCGCTGCCCCTCGATGATGGGGGCGTTGCCGAGGATGAGCCCCTGTTCGGTGCGGTTTGCAAACCGCATAAGGATCAGCCCTTTTGCGCCCCGCTCATCCAGCCAGGCGCAGGTCTGCTCCAGAACCTCGCCGTCGTTCACACCGGGGATGATGACGGCGGCGGCGTAGACATCGATCTCTTCGCATAGCCGGTCGAGGACAGCGAGCGAGGCTTCCGGCGTCGGGTCGTGCATCCAGTCTCGCCGGAGGCCGGGGTCAGCGGCAAAGATAGTGTAGGAGACCTCGGAGAGGCCGTTATCGATGAGGTGATCGGCGACCCCGGGGTCATCGAACCCCTTGCCGCTTGTGTAGCCTATGTGGAGCGGCACCTCCATGCTCCCGAGCAGTTCGATGAGGTCATAGAACTCAGGGTAGCAGCTAGGGTCGCCGCCGCCGCTGATTGTGACACGGTCGAGGTCTCCGCTCATCATCTGGAGGCTTGCAAGCGTCTCCTCGGCGACCGTCCTGAGGTCTTTGAAACCCTCGTAGCCCTCACGCACGCCGCGGGTGCAGTAGTCACAGCCTTTCTTGAAGGGGAGGCAGTGCCTGCAGCCGAAGGCGGTTGTCTCCCTGACGTGTTTGAAGTAACAGTACGAGCAGAACCCCCGGCAGTCAAGGCCGGGCCTGCCCCCGAGATCGACGGTGAGGTGCGACATCCTGCTGTTACTTCTGTGTTACTCTGTATTGAACGTTGCACAGAGGGTATCAATCCGATACGCATCCTGGTTTAAGGTTGGGGATCTCTATGGACGGATTTTGGGGTTTTTGCGAGAGGGCATTGAGGGAGGATATGGAAATGGAGGTGGGGGGCTCCATAGAGAGAGGTTTTCAGTGGCACGCCTAGACAGGGGAGGGGGATGTTCAATTCCCCTCCCCGTCAGCCTCTCCCCCGATTGACGGTATCCCATCGATACAGTGTCATGGAGAGCATCAACCAGTATGCCGGTGGATCCCCTCGTCAAGATCCTCTCCCTGTCCCCCCGGTGCACGGTATCCGGGTCAATCACTAGGCACTGCCCGCCAGCCTCGTATCGAGGGGGGCCTGGGTGGTGGTTTTTGTGCATCAGAAAAGAGGCTTGATGACCTTGCACATTTATGCCCCGCCGGTGCTATCTGGTCATGGTGAATGATGCGGACAAGTCACCGGCTGCTTCTACGGCTCTACCACGACCCCGGGTATGACTTCTCCCGTGTTGAGATCGATTACGTAGACCGCGGTGCGCCCGGCGACCGCTCGACGGTTCGGGGCGAGCGGGTCGTTGCGCTCGAGGCGCCCTACATGGAGGTGGACGCCGGAACCCGCACCGCCTGCATCCCCTATCACCGGATCCGGCGGATCCTCTACGACGGTGAGGTAGTCTGGGAGCACGGCCACCGCGAGGGTGACGCCGGCGATGGGTGAGCGGCACCGGCGCCACCTTTTTTACCGCAGACCTCTTACCATTAGGGTATGCCCCAGTGGCTTAGCTGGCAGAGCGGCTGACTTGTAATCAGCAGGTCCCGAGTTCAAATCTCGGCTGGGGCTCTCAAGAAGACCTCTTTTATCCGCCGGGAATACCCAGTCTCGGTGAAGTTGATGCTCGGCACAAGAAACCTGTATCGCTCATCAACGCCCCTCACGACGCGATGCCTGAAAACGGGTGACCGCTCCCGGGAAGAAGGTGCTTTTGGATCATCCTCCTTGCCTGCTCGGGACCGCGGAAGCCCCGGAGAACCTTATTACGATCGTCTGCCTGGACAACGGGGCGGTCGGGGACACCGGGAACCAGTCGACGGGCGGTGGATATGAAACTCCTCGCCCGAGCCGCCGGGATCCGGGAGCGGTTTATGCGGGCGCTTGGGAGGTAGGTGTTCGGCTCGTTTCTGTGGTGGAGCGAAAGCACCCCCTCTTCCTTATGCATATCAACTCTGGACGCCTGTGATTCTCTGCCTGGTGCATCCCGAAGCATGTTTTCTGGGATAGAAATCAGTGTAGTTTCTGTGAGAAATGGGCTATTTCCAGCACTTCCCTTTTCAACTGAGGGAACAGCCTCTTCATTTTCGGGAACGACCCCTGGATGTGTAAAGAGATGTGACAGGATTTACATATAGACCGGCGTCCAGGTCATGGTGTGGGCGCCTCGATGATGTGTCCACAAAAGTCCGCGGGGGTCCCTCCATCCACGGTTGACGCCCGGATGATAGAGCCCCGCATGCCCGGAGGGCAATGAGATGTACGCATTCCAGGTACTTAAAATGTGCGCCTCTCCTGTCTCCAGGGACGTTACAGGAGGGAAAACACGTCAACTACCCCACCCTAAAGGGTGGGGCTTGCTGCCGGGGCCCCTTGCGGGGCACAGAGCTGCAATTTAATGTGTGCGAAGGTTGACGGTTCAAA
>JALHIW010000028.1:0-23310 GCA_022837745.1 Methanomicrobiaceae archaeon | reverse complement strand
CTTTTGAACCGTCAACCTTCGCACACATTAAATTGCAGCTCTGTGCCCCGCAAGGGGCCCCGGCAGCAAGCCCCACCCTTTAGGGTGGGGTAGTTGACGCCCGCGGGCTGGTGCACGCAGGTGAACGGAAACCCGCCGATGATCCTCTGTGCACTCGCAAGGAACCACCATACAACAAAGGGGATCCTGGAGACCGGGGCCTTCTCGGTGAACATACCGTCGCCGGCCCTCCTGGATAAGACCGACTACTGCGGGCTCGTCTCCGGGGCGGAGGTCGACAAATCGGGAGTCTTTGACGTCTTCTACGGGAAACTCAAGAAAGCGCCCATGATCCGGGACTGCCCGGTCAACTTCGAGTGCCGGGTCTTCCAGACCGTTCCGTTACCCACTCACACGGCCTTCATCGGCGAGATCGTGACGGCGTATGCCGATGAAGCGGTGACAGTTGATGGGAAACCCGACTACGTGGCCATCAACCCGCTCGTCCTGACCATGGCCGACAACGCTTACCACGGCCTCGGCGAGGCCGTCGGGAACGCCTGGAGCGCCGGGAAAGCCCTTATCCGGAAGTAAGCCCTGGAGTTGTGGTAGCTCCTCGCACCACCTCACGGCAGGCAGCCGTCCACGTAGCCCAGGAACCGCTCCACCACCGCCGTCGAGTAGGGCCCCTCCTCGTAGGCGCTGGCCAGGGTCAGGCGGCCGCGGAAGGTGGATGCTATCATCAGGAACCCGTAGGGCCAGCAGACGCAGGGGAGGTACCGGATATCCAGGATATCGAGGTCTTCACCCCCCTTCCCGGGGACGGGGAGGAACTCACCCGGGTCAAAGACCCCGAGATTGGAGAAGACCGGGTTCTTGAGCCCGGAGGCGGTGTAGCGCTCGATCATATCATCGAAGAACTCCAGCACCGCCGGCATCCCGCGGGCGATGATCCCCTCGTAGAAGAGGATTGCCGCAAGCCCGAGGTGCCCGGCCTTGCGGCGTGCCGTTATCGCCGCAACGTCACCTATTATATCCTCAAGCCCCGCCCCCTCCCCGGCGGTGAGGGTGATCTCGTATGCGGCGGAGAGGTTCGCAATGGGGCAGTCGTCGTAGAGCCCCGGGTACCTCCGCCGGAGGTCGGCCGATGTCAGGATGGAGCGGGGCGAGCCGATGTCGAAGGGGTCGTCCCGGATCTTCCGGAAGGCCAGGAAGAACGCGGCGACGAGGACGTCGTTAACAGTGGCGCCGTGCTCCTTTCCAAACGCTTTTATGAGTTTGAGCCTTTCGGGCGCAAGAGTCCTGGACGCAACCCGCGGTCTTCCCCGGCCCGGGTGCTCGGCCGGGAAACTCCAGCGGTCGACGAAAGGCTCCTCCCCGGCAAGCGCCTCCCTCCTCTCCTCCCTGGTGTGGAGGTCGAGGATCCTCTTTATGCTCCGGTCGCAGGGGTTTCGTTCTGGAGGCCGGTGATCGCGGTTCTCCATGAGCCTGCGGTAGACCGAGAAGACGTCCCGCGCAATGGCAAGGGCGCCGCCGGCGTCGCAGAACCCGTGATGGCAGGTTACCGCGAGACGGTCGCCGCCGCCATCCCGGTACAGCCCGACCCGAACCTGCGGCCCCTTTCGGACGTCAAGCGGCGGCGGGGGCGTCGTGAGCGGCTGGCCGCCCTGCTCGATGAAGAACGCCCCGTTCCAGGACTCTTTCGGGGTCTCCTCCCAGACCGGCCGGCCTTCGACCTCCGTGTAGCGCGACCGCAGGTAGGGATCGGATGCGATCAGCCTCATTGTCGCCTCCCGCATGACCTCTGCCTCGATCCCGCCGTCGAACGTGAAGACCACGTGCATCGTGGGATCGTAGATCCGTTCGAAGTAGACGTTGAAGACGTCGAAGGATGAGGCGGGATGGCGGGCCGGTGGCATGAACGTATTATCTCTCTCCTGCGGGATAACTGCTTTTGTCGCGGAAGGGCTGCACGGCTCCGTTCGTATCACCGGCGCGAGAGATACCGGCTCCCCTTCAGGTAGAACCGGAGGGGGAGGTCTGCCGCCTTCGTGATCCCGACCCTGGTCGTCTGGACGATCTCCTCCACCGGGGTTGTTGGGGGGTCGATCCAAAGCGGGCCGCAAGAGAGCGAGGCTCCGTCCAGGCCGGTCGTTATACCGAGCGCCTCCGTCAGTTTCCCGGGGCCGTTTGCAAGCGAGATCAGGTCATTCCTTCCCCGCCGTGCCTGCATCAGGCCGATCCCTGCAACCGGTTCGAGCGCCCGGATCAGGACGGCCTCCCCTGTGCCTTCCGCGCCGGTCACGACGTTGACACAGGTGTGGAGGCCGTAGATCCGGTAGACGTAAGCGTGGCCTGCCGGGCCGAACATCGCCCTGTTCCTCTCTGTCATCCCCCGGTAGGAGTGGGCCGCAGGGTCGTTCTGGAGGTAGGCCTCGACCTCGACGATCCTGCCGGCCGCCGTTCCGGCCTTCTCCTGATGGATGAGCAGGCAGCCGAGCAGGTCACGGGCAACGGCCACGGTGTCGCGTTCGTAGAAAGAGCGGGGAAGGCTCATGGTGCAAAGGTCTCTCCTCCGCGCCAAAGAAGGTTTTGGCGGGATCACGACGCCAAAAACGGCTCAAATGTTAAATATCAGAACTTCTATATGAAGTCAATGTTACCACACTCAAAGGAGGTTCTGCGATGAAGAAAGGA
The DNA here is from genome assembly GCA_022837745.1 of Methanomicrobiaceae archaeon. GTDB lineage: Archaea > Halobacteriota > Methanomicrobia > Methanomicrobiales > Methanoculleaceae > Methanoculleus. The sequence goes on along the minus strand of JALHIW010000028.1, from coordinate 20,634 downwards.
TTTGTAACTGATATCGAGACCGAGACGAAGAAGAACACCTACTTCCGCCGCGTCCTGTATACGGGAAACTACAGCCAGGTTGTGCTGATGTGCCTCAAGCCCGGCGAGGAGATCGGTGCGGAGGTGCACGAGGACGTCGACCAGTTCTTCCGGTTTGAGGAGGGGGAGGGCGTCGTCGTGATCGATGGTGTTGAGCACCCGGTCAGGGACGGCACCGCCGTGGTCGTGCCAAACGGCGCGAACCACAACGTGATCAACACCTCAAAGAAGGCTCCTCTAAAACTCTACACGATCTACTCGCCGCCCGAACACCGCGACGGGGTGGTGCACCGGACTCGCCAGGAGGCCATGGCCGACAACGAGCACTTCGATGGAAAGACGACTGAATAATTCTTCTAAAAACCTGTTTTTTTGAAACCGTCTTCGCCGGGGAGGAATCTCTCCATCGATGCACTGCCGCGTCCCGGCGGACGCCTATCAGAACCCGCCTCCATCATCCGGCCTTACCCGCGTCTTTTCAGCCGCTCGATCCTCTCTGCCGCCCGGCGCCGGGCCTCCTCTGTCGCCTCGGCGTCCCGGCGGATCGAGACCTCAAGGATATCACCCTCACGGGCGCCGGCGGGGAGGAGGGAGCAGGGAAGGGTGAACCGGGCTGAACCCTCCCGCGGGATGAGGACGGCAACCCCCTCATCAACGCGGTCGATGCTCGCCCAGAAGACCGATTCTCCGTCCATCCTTCAGCGCTCCAGGGTGCTGACGACCGTGCCGTTTGCGTCGGCAAGCGTTGCTGTGTCGCCGTCGTTGTTCCAGACAGCGGTCTTCCTGCCCCAGTAGAGCGCTGTTGCGTTATCGCTTCCCTCGCCGGTGTGGAGGCTGACCTCTGCCCCGGGAGGCAGGCTGAAGACCGGGAAGGTGTAGGTGCTGGATGCACCCTCGTCTGCGATCGTCCAGCCGGTGAGGTTGACCGCCGTGTCGCCGGCGTTTGTGATGGTGACCGCCTCTCCCACGAGGTCGAGTGCGGTGATCTGAAGACCGGAGAGGGCGGGCGGCGTTGTGGCGGCGGTCGCAGCCTCGAGGACGCGGCCGTCGGTGGAGACGATGATCGTCCCGTCAGTGTCTGTCCTGTATATGCGCGACCCGATTGCCTCAAGCCGGTCGAGCGTCTCCTGATGGGGGTGGCCGTAGTCGTTTCCGGCGCCGACCATGATGACGCTTATCGTCGGGCTGACCGCGGTCAGGAACTCCGGGGATGAGGCGTAGAGGCTCCCGTGGTGGCCGACCTTCAGAACGTCGGCGTCCAGGTCGAGCCCGGCATCGAGCATATCCTTCTCTGCCGCCGCCCCGGCATCGCCCGCGAGGAGGCAGGAGACCTCACCCAGGGTCACCTTCAGGACGACTGAATCCTCGTTCAGATCGCCGATCGGGTCATCGCGGGGGTTCAGGATCAGGATCTCAAGTTCGGGATCCAGGGCGATCTTCTGCCCGCGCACCGCTGCGGTGTAGGGGATCCCCTGCTCTTCAACCACGGCAAGCAGGTTCTCGTATGTCGCCGTGGTCTGCGGCTGAGCGGCGTCAACGAACCGGCCGACGGGGAAGGCGGTGATAACCCCGGCGAGGCCGCCGATGTGATCGGAATGGGCGTGTGTCGCGACGACTGCATCGAGCCGGTCGACACCCTGTCCATTCAGGTAGCGGATAACGCGCTCCTCCATCCCGCGCTCCCCGGCATCGACGAGCATCGTCTGGTTGTGGAACTGGAGGAGGATCGCATCGCCCTGCCCGACGTCGATGAAGTGGATGAGGAGATCGCCGGCGGGGCCGGAGCCCCCGGTCGGCGCTGCTGTGGGTTCTGATGCCGGGGCGGTTGCTGTCACCGGCAGCGTGATGGCGGGGCCGGGGGTTGCCGGCGGTTCCGTGGCCGGGAGGGGGGTGATCCCCGGCTCTTCTCCGCCGGGAGCAGAGCAGCCTGCGGTGAGGAGGCAGGCGATGGTGCACGTACAGAGTGCGATGCAGACCAGGTATCTTGCAGGTGTGGATGACATCTCTCGTTCAACATCCTGATCCAGGTGAAAGGATATGTTTGTTGTGGCCGGGCGGGGGTGATGTTTCCAGGGGTTAAAACAGTGTCACGGTGACACACAGCGACAGGGGAGGGGGGAACGTTTCCGTCCCCCCCTCCCCCACGGGGGTGATTCCCCATCGATACGGTGCCACGGGAGAGGTCCTCTCTCTGCTGTCAACGTGAACACCCTGCCGAAATCCTGTTCTCTTCCACGGACAGGGTATCCGGGGCTATCGCCAAACACTTGCCCGCCCCCTCGGAAGGGGGCGGGAGGAGGCCGCGGAGCGGCCGGGTGGTGGGGGTTGTTTCCAGAGGTTAAAACACTGTCACGGTGACACGTGAGCGACAGGGGAGGGGGATGTTCCACCCCCCTCCCCGTCAGCCTCTCCCCCACGGGGGCGATATCCCGTATAGATACACTGCCAGGGGTTGTGCATCGCGTCACCCGGTTTCAGTCGAGAAAATTCCCTGAAAGACCTGTCTCCTCCCCGTGCACGGTATCCGGGTCAATCGCCACGCACTGCCCGCCCCCTCTGGAGGGGGCGGGAGGAGGCCGCGGAGCGGCCGGGTGGTGGGGGTGATCCACGTAAACCGTTCAACCAGAGATGCGGGAGACAAGAGAGGGGTTTCCAGCGAGAGAGGTTTTCAGTGCCGTGTCGAGACAGGGGCGGGGGATGTTCCACCCCCCTCCCCGTCAGCCCCTCCCCCACGGGGGTGATTCCCCATCTATACGGTGCCACGGGAGAGGTCCTCTCTGCCGTCATGAACACCCTGCCGAAATCCTTTTCCTGCTCCCCGTGCACGGTATCCGGGTCAATCGCCAAACACTTGCCCGCCCCCTCTGGAGGGGGCGGGAGGAGGCCGCGGAGCGGCCGGGTGGTGGGGGTGATCTGTCTCACACGGAAAAGGAGTGTCTGGTTGAGACGCAGGAGACAGGCGGTGGGGGTGATTATCCATCTACACGGTGCCACGGGTCTTCTGAGACAGCGGACGTTTCCGGGTGAGGTGCTGGAGAGATGGGATGGGGGAGCCCGCCGCCCTCTCGCGCACATCCCCCCGCGCCTCACTGATTCTGTTTCTTCTTGCCGCCGGGCGCCCTCCCGATCTTGATCTTCTGATTGCTCCCTGTGAGCATGCCCAGTTTGCGCAGTTCGGCGACGATAATCGAGGTCATGCGCCGGTCAATGGCAATCTCAATCCTTATCGACTCTCCGTCCTCATTGACCCCTTCAACTCCAATAGGGCCTGAAAGTTCGTCCACCGTGATGCCCGGCTTCCGCTTCACCGACTCAAGGAGTGTCGCGATGATGAACTCCTTCACCCGGAGGTTTTCCTCCAGAGTGGTCGCAGACTCGATATCCACGGTGGTGCCCTCCAGGGCGGTGAGCACCTCGTCTGTATCACAGACAAGATGGATCGCGGGGTCGATAACAACCTGGTAGACGGGATCGATCCAGTAGACGGCCTTTTTCTTCAGCCCGGCGTCCTCCGGGAGGTCGACATCGAGATCATGCAGGTTATCGGTGGAGATCTCCAACACAACCTGCCCGGCGGGGATCTCACGGGTCAGCTGGCAGCCTTCAGGCGTCTCCTCTAGGATACCGTTTCTCATCAACACCGTGTGGAGCACGAAGAGGGGAGCGTCCTCCGGGAGGAGATCGCGGTCACCGAAGAGGGCCTCAAACAGCGCCGACTCATCCAGTTCTTCACCGGCATCTTTGTTCCCCTCCATCCATTCCCGGACCTTCTCCGCCATCTTGTGGAACAGCTCCTCCTGCGACCGCTTGAGGTCATCGTTGGTGTAGAGGATATCCCCCGGCTTATGCCCCTCCAGCAGCGCCGCGATCTGGTCGCGCTGGCGCCGGTACTTCTCCGCGGCATCCAGGAACCACCGGGTGTCATCCGATAACTCTGGCGGCTCTTCTCCGCTCTGCGCGGCAGCCTCCTCGAACCAGGCTATCAGGTCATCGAGCGCTCCCTCCAGCAACTCCTCGGCGTTGGCGTTCCCCCGCACCTCTATTCTGGCGCGGCAGCCTTTGCTCTTGAGAAAACTGACAAACTCCACTGCGTCAACCTCTTCACTGAAGGCGACGACCTCTTCGAGGATCATACCATAGGGTGGGCGCTGGTAGAGAAAAAAGGATCTCACCTGGAGGCGGTGACCCACTCCCCGGCCGCTGCATCGGTGGAGGAATCACCCCCTTGTCTCTGCACGCCGCTCTTCTCCCGGCGGAACCCGGCCAGAAAGAGATCACCGCTCTCAACCACCCCCCCTTCCAGCATCTCTTCTCCCATGCCCGCCAGAACACCAGAGCGCCGAGCAGTGCTATACAACCGCAGCTGGAGAATGCCTCGCATCTTCCCGTGAATGCCATTGCAGAGACCCATCGCCCATCTCTCACTCGAAGACGGGGGATCCAGTACAATCCCCCCTCAGTTTCGACCACTGCTGCCGGGAAACCGCCGTGTTCGAGGAGGAGTTCGGCGTATGCTGTGGTGCGCCCCGCGCCATTGCCGCAAACAAAAAGCGATTGCCACCCACCACTCAGCGCACCTTTCGGCCGTGGGCAGGGAGTAGGTCAAGACCAGAGGGCACTACCATCCGCTCAGCCCCGCGGGCATCGGCTGCCCCGGGTTCTACCAGGCGCCTGGAGGGAAAGCCGCTCTGCCTCCTCCAGCGAAGCGACATCGCCGCGAAGGCCGCCCGGTTACAGCCATCAACCCCGGCAAGGGGCTGCCTGCCTTTGCAGCGGCGCCATGACCGGCCGGACCACCGGCGCTTACCGATCACCTTAAGTGTTTGTTGACTACAAAGTAGTATACTTATGAATCAACATATCTTCGTAGACCGGGCAGTTGAACAGCAGTTCCTCACCGATCGATACCGTTCCCCGATTCCGGAGTTCCTGATCCTGTACGGGAGGCGGCGCGTGGGAAAGACGACGCTTCTTGCCCGATTCCTGCAGACTGTCCCGGGCTTTTACTTCCTGGCATCAGAAGAAGGGACAGCAAGGAATGTCCAGGATTTCTCCCGCTATGCAGGAGAGTACCTGAACGATCCGGACTTCGAGCGGAGCAGGTATCCCGACTGGGAGGCCGTCATAAAGGCGCTGGCCAGTCACCGGAATTTCTCCCCTCCCCCGGGGCAGAAAGTGGTGATCGTCATCGATGAGTTCCCCTACCTCATCGCACGCGACCGGGCCACGCCTTCCGTCTTTCAGAAGGTGTGGGATACGGTGCTCTCCAGAGAGCCGGTGATGCTCGTCATATCAGGTTCATCAGTCAGCACGATGGAGACTGAGGTGCTGGGGTACACAAGCCCGCTCTACGGCAGAAGGACGGGGCAGTGGCAGATCGAGCCTCTTTCCTATCCCTACCTTCGCCAATTCCTCCCCTACGATGAGGAGGATCTCGTCATGACATGGTGCGTGATCGGTGGGATCCCTGCCTATCTCCGTCTGTTTCGCCCCGATCGGACTTTCTGGGAGAACGTGGAGGAGCAGATCCTCCAGAAGGGGGCATACCTCTACTCCGAGGCCGAGATCCTGATGCAGTATGAGTTCCGCGAGGCAGGGAACTACATGGCCATCCTCCGCGCTCTCGCCGCGGGCTACACAACCCTTGGACGCCTCTGTCAGGAGACCGGGCTTGATAAGGGGCTGGTCTCCAAGTACCTTGCCGTCCTCTCGCGTATGCACCTGATCGACGACGAGGTGCCGGTGACCGCCCATGCCGGCTATCGGAGAAGACATTACCGGCTGGCCGATCCCTACCTCAGATTCTGGTTCCGTTTTGTGTATCCCCGGAGGGCGGAGACCGAGACGGGGCAGAGCGGGGAGGTGCTCGCCTCCATCAGGGAAGGGTTCGCGCCTTATTGCGGAGAGATGTTCGAAGAACTTTCCCTCGACCTCGTTCGCAGGGGGATCCTCTTCTCCGGCTCCTCGTATTCGCGACTGGGGCGGTGGTGGCAGAAGGAGACGGAGATCGATCTCGTAGGCCTGAATGAGGCCTCCGGGGATGCCCTCTTCTGCGAATGCAAATGGTCTGCTCTCAACCGCCGCCAGGCCCGCGGCGTCCTTGCGGCGCTCCGGGAGAAGGCCTCCATGGTGAGATGGCGAAACGAGAGCAGGAACGAACGTTTTGCGCTGGTAGCAAAGAGCATAGAAGGCAAAGAAGATCTGAGGGAGGATGGGTGCCTGGTTGCTGATCTGGAGGATATCGCCCGGCTTTCGCGGGAGCACCTGACCCGGATGGGCGGCTGAGAGAGGGATCCCTCCCGCCGCAGGCCTCACGCGATCGTTTCCGCCCGGAGTTCGGGCACCGCAGGGTTTCGACGACCCGGCCCGGCCGGGGGGGGTGATCCGGCGAGAGAGGTTTTCAGTGACACGCGAGCGACAGGGGAAGGGGCGTTCCGCCCCCTCCCCGTCAGCCCCTCCCCCACGGGGGTGATATCCCGTAGATACAGTGCCAGGGGTGTGCATCGCGTCACCCGGTTTCAGGCGAGAAAATTCCCTGAAAGACCTGTCTCCTCCCCCGTGGCACTCTATCCGGGTCAATCACCCCTCACTGCCCGCCCCCTGTGGAGGGGGCGGGAGGAGGCCGCGGTAGCGGCCGGGCGGTGGGGGTGTTTCCAGAGGTTAAAACCGTGTCACGGTGACACGCGAGCGACAGGGGGCGGGGGATGTTCCACCCCCCCTCCATGGCGAGCCCCACCCCCACGGGGGCGATATCCCGTAGATACAGTGTCAGGGGTGTGCATCGCGTCACCCGGTTTCAGTCGAGAAAATTCCCTGAAAGACCTGTCTCCTCCCCGTGGCACTGCATCCGAACTATCGCCACGCACTGCCCGCCCCCTCTGGAGGGGGCGGGAGGAGGCCGCGTGAGCGGCCGGGCGGTGGGGGTGTTTCCAGAGGTTAAAACCGTGTCACGGTGACACGCGAGCGACAGGGGAAGGGGCGTTCCACCCCCCTCCCCGTCAGTCTCTCCCCCACGGGGGCGATTCTCCATCGATACACTGCCAGTGAAGAGCATCCACTCACCCCGTTCCCGGCGAGAAACTCACCGAAGATCCTGTTTTCCGTCCCCGTGCACGGCCATCCGGACTATCGCCATTCACTGCCCGCCCCCTCTGGAGGGGGCGGGAGGAGGCCGCGGAGCGGCCGGGCGGTGGGGGTGTTTCCAGAGGTTAAAACCGTGTCACGGTGAGATGCAGGAGACAGGGGGCGGGGGATGTTCCATCCCCCTCCCCGTCAGTCTCTCCCCCAAGGGGTGATATCCCATCGATACAGTGCCACGGGAGGAGACCCCTTCTCTGCCGTCAACGTGAACACCCTCACCGAGATCCTTTCCTGCTCTCCATACACGGTATCCGGGGCTATTCACCCACCTTCCATCCCTTTTTCTCACACACCCACCAGAACACCAGAGCGCCGGCCAGTGCTATGACACCGACGATCAGGACTTCGGCATTCGCTACCCCATACCAGTCCCGGGTGTACTCAAATGCCCCGATACCGTAGCGCTGGTCAGAGAGCGGCCAGAAGAACGCGTAGCCCCCTTTGTATACCAGGGCGTCCTCGAAGAGGTGCGCTCCAAACCCTGCCGCCGCAAAGAAGAACGAGTCCACGAGCCTGACCCCGGCCGGGTGTAGGAGCAGCGCCGCAAAGACCGCATACGCCAGCATGACCGCAGCGTTGTGGAAGTTGCCGTGCCTGATGGGGCTCCCATGCACCATGACCGTGATCCCGATCCGCTGCAGCAGACCGTCCGCGACGATATCGAGATCCGGCACATAAGCGCTCGCGACAACGAGCCAGGCGTGATCCCTCCCCGTATACCTCCGGTAGAGCGTGCCAAGGACGATAGCGATCGCCGTAGAGTAGACCAGGTGTTCGAGAAGCATTATTTCCTGTGCTGTTGTCCCCGCGATCCCTATCTTGCGGCATGCAGCCATCGACCCGGTTCAGCGGGGACTCGACGGTGGCCAGGGTGTATCTCTGGCGCCGGTAGGTTCAAACGTCAAAACTTGTTGCAGTCCCCCATCCCTCGCGATTCGTTTCCGTATTCCTCCAGGGTCTCCTGGAGTCTCCTTATGCCTTCCATAAACGGCGATTCTCTCTCCAGCAGCGGCTCAACACTGGGTTCGCACCGGATCACGTCCTCCTCGTAGGGGAGGAAGAACTGCTCCGAAAAGAGGTTCATGCTCTCGCCCAGGATCTCCCGGACCTTCAGTGTATCATCTTTCGAACGCACCCGGTTGATCACGAGATGAACCGAAGGAATGCCCAGTTCTTTTGCCAGACGCGCCAGGCGCTCCGCCACCTGCACCGAGTTGAAGCTCGGGTCGGTGACAATCACCGCCTGGTGAAAACCCTTTGCAATCGACCGCCCGAAATGCTCCACCCCGGCAGGGGTGTCCATGAGGATGACCTCCCCCTCGCGGAGGTTGATATACCTTATGACGGACTCAAGGAGGGTGTTCTCCGGGCAGAGGCAGCCGCTTGCCGCCTGCACCACCGTCCCCATAACAAGTATGTTCACCCCGCCGGGCGCTCTCACCCCGAACCGCTCAACCACGTCGGAGACGTCGGGGTTCAGCGTCAGCATGAGACCCCAGCCAGCGCCGGGGCGTGCACCGGTTTTTTCCTCCACGTAATCCAGGTTTTGTGTCAGCGGGACGATCCGGCCCCTCTCGTCCCAGGGTATCCCTGCTGCGAACGGGAGGTTCATCTGGGGGTCTTCATCAACGGCAAGGGTGGTGAATCCCTTCTCTGCAAAAATGCGGGCCAGGAGGGCGGTGATCGTGGTCTTCCCGACACCCCCTTTCCCGCTGATGATGATCCGAAACCCTTTCTCGGTCGCTTTCCGTGTGTTTTGCTGGATTTTATGGGCGGCATCAAGAATCTTTCTCTCCCTGGCCCCGTCATCGGGCATGCTCTATTCCACCCCCGCGCTTTGCAAGGATCTCTTCGCGTGCGATCCATTTTCCCCGGCACTCCGGGCAGATCTTTGCTGTCTCCTCTCTTAAGGGAGTCTCCAGCCGGGCGATGATGGACTCCGCGAGCGCTTTCGGCGCGTAATGCTTCCCGCAGGATTCACACTCCGCCAGCGGGACTCTTGTGCCGCTCCAGGATCTCATGACCCGCTCGCCACCGATATCTTCCATATCGATCGCAGCGGTGGGGCAGACGTTCACGCACGCACCGCAGCCGAGACAGTCCGCGCTCGGCTCGAAATACGGCGTATTGACCACCGTGTAAGGGCCGCGGTTGATGAAGTTGATCGCACCCGCCCCCATGATCTCGTTGCATGCCCGGACGCAGAGCCCGCAAAGGACGCACCTGTTCCCGAGCGGGTCGGCGGGATCGACCCTCTTGAAAAACCGTGTCTTTGTCACCCCGTAGCGGGCTGCCATCTTTTTGATGACCTCTGATCTGGGCGCCTCTGCAAGGTAGAGCTCAAAGAGGATCTTGCGGTGCTTTACGATCTGTGGGGTATCGGTCACGATCTCCAGCCCTTCGGCTGCCCGCAGCGTGCAGGCCGTGGTCATCTCGCTCCTCCCCCTCCTGACGGCCTCGACCATGCAGAGCCGGCAGGCGCCGTAGGGGTCAAGCGAAGCCTCGTAGCAGAGGTGCGGGATCTCGATCTTCTCCCGTATCGCAACCGAGAGGATGGTCTCCCCCTCCTCCGCCCTGTATCTCTTCCCGTTGATGGTGACCTCAAGAATCATCGTCCCACCAGCGCATCGTATTCTTCCCGGAAATAAGCCAGGGTCGTCAGCACGGGGTTTGGCGCTGTCTGGCCGAGCCCGCAGAGCGACGTCGCCGCGATGGTCTCGGAGAGGTCGGCAAGGGTATCAAGGTCTTTTCTTGTCGCTTTCTTTGCCAGGATCTTATTGAGGAGGAGGAGCGTGTGCTTGAGCCCCTCCCGGCAGGGGACGCATTTCCCGCAGGACTCGGTCGTCGCGAAGTTGATGAAGTAGCGGGCGATGTCCACCATGTCCGTATCCTCGTCCATGACGACCAGGCCCCCCGAACCCATGATCGAGCCGACCCGGTTCAGGCTCTCGTAATCCACGGGGGTGTCAAAGAGCCTCACCGGTATGCAGCCGCCCGACGGCCCCCCCGTCTGGACGGCTTTAACCTTTTTGCCCCCGGCACCGCCGTTGCCGACCTCAAACACTATTGTGTTGAGGGACGTCCCGAGCGGCACCTCTACGAGGCCGACCCGGTCAACTTTCCCGACGAGTGAGAAGACCTTGGTGCCGGAGTTGCCTTTCGCCCCGATCCGTGCATACCAGCCGCTCCCGTTGCTGATGATCACTGGCACGTTGCACCAGGTCTCGACGTTGTTGAGGTCTGTTGGATACCCAAAGAGCCCGCCGCCGATATCGGTCAGCCTCGGCGGGCGGGGGCGGGGCCGGCCGGCCCTCCCCTCGATGGAGGCGACAAGTGCTGTCGATTCACCGCAGACGAACGCACCGGCACCCGTCGCGATCCCTATATCAAACGAGAAACCCGTGCCGAAGACCTCCTCGCCGAGGAGGCCGTATTCCCTGGCCTGGCCGATGGCGATCCCGAGGCGGCGTATGGCGAGCGGGTACTCGGCGCGGATATAGATCAGGCCTTCGGCAGCCCCCATGGCATACGCACCTATGATCATGCCCTCGATGAGCATGTGGGGGTCGCTCTCCATCTCGTTCCGGTTCATGTAGGCCCCGGGGTCGCCCTCGTCGGCATTGCAGATGATGTACTTCTTATCGGTCTTTGCATCCCTTGTGATCCGCCACTTCAGGCCGGTGGGAAACCCGGCGCCGCCCCTGCCGCGGAGCCCGGACCTCTCCACCTCTTCTATGATGGCATCCGGGGTCATGCCGGTCAGAGCTTTTTGTGCGGCGGCATACCCCCCGACCGCGATATACTCGTCGATATCCTCGGGGTTGATCAGGCCGGCGTTCCGGAGCACCACTTTCTTCTGGTGCGAAAAGAACGGGACATCCTTGTAGGCGGGGATGATCCGCTCAAACCCCTCGCCGTAAGTGAGGGTGCACCCCGTCACGTGGTCCCATGACGGGATGCGGCATAGGGCCTTTCCTTCGGGCACCCCGCCCTCTTCGACCGCACGGACGATCTCTTCTGCATCATCCGCGGTGACCTTCTGCAGGATCACGAGCGGTTTTCCCGGGAGCGTGATGTTGACAAGCGGCTCTTCACAGCAGTAGCCGATGCATCCAACCAATGAGAGGTCGATATCGGGGTTATCCGTCCCTATGATCTCGTGGAGGCGTTCGTACACCTTCGCGCCGCCGACCGCCTTCCCGCAGGTGGCAAGCCCTACGGCGATACGGGGTTTTCCAGGCTGGAGTTTCCGTAATCCGGCCTGCTTTTTTGTCTCGAGATCGGCGGCCGTTCTGATCTTCATCCCTTCCACCCGTATTCGGCAAGGATCGCCGGGAGGTCTTCCGCTGCTGCATACCCGTAAAGGTTGCCGTCAATCCGGAGGACGGGCGCCATGCTGCAGGCGCCAAAACACCGGGCTATCTCCAGCGTGAATTTGTTATCGTCGGTGGTGACGGAGAACCTGCCATCCTCCGCGGTCTCGCACTCTACCCCGAGCATCCCTTCGAGGGCCTCCAGGATCCGGGGCGCACCCTTCACGTGGCACGCGGTTCCCATGCAGACCGTGATGACATGGTCACCGACCGGCTTTAAGCTGAAGTAGGAATAGAACGTGGCGAGGCTGTAGAGGTGGGAGAGGCGGACGCCCAGTTTATCCGAGAGCATCTCGAGCGCCTCCCTCGGGATGTAGCCCTCCTGGTTCTGGATATCCCCGAGGATCCCGAGGAGTTTCCCGGCCGGGGCGTCATGCTGCGCAATGATTGCATCGAGCGTTCTTTCGTCCATGGTGGATTTCCGTTTATATGCCGAGCGCCTTTCTCTTCCGGTCGATCTCGGCTTCGAGCAGGTCTGCGGCCTTGACGGGGTCTGGCTCAACGGCAAACGAGGCGTTCACGAGATCCGTGAGTTGGGCGGCGAGGAGGCCGGTGACGTTCGGGCTCCCGAAGATCTTCGGCGGGATCCCGAGGACGACGTAGACGCCCGAGGAGACGAAGTAGGTGCCGATGGAGATGGCTTTCTGGGAATACCATTCGGGTGCCGCACCACCGATGGGGAGGTCGCCTATCCCGACGCCGAGTTCCTTTGCGATGTTTGCGGCCAGCATGAGGATGCGCGAGCAGTCGACGCAGGAACCCATGTGCAGGACGGGCGGGATGCCGAGCGCCTTGCAGACGGACCCGAGGCCGTCACCTGCGAGGTCGGCAGCCTCGGGGACGAGCAGGCCCGCTTTTCCGCAGGCGATTGCGGCGCACCCGGTCTCGAGGACGAGTATGTCCCGTTTGATCAACTCTTTTGCAAGCGTCACGTGGCCGTAGTCCTGCTTGATCTTCGGGTTGTTGCAGCCGACGATGCCCACGGCGCCCCTGATCCTGCCTCCAACGATCGCATCGATCAGCGGCTTGTAGGTGCCGCCCAGCGCTTTTCTGATTGCCTCTTCCGAGAACCCGGCCATAAGGTCGACGGGTTTTTGCGGGATCCTGACACGGCCGGGGTTGCGGTTCGGGAAGTTGTCGATTGCGACGGTGATGATCTCTCTCGCTGTATCAAGGGCGGTCTCCGGCCTGAACTCCAGGTAGGTGGTCCCGGGGATCTTGGCCTTCTGGCTCGTGCTCACGACCCTGGTGTGGTAGCAGGCGGCGGTCTGTGCGATCGATGGGAATATGCACTGGTAATCGACGACCATCACTTCGACCGCACCGGTTGCAATCGCGAGTTCCTGGTCGAGGAACGTCCCCGCGATCGGGATGCCGTGCCGCATGAGGAGTTCATTTCCGGTGCAGCACATGCCCACGATGTTGATGCCCTTTGCACCCTTCCCGGCGGCACGCTCTTTCAACTGCGGGTCGTCTGCGGCTTTCACGATCATCTCAGAGAGGATGGGGTTGTGGCCGTGGAGGACGATGTTGACCATATCCTGTTTGAGCGTGGCAAGGTTAGCGCGGCTGCGAAGCGGCGCCGGTGTGCCAAAGAGGATATCGGAGCCTTCCGTTGCCATCATCGAACCGCCCCAGCCGTCGGCAAGCGAGGTTCTCATCGCATGCAGGAGGATGTTGACGTAGTCTGCGCCGACACCCATGTGGATCCGGTGCATGGACTCCACGATCTCGCGATCGACGCTGCGGGGGACGATGCCCAGTCTCTTCCATGTATCTTTTGTCTTCTCCGGAGCCCGTTCTGCCATCTGGATCCTGTTCTTGAGCGTTCCGTATTCCTCGAGCATTGCACGGGCAACGTCTTCTGCGATCTCCTCCTTCTTCCTGTTCTCTGTGTTGATGCCGTATTCTGCGGCAATCGCCTTTAATTTGGTCTCGTCGGTGATCTGGTAGCCCTGGCTCTTTCCTACCGCGGTATCGAGGAGGACTTCCAGGACTTCGCGTCCATGGTCTGAATGGGCTGCAGCCCCTGTTGAGAGGTCGTCGAGCAGGTTCCGCGCCACGATGGTATCCGCGGTGGCGCCGCAGACGCCGCGGTCTGGTTTCTTGCCGAACGGTTCGATCCGGCAGGGCCCCATGGCGCACCGGTTGCAGCAGATGCCAAGCTGCCCGAAGCCGCATTGCGGCTGCTGGTCGATAAACCGGTCCCATGCGGTCTCTACGCCGTCTTCCAGGGCTTTTGCGATGATCTCCTGGTCGGCGGCATCAAGCGCTCTCTGCTCTGCGAGTTTCTTTGATCTGAATGCATCATACATTGGTATCTTACTCCTTCTTCATCCCAGGTTCGCCATCTCTTCCAGTATTGCACGGAACGCTCCTACATTCGCCGGGATCTTCGGGACTTCCGCGTCGGTTCCTTCCGACGCGGTCAGCCGGAGGGTGAAATCCCTCCTGCTTGTGCGGATGAGGTCGTTTGCGTCCCCAAACTCGAGTGCGCCTGTCTTGCAGGCCTCGGCACAGGCCGGGATCCTGCCTTCTTTCTGTCGCTCGATGCAGTTGTCGCATTTTGCATTGACTTCGCGGTCGGTGTCGAGGTTGTGCACTCTCTGGAAATGGATGATGCCAAACGGGCACGCCATCGCACAGACGGCACACCCGATGCACCGGTCATACCGGACAACGACGGAACCTGTGACGGGGTCGCGGCAGAGTGATCCCGTCGGGCAGACCTGCATGCACGGTGCAGGGTCGCAGTGCCTGCACCGGTTGGGAAACGTCAGGCAGTTGACTCCCACTTCTACGTGGATGCGCGGCAGCGATCTCTTCTCTTCGTGGATTGCATCGAATAATCTCCTGCTCTCCGAGTGCTCGATCGCGCACGCGATCTCGCAGTGCCTGCACCCGATACAGAGTTCAGGCCTTACAAACACGGTCTTCATCAGTGTTGCCTCCTCATCCTCTCACTCTCGCCACTGGCCGTTCTCGATCAAACCCTACTTACGAACACTCACTATATACCACTTTTTATATCGCAGAGGGGGAGGGGGTTGCAGACGGGAACGTCTATACATTCGCTGTCTCACTGCCTGAGGTCAAAAAAGCCGGGGTGCATCCCCCGGTTCACTCCGGGAGGAGGCCGTCCCGGAGCATCGCCCGGATCAGGTCGCGGTACTGGTTCACGACCGGGAGGTCGTTCTGGAGCATGCCGTAGACCTCGTCCAGGTTCAGCCGGCAGTAGAGGTGCACCAGAACATTCCGAAAACCCGCAAGGTCTGAGAGCCGGGTTCCGAGGTCTTTCGGGATCAACCCCTCGTCACACAGGATCGCGAAACTCTCCCGGTAGGTCTCGGGCCGCCGGGAGGTGGAGGCCGCGACCAGGTGGTTGGCGATATCGATCGATGCCTGGATGCTGACGAGAAGTGCGTGCAGCACCATATTCCGCCTGTCCCTGTCGGTCATCAGGTCCTCGAGGGTGATAGACCGGTAGCGCTCCCAGTCCCCGGCTGCCTCGTCCAGTTCCCGGAGGTGAGCGAGGATCCCTTCGTCCCTGACCATTTTCAGGCCCCCGTGAGCAGAACCCGGTCGAACCAGTCGAGCGTCTCCTTGTAGTCGAGATACCGGGAGAGCACGCCCGCCTCGTAGCGGACCCTCCTCTCGTTGTCGCGGGAGAATACGCGTTGGCCGCTCTTGATGACCTCATACTGGAAAGATATGGGGGCGGTGTTGAGGATCTTCACGTCGGCCTCAAAACGGTAACAAAACCCCCGCTCGAGCTCCCCCTCGACCCGCCGTGCAAACCGCATCGCCGCATAAGGGGTGGGCTCCCCGGTGACGAGGATTGCCACGTCCACGTCGCCGAAATCCCCCTGCAAGAACGAACCGAAGACATACCCCACCTCTATCTCGTCAAATCCGGCGAGGACGGTGCGGACGGTGCGGAGAACCTCTTCTTTCTCTTCCGCTTCCAGCAGGTGGCGGCGTCTCATACTGCTGTATCTCTTCCCGCATCGCATATCATTCTTTCCAGCTCACCATCAGATCCTCTCCTTTCCGTCGCATAAGGGCGTCCGGCGGTTGACTCTGGCCGGGACGTGAAGTGGATCTGGTGGACGCGATGGGCTGCAGGGGGCAAACGCAAGTGAGTTTGAGCACTTCCCGGTCAGCCGGGAGTCCCGCCCCCCGGGAGCGGCCGCACGCATCGGCCGGCGTGGTTTGCTCAGACCTGGATGCCTGCCCGGGCAAGCGCCTCCTTGATGGAGACGAGATCCTTTCTGATCTCCACAAACTCCTCACCAAGGTGCTTTCCGGTGTCACTCCGGAGCCCGACAATCTATTCTTTCGTCTCTCTCGCGACCTGGAGGGTCTGGTCCTGCTTGTCCAGCCACAGGTCTAATTTCGTATCCATGCTTTGGAGTACATTCACAGCGTAACTCAGCCACTTGAATATCTCCTCCTGGAGGTTTTCTCCCCGGATGATCTCAAAGGCGGCGTAGTCTCCTGTGGCTTCTTCCCACATGATGTTGAACGATTTGACTGCGATGGGTCTACGCACGATATTGATCTCTTTTATTCAGTTCTAATCTCTATACAAGGGGCATAAATAGTTTCGCCGAGACGGCATCGAGACCGGGCGGGCGGGTCGCCGGGGAAAAGAGACTATCTTTGCAGCCGCGGCCTCTTCAAGACGGCATGGGGCGCACCAAAACACAGCCGCCCGCCGCACCGCCCGGGAAGGGGCGGGTGAAATGCATATATACAAGCCGGTTGCAGTTCTACAGGCAGAGTTCTATCTGCACGAGCGATCCAATGGATAATAAGAGAGGAAACAGAAACGTCGGCGGCCCCAGGAACTTCGGCGGCCCCCGCGAAATGACTAAGGCCATCTGTTCGGACTGCGGAAAGGAATGCGAAGTCCCCTTCAAGCCGACCGAAGGCAGACCTGTCTACTGCCAGGACTGCCTCCCGAAACACAGAAAGCCCCGGTTCTAAAACCGGGGATAAACCCTCTTTTCCCCACACACGCGCCGCGGGCTCAGGAGAGCCCGAGTTCGGCAAAAAGGGTGTCCCGGAGCGCCCGAAGGGCATCCGCCGCCGGGGAGGCGGCGCCCCGGGTCACGGGACGGCCGTTCCGGACGGCATCGATCACCATGGGATCGAACGGTATCTCTCCCGCCACAACGATCTCCTCTCTCCTGCAGTAGTCCTCGATCCTGGCGCGTATATCCTCAGCAAGGTCGAACCGGTTGATCGCGGCGAATATCCTGACGCCGAACCGGCGGCAGACCGTCACCAGCCGCTCGATGTCGTGGAGCGCCGAGACCCCCGGCTCCGTGACGATGAGAACCGCGTCCATGCCGCCGACCGTCGCGATCAGCGGGCAGCCTATACCCGGCGGGCCGTCGGCGAGCAGCAGGTCGGCGCCTTCCGCGAGGCTTTCGGCCCGCTTCCTCACCTCGGTGACAAGAAGCCCCGAGTTCCCGGAGCCCGGGAAGAGCCGGGCGTGGGCGAGGCTGCCGCGGTCTGTCGCCGATGTGTAGATCTCGCCGGAGGGGCGGGGCTCCATCCGGGCCGCCCCCGTGGGGCAGACGTAGGTGCAGACAGCGCAGCCCTCGCAGTGCAGAGGGTCAACCTCCCAGGCATCGTTGCGGCGCACGATTGCCCCGAACCGGCAGCGGTCGGCGCAGATGCCGCAGTCGCGGCAGACGGCCGTCTCGATCCTGGCCGCTTCGAGCCCCAGGTAATCTTCCGTCGTGATCCGCCGGAGTTCGAAGAGGAGTTCCAGGTTCGCGGCATCCACGTCGCAGTCGGCGAGGACCTGCGGCACTCCGCTGATATCTGCAAGCGCGGCCGCCACCATCGTCTTTCCTGTGCCGCCCTTGCCGCTGACGACGGCGAGCCGGATCACGCGATCACCCCCGCGATCCCATCAAAGAGCGCCATGAACCGCTCCTCCCATCCCGGAAGGTCGCGGCATATGAGCCCGCCCCGGTTCTGGACGGCGGCGATCTCGCGGGAGAACGGGATGGTCATGAGGACGGGGAGGCCGCGCTCCCGGCAGAAGGTGAGGGTCTCCTCGTCCCGGCCGTCGCTGCGGTTGATCACGACGCCGGCCGGGATACCCATCTTCTCTGCCACCTCGGCCGCGAGGCGGAGGTCGTGCAGCCCAAACGGCGTCGATTCCGTGACCAGGATACAGGCATCACTCCCATCGATGGTCTCGATCACAGGGCAGGCCGTCCCGGGTGAGGCGTCATATATGGTGAGGGGGTGCGCCTTTGAGAGCGCCTTTGCCGCCCGGATGACCGCCGGGGCCTGCACCTCGCCCTCGTTCAAGACGCCGCTCACCAGGGTGAGGCGCGGGATCGGGCTGGAGCACGCGACACGGCCGATTGTGCGCGGGACCTCCTCGATCGCTCCCTGCGGGCAGACGAGGGTGCAGCCTCCGCAGGAGTGGCAGAGATGCGGGAATACGAGGACGCGGTCTTTTAAGACCGAAAGCGCCCCGAACCGGCAGAACTTCCCGCACTCACCGCAGAGGGTGCAGCGGTCGGGGTCGATCTCCGGGACCGGTGTCGTCACCGGGGCGGTGAGCGCCGGCGCCGGGAAGAAGAGGTGGAGGTTCGGCTCCTCGACGTCGCAGTCGACGAGCGCGGCCTCGCGGGAGAGGGCAAGCGTGAAGCCGAGGTTTGCCGCCACCATTGTCTTCCCGGTGCCGCCTTTGCCGCTTGCAATCGCGATCTTCATGTGGGGGTTCCCGGTTCAGAGAAGGGGGATCGGCTGGAGTTTTCCGGCGGTGCAGTCCGCGAGGGCGTCGGCGACGCTGCCGGTTCCGCGGTAGGCGTAAACCTTTATCCCGCCCTCTTTGAGCGCTCTGGCGGCGTTCCCGCCGACCTGGCCGGTGATGGCCGCCGTCGCGCCGCGCTCCGAAAACATCTGGACGGCCCGGGGGCCGACCCCGCCGACGGCGTTGACGAGGGGATTCTCAACCGATTCGGCCTTTCCCGTCTCCGTGTCGACGAAGACGAAGTAAGGCGCCCGGGCAAACCGCTGCTCGACCGGGGCGTCCGTGCCTGGTGCACGCGCTGTGATGCCAACTATCATGGTTATACGCTCCTCTGGTGGTTATTACTCATGTGGCCGTCGTCCTCGTGGTGGCAGGAACTCTTGCCCGGTGAGAGGCGGCCGGCGATGTAGTCCTGTGCGACGTAATCAACGTTTCCGCCGATGCCGATGAGAACGTCGATGCCGTTCTCCGAAAAGATCTCGATGGCCCGCGGGCCCATGCCGCCGGCGATGACCAGGCTGACGCCGTGCTCTGCGAGGAATACCGGGAGCCGCCCGGGTTCGTGGCCGGGGTTCGGGAGGTCGTCTCTGCGGTATATGATCGAGTCCTCGACGTCGAATATTGCATAACTCTGGCAGTGCCCGAAGTGTTCGGAGACACTGTTTCCGTCCTGTGCAACCGCTATCCTCGTGATATCTTCTCTCATATACTACACATATGCGCGAAAGAAGGTAAAACCATCCATCGTGACACCCGCTGCGGGCGTATAAAACTGTTGGGGGCTGCCCGTTTCACCGCGGCGGCTGATCGGAGAAGTCCCCGTCCTCCGGGCATCCCTCCTCCCGCGGACGGCTGCACCCGGCGATCCGGATTGTCTTGCCGTGCACAAGGGCGTCGGCGGCCTTTTCCCGCGCCCGGTGGAGGTCGCGCCAGAGGGTCTTTCGGGAGACGCCGAGGACAGCGGCGGCCTCCTCCTGCTCAAGCCCCTGGAGGTCGACGAGCCGCATGGCCTCCACCTCTTCGGGGAGGATGACGACAAACTCGCTGCCGCCGCCGCAGAGTGGGCCGAAACACCGGAACGCCCCCTGGTTTCTGATCCTCCGGCGAACCCGCGGCCGGCCGCGCCCCCCTCCGGGTTCTCTCTCGTTCATGCTGCCGATCTCCGGAGTAGAAGTCGGTCTTTCGTGCAGATAGTGCCTTCGCTCCGGCAGGGGTCGTTACCACCGCCGGCCGCCGCGGCGGAAACCGCGGCCGCAGCCCCACGGGACGCCGCCCCGGCCGACGCCGCGAAGCACCGGTGCAGAACCTTCTTCCACTTTCTCATCAGGTTCACGCGGCAGAACACACCGTCCCCGGCGGCCGCCGGTCATAGGGCCGCGGCCGAGAGGGCCGGTTCGATCCAATCCTGGCATGGTTGTATCACCTCACTTTGTACTCATATGTGTAAAAATATATAAATATATCGCATGGTGCTGCTCTGCAGCCAGAGGTCATCAGACCGGTAGCCGTCCCCCCGGTTTGATAACGTATCTCTGGAGGGATGCGCTGGAAGGACGTTCCCGGTGACACGATGAGACAGGGGAAGGCGCGGTAGCGGCCAGGCGGCGGGGGTGTCCCATGAATACCGTTCAACCAGAGACGCAGGAGACAGGGGAGGGAGTGGGCAGTCGTAATAACGGGAAAAGATGGGGGGGTTTATATCACAGAACCGTTGATTTGACGGCCTCCTCATCCCCCCGCTTCGCAGGGGGACTTCTCGCTCGAAAAGTTAAGGCCCTCGTGGCAAGAGAACTCTCTGACCGGAAGGTAATTCTGCGGCGCCTCAACTCACCGCCACGTTTATCGGTTCTCCCCCCCTATCTCTTATCCATCAGGTGAAACTGGCTATGTCCGATATTACCATCAGGGTTCCCCAGGATATCGTCCAGGCGCTTCGGCTCCCCCCCGATACCGTTGCTGTCGAACTGCAGCGAGAGCTTGCAGTGGCGCTCTACCAGCGGGGCATCCTCTCTTCCGGGAAGGCGGCGGATCTTGCAGGGATGAACCGGTGGGAATGGGAGGAACTCCTTGGGGCACGGAAGATTCCTCGGCATTACTCCGATGAGGACCTCGACCTGGACATTGCCTATGCCGCTCGCGGAGAGTATATTCTTCGCCATTGATTCATCTTCGTATAGGCAGGAGACCCCAGCCTTCAGGCTGGGGAGGAATGCCGTCTGCCTGTCCCGGGCTTGTCCGTATACAAGCGCCATACACTTTCACCCCGCGGCTATACTTTATGCCGGATGAACACCGATG
>JALHIW010000027.1:0-24404 GCA_022837745.1 Methanomicrobiaceae archaeon | reverse complement strand
CAGATCCCGGCCACCCCCCGGAATCTGTCCATGGATCGTCCGTGGACTGTCCACGGAGAGGTTTATCAAACCAGTGTGGCTGTTGGTTTGATGGCCTCTCTTCCAAGATCAATGAAGAATGGGCCGCCGTTATGTGCGGTTAGAAGACACCTGGAACCGTAATCTCCTGAAAAGCGGTCAGACGGGCCTGGAGGGATTCGAACCCCCGACATCCGGGTTAGAAGCCCGGCGCTCTATCCTGACTAAGCCACAGACCCACGTGGTAGTTCTATACCCGTTGGTTTCCCGGTGATATTAATCCTTTGAGGGGGGAAAGTTGAGTGTCACCCGGCCCGGTAGCAAGCCGATGTGACGACCTCGACCCTGGTTGGCTCCCCCCATTTCCGCCCCTCCACGTCGCGGGCTATGGTCACCCCCCGGAACCGGACCTTGATCCTTGCAGACATCCTCTCCCTCTCCTCGTAAAAGACCGGGTTGGCAACCTCAACCCGCTTCATGCTTATATTGAGGGCGAGGAGATCGACCATTATCCCCGGGTCTCCTGGAGAGAGGTCTTCCTCGGTGATCGAGGTCATGAAGATGCAGTCTCCCGGTGCGGTCCCGGTCAGGGTTATGATGTTGTGAGCGCTGTTCAGTTCGAGGGTTCGTGGCTTTCCGCTCTTTAGTTCAGCGATTACTGATGGTGAGATTCCTGTTAACGCTGCGTATTTCATGCAGATCACCCGTACATCGGCAGCTGCTCTCTTCGAGGCTGCCCCTCCGTCTTCTGCACCTGCTCAGCGATCTGGGCCATTGCCGCCTCGATCTCAACCGCCTGTTCGAGCAATGGCTCGACATCCAGGTTGAGGTCGTAGATCTGATTCAGAACTTCAATCGTTGCCGCAGCTGCCCGCGGGTCCGGCGTGTTCACCGTCTCCCCGAGCAGCCCTACCCCCGGGATCCCACGCGTCTTGCACTCCGTGAGGATGCTTGCTGCAACACCCGATAGGCTCCCCATGGGGAGGATGATCGCCTTATCCTCGATACGCTGCAGTAATTCGGGGCTGGTTGCGACCCCGAAAACTCTCTTTTCCGGTTCGTTTGTGATGATCCCGGCGATCGTGACGACCTCTTTTATATCAAACCGGGTGAGCCAGTCCATGATGCCGTTTGCCACCTCGTAACAGATCGCTGGATGAATGGGAACGTCGGAGACGACTGTTAAGAGGTTATCCTTCTCATACAGGCGCACCGGGGCGCTGATGACACCTTTTGCCATCAGGGCGACAGGCGGGAAATATTTGCTTGTGATGGCCCCGATCTGCTCAAATTCCATCTGCTCAACGAGGTACTGGAGGGCAATACTCCCAACGAGCCCACTGCCGGGGAAACCAATCAGCACAGTCTCATCGGTGCCGCCAGGCGCTCTGGCTGTAACCTTTATATCGTCCATGGGATCAATCACTCGCTCTTCGGTTAGGTTAAGATAGATGGATATCCCTTAAAAATATTATGCAAGAATACCAGATCAAACGCGGATACACGAAAAAACTTACAGAATCAATGCTGCAGTGTCTCCGCGATCAGTTCGGCGTCGAACCCCGTCTGACGGAGGACGGGCATTATATCATTTCCTACGGAGCGCTCCTGCGCCTTGAGGTCTGGGCAGGTGCCGGAGGGAGGACGCTGTTTGTCCATACCGAGTCAGACTCATCCGCAGATGATGAGACGATCCTGGACACAAACCGTCGATTCCGCAACTACCTCCAGCAGGTAACCGGCTACACTGCAAAAGAGCGGGCGAAGAAAGCCCAGCAGTCCGTGAAGGGAAAGGATTAGACGGGTTATCCTCAGGTACAGGGCACCATATTCTATTTTGCGGCCAGAACGGCCATTAAGAGGGGGCTGTAGGAACCAATTCTTTCGGGCTGCGCCCCGGTTTGATGAACTTCGCCACGGGCAACC
The DNA here is from genome assembly GCA_022837745.1 of Methanomicrobiaceae archaeon. Taxonomy (GTDB): domain Archaea; phylum Halobacteriota; class Methanomicrobia; order Methanomicrobiales; family Methanoculleaceae; genus Methanoculleus. The sequence goes on along the minus strand of JALHIW010000027.1, from coordinate 22,460 downwards.
GACCCCCGCGGCTCTGTGTTGCCGCAGACCGCCTTTATACCTGTGCCTGGGGGTGGCCGGGTTTTTGCGAGACACTATTACCTGGAGGGAGGTGGCGGGTCAATGAACGAGAGCCTCCGGATGAGACGCGAGTGATGTGGAGGTGGCGAGACATCTCCTGCTATAGTGTCATTTTCACGAAAGCCTCTTTGAATACCCCGTTTCCATCCCTGGCGCGGCTTCACCATGCCAATCGCCACCAACTGCCTGCTCTCCCGTCAGCGGGAGTTGTCGGCGAAAGACTTTTCCCGGAGGCGGTTTGATATTCGCTGGAAAAGGCAGTGAGTTAATATCGCAGAACCGTTGATTTGATGGCCTCCAGGAGGCCCCCTCGGGGGCTGGCATGGGGAACCCGGAATTCAACACTCCTGGCCGGTTTTCCCCACGGTCCAGCGCCATAAATGGCAGCAAGACAAAAAACCGGCAGGAGGAGAAAAAAGGGTCCTACTCTATCACTATCGCCGGCTTAAACGGCAACGCACCCGAGGCCTTGGGGTGCACGCTCTCCCCCGCGGTCTGAACACTCACCGGAACGCCGAACTCGTGCTCCAGGAACGTCCGTGAACTCTCAAGGATCTCCTGCTCATCGAGTTTTAACTCAGCGATCTGCTGCACGAGATGTGGCGGCAGTTTCAGCACGAGTTTCGTTATCTGCTTTGCTGCATCCGTTGCCTCACGACCGCGCCTGCGGATCTCCTCGTTCTGCATCAGCGTGTGCATACCTCTGGTCCTGTCGTCTGAAGATGCAACCATCCGGAAGATCTCGTGCTTCCATGCCGGTGCGACATAGAGGCTGATCGATTTCGGTTCCATCGGGATGAGCTTTTTGATCGACTCGATATCCTCGACAGTCCTGGCGAGGAGTTCCTCCGCGAGTTCAACCTCTGGATTTATCTTCGTCTCGTCGGCCTCCGGCCACGGCGCGAATGAGACCATACCCTCCTCGCCGAGGTCCCTCCATAGCGCCTCGCATGTGAACGGTATGAAGGGGGCAAGCAGCCGGACCCATGTGTGGCAGAGGTCACGCAATACCTCACCGCCGGTCACGCCCTCCGGCAGGCGGCGGCGGTACCATTTCAGGTCGGCCTCGACACCAAAGAACGCCTCCTGCAGAGCCTGCCGCGTCTGGAACGACTCGAGCGCTGCCGTGGTGCTCTCTATGCGGCGCTGCAGCCTGCTTTCAAGCCATGCATCGATCTCGCAGGAGCCCTCAGCCCCCTTTCCCTCCTGGATTGTGTTCCAGAACCGCTCGATCTGTTTTTTAGTCGACGATACAAGGTCGTTGCGCCAGTCAAAGTCCTGCCAGGGCTCAGCGCTTCCCACAAGGAACATCCTGACGGTGTCGGCGCCGAACTCCGAGAGGGCGTCCTCGAGAAGGAAAACGTTACCCTTGCTCGATGACATCTTCGCGCCGTTCAGGAGCCCCATGCCAAAGACCACCATGCCCCGGGGCTGCAGTTCCGGGGGGAAGATTGCGGAATGGTGGAAGACCTGGAACGTGAGATGGTTTGAGATGAGGTCCTTTGCCGAGAACCGGTAGTCGTAGGGGTACCAGTAGAGGAACTCGCTCCTGAGACGCTCAAGCGTGCTGCGATCGAGGGTCGCTGGCTCCCCCTCACCGAGGAAGATGTAATCGAAGACCTCTGGCGTCAGGTTTTCTGCCGGTATTCCTTTCAGGTGGTGGGCGATCGTGTAGTAGGCCATGTAGATCGTCGAGTCGGAGAGCGGCTCGATTATCCAGGTCGGGTCCCAGGGCAGTTTCGTCCCGAGTCCAACACGGCGGGTGCAGGCCCAGTCCTTCAGCCAGTCGACCGTCCGCTCAAACTCCGCCCTGACCTCGGGCGGGACAAGCGCCATCCCCTCCAGCACGGTCTTCACCTCTTCTTTCCAGGATGGGTCGCTGTAGGCCAGGAACCACTGGTCGTGGAGGATCTTCACATAGACCCTGCTGCCGCAGCGGCAGATCACCTGACGGGTGTCGAACTCATACATCGGGATGGAGCCATAACGCTCCATCATCAGTGCAGCCACCTCATCCCGGGCCTCCTTCACCGGTTTTCCGCCGTATTTCTCAAAGACCCTCCCCCGGGAGAACTCGGCGTTGTAGACCTCCTGGGTGAGCTTCTCTATATCTGGATCGTTCTGGTCATGGATGCCCGCCTGCTCAATCGCGTCCTTTGCCGGTATATCACCATACCCCTCGACTGAGATGAGCGGGATCGGTTGTATGGATGTATATCTCCCCTCTCGCTGCAGGTCACGGATTGCGACGTAGTCAAAGGGCGCGTGTGCTGGCACGCTCATAACGATCCCGGTTCCCATGTCCGGGTCAACAAACGTCGCCGGCAGGATGGGGACCTCACCGCAGAGCGGGTGGGACACCATCTGGTCGATCAGCGACGTCCCGGCTACCTCCCCGGTGATCTGGACATCGTGATCCTGCAGCGCCAGTTTTGCTGCCGCCTCCCGGCTTAAGATCCAGTCATCGCCATCAATCTTCGCCCGGACATAGGTGAGATCGGGTCTCACCCAGAGGTTCGTCACACCGTAGATGGTCTCGGGGCGGAGGGTTGCGCACGGGATTTTAATGTCGCCCAGCAGGAAGACAACGAGAGTAAACCTGACGATCTCGGCCTTATCGCCCTCGAGCAGGTCGTGGTCTCCGACGGGGTTCTCGCACTGGGGGCAGTACTTGACCGGGTGGGCACCCTTTACAACGTGCCCCTTCTCGTGCAGGTGCTGATACTGCCACTCTATAAACTTGCTGTACTGCGGGTCGACGGTGATGAACCGGCGCCGCCAGTCGATCGAGAGGCCGCACTTCTGCATCACCCGCCGATACTCATCCGAGAAGTAGCGGACAATCTCCATAGGGTCGATGAAGCGGTCGAGAATATCCTGGGGCACCCGGTAAATGTCACGGTAAAGCCCTATCGTCTGTTCATCGCCTTTTGCAATCCTCTTTGAGATCCCTATCACCGGCGTACCGGTGACGTGGAACGCCATCGGGAAGAGGACCTGTTTTCCCTTCATCCGCTGGTAGCGGGCGATGACGTCCGGAACGATGTAGGTTCGCCCGTGCCCGACGTGCATCGCCCCGCTGGGGTATGGATAGGCCACCGTCAGGTAATACTTATCCTTATCCGCCGGATCAGCCTCGAACGCATGCTCCCGCTCCCACCGCTCGACACACTCTCTTTCGTTGTTCTGCATATCAAGTCCGCTCACACTATTCCTCCAGATATCTCTTCTTCACAGTCCCCACATCTCATACCGGCCGCAGCCGGATCGCCTCAGCCTCGTTGTAACGCTTCATCAGTTCCTGCGCAATCGTGCTGTTCCTGGCCAGGATGACTTCTCCTTCCTCGTTAACCGTCGCCGTGAATAGATACTCCTTTCCTGCAAAAACATCCACGATCCTGCCCCTGTGCTCCGGGGAGACTATGGTAAGTTGCTTCTTGTCCAGGCGGATCGTGAGACCGCCGGAAAGGTGCATCTCTCCCTCCGCTGGTTTTTCCGCCTCGAGTTCACTCCTCGGCCGGATGTCAATACCTATCCCGAGTTTGTTCACGATCGCTGATACGTTCTTACCCCCCTTCCCGATCGCTGCCGGGACGTCCCTGTCCTCGATGTAGACTACAGCTTTGTTGTCGTTGATGATCCTCACATCCACCGGACCGTTTGTGTAGCGCCCGATCTCGCGCTGGACATCTTTCTCTGCAATCTTCCGGGCGGCACTCTCCCTGGATTCTGCTGCTGGTGTCACGATGACTGGCGGTTCCGCAACAGCAACGGGCTCCACGATCTCCTTCTTTGCGAGCGGCATCACCAGGGTTTCGCCCTCGTAGCGGAATATCTCGATCTCAGGCTCTCCGCGGGTGTGGTTGCGAACGACGATCACAGGGCGGGCGTGCGCGTCAGCGGGCATGCCGTCAGGGGCCTTGATAATTAATTCAAGGTCATAGATCTTCTTGATTTCGCCCTGAACAACGAAGATGATGGTGTTGATGATCTGAGGGAGGATGCTGTAATCCACCCGGTCGCAGAACCGCCGGAGGCAGTCGTGCACCTCCATCGCATGCACCACGCCGACCATGCCCATCCCGGCAAGCCGCATGTCAGCGTAGACGGCAAAATCCTCACTTTTCCGGATCTCGTCAAATATGACGTAATCTGGCCGTACAAGCAGGAGGGCCTCGGCAGTGTTCACCATGCTGCCTTCAAGCGCCGTGTACTGGGTGATGTGGTCGGGCACCTGAAGGTCGCGTGGTGCTTCCATAGTCTTGACAATGAAGTTATGGTCGGCCAGAAATGTGGCGAGGCTCTGAGCAAGGGTTGTCTTTCCAGCGCCTGGAGGTCCTGCGATCAGGACGCCGCGGCGGTCACCAAGGATCCGTTGCTTGATCTCCGGTGCCATAGCGTAATCGTCGAGCGAGAGGTCGACAAGCGGCCTGACCACCGTGATCTCCATGCCGTCTGAGAAAGGTCTCCTCGCGATCGAGATCCGGAGCGACCCGATCTGGACGACGGTGATCCCCCTTTTTTCAAGCTCGATGAAACCGTCCGGATCACGTTTTGCTCGCTCCAGCAGTTCCTGCGCCATCACTTTCAGTTCGTGTTCGGTCATAGGGGTGTCCCGGAGTGTGACAAGCCTGGTTGCCTGGAGTTTACCTATCTTTGCCACCGGCAGAGCCCGCTCTTTGAGGGTGATGGCGATCGTCTCCTCATCGAAGAACTGGTCGATCGAGAGCGGCGAGAAATCGCCGATCTGCGGTCGGAGATAGAGAACATCGAGCCCTTTCGCCTTTGCAACCTCCGCCTGCACCAGATCGCTCGTGATAAACCGGGCTTTATGGTCGATCGCCACGTTCCGGATGAGTGCATCGATCTCGCCGCCGCTTGAGAGTTTCACCTGGTCGAGGCTGGGGCGCTCTCCAGCAAACTGGAGTTCGATGAGACCCTCTTCTGACATCCTGAATAGTTCCTGAAGTTCGGTCAGACCGGAAAAACCTATCTCCCGCCCCTGATTTGCCTGGGCCTCCAGTTCGGCGACGACGGCTTCCGGTATGATTATTGTTGCTCCTTTATATTCCCCGGTTTTTATCAGCGAGGTTATACGTCCATCTATTACGACGCTCGTATCGGGTACAATTTTCATAAAAAATCACCATAGTTATGAAGTCATTCATCCTTATTAGCGTATACCTTCTCCGGATCGAAGACCAGTCCGGCGATCTCCTCCCCCTCGATCGTCCGGAAGAAGCAGGATGCGTGGCCGGTATGACACGCTGCGCCGGTCTGTTCCACCTCATAGAGGAGGGCGTCCGCATCACAGTCGACGAGTATCCGGCAGACCCGCTGTATGTGGCCACTTTCCTCCCCTTTTTTCCAGATCTTCTGCCTGCTTCTGCTGTAGTAGTGCGCGTATCCGGTTGTTCTGGTAAGTTCCAGCGCCTCAGCGTTTGCGTAGGCGAGCATCAGAACATCACGTGTCCGCCTATCCTGTGCTATGACAGGGATCAAACCGTTTTTGAAATCTATATCCATACCTATCACATTCCCGCGATCGCTTTCATGATCACAAAGAAAATGTCTCCCACGAACAATGCTGTCAGGAATCCCGCTGTAATCGGGATGATGAACGGAATACCGTAAGATATCCAGACCCTGCCGGCCTTCCTGTAGAGGGTGAGTTCCTTCTGGTATTCATCGGGGTGCTGTCTGAGATCTTTTGTGTAGATCCTGCGCTCTCCCCGTATGATGCGGCGAAGCGACTCAGTAAAACCGATGAACCGTCGAACCAGTCTACCGTCCTCCCCTTCTTCTAGATCTTCCATAACAAAACCAAACTCGTTCTGGATCTTCTCTCCACTAACAGGAAAACCAAGGAATAAGCACGAGAGTGGAGCCCGGTTCCCCTCAATAAGGTTCTTCAGAAGTATGGCAAGGGGTGCCGCGATGTTGATGAGCACAGCATTTATCAGCACGGTGAAGGGGAAGAACCCCAGGGGCGAGGTGCCAGAGATGGTTTCAAACGGGTGGAACGGGATGCATGCCGTGATGACGATGAGGGCATACGCGTCTGCCCCCCCAAAGAGGTTCATAGCCTGGAAAAGGTAAAAAAAACCGCAGAATACTGCGGCCAGGGTAAGATACGCTGCCGCCGTCCGCCAGTCCGCGATAAAGGTCAGCACATATACCCAGACAGCCACCGGGACCGCGATCACGAGGGCGGGGCGCCATGTTTTATGCGGCACCCGCCGCTCTCTCAGGTCCAGGATCGAGGCGTATATGAGCGTGATCCCGATTGCACCTGCTGAAATCATAAGCGGAAAGGCTACCATGGGCTGAAGAATCATGGGCAGGTAGTTTGTTTGCGTGTTATCTTTTATTTCTGGCGGTCTTGCCCTGCTGACTGTTTCAATGTGCTTTCACGGTGGCTGGAGATTCGCATGCATTGCTCTATTCTCTCCGGGCAGGAGGGCATAAGGGGTGCCCATCGCCATGAAACCTCTCTTTCGCTCTGCAGCCTGTCTATTCCCCGGAAATCTTTTTTTTAATCTTATATCCGACAATCATAAGATATTAATAATAGCGTATAGATGTGGTATATTGTGATAGGGGTGCAAATCCCCTTTACAACATGAAAACACAGGGCATTGCCAGAAGATCCTCATGGAAATAAACGACCTGATGGCAGAGGTCCTCGGCCAGTCGTTGTGCGAGGGGCGCTTTACTTATGAGGAGTTGCTGCATTACAGCGCTGCTCATTCTCTAAGTGGAATAGGTGTATCGAGAGGTGAGGCGAGTGATTTTTTCCTCATCATCTCCAGGGGCGAACCGGACGGTGCAATCCTTGTCGATGGAAAGGGGACACTCTTTGGTGACCTGGCAGCACTGCACCTGACAGGGGATGAAACGTTCGAACTCTACCCGGTTGCGCAGACTGTCGTCGATGCTCTCACGTCGCGGTGCAGGGTCTTTGAGAAGAGTCACCTGAAGAAGAACGGCCGCCTCGATATTCCGATAGTCGGGGCCACTGACAGGCAGCGGGTTGGGGTGCTCTGTCTGACCGTGCATGATGGCCGCGCACCTCTTGCGGGGGCCCGCGTCACAATCCGGAAGGGGAAGGTTATGCTCGCAAGCGATGTGACAGACACGGGGGGACGGGTCTGTTTCCGGCTGCTCAATGGGCGGTATATGTGTATTGTATCTGACCGGATAGGGGAGCGTAGACGCTGCATTGTGGAGTTTCATGAACCCAGGGTAGAGGTAGGTATCGATGTTGGGAGGAGACCGGATGAGTAAAAATGATGACGAGGAGCGCGAGTTAATAGCGGCGGTCAGAAACCTCCTCTCCCAGCCGCAGAAACTGGGTTTTGGGGAGGGGCAGGAGGCCATAGCGAATGATCCTGCCAGCGAACTCTTTATCGATACGTGGTGGGGGGAACGCCCGGAACCGGTGCCGGTGCATGTCCGGAAGGATGATGAGATCAGGGCTCTCATCGAGAGCGTGGCAAGATCTGGAAGAGCAGCAGAACGGCGCAAAACCCCGGCTGAAGACCCGATCCAGTCACTTCTCAAACGGATCGAGGGGCAGGGGGCTGGTATTGTTGAGGAACCGGCCTCCTCTTATCTGGAGGTGCCCGGTGAGGCCGGCACCACGCTGGAATCGCCCGCTGCACCGTCGGTGGTGGAGGAGATAAGTCGGCCCGAGCCGGAGTTCACGCCCGCCGCTTCGCGCCGCCACACTCACGGGGGCATCCGCGAGCGCATAAGGGGATGGCGTGAGACCGATGAATCCGGCTCATATGAAGAAACTTTTGAGGGGGTGAGATCGGTCGATGAACTCGGGAACCTCGCGGACCTGATCCTCCCCAGGAGCGCTACCTTCTCCATCGATGAACTGAGCATCAACCGCAATGAGCACTTCTATGACTTTGTTGATAACGCCCGGATAGTATCGGAGTTTGACGAACTATTCTCCCGGTCATACACGCCCTCATCTTTCACCGCTGCAGCCGCACAGGTGGCAATCCCTGCCGAGGAGGTTCCCAAACCGCGGTTCGGGGTCATCAGGAAGTTCCAGGTGCCCGGCTTCGAACAGAAGATCGAAGACTACAACCCCCTCCTGCACGGACCCCTCGTCGACCTTACCTTGCGCCCCTCGCCAGGGGTGGAGGAGATTGAGCTCTACCCGGTTAACGAACCCTACGCCTACATCCGCGTGACCTATGACGCCTCGACACATGAGTACACCTATCACGTCATAGAGCCGGTACTCACACCAGGGGAGCGGGACCTCTTCCAGGAGATCAGGGAGCGCCTCTTTGAGACCCTCAATATCACCTGCCGGAACCTCGGCCGCGAGGAGGCGCGCAGGGTGTTGCGTGATGCGGTTAACACGATCATCGCGGATTATGGGATTCGCCTCGATCCTGTCGGCCGGGAGAAAGTCCTCTACCAGGTGGAGAGGGAGTTCCTTGGCGATGGTCTGATCGATCCAATCATGCATGACAAGTATGTCGAGGATATCTCCTGTGATGGTGTTGGCAGCGCTATATTCGTCTATCACACGACCTACGAGTCTCTGAGGACAAATCTTGCATACACCGATGCAGCGGAGCTCGACTCCTTCGTCACGAAACTTGCGCAGCGGGCGGGGAAGTACATCTCGATCGCCGAACCGATGCTGGATGCCACTATGAACGATGGCTCGCGTATCCAGATGACTCTCGGTTCAGAGGTGACCGCTCACGGCTCGACGTTCACCATCCGGAAGTTCCGGGATGAACCGATCACTCCAACAGACCTCATAGAGTGGCACACCTTCTCCCCGCTCGGGATCGCTTTCCTCTGGCTGGCAGTTGAGAACGGCAAATCATGCATCTTTGCCGGTGGGACAGCTTCCGGGAAGACCACAACGTTGAACGCCATATCGCTCTTTATCCCGCCGCTTGCAAAGATTGTCACCCTCGAGGACACCCGGGAGTTGAAACTGCCCCACCCGAACTGGATCCCGAGTGTCACCCGTGACTCGTTCTCGCAGGATGGACGGGGGGAGATCGATATGTATGAACTGCTCCGCGCCGCCCTCCGGCAGCGCCCGGAGTACATCCTGGTCGGCGAGGTCCGCGGTCGCGAGGCCCTGACCCTCTTCCAGGCCATGAGCACCGGTCATGTAACCTACGCGACGATGCACGCAGATTCGGTGGCAAGTGCGGTCCATCGTCTTGAGAACCCGCCGATCGGTGTACCCAGGAACATGCTCTCTGCGCTTGACCTTATGTCCATCCAGGTGCAGGCCCGGGTGGGCGGCCAGCGGATCCGGCGCAACAAACAGCTCATCGAGATACTGGACGTCGATCCCCGGACGAACGAACTGATCACAAACGAGGTCTTCCGGTGGCACCCGGCGACTGATGAGATCCGGTATTCCGGCAAATCCTACATCCTGGAGCAGATCATGGAAGACCGGGGCTGGAGCGAAGAGCGGATGCGCGAAGAGCTGAAACGGCGGCAGGAAGTGCTTGAGTGGATGCGCATCAAAAAGATCAGACATTACCAGGATGTTAGCAAGATACTGATCTCCTACTTCAGGGACCCGGAGGCGGTCATCCAGCGGGTGCGCGCGGACCTGTATGGCGAGGGGGGTCATACATGAACAGTTACGAACGTTTCTGTTTCAACCTCCTCGGCCGCAGATTAAAGGATAAACGGGCGGATTATGTTAAGCTCCGCAACGACATGGTGGGGGCGCGGATGACGACGCCATTCGAGGCCTACCTTGCGACCGCCTATGTCACATCGATCATGGTTGGTCTCGTAGCGGCCGTTCTGATCGGGCTCCTGACATACATCCTTCGCATCCCTGATATGATAGTCTACCGTGGGGCGGTCCCGGAGTTCCTCTATGCTTTGAACGACTACAAGATGGTGCTTGGCACCATCGTCATCACGATCATCGCTCTCCTGGTGTTCGGCGGGATCACCTACATGATCTTCATCATCTACCCGGGTACACTGGCAGGGGAGCGCCGCCGGAACATCGATGCCACCCTTCCTTACGCCGTGAACTACGTCACTGCGATGTCCTCGGCGGGAATAACACCAGATGAGGTCTTCCGGTCGCTCGGTCAGAGTCAGATATATGGTGAGAGCGCCGTGGAGGCGCGTTACGTCACCCGCGAGACCGACTTCTTCGGCAAAGACCTCCTTGAGGCCCTGCGGGCGGTTGCGCAGGCGACGCCGAGTGACCGGATGCGGGAGTTCCTCCAGGGAGCGGTTGCAAGCATCTCCAGCGGGAGTAACCTGACAGAGTACTTCCGCACGAAGGCTCACCAGTATACGCTCGAGAACCACCAGCAGCAGAAGGCGTTCCTGGAGACGCTCGGGCTGGTTGCGGAGTCCTACGTCACCGCAATCGTTGCGGGGATGCTCTTTTTGATCATCCTCCAGTCGGTCATGACGATCCTATCGGGCGACTCGAACCCGCTCTTCCTGTATATAATCATCTACCTGCTTGTGCCCTTCGGGAGCCTGATGTTTGTCATCCTGATCAGTTCAATAACGCCGGAGGTGTGATATGGGATTTAAAGACCTTTTTGACGATCTTTTGAATCGAAACCGGCCGCAGCCGGTTGATATGCCGGAGGAGGCGCCTCAGCCCGATCCGGTCGCGGTGCGGGACGAGGAGATCCTTAAGAGGATCCAGCAGCGGCGTAAGTACCAGGAAGGGTTCTACCGCTTCCTCAAACATCCGCTCAGGGTGATGATCGAGGAGCCCTACACCGCCCTGTTTATATCCGTTCCTGCAGCTCTCCTCCTCTTCATCGGTGGATTTGTAAGCATAGTGACGTCTTACGGTTTCGCGGCAATCTCCGGGACGACCATGCTTGACGATGTCGCCGTATTCGCTATAATCATCGCCATCGTGCCTTTTGCCATCCTCGATCTCAAGGAATCGATTCGCGTATCGAGCGTCGAGGCCTCTCTCCCTAACTTCTTCCGGGATGTGGCCGGGATGAACGATTCCGGTATGACGCTCCCACACGCCATACATATAGTCTCGGAAGGCGATTATGGGGCACTCACACCCCATATCCGCAAACTCGATACTGAGATGTCCTGGGGCGTCCCGTTTGTGGAGGCGATTCGCAGGTTCGGGAAGGCCGTGAGCACCCCGCTTGCGGAGCGGAGCGTCGAACTGATCGCTCAGGCAAGTTCCGCGGGCGGCGATGTCAGCGAGGTGCTTCGGGCGGCTGCGCACGATGCCTATGAGTTTTTCAACCTGAAAACGGAGCGAAAGACGGGGATGATGATCTACATGATCATCATCCTGATGTCGTTCTTCGTCTTCTTATTCGTCATAGCGGTGCTCTCAGGTACTTTCCTTGCCACGATGGCAGAGGCCGGGGAGACTGTTGCGGCCTCAGGGTCAGCGTCCGCGCAGTCGTTTATGGGTAGTGTGGATATATTCCTCTACAACCGCGTCTTCTGCCATGCGGCGCTTATCCAGGGGTTCTTCTCGGGGCTTGCGGCGGGTGTCATGGGTGAGGGACGGGTGGTCGCAGGGCTGAAGTACTCGGCGTTGATGGTGCTGATTGCCTGGGTTGCGTTCCGGTTCTTCCTCTGAGGCGGTCATGATGCATCATAGGTCCGGAACTGGCGGCGTGCCACGTATATCTATCTCTGCCCCCTGCGCAACCGGGCTTTTTCATAATCGCACCGTTTTACCATGTGTTCAGCGTATCCAACTGTTTTCAGGTGCCTGGACTCTGAGCGATCATCTGCGCAGGTCTGCCGGCGCTCTGCGTGTTCGCACCGGGTGTATGGCTGGTTCTGCTCGTACTTCCGGACACTTCGGGTTCGAGAAACGCACGCGTACTTCTGAACCGAGATGACATGAAGTATACAGGCACAATTTAGCAGCGCATACCTCCTGCATGCCATCTACGGTCTGATGGCCGCTTCAACCCCGGCCATAGGTTCGAAGAATCTTCCACTGCTGCACGCGATTCCCCGCAGGTACCGGGATGTACCTTAAAATAGGGTTATGGAGCGGGTGCCCGTTATGGACGGACCTTCATATCTTTGCCAGATGCTGCCGGTACATCTCCTCGAGATCGGCAAGATCATTTACGGGTGTCGGGATCACTCGGGAATCATTCTCCATGACCGCACGGGCGAGGTCTCTGAAGATCTCCGCTTCCGCCGAGCCGGGCGCATGCACCACCACAGGGCTCTCTTCCAGTTCACAGGCCTGGATCACAGGGCTCCGGGGAACGAATCTGAAGAACGGTGTTCCCAGCTTCTCCCCGAATGCTGGGATGACCGCACGCTCGAACGCCTCGTCTCCGTTGCTGTTGCAGATGAGCCCCGCCAGTCCTGTATCCCCCCGCTTTGCCAGACGCTGCACGGCGCGGGCAATATTGTTCGCCGCATAGATGCTCATGAACCCGCCGGAGCAGATCAGATAGATCTCCCTGGCAAAACCCTCGCGGATGGGCATCGAGAACCCCCCGCACACCACATCGCCCAGCACATCGTAGATCGCCACATCGATGTGGTAGGTCGAGAACGCATCGAGATCCTTCAGTATCTGCAGCGCGGTCAGCACCCCCCGGCCGGCGCATCCTACGCCCGGCTCCGGCCCTCCCGCTTCAACGAGGTAGATCCCGTCAGGCGACCGGTACACGATGCGATCCAGGCTGATCGCATACTCGTCCTTCCCCACCCGCAGTTGCTCCCGGTGCTCTTCGAGCACCGCAGGAATGAACTTCCCTCCCGCGAGGATCCGTGTTGAGTCCCGCTTGGGATCACACCCGACCTGCATAACCGTATACCCCATCTCGTGGAGCGCCGCTGAAAGGTTCGAGGCGATCGTGCTCTTCCCGATACCCCCCTTTCCGTATATCGCAATCTGTCTCATGTCTCCATCACCACTTTGCGCTGTATCTCTTCTCCTTTGAACGCCAGGCCATTGTCCACTCGTTCTGCACGGCCTCGAAGAGGTTCAGGATGCCGGTATAGCCGAAATACTCCCGATCGATCAGCCTGAACTGGCGCATCGGCCTCACCACCTCGACCACATATGCCACAGGAACCCCTTCGCTTGCATGCCGCTCGATCGTGCTGCCAAAGACGATCCGCGGCTTGACATCACGGATGCGCTGTCTTGTTTTATACACATCGGTTCCATACACCACCTCCGGCGAAAGCCCCAGACTCCCAAGTTCCTGCGCCAGCAGGTCCCGCACTGACCGAGTGGAGGTATAGAGGGCAACGAGTGCCGGCGTCATTTCCATATCCTCGGTGACGAAACGGACGAGCGGGATACCCACCGTCGCGTCTGCCACGATCGCGGCCGGTATCCGGTACAGGAATCGCGCCACCGGCCACTTCTGGCGGCAGGCGGCCATCACCATCTGCTCGCCTTCCGAGATAATCTCCTCTGCGATCTTCAGCCTGTCGAACCGCTCCCCCAAGGCCAGAAGCCAGCGCTGCGTATTTGTCATCCCTATGGGCAGTGGGATGCCCTGGCAGATCGGCTCCACACCATGGGCATCATGGAGATACTCCGCTGCCTTCTGCCCTGCATCATGGCTCAGTACAATGGAGGTCTCGGCAGCAGCGGCATTCATGATCTCGGAGATCGGGGTCCTGTGGGCGAGCGTGGCGACCACCGGCACCCCCATGCGGGAGAGTACCTGCTCTACCCAGGCCAGATCCGCAGGCCATGTCGGGTTCGCATTCGCATGCGGTGCGATGAGGCAGACAGAGCCCGGCACCTTCTCTGCATCTTGCGATGATAACCGCTTCAGGATCGAGTCGAGTGCAATATCGATGCCGTCATACTGTGATCCCCTGAAACCGGCGCTGGCAATGGGGATGAGCCGGCACTGCATCTCCGGCTGGAGCATCTCGCAGACCGCGTTGATATCGTCTCCCACGATCTCCGGCCCGCAGGCGGAGATGACAAAGAGGCACGAGATCGGCAGCCCCTTCACCTCGCGGATGGTGCGGGCGAGCGCCTCTTCTCCTCCATGAACGATCTCATCCACGCAGAGTTTGGTGCAGAGGGTCATCGTCTCTATGTAGTCGCATTCCTGCGCCGCAAAGGCGTTGTTGACCAAGTAATCGCATCCCTGCGGGGAATGGGCAAGGAGCGCCGAACCGGAGACGCCCAGCGCGGTCAGTGCAGCACCGTAGAAGGCGCAGCGCAGATAGGGATCGGTGCATGACTCCATGGAGGGGCGGATTCGCGTCTCCGCTTCTTCGATGCTACCCGCTTCCATAGAGCATCCCCCTGAATAAACGGGAGCGGGGCAGCGCACTGTGCTCCAGTGCCTGTTTCACGAGGGCGGCGAGGTTCTTGATGCCATTGTAGCCGTAATGCGGCTGGTATGAAGGGTTCATGAGCGAAAGGTTCACCACCGGGCAGGGTGGGAACCTCCCGGAGTTGCCGAAGAATATCGGGTCTTCATACTCCTGCACAATCGCCTCCAGCTCGTCCTCTGTCTCTTTCGACGAACGGAAACTTCCCAGTTCGAAGAGCCCCTTCGTCAGTATGAGCTCCGGGTTCAGACCGGTCTCGAGGATGTATTTGATGCTGGGCATCCGTTCCTTGACCGTATACGGGTGGACGTTGATCACGATCGGGTATGCGCCAAACTCCTCTGCCATTCGCGCGAGCGAGAGCGCGCGGATAGGGCCGGGGAACTCCGTGATCTCGATGATCGCCGTCTTCCCGGCGAGCGCCTCGTGCAGGTAGTCGACCTCCGGCTGCACCTGCCGCACCTCTTTCTCGATGACCTCCTGTGCCTCCCTCTCCATGCCGAGGGGTTCCGCCACACCGAGCAGCCACTCCTCCGTTGCTTTAAGGCCATAGGGCTGCCCCGTCCTGCTGTACGGGATGCCGAACCGCACACCTGCATCAGGTCGCCCAGTTTCTGCCCCCAGTCATAGCACCACGAGGCGTTCAGTTCGACCTCGCGTGCATGCCGGAGCTGCTCGACGGTGCAACCCCCCGCGATGATCGCATTGATCCTTATCCCGATCTCATGGAGTAGGCGTTCGATCTCATCCAGGTCATAGTGGTACTCCGTGGGCGTGGGGCCCCATCGGGCGCCGAGGATATTGATCACCCCCTTCATCGTCTTCTCCGGCGGCTCCATCAGTTCAAGGAGGACCTTGAAGGCATCCTCGTATCCGCTCCTGAAGTCGCCGCCAAAGCCTTCGCTTCTGAGCGCCAGCACCCGGCATCCCACCTCTTCCTCCGCTATACGGGCGATGCTCTCCACATCGTCGCCGATGATGCCGGAGCAGCAGCAGGAGAGGATAACAATAAGGTCGGGATGATACTTTGCATACGCTTCCTTCACCGCCTCCAGCAGCTTACCCTCTCCGCCATAGATCACATGGCTCTCATCGAGAGCGGTGCAGGCGGTCGGCTCCAGCGGAATGCCACGGATCTCACAGCATTCACGTGTCCGGACAAAATCCGACATATAGAGCGGACACCCAGTCGGGCCATGCACAAGGGGGACCACATGCCGGATGCCGCTGATCACATAATATGTGGTGAAGAATTTGCACATGGGTGCGTGGGACGCCTGCAGTTTCGGGATCATCTCCCCTGATTCCACTTTCCCGAGCAACTGCTCCAGATTGCCATGAAATGCGATATAATCTCTGTCCATGCGTAACAAAGAGTAACTCCTTTTGCAGATGCGATTAAAGTTTCCATCGGATCGAACCCTTCCCGTCCCCCATCAGATTTGTTCACTTACAGTGGAAGCGAGGGTGCATCATGTTTGAGAGCCGGATCTGTGCAGGCACTGTCCGGATAGCGTAAACAAATTGCTGTAAATTCCATAAGCCCTGATCTCTAAGGGATAAACGGAGAACAGGGATATGGAAATAGGAGGTAAGAGGTCAGGTATACCTGACCTCTTACCCATGCCTCAGCCTGAGAAACATTTCAGGATCGCGTCCATATCAATATGCGCCTCAAAATGCCTGGCCAGGTCATCGTATGCTGCGGATGCGCCCAATGCGCCGCCGTCCGCCTCCGTTATAGGCTCAAACGGCAGCCCCCGGCGTTTCGATAGATAGGCGAGGAGGGCGTTTACAGCACCGGGGTTCTGGAAGAGTCCATGCATGTATGTCCCGAAGACCAGGCCGTCGGGTGTCGCAGCGCCTTCGCCGGCGAACGCCTCTGGCAGTCCTCGCCGCTCTGTCTCGCCCATATGTATCTCGTAACCCTCCACCTCCCCCATAGCCTGGAGGATGGGGCCAGGGCCTGTTGCCCGCCGCCTGACCTGCACCGTCGTCTTCCGGTAGCCGGTAAATGTCGTGACGACGTCGAGGAGCCCGAAACCCGTATACTCGGCAGGGTCGTCTCCAGACTCGATACCGCTATCGATGATAGCCTTCCCGAGTATCTGGTATCCCCCGCAGATCCCGATGATCGGGACACCCCTCTCCCTGGAAAGTGCGAGTTCCTTCTCCACGCCGTGCCCGCGAAGGACGTTGAGATCCTCCACGGTGTTCTTCGTCCCGGGAAGGATGATGCAGTCGTAGCCGGCAAGCGATTCTCCTGGCGTGACATACTCCACCACAGCGTGCCGCTCAAGGAGTTCGAAGTCGGTGAAGTTTGAGATCCGTGGGAGCCGGATGACGGCGATCCTGATTGCTTCTCCTGCCACCCCTCTTCTCCCGTCGTAGATCGAGAGGGAGTCCTCGCTTGGAATACGTATATCGGTGTATGGCACCACACCGAGGACCGGCACACCTGTGAGTTCTTCGAGTCTGGCAACACCTGATTCAAACAGCGCGGGATCGCCCCGGAACTTGTTGATGATAACCCCCTTTACAAGCGATCGGATCTCTTCGGGGAGGAGGGCAAGAGTGCCGTAGACCTGGGCAAAGACCCCGCCCCGCTCTATATCTGCGACCAGGAGAACTGGAAGGCGGAGCGCCAGGGCGAGCCTTATGTTTGCAATGTCACGGTCGTAGAGGTTCACCTCAGCCGCCCCTCCGGCACCCTCCACCACAACGTTTCCGAACCGTCTCTGCAACCGTTCGAAAGCGGCAACCGCCTCTGCAAGAAGTTTATCTGTCTCCATGTAGTAGTCCCGGATCTGCACATCCTTGTAAGGCCGGCCGAGCAGAACCACCTGCGAGACCGCCTCCCCCTTTGGTTTGAGGAGGATCGGGTTCATATCGGCCTCTGGTTCGATCCCGGCCGCGAAGGCCTGGGCAGCCTGAGCAATCCCGATCTCACTCCCGTCGGCGGTGACGTAGGAGTTGAGGCTCATGTTCTGGGATTTGAAAGGCGCAACCGGGATCCCGCGCCGGTAGAGCGCACGGCAGAGTGCTGCAACGGTCACGCTTTTGCCGACGTGGGATGCGGTTCCGAGCACTATAAGAGACATCGCCAGCAGAAGAGTTGGACACAACGGCTTATTAAGGCCGGGGTTCCATGAAGGGTAATATGGAACTCACTCCAGCAGCCCGTCTCCTCCTGGAACGCCGCTACCTCCTTCCAGGCGAGACGCCTGAGGGTCTTTTCTGGCGTGCCGCCAGCGCCGTTGGCGGG
Organism: Methanomicrobiaceae archaeon; assembly: GCA_022837745.1. Taxonomy (GTDB): domain Archaea; phylum Halobacteriota; class Methanomicrobia; order Methanomicrobiales; family Methanoculleaceae; genus Methanoculleus. The sequence goes on along the minus strand of JALHIW010000027.1, from coordinate 4,819 downwards.
ACGGAACGATCGCGCGAGTTCTTCTCACTCCTCTCGGATCTCCTTTTCCTGCCGAACTCACCTACCCTGATGAACGCTGGCACTCCCGGAGGACAACTCTCCGCGTGCTTCGTCCTCCCTGTGGAGGACTCGATTGAGGGTATCTTTACAACCCTCACACACATGGCGCTCATCCACCAGTCCGGCGGGGGGACCGGGTTCTCGTTCTCGCACCTGCGGCCTCGCGGGGACATAGTCAACGGTGTGAGGGGTGCCGCAACCGGGCCGGTCTCGTTCATGCGGGTCTTTGATGCAGCGACAGCGGCGGTACGCCAGGGCGGGCGGAGGAGGGGGGCAAACATGGGCGTGCTCGCTGCCTCTCACCCCGACATCGAGGAGTTTGTTACCTGCAAACGTGAGGGCGGGCTTACAAACTTCAACATCTCTGTCGGGGTTGATGAGCAGTTCCTCCGGAGCCTGGAGGGTGGTCTCGACTACGACCTTGTAAACCCGCGTGACGGCAGCGTCTGGAAGAGTATCAACGCTCGCTCGCTCTGGCGCATCATTGCTGAATCGGCCTGGATCTCAGGTGAACCTGGTGTAATCTTTCTCGACGAGATCAACCGGCGGAACACCACACCGCACCTTGGTCTCATCGAGGCTACCAACCCATGCGGTGAGCAGCCCCTCTACCCCTATGAGAGCTGCAACCTGGGGAGCATTAACCTGGCCAGGTGCATCAGGAAGAGCGAGATCGATGATGACCTGCTGGTCAGGGTGGTCCGGTGCGGCGTCGAGTTTCTCGACTCGGTCATCGATGTTAACCATTTCCCTCTCCCTCAGATCCGCGAGAAGACCCTGGCCACAAGAAAGATCGGGCTCGGGGTGATGGGGTTTGCCGAAGCGCTCATACGCCTCGATATCCCATACGAATCGGAGGAAGCGCTCCGGTTTGCCGAGAACCTGATGGAGAAGGTTCAAACCACGGCGCGGGAGCGCTCAGAGGAACTGGGCGTGGAGAAGGGCTCGTTTCCGGCGATCGAGGGTTCGGTCTTCCACGGGGATATGCGCAACGCCACCGTCACAACCATTGCTCCAACGGGGTCGATCCATCTTATAGCCGGGACGACGAGCGGTATCGAACCGGTCTTCTCTTTTGCCTACGAGCGGACGATCGACGGCCAGCCTGTGAGGATTGTAAGCGATCTGATCACTGAGTTCCTGCCCCCCACTGCCGGCGGAAAGGACGTGGTCGAACACGTCCGCCGCCATGGAACGGTTGCTGGCCTCCCTCTGGACGACCATACCCTTGACCTATTCAAGACGGCCCTTGAGATCACCCCCGAGCACCACGTCCGGATGCAGGCCGCATTCCAGAAGTATGTGGATAATGCGGTCTCAAAGACGGTTAACCTCCCGGAGCGCGCAACCGTGGGGGAGATCAGTCGGATCTATTCCCTTGCTCATGAACTCCGCTGTAAAGGGATTACAGTCTATCGTTATCGCAGCAGGCCAGACCAGGTGCTATCACTCGGCTGTGACGTGTGCCAGATCGATGGATGACCATGCCAAATAATATATAACGAGAGCTGAAAGGTACATGCAATGAACGGTGGGATCTGTCCGACATGCGGACTGCCAAAAGAACTGTGCATCTGTGAGGAAGTTGCAAAGGAACAACAGAGAATTACTGTAAAGATCAATAAACGTCGGTATGGAAAAGAGGTCACGGTCATCGAGGGCCTCGACCCATATGACATAGATCTCGATGACCTCTCAAAGTTCCTGAAGGCAAAACTGGCCTGTGGCGGTACGGTCAAGGACTCTTCGATCGAACTGCAGGGCAACCATCGCGAACGGGTGAAGGCCTTGCTCGCGCAGAAAGGTTATAACCTGGAAAATATCAGTTGACCTGCCCCCTTTCATGGAGAGGCAGGGGAGAATTCATTTTTTGCGAGTTGCTATATGGTGAGCGGATCGTCTCTCAGAGTTCTCGGCAGACAGTATAATCAGCAAAGAGGTTGTATAATCGGGGGTGTTGACGACCCATGGTGATGAGATGTTCGTTTGCACTCGATCCCGACCTGATGGAGCAGATCGACCAGTTTGCGAGAGAGCATTCGCTCGACAGAAATGAGGCCATCCTGGAGTTGATCGAGGCCGGTCTCTCCTGCAAGGATGCTGGAGAGGCTCCGGTGCGGCAACCGCGCTCGTTTGAAGAGTTTAACCGGCTGCAGCAGGAACTTGAGGAGGTCAAGAATGCCCTTGCCGAACTCAAGAAGGAGGTCCGGCTGGTTCATCACACGATCGAGACCGACTGGAGCCGCGAGACAAAAGGGGTTCCGTTCCAGACGAAACACCCCTGGGAGTTCTGGCGGAAGTGACCTGCTAACTTATGACGTTTGCTATGCTGCGGAAGCCCTCGCCCCTCTGGTCGTCGCAGAGGACGGCCTCAACCTTTGCCATATCGATATCTGGCGCGCCACGGCAGAGGCTGCAGTAAGCCCGCGCCGGTGACGGCAGTTCTCTTCCTGCGATCACGACCCGCGAGGAATGGACACAGAGCCCGCATCTCTCCACGGGAACCGCCTCGTTCTGCGTACACGCGACCCGGCCCCCGATGACCGGGAGGCGACGTTCATGCTCATTCATAGGCCTCTACCCGATACCCTGCACGGCCGAGGATGGCGGCAACCTCCTTCTTCCAGGCGTTATCGTCGTCGATCGCAAGCGGTGCCACCTCCCCCTCCCAGCACTGCCGCAGTGCAGGATCCTCCGTGACAAGGCTTCGCCTGCCCTTCACCTTTCCTGCCTCCTCTCCGGAGGAGTCGTAGATTCGCATGCTGCAGCAGATGTATGACCTGCAGATCGGTGGACGGGTGTTGTGGATGGTGCAGATGTACTTCCCTTTGCGGCCCGGCATGGGCCGCAGGAAGGGGCACCAGGATGGGTTTGCATCTTTCTCTGAGGTGTCCCTGAAAGCATCGAGGAACCGCTCCTCGACGCGGGCGCGAAACGTCCCGCCGACGATCTTCTGCCGACAGAGATACTCACGGCTGTTCAGTTTTCTATCGATCTCGATGAGAGCGTCTCCGGCGTTCATACAGCACTTGCCGCAGAGCCTGCACTCAAACTCTGTCATTCAAGGTGAGTCTCTTGCGCAGGGGAGGATAAAGATTCGGAAAGACCCGCCCCTGGGGTGCGGGGCGGTTTTCAGCATGCGGCCTGTATCAATGTGACCCGTGCTGATTCAATCTCAATAGGGTTAAATCGATACGCACACAATGGAGTGGCATGAAGGTGTGCATAATGTGTGGAGGGGAGGGGACACGGCTCCGCCCCCTCACATTCGGGCGTCCAAAACCATGCATTCCAATCGTCAACAAACCCTCGATCCAGCACCTGGTCTCACACCTCTCAAACCTGGGGTTCAACGATGTGGTGGTCACCCTCGGTTACATGAGCGAGGCCATCGAGGGGGCGCTTGGCAACGGGTCGCTCTTTGGTGTCAATATAACCTACGTCCACGAGAAGACAAAACTAGGGACGGCTGGAAGCGTCAAGAATGCCCAGAAATACCTTGATGGCCAGCCGTTTCTGGTCGTTGGCGGCGATCACGTGGTGGACTTGAACCTGCTTGAACTATACCGCGAACACCTTGCCAACGACTCGATCACCACCATCGGGCTGATCAGCATCGACGATCCCACGGGTTATGGGATAGCCGAGATCGATGCAGACTGCCGGATAAAACGGTTCAGGGAGAAGCCCGGCCCAGGGGAGATCTTCTCGAACCTGGCAAGCACCGGGATATATGCCTGCGACCCGGCGATATTCGATCACATCCCGGCAGGGGAGAAGTTTGACTTTGCCCGGAACCTTTTTCCAGACTTGATGGAAGAGGGTTATGTCCTTAAGGGCTGGCCCGTCCGGGGCAACTGGTCTGACGTGGGGAACCCGAGGTCGCTGCGCGAGGCCGAGCGCTGGAAACTGCAGGGGATCAGTTTCACCAGCATCTCCGGAGATCTTGCCATCAGGGGCGGCCGAATCCTTGGTCCGGTGCATATTGGCGGATTTGTCTCGATAGGTACAAACTCCAGGGTGATCGGGCCGGTCTCGATCGGTGCCGGGACTGCAATCGAGGAGAACGTCATCATCGGCCCTTATACCAGTATCGGGGATGGTTGCATCATCAAGGAGAGCGCGAAGATCTTCTCCTCGTCCCTCTACAACCGGGTGGTGATCGGGAGAGGCACCACGGTGAGCGGGAGCATCATCGACAACGATACAGTAATCGGCAATAAATGCAGCATCGAGCACGACACGGTGATCGGGCCGCAGGTGGTGCTGAAGAACGACGTGGTTGTCCACGCCGGGGCCAGGCTCTGGCCGGAGGTGATCATCCCGGAGGGGACGGTGGTCAAAGAGCACGTCTTGAACGAGAAGTATGATGCCCGGATCGAGGGGTCGTAGTCTATCGATTCCGAATCATCGGACTCTGCTTGCTGCTCATCTCCCTCTCCCGGGGTGCTGGATCTGGATTTTCCCCGGGTTAATTCCGGACAGTGGACCGTGGTGGTTATCGCCATTGGGGTGGCGGCTCGCGGGGAGGGGGGTCTCCCCCTGTTGTCACTGGCGGGATAATTTTCCCCAAATGTGGCGGAATACCTACATTCCCGCCAATTCATAACGAGCCAGATTCAAAATGGTTGTATCTTGATTAAAATCCTAAACGGGGTAAATTCCGTTGACAAATGCAACTGTTCTCGTTATGTGTTAACACATAACGATGGCTAAACCTATTACTTTGATTTTGAAGAGCGATGAGGATTTAAAGGAT
>JALHIW010000078.1:847-1396 GCA_022837745.1 Methanomicrobiaceae archaeon | reverse complement strand
TGACAATGCGACGGTTGAAGTAGATGTTCTCGTTTTCACCGCGAGTGCGCTTGGTCACCTCCAGCTTGATGTTGAGAAGCTGCTCGAGGTGGCCCGGCAGGTCTGAGAGCTTCTGGAGCTGCAGCCCGCAGGTGTAGAGGTCCTGCTTGAGCCACTTGATGTTCTCGTTGCTGGCCATGACGTTGTTGCGCCAGAGCAGACGCCCCTTGTGGGTCGGCGCGAGAATGCGCAGGGTCCACTTGAGCATGGGATTGCCCGAAGTCTGGGCGCGGGTCAGTTCGACCCGGTCGACGTTGACCTGGTACTTGCCGTCGGGGACGGCCTCGAACTCACGTTCCTCGACTTCGGCGGTTTCGAAGGCGTCGTCGAACTGCGCCAGGTCCAGGTTGCTGTTGGATTGGTTTTCGTAGTTTTCCATGGTTGGATCTCCTTACTGTTGTGGTTTCGCCACCGCACTCGCGGTCGGCTCCGGCTTCGGCCGGGCGGCACTCGCCGCAGCTCCGGCTGCCGTGTTGTTGAACGCTTTCATGAAGCTCGGAAAATCGAGGG
>JALHIW010000078.1:0-839 GCA_022837745.1 Methanomicrobiaceae archaeon | reverse complement strand
GCTCGGAAAATCGAGGGGGATGACTTCGGGGAGTCGGCCGGTGCGGTCACCGGCGTCGTAGTTGGGACTGGGCTTGGTGCGCATCACGCGCTGCCAGACAGGCTTGCCGTCCTCGCCGGTTTTCATGTCCAGGTCGCAGAACAGGATCAGGTCCACCAGGCCGGTGACCAGTTTCCGCGCCTTTTCCGGTAACGTCGGCACGATGCGGGTGTGTTTGCCGGTCCGGGTCTCGATGTCCCGCTCCTGGGAGTGGGAGATCAGGATCAGCCCATAGGGCAGGAAGGCGAGCTTGTTGATGACACGCTGGAACTCGTTGTTGATCAGCGCGTAGCCCTTGATCTTGAATTTCTTGCAGACGTAGTCCGAGCACATCTTGTAGGCGTTATCCACCGTGTCGACGACGATGGTCTTGAACTCGTGCTTGCCCTCGGCGATTTCGGCGCAGGCCTGCAGAAGGTCGTCCCAGCAGGTGATCGGGGTCTGAAACACCTCCAGGGCGTTCAGCCCCGGCTCGGTAGCCAGGAACAGTGCGTCATCGGCCTTGGAGCACCAGGTGCTTTTGCCGATCTTGCTCGGGCCGTACACCAGGGCGGTGAGGTCCGAGAGCGTGTGTTTGGGTTTGCTTTTGGTCTTTGGAAGCATGGCTTCGTCTCCTTATGGTTGGGATTTAAAACACCGGAGCGGCGTCTTCACCGGCTCCGTCCCGCAGCTCTTCGTGCGGGGCGATCCGTTGGAAATGGTTTTCGATGACGTTGGGGTTGCCGCCCGAGCGGCAGAGCTGGAAGTAGGCGCAGGGCCTTCCGTACTGGAAGCAGTAGCTGGTGTTGCGGTAGAAGGTG
>JALHIW010000054.1:0-3431 GCA_022837745.1 Methanomicrobiaceae archaeon | reverse complement strand
TCTTTTGAACCGTCAACCTTCGCACACATTAAATTGCAGCTCTGTGCCCCGCAAGGGGCCCCGGCAGCAAGCCCCACCCTTTAGGGTGGGGTAGTTGACTGACCGTTACCACTGCCCGCCGCCTGCCTCCAGCAGGGGGGGCGCAACATCTGGCTCTACCGTCCCCGGCTGATCTCATCGACGGCCGCGATCAGGAGATCGATCTCCTGCTCCGTCGTGAATGCCGCCAGGCTTGCCCTGACCGTCCCCTCCGGGAGACCCAGGTAATCCATCAGCGGCTGGCAGCAGTGGTGCCCCGAACGCACCATGATGTCCGCCTCCTCATCAAGCATCTGCGCGGCCTCCTGCGGGTGAACACCATCGATGATGAACGAGACCACCCCTATCCGGGCATCTGGCCTCTTTCCGGCATATACCCTGACGCCCTCAGTTGCAGAGAGACCCTCGATCAGCCGCGCCGTCAGGCGCTCCTCGTGGCGGTGGATTCGATCCATCCCGATCGCCGAGAGGTAGTCCACGGCGGCGCCGAGCGCAATACCCCCGCTGATGTTTGGCGTTCCCGCCTCGTAGCGGAGGTAACCCTCCGCCGGGACGTAGCCATCCGATGTCACGCTCGCGACCATCCCGCCGCCGAGAACCGGCGGCTCGATAAGCGCCTCCCTCATCCAGAGGACACCGGTCCCCGTCGGCCCAAAGATCTTGTGCCCCGAGAAACATAGGAAGTCACAATCGAGGCTTGAGACGTCGACCGGCATATGTGGGAGCGACTGCGCCGCATCCACCAGGAGCAGCGCCCCGTGCTCCCGGCAGAGCCGCGCGATCTCCGGTACAGGTGTAGTCACCCCGAGGACGTTTGAGGCGTGTGTCACGGCAACGAGCCTGACACTGCCGCCGGAGAGGGCCTCCTCGAGCGCATTAAGGTCGAGCGCGTAGTTGGCATCGATCCCGATCAGGTCGACCTCAACCCCCTGCTTTGCAAGCGCCCTCCATGGAAGGAGGTTTGAGTGGTGCTCAAGGATGGTGGTCGCCACACGGTCGCCAGGCCTCCAGGAGAGCCCCTGCGCGACCATGTTGATTGCTTCCGTTGTGTTCTTCGTAAATACCGTTACCCCATCCCCGCCGCCTATAAACCGGGCCACCTTCTCGTGGGCATGCCAGTAGCGCTGTGTCGCTATCTGTGTCAGCCGGTGGACGCCCCGGCCGACGTTTGCCCTGTAATGGTGCTCAAACTCGACGAGCGCCTCCACCACCGGTTCCGGTGAGAACGTAGTCGCCGCGTTATCGAGGTAGATGATGTCGTCATCCAGGATCGGGAAGTCTCTGCGGATCTCATCCGGGTTAAACTCAATTTCACGAGTTGTTGGACTCTTCGTTTCTGTCATCTCTGCTCCATCCTCCGGCGCTGCCGCCTTCAGGGTAAAATCGTCGTTGAGGGGGATGCCGTGATCCCTGCAGACCTCGCGCATCTTCGGGGGCAGAGCCCGCCACCGCCACAGCCCCCACCGGCAATAGGCCTCCGGAAACCCGTTCTTCTCCGCCCAGCGGGCCAGGAACTCATCCCATGGCCCCGTAAGTTCCGGATGCAACCCCCGCAGCATCTCGTACTCGCTCTCCAGCACCGCCGGACAGAGGTAACATCCAATCCGCTCAAGCCCCTTCTCGTAAAGCGGGTTTATGGGGACACCCTGCCACCAGAGGTATAGGAAGACCTCAAGCGCCCGCCAGTTCCGGATCGGCGAGACGTTCACCTGCAGCGGGTTGGCCGGGTTCTGGCTGGTTTCGTCGAGATCAGCGCGGTTCCAGGACTCATACCAGCGGTTCCCCTGTATGGTGACGCACGGCCCAGTCCCGGCCAGGTAGATCTTCAAAGGACGGAGTTTCAGGAGTTTGCAGCACCAGCGGCGGTCCTTCGCCGGCGGCCCGGCTTTCTTGACCGCCTCGAAGAAGTCACCGCCTTTGCGGATGATCTCGACACCCTGAGACTCCGCAAACTCCACCGTCTCGGGGAGTTCAAGCCCTGTATCTATGAAGAACGCCCTCTCCACCCCGGCCTTCCGGGCGAGGTGGAGGACGGCGGTGCTGTCCTTGCCTCCGGAGAACGAGACGTTCACGCACGGCCGGTCGTTCATGTGTTTTTTGATGGTCCGAACGGCGTTGCGCTCCAGGTTCTTCAAGTGGTAGCGGTTTCTCTCTATCACCCTCTCCCAGCCCGGATCAGGCCGAATGCCGGGCTCAACGGGGAGGAGTTCTTTTACCCGGACCTGGCCGTCCCTGACGACCCCCGTGCCGAACCGATTTTTATAGGTGATTATGACCGTCCCATCTGTTACGGGGGTCGAAAGAGGAAACCGTTTCCCGCCGATACGGCCCCTGTGAGCGCGCACCGCGGGCTCGGTATCGAGGTCGACGACGCCGCTGGTTGCGTGCGGGAGGATCCAGGAGATCGCTTCTGGCGTGATATCCAGGCTGTATTGTCGCGCGATTGGGTCAAACGTGAGCCAGCCGAATCGTTCGCCGTTCACGATCACAAGATCGGCCCTGTCGATTCCACCGGTCTTGTTGAGCAGCACAACGTGCGGGAGGGGTATATCCCCAAATCGATCGGCAAGAAGGCGTTTGATGAGAGCTATATCTCCCGCAAGCGCGGGTCGGACGTCATGCGGCGGCAGCAGTGCTATCTCTCTTGAATTTGCCCTGCAGCCGCATGTGCGCCCGATGAGAGGAACATTGCACCGGTCGCACCAATAGAGGACCTTTTTTACTGCCGGTTCGTGCTCCACGCTAAATATATTAGCATCTTCAGGCATTAAGTCGACCGGCAGGTCATTTGCGAAACTGTCTGAAAACAACTATCGCGCGCGGTGAGGGTAACTGAAGATGGCAAGGTATTTATTCGTACAAAGACGAACAAGGTAAGATGCCATCCTGTTGCATAAACAGCCTCGGTGGAAAGGTGCTCCTCATGGACGCGACACCGAAGGAGGTAAACGACTACATCAAGCGACACTGCAGAGAGTACTACGAGATATCTCCAGGTTTTGTCTTTAAGGATATTCGGGTACTCCTTAAGGAGCCGATGCTTGTAGGGCTGCAGGTTAAAAGAGGTAAGATACTGCTGCCTTTTACAAAGCGTTGTCCAAATCTGGGAACCATACTTTATGAGATCGCAGCAGATGAAGACGACCTTAACTACATCCGCAGCACCCTCGGGAAAGTCCCCGATGGAGAGAACGTTTTTAGATCGACATGAGAGCAGGTCCCTGTTTTTTCTGCAATTATCCGCTGTTGAGTCATACAATCCGGTTTACCTGGTTTTTAACCCAACATGAGGTATAAACTTGATAGGTCTGCACATTCGGTCTTTGCTCTCTACTATCATCTGGTGATAGTAGTGAAGTATCGCCGGAAGGCGTTGTATTCTGACGATATTC
>JALHIW010000026.1:0-26645 GCA_022837745.1 Methanomicrobiaceae archaeon | reverse complement strand
GACAACATTGACGAGGTTGGTTTTCGGAGTCGCCTTGAAGAGAAGATGATAGTGATCTTCCGCAGGTTCGTGAGCAACAACGTCTATACCCAATTCGTCCGATAGGTTCCACACGATATCTTTCAGACGCTCCCGAATATCGTCAGAATATAACGCTTTCCGGCGATACTTCACTACTATCACCAGATGATAATAGAGAGCAAAGACCGAATGCGCTGACCTATCAAGTTTATACTTCATGTTGGGTATACCATATTATTTGGGTATACCATATTATGATACCCAAGATGATATATCTATCGCAGGAAGGAAGGGCGGCTCCGCTTTCATCCCCGCTCCTCTCGACCGGGGACTTCCCGCTCCGCCCCCTTCACTCCCGCAAGTTAAAGTTATTGAGAGTTATAACCTCTTGGAGGATGACAATGCCGCATAAATACGCAATCGAGATCATCTACAGCGATGAGGATGAGGGGTTCGTCGCCGTGGTCCCGGAACTTCCGGGGTGCTCTGCCTTCGGCGAGACCGAGGAGGAGGCGCTCCGGGAGGTGAAGGTCGCTGTCTCCCTCTGGCTTGAGGCCGCCCGTGAGGAGGGGAGAGTTATTCCGGAACCTGCCGGCAGGGAGCGGCTCCGGGATATCCTTGCTGGGAAGGGCGTCGCGTCTGGATCGTGAGCAGCCCCTCATGCGCAGGCGATCTCCGGGAATTGGGCATCTACAGGGCCCGGACAAGGCCTTTCCACATGTCCTTTGACAGGGGGCGACCGCTACAGGATACCGGGTTCTGCCACAGGGAAGGGTTAATGAGCAGGGATGACGCAACCCTCTTTGCTGGCAGGTTTGATTATACGTGGAATTGACCCGCTGCGGGGGGTCGGGCGATGCGGGAGATGAAAGGAGAAGTGGACGATACTGAGAGAGAGCGGATCATCGGTCAGATCCGCCGATGCCTTGACGGCAGGGAGGACATACTACTCGGATACCTCTACGGCTCTTTCCTCCGCCATGCCGGGTTCCACGACATTGATATAGCGTTGTTTGTCTCCGGCGAGAGAGAACCCTATGAACTCTATAAATATACCATGGGCATTGCATCCGACCTTGAGCAGTGTGTCACGCCGAGGTATGAGATCGATCTCCGAATACTGAATGATGCGCCCGTCGAGTTCCAGTATGAGGTGGTGAAGACCGGCCGTCTTCTTGTCTCCCGGGATGAGGACACGCGCATCGCTTTTGAGGCCGGCGTGATTGCGCAGTTCCTCGATCTGAAATATCTCTACGATACGATTGACAGAGGTCTCCTCGCCAGGGTGGGAGAATGAGGCTTTTTCATCATATGCGGGAACTGGAGGAGGCTCTGGGGGACTGGGAGCGGTATCACCCGAACTCCGCGAGCGCCACTACCGGCACCGCGTCCAGGTCGTCGAAGACCATCGGGTAGACCCGCAGGGTCCAGGGCTCCTCGATCAGCCTGCCGTACGAGAAATCCACGTCCTCGAGGAGGAAGATGTGCGGCGATCCGCAGAGGAACGCGCGATGCGCCTCCGCGCCTCCCTCCGGATCTGCGGGGACGGCGATGGAGATGGTATCGATCCCGAACAGCCTGAGGCCCGGGTTCTGCATGCGGAGGAAGCCCGGCACCTCCGGGTGCACCCGGGGGTGCCTCTGTGCATAGGCGGCAGGGTCGGTCTCCCGGAGCCGGCCGTTCCCGGTCCTGATGAAGAGCGCGCGTGACGTCCGGATCGCGTCGAGGTGTTCGAGGAGGTCGTAGATCCGGATCGATTCGGCCCCGGTCTTCGGGACCGCGATGCACCGTGCAGGTTCAAGGACCGCCTCCGGGGCAAGGAGGGCCTGAACCGAACCCCCGCCCGGACAGAAGTGCCGGGGAAGGTCGATGTGCGTCCCGGCGTGGCTGGAGAAGGTGATCAGGCTCTTCTCCTCCGCGTCTCCCTTCTTAAAAGACTTCGTGCGGGTGATCGTGAGCGGTTCCGTTCCTGGGTAGAGGGGCGCTGCACGGTTCAGGGGGTACGAGATCGGGATGAGCATATGTTCCCCCGTAGATACTCCCGGAGTTGATGAAGATCCTCCACGACCGCCTCCACCCCAGGTCGGCCGGCAAACCGATCTCTATCGCCGGGCGGGATCCTCGCGACGAACCGAACGCCGGTCTCGCAGGCTGCGTCCCAGTCGTTCGGGGCGTCGCCGACGAAGAGGGCCTCTTCGGGCGCGGCGCCGGTCTCTAGAAGGATCTCGCGGATGCACTCGGCCTTCGTCTTCGGTGAGCCGTATATCCGCCTGAAGTATCCTGTGAGCCCTCTGCGGCGGGCGATCTCCTGCATCTCGGGCTCCGGGGTTGCGGAGACGATGTAGAGCGGGAGCCTCCGGGAGCAGTCCTGCAGGAGTTCCTCCGCTCCCTCGACGTATGGGACGGTGAGCATTGCATCAAAGGTCAGCCCGGAGTACTCGGCTGCGAGCCGCTCCTCCTGTTCGGGGGTGAGGGGCTCACGGAGGATGTTTGCGTAGATGTAGCGGAACTTGTCGTGGCGGGACATCCCGCCGTTATCGAGGTGGAATGCGATGATCTCCTCGAGTTGCTTTGGGGACGCAAAGGAGAAGACCTTCCTGAACGCCGCGGTCTTCATGGGGATGGACTCGACGATGACGCCGTCGAAGTCCAGGATGAGGGTGGTGAGGGGGTTAGGCTGCGGTGCATCATCACTGCTCATGTTCTTGAGTCATTTCCGGTGATTGCTTGATATCTGTTTTGATGGCGGGCGGGAAGACGGTAAGCAAGGTTTATGGGGGAGATACAGATCATGGTTCCTGTGTGGAGCATCCTGGTGGATGCGGAAAGGCGGTAAAACTGTTAACGGCTAATAGTCCTCTCATTCGAGGGTGGTGTTAAATGCTTCATTATACAAGATTTCCAGGGGGGCTGTGATGGTTATGAACTATTGTTCAAAGCAATGCCAGTATGCCCCGTCATCGCCGCCTTCTTTCTCAATCTTCCGTACCTTATAGTTACTCTCTATCCAGGTTAACAGATCTGGGTTCTCAGGAAGAATGGATTGCCTGCCTCGATGTATTTCAAGTTCAATCCGTCGGACGCCCTTCAGATCTTCAGGGTTTATTGTCCATTCGGCTCCTTCACAATCACATTTTAAGAAATTGCAACCACCGATATCTATCAGTTCGCGAAGGGTCATGGTCTTTATGTTTTTTTTGCGAGTTCCATACGTCACGGTAAGCGCGTCACCAAAACCCAAACCGGCCTCTATAACCGTAATTTTGTTTTCAAGGCCATTCAGTACAATGTTTTTTTGCAGTTCGTCGGCGTATAGTGGTTCTACAGCATAAACATGTCTGGCGATCATCGCCGCTGGAATGGCAAAACCTCCAATACATGCGCCAATATCGACAACAATATCTGTTGGCCTAATATCTGACATATCGATCTCTCTGCTTATGTGCAACGCATTATTGATCATTTGTGTGGGGTGAAACATTGCACCGGATTTTGTTACTATGGCCCCCAGGTCATGACGATCGAGAATTAATTTTGTTTCGTCCTTGTATCTCATGTTTATAAACTCTTGCAACGATCTCGCTCGCATGAAGTCCCGCATAATCGTCTTGATGTCGATCATAGTTCTGCTCCTTGAGTCATCAGACCAAACCCAGAGATAGTTGAATACTCAACTTAATAAATGCAGTCCAGTCAACGAGGCAATAAAGAGGTGGTCATAAATCCAATGCCCACCCTGCTTCGATGGCAACTCTTCTATGCGCGCTGAGCAAGGGGAGAGGAGAGGGGAGAATCGATTGAACTACAAAAGTACTTAACTTTCAGAAGAGAGGGGAGAGTGTCAGAAAAAGAAGGACATCTTTAATCTACTGTTGCTGATAACTGTGTATGGAATTCTCCTGGGAGTCACATTACAAGGAGGGCGGCGCCAGTACAGGTACTCTCATCCCGATCGATCTAACCTCTGATTATGCATGGAGGTACGGTATCCTACAGAAGTACGCTGGTGTCGTCGATGATGTTGTGGATGTTGGGTGCGGAGATCTTCTTTTCTGGAACGGGAGAGATTGCTGCACGTACACAGGCATTGACATCTCCCAGAGCATTATCGAGAAGAATCGATCTAACCGTCCCTCATGGGTGTTCCACGCGGCCTCCGCCGATGTGCGCTTGCCAGTTTCAGGCAATATTGTGCTCTGTTTTGACATGCTCTTCCACATCCTTTCTGACACGATCTATGAGAAGATTTTAGAGAATCTGGGCTACTACTCAAAAAGATGGATCTTTATCTACACGTGGTGTGAAAACCCTTGGAATTCGTGGCAGTCCAGAATCCTAGGTGCTATGGTCAGGCTAAAGAAAGGGAGGATCCATGACGCGTGGACCATGCTTATACAGGGGATGAATACTGATGGCGTGTACCAAAAGTATCGGGACTTCCGAAATTACGTGCATATCCTTGAAAAGGCAGGATTTTATCTTATAGATATCGAACGTCCTCCAAACAACCCTGCTGGAATGTATATCTTTAGAAAAAATAACCCAGTTGAGCCTCAAATCAGTCAATAGTTTTCGATAGGTACGGGTATTCTCCTCATCCAAATCGGGTGGGATATGGGGTCGATGTGATTTCAAAGCGTTATCGATGCGTGGCGTGGCTACAAAATGCGGTGACTAAATGTCCAAGAACGAAACAACGGATTGCAAGGGAATAATGAACATACTAACAATAACTACGTGGGATTCTGCAGGGGAACAATTTAACGGCTGTAAAATTCATAAAGCGCTTAAGTGTCTCGGACATAAGTCCAACATGGCAGTCATGATAAAACAGTCTAATGATGAAAACATTCACAAATTAGGAAACGCGATAACAAGGCTTTACGATAAAACGTTTGCTGCACTCCTTGAATCCCTTTTAGGATTGCGCTCTATTCTTCCAATATCTGGATCAACCATCTTCTTTAAGGAATATTATCGCGATGCTGACCTGATTCACCTGCAGATAATCCATGGAAACTCATTTTTTAGCCTGTTAAACATTCCTTTGATGAATAAAAAACATAAAATGGTTTGGACTATTCACGACCCGTGGATGATGACCGGACATTGTGTATACCCGCTCGGCTGTGAGCGATGGAAATGCGGATGTGGAAAGTGCCAGAAATTTGAGATTCCTTTTAGAATACGGCATGATAATACCACTTTGATGTGGAAAATAAAACGCTGGGTAATGCGCCACTCTGACATCACATTAATAGTTGCTTCAAAATGGATGTACGAAAATGTATGTATGAGTCCTATCCTCTCACATTTGCCATGCCATATAATCCCTTTGGGTGTCGATTTAGAAAAATTTAAGCCAATGGATCGTAATCAGTGCCGCAAAGAATTTGGCATACCTGAGGATGCTGATGTGCTGGCTTTTCGATTTAAAGGCACTGATGATCAGATAAAAGGGTGGAATTTTATAAAAGAAGCGTTACTCTCTCTAACTCCTCGAAAACCAACATATCTGTTGGTTTTTGAAGGGAAAGGGGGTCTTGAAATTTTAAAAAATAAATATAACGTCATCGAGTTGGGATGGTCTAAAGATACCGATACGGTCATACACGCCCTCAATTCTGCGGATATTTTTTTGATGCCTTCAATTGCCGAGGCATTTGGGATGATGGCAGTCGAATCGATGGCCTGCGGAACCCCTGTAATTGTTTTCGATGGGACTGCTCTACCTGATGTCATCCATGCACCAGAAGGAGGTATTTCGGTCCCGGCTAAAGATTCTAAATCTTTGGCGGATGCAATTATTAGACTGTTGAACGATAAACAATTGTATGCTCAATTGGTGGAAAATGGGTTACGTATTGTTAGAGAAGAGTATACTCTAGAAAAACACATCCAAAGACATATAGAATTGTATAGTTCACTTTTGAACCAGGAGTAATGCATCATGAGATTACTGGTACTTGGCGCCACTGGCATGTTAGGCCATAAACTGCTACAAACACTATCTGGACAGTTCTCTGTAGCAGGTACAATCCGTGGGGATATAGAAAAATATCGAAATCATCCTGTATTAAACCCTGATCTGCTGAAAGGGCGCATCAGTGCTGACAAACTCTCTACGGTTAAGAAAGCCCTCGAGGAATACAAGCCCGATGTAGTCATAAATTGCATCGGTATAGTCAAGCAACTACCGGCCGCCCGCGACCCCCTCCAGAGCATTGCAATAAATGCCCTCTTCCCGCACCAGCTCGCGCACATCTGTCGGCAAAGAGAGATCCGTTTGATTCACATCAGCACGGACTGCGTCTTCTCCGGTCGGAGAGGGAACTACAGGGAGGATGATTTCGCCGATGCCGATGACCTCTATGGCCGAACAAAATACCTCGGTGAGATTGATTACGAGCACACTCTCACACTAAGAACCTCCATTATCGGCCGCGAGATCGAGACCAATCATGGTCTTATCGAATGGTTCCTCAGCCATGAGGGGGGTATGGTTAACGGTTATACAAGGGCAATTTTCAGCGGTCTAACGACGAATGCGCTCTCTGTGATCATTGCGACCATCATCAAGGATTATCCGCAGATGCGTGGAGTCTGGCATGTTGCATCTGAACCGATTAGCAAATATGACCTGCTCAATCTGGTCAAAACGGTCTATAACCTAGACATAGTAATACGGCCGGACGATTCGGTCGTGATCGACCGAAGCCTCAATGGAAGCAGACTGCTAAAGAATACGAACATTATAATTCCCCCATGGCAAATGATGATCGAGCAGATGCACCAAGATCCGACACCATATGCAGCATTGAGGTCAAAAAAATGCTAACTGATAAAACGATACTGATTACCGGGGGCACAGGATCGCTTGGTAAAGTCCTGACAAAACGGTTGCTCTCCGGTGAGATGGGCTGTCCAAAAAAGATCATTGTATTCTCGCGCGATGAAGCAAAACAGCATTTCATGAGGATGGATTACCTGAATCGGGCAGCGGCAACTGATGAAGTCATCTATAACAATTTTAAGCGTATGCTTGAGTTCCGCATAGGGGATGTCCGAGATTTCCACAGTGTAAGCAGAGCCCTGCGGGGGGTGGATGTTGTCTTTAACACTGCGGCGTTGAAGCAGGTCCCTTCTTGTGAATACTTCCCATTTGAAGCGGTTTTAACAAATATCACGGGACCTGAAAACATTGTCAGGGCAATCCGGGAGCAGAACCTTCCTATCGACACCGTTGTAGGTATCTCGACTGATAAAGCCTGCAAACCAGTTAATGTAATGGGCATGACAAAAGCAGTTCAGGAACGTATTTTTATTCAGGCAAATCTTGACTGTCCAAACACACGTTTTATCTGTGTCCGATACGGGAATGTTCTTGCATCGCGAGGATCAGTGATCCCCCTCTTTCACGATCAGATCCTCAATGGAGGCCCTGTCACTATCACAACACCGGAGATGACACGTTTCCTGCTCAGTCTGGACCAGGCAGTAGACACAATTTTTGCGGCAGTTCGATATGCATCCCGGGGTGAGACCTACATCCCTCGTGTACCCTCGGCAAAAGTGACCGATATTGCCGCAATCCTTATTGGGGACCGTCCCATAAGGATGACCGTAACTGGTATCCGACCCGGGGAGAAAATACATGAAATTCTGGTATCCGAAGAGGAAGCGCACCGAACCATCTCACGCGGCAAATACTATGTTATCCAGCCGATTTTACCGGAACTCCGCGGAGAGGCGGATTTTGGACCTGCTCTCGGTGTGGAGTACAGTTCAGCTGACAACCTGATGACCCGAGATGAATTGCGTGGCGAACTGCACCGGCACGGGCTTCTACTCGATGATCTGGAAAAGAACAAGGGTGAGTTAATCAGATGAAGGTAATGACCGTTCTTGGCACACGGCCAGAAATCATCCGTTTAAGCCAGATTATCCCGAAGTTGGACTTGTTATGTGAGCATGTACTGGTCCATACAGGGCAGAATTTTGACCCGAACCTGAGTGAGATCTTTTTTTATGACCTCAACATAAGACCTCCCGATCATTTCCTGGGCGTTCACGGGAGTTCATTCGGCGATCAGATCGGTCAGATAATCAGTGCAACCGAAGAGATTATGCTATCCGAGCAACCAGATCGTTTGCTTATACTTGGTGATACAAACAGCAGCCTATCGGCGATTGTAGCAAAACGACTGGGAATCCCTGTTTACCACATGGAGGCAGGAAACCGATGCTATGACGATCGGGTTCCTGAAGAGGTCAACCGAAGGATCATTGACCACTCCAGTGACATTCTACTCCCTTACACCGAACGTAGCCGGGCGAATCTTCTGCGCGAGGGCATTGCGGGTGAGTGTATATTCGTTACGGGAAATCCGATCTACGAAGTATTAAAGCACTATCAACAGTTGATCGATGCATCAAACGTCCTCGAACGGTTGCACCTGAAACCCGGTGCTTACATCCTGGTTACCATGCACAGGGCCGAGAACGTTGATGTAGAGTCACGCCTCCGTACGCTGCTAGCAGCGATGGAAAAGCTCCACAGGATATATGAGATTCCACTTATCTGCAGCCTCCATCCCCGTACACGGGATAGGATGAAGAAGTTCGGTTTGCTGGAACGCATTCCCTCAGGTCTACAACTCCATGACCCCTTTGGACTCTTTGATTTCATCAGGCTTGAACAGAATGCACGTTGTGTGTTGAGCGATAGTGGCACCGTTCAGGAGGAGTGTTGTATCTTCCACGTCCCGAATGTAACCATCCGTGACGTTACCGAACGACCTGAAACAATCGAATGTGGCAGTAGTATATTGAGCGGAGCAGATCTTGATACCATTGTGCGGGCAGTTGAATGTGTGCTATCGCAAGATCCAGACTGGGTTGTGCCTGGCGATTATACAGCGATGGGGGTTAGCAACAAGGTTGTGAAGATCATTCTAGGCTACTACCAGGAAGGAAAGAAGACGATACCCCCAAACTAAGGTGGTGTATCGCGTCACATGAAGTTTGCACTTGTTTCTGTGGGTTTACCTCCATCCCAGTCCGGCCAGTCGATGGTGCTGTATCACCTACTTAAGGATGTCAGGCCCGATCAATACTGCTTGATCACTCAGAAGAACTTCTATCTATATGGTGTTCAGGGAAATAGTTCATCCACGCTGCCAGGCACATATTATTATATCAAACCCGATCATCAGGTACTCCGCGCGATGCTCGGTTTTGCATCTTCAACACACAGCACTGGCATTCTTGACGCACTCTTAAGGTTACGGGTTCGCCAGTTGGAGAGGATTATCCACCGGGAAGGATGCGATGCTGTAATCGCATGTACCGGGGATCTCTTTGATCCTCCTGCAGCATACCAGGTAAGTAGATCTCTTGGTATCCCCTACATTCTCTATGCATTCGATCATTACTCATATCAATGGTTTTCCCCCTTCCTGCGTGCTTTTGCGCAGAAGCATGAGGAGCAGATTGTCCCTGGGGCGGCGGAAATTATCGTACCCAATGAGTTTCTTTGTCAGGAGTATCGCCAGACCTACGGCGTCGAGGCAACGGTATTGCATAATCCATGCGACCTCTCCCGATACCAGGAGACTCCAGACAACAGTAAAATCGGCAGAGATGGCGAGATTACAATACTATATACGGGCGGCGTCTACGAGGCACACTACGACGCCTTCAAGAATTTAATTAGCGCTTTAAATTACCTGAATAGGCCGGAAATACACCTTCATATCTATACACCACAATCAGAATCCAAACTTAGAGCAAATGGTATATCCGGAGACCCTGTTACATATCACAAGAATCAGCCAATCGTTACGATGCCTGCAATTCAACAGAAAGCAGATGTCCTGTTTCTTCCACTTGCATTTAACTCCCCATATCCGGAGGTCGTGAATTCAGCGTCGCCTGGAAAGATGGGCGAACTCCTTGCTGCAAGGCGCCCCGTGCTGGTGCACGCCCCCGCGGGCTCATTTGTTTCATGGTACTTCAAGCGATACTCCTGTGGTTTGGTGGTCGATAAAAACGATCCTGTTGAACTCGCCAAAGGGATCGAGACGCTCGTTGATGATCAGGCACTACGAGAGAACCTGAGTACCGCTGCATATGCGCGCGCGGCAAAAGATTTCGATGAGAGATTGATTTTAAAAAAGTTTTTTGATATCCTGGAATCTCGATACACCAGGTGATACAAATGGGTTATGGCGACATATACCAGAACGGCGAATACCTTCGTAAGAATCCCACATGGGATGTAGAAGATTCACCCTGGAAAACTGCACAGATTCTGAAAATGCTCCTTGATCACAACATTCGCCCATGCAGCATCGGCGAGGTTGGCTGCGGGGCTGGCGAGATATTGGTTAACCTACAAAGAGCGATGGGGGAAGAATGCATTTTCTGGGGCTACGACATCTCGCCGCAGGCGATTGAACTCTGCAAGCCAAAGTCAAATCCAAGACTGCACTTTCTCCAGCGCGATCTTCTCCAGGAGCATGACATCAACTGGGATGTTCTACTTGCCATCGACGTGATAGAGCATGTTGAGGACTATTTAGGGTTTCTGAGGGCAATTAAAGACAAGGCAACATATAAGATATTTCATGTTCCACTGGAATTTTTTGCCATTTCTGCCATATATCCAGGGTTTTTACGCAAACAGCGACTTAACAGTGGTCACCTTCACTACTTTACCAGCGATATTTTTCTGCAGGTCCTCAGTGAACTGGACTACGACGTTCTTGATGCACGTTACACCCCGGGATATATGGTTTCCAGGGGGCACGGATGGAAAGACGATCTTCTCTATATCCCCCGACGAATCGGTTTTCTACTATCCAGGGATCTGACCGTGAGGACATTCGGTGGATATTCGCTGCTTGTTCTGGCACGATAAGCATGGCCCTGACCAGGAAGATCTGAACGATGGGGCTGAGGTTAGATGGAAACTCTGTAAATATACCACTACTCGTGGGGGGGGAATATCCCGACACCAGGTACTGATATCTCATCCTCATGGTTGACGATGGGCAGAGCACCAGCAGATCGTCCGATGCTGTTTGGCTGGCCTCCTCGATAATGATATGCTGCGAACCTCACTCTCTTGCGTGAGTCAAAATCTATTTTAGAGCAACTGCCGAGATAGATTTTGGGATTTCGTCAGCCCCTCTATGCATGTGGAGATCTGCCCTCGGAGCAATCGTCTGCAGAACCTGTAAATTGTATGGAGAGGCAACTCTTCAACAGAACTTGCGAGCAGAGTCCCATTGCCTGATTTAGATGATGCACAATCTCCTGATTATCACGCCGGATTACCCCGATTCGACAGACACGTATATCGGCGGCATCTTCATAAAGGACTTTGTCGATACGGTGAAAGAGTCTTTTCGTGAGATCGTCGTTGTGGCACCCGTCCTCTTTTCCGGCAGGGTCATGCCAAACGACCGATACTGCACTGATTATCAGTACGATAACGTCTCAGTGTTCTATCCTCGCTGCCTCTTTATTCCACGGAGCCTACATATCCCCGGGATCACGAATCGATTGAAGTTGTCTTTTGACACAAGACCCTATATAGTAAAACGACTGGTTAAGAACCTTGGAAAAAGGTTTGACCTGATCCATGCCAACTTCACGTGGCCGTCAGCCTACATAGGCGTGATACTTAAGGAAGAGTTGGGGATCCCCCTCATAACAACAGTCCATGAAGACCCGGCCTGGCTCTCTGAAGAGAACGCTATGGCCCACCCGCTTATAAAGAAAGCCTGGGTGAACTCTGACGCGATACTTAGACCAAACTCCCTCGATATACCAGTGTTGAAGAACTATAACAAGAAGATCTTCCGGGTCTCAAACGGGTTTTCAAGAATATTCCGACCGATGGATAGTATGGCCTGCAAAGCAACCCTCGGATTGCCGGCAGACCGACGCATCCTTCTCTCGGTCGGGAACCTGGAGGTCATCAAAGGCCACCGTTATCTCATCTCGGCGATGCGGAATGTTGTTTCAGAGCATCCTGACCTGCTCTGTGTCATCGTTGGCGGCGGACCACAAAGAGGAGCGCTGGAGAAACAGATCGCCAGGGAAGGCCTGGCGGAACACGTGCTGATTGTGGGAAACAGGCCCCGTAACGAGATCCCGCTCTGGATGAACGCCTGCGACCTGTTTATCCTCCCAAGTTTGAACGAAAGTTTCGGGATTGTCCAGATTGAAGCCATGGCCTGCGGAAAACCTGTCATCGCAACAAACACCCATGGAAGCAGGGAGATCATATCCTCAGAGAAATACGGTCTACTCTGCCAGCCGGGAAGCCCAAAAGATCTCGCGGATAAGATCGGTGTTGGGCTGGAGAAAGATTGGAACCGGCAGGAGATCCTGCAATTTGCAGAGAGGTTCTCATGGGAGAGGATAGCAGGAGATATCCTCAAGATCTACGACACCATCACGTCCACCTAAATTCTGGAATCTCGATGAATCAGGGCGGAGTTCACTCCCAAAAAGCCAGCGTTTCCCTGCGCAAGTGAGGTATCGTTAAAGATCTACTCCTTCCCGGGAGGGGGCTTCATTCTCACCTGGCGCCTATACCCTTACCCCACCGTCAGTTAAGATAAGATGCGAGGGGTGGGATTCGAACCCACGAACTCCTGCGAGAACGGATCTTAAGTCCGCCGGTTTTGGCCAGGCTTGCCTACCCTCGCTGTCCCAAAATCGTCCATATGGTATTTGAAGAGGAGATGTATTAAGCCCGCCGCCGGTCGCCACCCTCACACCAGCCGGTGCATCACCCGTGCCAGCCGGTGCATCCCCTCAACGATCTCTTCCGCTCCCACCGCCGAGAAGTTCAGCCGTATCGTCTCTTTGCCGCCGCCGTCGACGTAGAACGGCACCCCCGGCAGAACCGCAACACCCTCCCGCACCCCATCGTGGAAGACCTCCATGGAGGATACGCCCCGGGGCAGGGCGGCGGTCAGGAACATCCCGCCCTCCGGTCTGGTGTGCGTCATCCCCGCCGGCATCAGGTCGTCGAGGAGGTCGCACATCAGCCGGCAGTGCTCGCCGTAGACCGCTGCAACCCTTCGGACGTGGCCGTCCAGGTCGTGGGTTCTCAGGTAGCGGTTGAGCATCACCTGGCAGAGGAAGTTTGAGTGGAGATCGGCAGCCTGTTTTGCCAGGTTGAACTCGCGAAGGATGGGTGCCGGGGCGTATATCCAGCCTATCCGCATCCCCGGGGCGATGATCTTTGAGAACGAGCCCGAGATAAGCGTCTGCTCCGGGATGTAGCGTTTCACCGGCATCCGCGGCCTGCCGTCGAAGAAGAGTTCCCCGAAGGCATCGTCCTCGTAGAAGACAGTCTCACTCCCCTCAAGGATCTCCGCGACCGCCCGCCGTTTCCGGTCAGAGTACGTCGTCCCGGAAGGGTTCTGCGAGTTGGGGATGCCATAGAAGAGCCTCGGGGCGTTGTCGCGGATGACCGACTCGAACACAGCGAGATCCGGCCCGTCCTCCTCCAGGGGAACCGCGTGAAAGACCGGCTCGTAGAACGAGAAGGCCTCGATCGCGCCGAGGTAGCCGGGGCGCTCCATCCCGACGGCATCCCCCGGGTCGATGAAGATCTTTGCGGCCAGGTCAAGAGACTGCTGCGAACCGTTCACGATCTGGATCTCGTCCGCGGCTGCCGGGAGGCCGAGCCTTCTCTGGTAGCGGTCGGCGATGAACTCCCGGAGAGGGAGGTAACCGTCCGTCGTGCTGTACTGAAGCGCCGTCCGCCCCTCTTCGGCAAAGACCTGACGGGCAGCCTCCGCGATCCCCTCAACATCGATGCAGTCCGAAGCCGGGAGACCTCCGGCAAACGATATCACGCCGGGAACAGCCGAGACCCGGAAGAGCTCCCCGAGGAACGATTCCGGGACGCGTTTCATCCGAGCGGCGAACCGATAGTTCATGACAATTTCTGGACGTGCAGAGAGAAAAACCCACCCGCCGGCCGGCGGCGGGCTGGAGGAGGAGAGAGTGCCTGGTTGAAGCGCCGGGACAGGGGAGGGCGATGCCCCGCCCCCCCTGGCGGTGATTCTCCATCGATACGGTTCGAGGGAGACCTATCCGGCGGTCACCTCCCGGTTCCCGTTCCCCTGATACGGTCTTTTGGGACCATCACCCCCCCCTGAAAAAGACGTTCCGGCTGACAACGCGCAAGAGAGAGGTGGAAAAACCCCTGAGTAACAACTTAATGCAGCACGATGTAGGCCAGGATCGAGAGCAGGAACGCCAGGACAAGTATCATGAAACTCAGCGGTGCGATGTACGAGAGCATCGTGTTCACCGTGCTTGCAAGCTGCGAGACCCGCTGCGACCCAAAGACCGTTATCCCCTCACACCAGGCCGTTGCCGCCCCCACGCGGGCGGGCGCGAGATCAGAGACCGCCTCCCGCACCGCCTGCTCGATGTAGGGGACGATCTCATCCGCCGGCACCGCGTATCCGACCGGGTTCTTCCCGCTGACCGTGTTTACCGTGTGCGTATCCGTGGTCATGATCTCCGCCTCATCCACATGCCCAAGGGCAACCCCGCGCAGGCGCTCCCGGACGCCCTCTGCCACATTGTTCCCATCGATCAGGACGTAGGCCGCCCGCGCCCCCGCGACCTCCGTCACCAGCGCCTGCACCCCGAGCGAACCGAACCCCTGCTCCCGTGTAAACGGAACCCGGATGTGTGACACCCCCACTGAAAGAGGCTCCAGCGGCAGATCCCGCGCCGCCCTGAACCCCTCGCGTGCGGCATCCAGGTACTCCGTTGCAATCCGGGTTGCAGGGAGTACCGGCGACCCCACGCCTGTCATGCAGTTGTGGGCGTCGACGAACGCAACCTCCGAGAACCCGCAACGGCCCTCGGCCATGATCATCATCCCTATCGCACAGTCAAGGTCCTCCGTTCGCTCCGGCGACCTTGTGCTCACCATCAGGAGGGCGTCCCCGAACCTCTGGCAGAGTATCGAGACCGAGCCCGAGGCAACCCTGATGGGGCGGCTCGCTGTATCGGAGAATACAACCCCCTTCCGCGACTCCTCCACAGCGCGGACGATCTTTTCTATCTCACTCTCCGAGACCAGGTTAAAATCATGGGTGGCGCAGCCGTGGGCAACCAGTGTCTCCTCCGGAAACGAGTCGTGCAGGTTCCGGGGGAGGTTTCCACCGCCGACATCGCCCATCGGCCCGGGGTGGACGTTCGGGACGGTAAAGAGGGCATCCTCCCCCTCATCGCGGGAGAAGAAGAGCGAGACCTGCGGGACGTAGACCTCCTCGCCGATCTCGCGGAAGAAGTCCTCCATCCTCTTTGAGCCGTCGGTGAGGTGCGCAATGAAGGTGTTGAGGAAGTTTAACCCGCTGACATGGAACCCCCGTTTCAACGGCCGCTCGATCAACCAGATCAGAACGATGGCAACCAGCCCAAAGACCACCTGGAGCAGCAGGGCGTAGGGAACGAACCCCGGTGTAAATAGCCATGCCCCCACCGCTATGCCAGCAGCACCCTGGGTTAATGCGGGAAGAGCCATCCGGCTCTGCCGGTAATCAGCCACGGCAACAAGGACGAGCAGCCGGATGCAAAAGGTCAGCCCGAGCGCTATCGCATACAGTGTGGGAAAGAGCGAGGGGCCGGCAACCAGCGTCGGTGAGAGGCTCACGATCACCCCAAGAACCGTGCAGGCAAGTGCCAGAAGAGCCGACCGGTTCCATGTGATCTGCCTGCCGGAGACCCGCACCAGCGGCGGCGTCAGAAGGAATGCAACCAGCGCTGGAATCGTGAAACCCATGGTGCCGACAGGAAAGAACCCGCTGCCAGCCCGGTAGGCCGCCCCATCGATGAGGAGCCCGAGCACCACGGTGATGGCAAGCGACCGCGGCCAGGAAGGAGCTGAGAAGAGGTAGCGGGTGAGCCCCTCAAACCGCACGTACTGGCTGGACTCCATCAGGATGCACCACCGGGTGCCGCTCCCGGAGCAGAGTTAAAAGCAGACAGCCTTGTCTCGGCAATCTGCAGAGCGTTCCCCATATCTCAGACAAAAATCTCTCCCGGTTCGCCAAAGACCTTCCGGTAGCGTGCAAGCATCCGGTCCCGGTCCGGAAGGTTTGTCTGGGTGCCCGGCCGCTCAACGACAAAGGACGCAACCACCGCGCCCACCCGGCAGCATTCGAGCGGGGCGCAGCCCCTCCTGAACGCCGTGAGGAAACCTGCACGGTAACCGTCACCGGCACCGGTCGGGTCAACAGCCTCCACACGGACGGCCGGGACGTGATACTCCTCGCCGTCCATGCAGAGGATGCTTCCCTCAGCCCCACGGGTTATGACCGTCATCGGGACAGACGCAATAAGATCTTCGCGTTCCAGCCCCAGCATACCGCACATCCGGTCCATCTCGTGGTTGTTCGAGAAGAGGATATCTATGTCTGCAAGGATGATCCCAAGCTGTTCCGGCGTGTAGCGGAGTAGATCCTGCCCCGGGTCGAAAGAGGCAAACCTGCTCTTCTGCGCCACCCGAACGTTAAAGTCCGGGTCAGCGGTTGCCATGTGGACAAAATCGAGAGCGGGAGCCTCCAGGCCGCTGAACGCGGCTGACGCGCCCCATTCAAAGAAGGTCTCCTGGTCGCCGGCATCGTCGGTGAAGACGTAGGCGGTCGCCGTCCTGGTGCCCTTCACCACGGCAACATCCTGCTCGACACCGAGGCGCTGCAGCCAGAGGTCGTAATCGCTGCCCGGAAAGTCGTCACCCACGAGGGAGACCAGCCGGCACCGCTCCCCGAGCGTCGCAATCCCTGCCGCTATGTTTGCCGCCCCGCCGCCGAAGTAGACCGAGTGTTCGGTTATGTAGGTTGAGTTATGCCGCCCCGGGAGTTTAGGCACCCGGAAGAGGTGATCGATTGCGGTATGCCCGACAACGGCGATCATATCTCCTGCACTTCCACAACCTGGAGCGGCACATCGTGGAGCGCCTTCCCGACAACCGATTTTGCTATCCTGGCCGCATGCTCTTCAGACTCAGCACGGAAGACCTTCATATCCAGCACAAGCCCGACAAGCGCGGTACCGGCAACCACAAGCGCTGTGTTCAACTCACCCTCGCAGAAGGGGCACTCGGTCACCCCGGCCTCGATCTCCACGAACTTGGCCGAGGGGTTGAGCCGCTTCCCCGCCTCGCTGATCGCGATGCTCACGGCATCCTCCATCGACCTGACATCCTTAATTATCCAGGCAGATTCAAGCGTAACCAAATAATCAGGCATACTCTCTCCCAAAATGCAGTATTTATCTACCAGGTCTCGCGGTGCAGATGCTCCTCTACCGGCATCCGCTCCATCGGTTCAAGCGGCGGTCTCCCCTTTCCAACGGTGAGGAGGGCGATTGGACGGATGTGCTGCGGGAGATCGAGGATCTCGCGCACACCCTCCTCCTCAAACGCCCCCGTCCAACAGGAATGAAGGCCCCGCGCGTGGGCGGCAAGCATCATGTAGGTGCAGGCGATCGTTGCGTCCTGGACGGCGTAGAGGATACCCCGCTCCCCGTAGCGCGAGATCGAGCGGACATAGTTTGCGCAGACCACAAACACCGCGGGGGCCTCCCGGACATGAACCTGATTGAGGGCCGCCGATGAAAGTTCCAGCCTTATATCGTCGTCTGTGACGACGACAACGTCCCAGGCCTCACGGTTGCCCGCGCTCGGCGCGGTGCTTGCGCAGGCCAGGATGTAGTCGATATCCTCCGCCTCGAGCGGCTGCCCGTAGTAATCCCGCACCGAAGAGCGCGTCCTCAGAAAACGGAGAAACTCAGAGGAGGCCATGCCCTTTGAGCGTGTCCCATGCTTCCTGGGCCGCGGTCGTTGCGGCGCTGATCGCCCTGCCGACCCGCTCCGCAGCGGCGCCCAGGTCCATACTCTCAACCAGACTGATCGCTTCGTTGAGGTGATCGATAGCCTTCTTAAACTCCTTATGCCCGGTGTCCCGCTGCGCGAACTCGAGTTCTGTGCGGACAGCCTCAAGCAGCATCAGAAGCATCCTTTTTCCGCCAGGCTTCTCCTGGATCGGGAACTCTACCAGGGCTGTCGTCAGGTGCGACCCGATGATCAACTCGGATTTTGCCCGCTCGGCAAACTGGTACGTCCTGATGGCGGTTTTAAGATCCATACCAATACTGGCACTCGCAGTTATAAAAAGTATTGAAAGGAGAGGGCAGGGTTATCTTGATTTCTGTTTGGTTCCAAGCATCGAGGCCTTCGAGCGGCGGATTGCCCGGCGGACCCGCGGATCTGCCGTAGGACCGCTCACACCTCTGCTGCCGCGGCCGCCGCGACCACCACGGCCGCCACGGCCGCCTCGCCTGGGGTCCTGCCCTTCCCTGCTCGCCCGCTTCTGGATAACCGCTGCCGACTTGAACCGCTGGTTCGGGCCGGGCTTCTTGACGGTGGCTTCACTTGCAGGGACGAGCCGGATCTGCCCCTTCACACCCTTGACCTGCGCCCACTGAACGCTTCCTGTCTTTCCCATGATAAAACTCCTTTATATTTATGACCTGATCCGCTGATAAAAGTAACCCGCATGATCAGGATATCAACCGCTCCAGCTCCCGTCGGAGGGCCTCGCTGACCACCTTCCCATCGACGCTGCCACGCAGTTCTTTCATGACCACACCCATAAGGGGTCCGAGCGCGGCCATACCCCTCTCGCGGGCGAACCCCTCGCGTTCGGCCACAACCCTGCGGACGACCGCCTCAACATCGGCCTCTGAGACCGCGGGCGCAACCCTCTGTATGGCTGCGTCCACCCGTTCTTCCGGCGTCACCCCGCTCTCCTTCGGCGCCCGTGCAAGTTCTGTGAGGATCTCAGGGATCGCCTCTTTTGCTGCCCGGCCGGCCTCCACCGCCGATAGCAGCGCAAGCATCTCGTCTCCGGTGACGCGGTCCACCTCGACGCCGTCGCGTGCAAGTTCCCTGCATGTGGCAAGGAGCGTCCGCGCCGCAAGGGCAGGCCGGACACCGGCGGCGACGGCCGTCTCAAAGAGCGGGAGGCGCTCGGAGAACGCCACCTGGCGTGCCAGATCCTCGGAGAGCCCGAACTCGCTTGCAAACCGCGCAGCCCGATCGGTGAGGAGTTCTGGAACCGGGATGCTCTCCCAGAAGCCCGGTTCGATCGTGACCGGGAAGACATCGGTCTCGGGGTACATCCTGGCGGCGCCGGGGAGCGGGCGCATGTAGGCGGTGCTTCCGTCCTCAAGCATCTTCCGGGTCTCCTCGGGCACTCCTTCCAAGGCCATCCTGGCGCGGGTCATCACCTGCTCGATCGCGCACCCGGCACGCTCCTTCCCGGCGGCCACTATGACGATACAGTCCTCATCCGCGGCCCCGAGATGTTCGCGCAGCCGTGCCACCTCCTCCGCGGTTACGCCGTAGGCCGGGAGTTCGTCGGTGTGGAATATCCCGCCCACCCCGCACTTCTTTGCGTAGTCGGAGAACTCGCTTCCAAGCCGCCGGTCTGGCTGGATCTCCCGGCCGACAAGCCCCGCAAACCCGCAGAGCCGGAGGGCAAGGATGGATCTTGCCTTCTTCAGGATGGAGGAGTTCGTGCCGGAGAAGAGGTCTGTCACATCGACGACGTTCTGATCAACCCGGGCGCCCCGCTCCCGCAGGGCGTCGCGGATCTCAAGGAGGTTTACCTGCCGCTCGACCTCTCGCCGCACCACCTCGGTGATGAGATCGAGGTCCTGGACGCCCTTGATCTCCACCCGGGCGCCATTCGCGATCGAGACGTTGATGTCCTGCCTTATCGTTCCGAGACCGCGCTTCACCCGCCCTGTAGAGCGAAGGACCATCCCGATGTAAGCCGCGACTCTCGCAACCTCCTCGGGGTTGCGCATGCAGGGGGCGGTGGTGATCTCAACGAGCGGGATCCCCAGACGGTCGAGTGAGAAGGTATCCCCCTCCACCCGCTGCGCTGCCTCCTCCTCCAGGCATATCGTCTCGACCCTGCAACCCCCGGGAAGCGCGCCGGAGAGCGCAATTAGCGCCGTTCGCTGGAACCCGCTGGTGTTCGAACCGTCGATGACGACCTTTCTCATGGTATGAACATGCTCGACCGGGGTCATGCCGAGCATCTTCGCGATCGTGAGGGCGATCTCGAGCGCTTCGGGGTTCATCGGGGTGGGGGGCTCTTCGTCGTGCTCCACCAGGCAGACCGTATCGTATGTGTAGTAGCAGAACTTCCGGACGAGCCGCATCTCCTCACGCGCCGCACGGTCGATCTCGCCAAGTTCGCTCCCGGTTGCCCGGAGGTAGCGCTGGAACTCTCCTGTCCGTTCAGAGACGTCCCTGAGAACCGTTGGACAGTGGCAGAAGAGCTTCTCGGCGGTGTCGAGCTGCTGGTGGATCTCGATCCCGGCCTTGAGGCCCAGGGCGTCGTAATCCCTCATGGGATCGACCTCCGCTGCATCTCCCCGGCAAGGTCGGTCTGAACCAGCCTCCGGACGCGTTCGGGGTCGGACTCGTTCCCGAGCACCCACATCAGTTTCACAAGCGCAGCCTCGGGGAGCATGTCCTCACCCTCTATGACACCGGCCGTGAGGAGGTCTCTGCCGGTGTTGTAGACACGGTCGCAGACCCGGCCGTTGAGACACTGGGATGTCATGACGACGGTCGTCCCCTCCTCTATCATCTCACGGAGCGCCGGGACGAGGCCGCTTGAGATGTGGCCGAGTCCCGTCCCGGAGATGACCAGACCTGCGTAGCCCTCGAAGGCCTCGAGGACGGACGCCGGCATACCGGGGTAGAACTGGAGGAGGGCGCATCGCTCCTCGAGACTGTCCTGGAGTTCGGGCTCCTGCGCCCCCCTCCGTACAGCCTCGCCAGAGAGGCTGACGGCGAGCGAGGGGTAGTCGACGCAGCCGAGCGGTTCTATCCCGATGCTCTGGAAGGCGTCGCGCCGGGAGGTATGCATCTTCCGGACCCTGGTTGCCCGGTGGATGGCGCAGCGGTCATCGTTTGTGGTCGCGTGCATCACCACCGCCACCTCGCCAAGGTCGCTTGTGGCAGCGGCGGCGCTGCAGAGGGCGTTCATGGCGTTATCGGAGCTCGGGCGGTCGGCCGACCGCTGCGCGCCGACAAAGACGATCGGCACCGGCGTCCTGAGCATGAACCTGACCGCGGCGGCCGAGTAGGCCATCGTGTCGGTGCCGTGGGTGACGATCACCCCTTCAACTCCGGCCCGGATCTCGTCGTAGATCGCGCGGGCAAGGTTCTGCCAGAGCGCCGGCTGCATATCCTCGGAGAGTATGCTTGCGATCTGGCGGTCGCGGTAGCGGGCGATCCCGCCGAGTTCGGGGATAGCGCGCAGTATATCGGCTGCTGAGAACTGGCTCATCACCGCGCCAGTCCGGTAGTCCACCCTGCTTGCGATCGTCCCGCCGGTGGAGAGGATGGCAAGTTCCGGGAGATCGGGGTTCTGCGCGACGGCCACGGCAGCTGCCGGAGGCCTGGCGGCCGGGCGCTCGATAAACTCGATCCTTTCGGGCGACGCTCCTATGTTGTAGCCGCTCTCCAGTTTTATAACGGCCATACCGTCCCTTTCGGTGATGTAGATCCCTGTGAGCGCGGTTTTGCCGTTTACCGTATACCGCACCACGTCTCCTGTCCTGAGAGTATCGATCATTCTGCAAACCTCCGCGCCTCGATGACGAGGGCTTCAAAAGCACGCGATAACGCCGTCTCTCTCTCATTCACCCACGCCGTCTCCCCGGCCAGGGTCCCACGCTGCACCTCTATCTGAGCCGCGGCAGTCTCCGGCGCCGGGCCGCCGATGATCTTTCTGGCTGCAACGGCGTGGCGGGGATCGAGGACGGTATCGATCTTCTCCTGCGTGAGCCCCATCTCCAGAACCGATATCCCGGCCACTTCCCTTGCGGCGGCCTCGAGCGTATCGAGGTCGAGCGAACCGTGCCTGACCGCCCGGCCGACGATCCGGTGGGCGGTCCTGAACGGGAGGCCGTAGTCCCGGACAAGGGCGTCGGCAAGGTCCGTGGCGGTGGAGAACCCTCTCCCCGCCTCCGCTGCCATCCTCTCCGTATCAAAGACCGCGGTGGCTATCATCCCGGAGAGGAGCGGGATGCTCTCCCTCGCGGCCTCAATACCGCGCCAGAGGTGCGGCGTCACCTCCTGGAGGTCGCGGTTGTAGCTCATGGGGAGGGCCTTTGTGATCGTGATCGCCGCTGCAAGCGAACCCGCTACCGTTCCGGCCTTTGCCCGCATGATCTCGGCGACGTCGGGGTTCTTCTTCTGGGGCATGATCGATGAGGAGGAGCAGTAGGCATCGTCGAGCCGGACGAACCCGAAAAACGAGGTGCTCCAGAGGACGAGATCCTCGCAGAGACGGCTTACCGTCGTCATGCAGGCGGCGGCGTCGGCGAGAACCTCGATCACGAAGTCCCGCGAGGCGACGGCGTCCATGCTGTTTGTCGCGGGGCGCGAGAACCCCAGGAGTCCGGCGGTGTATTCGCGGTCAAGGGGGTAGCCGGTCGATGCAAACGCCGCTGAACCGAGCGGCGAGACGTCCAGCCGGGCATACGCCTCCCGGAGCCTGGAGGTGTCCCTGGAGAAACCCTGCTCGTAGCCGAGAAGGTGGTGGGCGATGGTGGTGGGCTGGGCGTGCTGGAGGTGTGTGAATCCCGGCATCACGCTCTCGGTGTGAGCGGCGGCAAGATCGAGCAGTGTCCGCCGCAGGTCGGTGAGAGAGGAGAGAAGGCCCAGGATCTCCTCTTTGAGCCGAATCCTTATGCAGGTGGCGACCTCGTCGTTTCGAGACCGGCCGATGTGGAGACGCCCGCCGACATCCTCGCCCACGCGCTCGATGAGGCAGGCCTCTTTGCCGGCATGGACGTCCTCGAACCGTTCGTCGAACGCCGCCTCCGGGAGACCGTGATCGTAGAAATCCAGGAGCGCTGCCATCAGCGCACGCGCCGGGGCGTCCTCGATGATCCCCTGCCGCTGCAGCCCGAGCAGGTGCGCCATATCCACAAGCAGGTCTGCCCTTGCTATCCAGCGGTCAGCGTCCATCGATGCAAGGAAGCGCTCGATATCGTGCGACCGTTCGCCTGCAAGACGACCCTCTCGAATCTGATCCGTCCGCATCCTATCAACAGTCCTGTCTGTAGCGTTTGGTTATGGTAAAAGATTAAGACCACGTTTCTTCTGCCGGGGCCGTCCGGAGGCCGTCAACCCCTCCCCCCTCCCGGTGGTGATTCTCCATCAGTCCAGCGCAAGATCTTTCATCGGTTCCCGGTCTGGCCCGCAGAAATCTCATCCCTATCCCGGGCACGGCCCCCCCGCCAATCGCCATACCATGCCCGCACCCCCCCGGCGGTTTCATATTCGAACTGCAGTTATTACAGAACACCTATCTTATAGGGAGAATTTTCCGGTATAAGACTATATTATAGTATAAATATTTGTGCGATTTTCGACAATACTATATACAGACAGCGTGAAGAGTACCCATCCAGTATACGGATGGAGGTTAACATGAGATCCCATGCAGCAGTTATCCTGGCCGTGGCCATGGTTGCGGCTTTCGCGCTTATCGCCGGCTGCACCGATACCGGCACCGGCGACGTAACGCACCTTCGTATAGGCTACCAGCCGAGCACCCACCAGATCGCCCACGTCACCGCGATGGAGAAGGGATGGTGGCAGGAAGACCTGGCACCACTCGGCATCACAGAGGTGACCGACTACGAGTTCGGGACAGGCGCACCCGAGATGCAGGCGATGCTTGCCGGCGACCTGGATATCGCCTACGTCGGCGCCGCCCCGTTTGTCGCCGCCGTCAGCAGCGGGCTTGACGCAAAGATCGTTGCCGCTGTCCAGACCCAGGGCTCTGACCTCGTGCTCAGGAACGAGATCCCCTACTCTGGCCCCGCCGACCTTGTCGGCAAGAAGATTGCCACCTACCCACCAGGAACGATCCAGGACACCCTTCTGCGAACCTGGCTTGAAGAGAACGGCGTCGACCCCGAGAGTGTCGAAATTGTCCCCATGGACCCGGGTCCTGCCACCACCGCCATCTCCGCCGGCCAGGTTGACGGTGTCTTCCTGCCCCACCCCTCGCCAGCGATCATAGCGGCGAGCGGCGCGGGGAGAACCGTGGTGAAGTCGGGCGAGATGCGAAAGGACCATGCATGCTGTGTCCTGGTTGCAAGCGGCCCGCTGATCCGGGATCACCCCGAGATCGTCGAGCAGGTCGTAAAGACACACATCAGGGCGACAGAATACAACCTCGAACACCAGGACGAGGCTGCAGCCATCTACGCAGCAAGGAGCGGACAGAACGTCGATATAGTGAAGGCGTCCTTTGAGGACTGGGACGGCACCTGGACGGCCGACCCGCACCTGATCGCATCCTCGGTTGTCGAGTACACGGAACTCCAGTATGAACTCGGCTACATCAAGAGAGCGCTCACAGAGGATGACCTCTTCGACTTCACGTTCTACGATGAGGCTGTGGCATAAACCCGGCCCCCTACCACCTTTTTCCTTCCAAAAGTATCTTCTATCGACGTGCCGATAGGATGAGGGATAAAGACGTCTGAGCGGGACGCCATTTGCGGCCCCGCCGGCACGACCATCCTGCGAGGCGGAACAGAGCCATGAAACGGCAGAAACAGAAACAACTCCTTGGCATCGCAGCGCTCATCATCGTTGCGGCGATCTGGCAGTTTGTCGCCGAGTACATCGTGGGGCGATCATTCATCCTTCCAAGTGTCACCGATGTCGCTGCGGCGTTCGTAAACCTCCTCGCCTCCGGGACGCTCCTGGTTGACATCGGGGTGAGTTTTAAGCATTTTGGAATAGGACTCCTTGCGGCGATCTTCCTTGGCGTTCCCATCGGGATCCTGATGGGATGGTTTCGGGTGGCTGACCACCTGCTTGACCCGATCATCGAGATCCTCCGACCCATCCCGCCGCTTGCCTGGATCCCGTTTGCCATCATATGGTTCGGGCTGACCGCCGGGGCAGCCGGTTTTGTCATCTTTGTGGGGGCGTTCTTCCCCATCCTGACAGCGACCTACACGGCGTTTCGGTCGGTCCCGAAGGTGTATGTTGAGGCGGGCAAGGTGCTCGGCTGCGACACATCGTTTGAGTTAATCCGTCACATCGCCCTCCCATCGACGATCCCCTCCATAGCCTCCGGGATCCGGATATCGATGGGGGTTGGCTGGATGTGTCTTGTGGCGGCAGAGATGTTTGGAGTCTCCAGAAACGGCCTCGGCTACCAACTCTGGCATAACTATTACCTTCACCAGATGCCGGAGGTCGTTGTTTACATGCTGATCCTCGGGTTTGCCGGGCTCATCATAGACCACATCTTCAGGCACTACGTTGACCAGCGGCTCCTGCGGTGGCATGAAGGCGAGGTGGCCTCATGAGTGGAGTCATCATAGAGAACCTCAGCAAGTCCTTCCCGAAGGAGGACGGCGGCGTCATATGGGCGCTAAAGGATATCAACCTGGAGATCCAGGATAAGGAGTTTGTCTGCCTTGTTGGGCCGTCAGGCTGCGGGAAAACGACGCTTCTGCGGATCATCGCTGGGCTCGAGACCCCGACCACCGGGAGGGTTATCGTCGACGGCCACGAGGTCACCGGCCCTGACCCCCGGCGTGGCATGGTATTCCAGGAGTACTCGCTCTTCCCCTGGCGTAAGGTCATCGACAACATCGCCTTCGGCCTTGAGATGAGGGGCGTGGAAAAGGAGGAACGGCGGAAGACAGCGGAACGCTACCTTGAGATGGTCGGGCTCTCGCAGTTCCGGGACGCCTACCCCTACGAACTCTCCGGCGGGATGCGGCAGCGTGTGGCGATAGCGCGGGCGCTTGCAAACGACCCCGACGTTCTCCTGATGGACGAACCGTTCGGGGCGCTGGATGCCCAGACCCGGAACCGGATGCAGGGAGAACTCCTCTCCATCTGGGAGAAGACAAAGAAGACGATCATCTTTATCACCCACAGCGTGGATGAGGCGGTCTACCTCTCTGACCGGATCGTAGTCCTCACACCCCGCCCCGGGTCGATCCGGGAGATAGTCGAGATCCCCTGGCCGCGACCGCGTGACCGCACCAGCAGCGAGTTTGCCGAGGTTCGCCGGAAGGTGCTCCGGATGATCGAGGATACAGGAAACAGCCAGTAAGGCTATCTGTGACCCGGTCTGGTGAAACTCTCCCGGGAACGGATCCCACGGCGTGCAATCGCCCCTCCATCTTGTATTACGAGGTGGCCGCCTGGCATACTACCGGGATAAGGTGGAGGATTTATGTCCCTGACCGTGAGGCCATCAAATCAACGGTTCTGTGATATAACTCCCCGTTTCTTCCCGGTATTACGCGACGGGGACTATAAACTCAGTTTGCTCATGGTGTGATGCCCTCCATAACCACGGCGGTGAAGCGTCTTTTGTGGCTGACCAGCCGCCACCTAGGGGGGGGAGGGGACGGGACGTCCCTTCCCCTTGTCTCCGCGTGTCACCGGGAACGGTATTCAGGCAGCGAGTCGATCACCCCCACCGCCCGGCCGCTGC
>JALHIW010000077.1:0-1030 GCA_022837745.1 Methanomicrobiaceae archaeon | reverse complement strand
GGAGGACCTGCGCTGCCCGGCCAAGAACATCATCCACCTCGACGGCCGGGACGTGGGCAAGTCCATCGTGCTCTCGACCGACGCGCTCCATTACGCCTTCACCACCCGGGGCGGACAGGGCCTCATCGCGGCTCCGCACCAGGGGCACCTCGACACCATCATCGAGGAGATCGAGTTCCAGCTCGACAGCAATCCGGATCTGATGAACAGCATCGCTCTGACCAAGTACGGCAAGCCCAAGATCCACCGCAAACCCTATTTCCGGCTGGAGTTCACCAACGGTTCAGTGCTCTATTTCCGCCCGGCCGGAGCCTATGGCGATGCCTTTCGTTCGTTGCATGTCGGTCGCGTCTGGGTCGATGAAGGAGCCTGGCTGACCGAACGGGCCTGGAAGGCGCTGCGCCAGTGCCTCAAGGCCGGGGGGACGCTGCGCATCTACTCCACGCCCAACGGCCTGCGCGACACCACCTATTACCGGCTCGCCCAACGGCCTGCGCGACACCACCTATTACCGGCTCACCTCATCGGAGCAGTTCCATGTGTTCCGCTGGCCGTCCTGGCTCAACCCCCTGTGGACCGAAGATCGCGAAGCCGAACTGCTGGAGTTCTACGGTGGCCGCGACAGCTCCGGTTGGCAGCACGAGGTGGCCGGTGAACACGGCAAGCCCTCCTACGGGGCCTTCAATGTCGAGCAGTTCAACCTCTGTCGGCAGGATCTGCTGGAGTACCAGAAGATCGTCATCACCGATTCCGAGATGCGCGACTGCGACACCGAGGAAGCGGCCCATGACCGGCTGGAGATGCTGCTTAACCTCACGCCCCGCAGCGGTCAGTTCTGGGTCGGCGGCGACCTGGGCTACACCAACGATCCCACCGAGATTGTCGTATTCCAGGAGTTGGAGATCGGCGAGCGGACGCTGCTGAAAATGATCCTGCGCGTCCATCTCGAACACGTATCCTATCCGCACATCGCTCAGATCATTGCGCTGCTGGAGCGTTACTACACCCCGGCGGGCATCGGCGTGGACAA
>JALHIW010000025.1:0-28004 GCA_022837745.1 Methanomicrobiaceae archaeon | reverse complement strand
ATGCTTCCGCAGTTCGAACACATCTGTGTCGTGTCGCGGGGATCGACTTTGACGAGTTCCGTACCAGCACTTTCAGCCTTGTACGAGAGGTAAGAATAACAGAATATACCCAGGATGACATATCTATCGCAGGAAGGAAGGGCGGCTCCACTTCCATCCCCGGCGGCAAGACCGGGGACTTCCCGCTCCGCCCCCCTCACCCCCGCAAGTTAATTCAGGATGTGGGAGATGAGGGATCTATAAGGCGTGCCGTGGTTCAGGCTTCCTGTTCCCCCGATAGTGACTTGATCTGGGCGCGTATCTGATTCAGTCGCTCTTCCTGGATCTTGATGCTTGTAGCCATGCTCTTTATGGCTCTTGTGATGTCCTCACCAACGCCTGCACGTGCATCCTTAATGTTGTAGGTAGTCTCAAGGATCTTTAAGAGGCGGCGGTTGATATCGACGCTCTTTGAGAGGCGTTCGTACTCATCAATAAGCCTGGAATCAACACCGCCTTCGCGTGCTCGTTCGAGATCGGCGGTGATTGAGTGCCGGCGTGTCAGCACGCGCTCGATGGCCTCGTAGAGCTGGTGGTGGGTGGTTGGCTTGAGTATGTAGTCCTCGATGTAGGGACCGTATTCGTTTGCTTCTTCGGGAGTGAGGGGTTTTGCGGTCAGCATGAGAACCGGGATGTTACGTGTCGCGGGGTTGGCTTTGATCTTCTCGAGTGTCTCCCATCCGTCCATAGGTTCCATCATGATGTCTAGAAGGATCAGGTCCGGAGGGTTTTTTGTCTTCAGAACCTCAAGGCACTCTTCTCCACTTAAGGCGGTTATCGGGTTATAACCCCCACGCTGCAGCATGGTCGCGAAGACATCGACGATCATTGGACTGTCGTCGACTATCAGTATCGTATACATCATGCCACCTCCTCTCTGATCCTGGCTGCTATATCAAGCAGTTGTCTCTCTAACCCCTGGAGATTCGCAGGCTTATCGATCACCGCTGTTATCAGAGCGATCTCCCCGATGCCCACGATAAGGATTGCAGCGCCGTTTGAGGAGATGGTAACCAGGGAGGGCCGATCTATACCTACAGTGGCGCAGACCGCTTCCGCCGATGCAAGGACAGTTGCGCTCATTGCTGCAAAAATGGATGACGTAATGCTCCCATCGGGGAAGTGCTTGCCAATAATTGTTCCCTCGCAGGATACAAGAGCGAACGCGGCAACGCCGGTGATTGACCGGATCTCATCAATATACCTCTGAACGTTCTTTTCTGCGAAGGGATGACTGCTCATCTGATTTTACCCCTGCTGTTAACGCATTGAAATATCTGCGTTGCACCATATATGAATATCGAATCACCGCATCACCAGGTTAGAGCCCATCAAACCAACAGCCGCACTGGTTTGATGGCCTCAGGTGGTCTGCGGCGATGCGGATCCCGTGGGGCATCTGTTCTTGTAGGGTTTCACCAAATCCGGGCACAGTCTGAAGGAACTTGAAGAAAAATGCTATATGCTGGCGTGCAATTTAGATTTAAGTCCTTCAGCGAGAAGACTCAAACAAATAAGTTTAAGTCTGTCAATTGCTACTTTATCCCTGAGACGGTTTTGGATGATCAGGGCCTATACAATCACCTCTGGAAAAGGCGGGACTGGAAAGACGACCGTCACCGCAAACCTGGGCGTGGCGCTGGCCCAGTATGGGAGGGAGACCTGTGTAGTCGATACAGATATAGGCCTGGCAAACCTCGGGCTGGTGCTGGGTCTCTCCGAGACCCCGGTCACGCTGAATGAGGTCCTGACAGGTGAGGCACCGGTCCAGGATGCGATCTACGAGGGGCCCTACGGTCTCATGGTCGTGCCAGGCGGGCTCTCGCTCCAGCGCTTCCAGGACGTAGATCCAGAACGTCTCAAAGACGTGGTCTGTGATCTCACCGACATCTGTGATTTCCTGCTGCTTGATGCTCCAGCCGGAATCGGCCCTGATGCGGTTGTAGCGCTCACCGCGGCGGACGAGGTCCTCCTGGTCGTGAATCCTGAGATTGCCTCGATCGTGGATGCCGTCAAGGTCAGGGTTCTGACAGAGACCATTGGAGGCACGCCCGGTGGGGCCATCCTCAACCGGGCGGCACTGGAGAAGAACGACAGAAACTGGCGAAGGATCGAGAAAGCGCTCGGCGTCTCGATCATAGGCAGCATCCCTGAAGATCCCTCTGTGCGAGAGGCCTCGGCGGCCAGGATGCCGGTCGTTGTCAGATCACCAGCGTCAAAATCATCAAAAGTGTTCAGAAGGATTGCAGCATCGCTGGCGGCTATCCCTATTGAGGAGAGCCCCCAGGAGGTGCAGGAAAGATTCGTTGAGCGGCTTGCCCGCGCATTATTCAGGAGAGAACCTTGAATGACTGTGGATATTAATGCGATCATGATAGTCCTGCTCTCGGCGATCATAGTATGCCTGTTGTTTATCATGTACGTGATGTACGTGCGTATCCAGCAGCTCCTCAAAGAGGTGGAGGAACTGGCCGGCAGGATGGAGATAACCGGGAGCGAACTGGAGCAGCTGACACGAAGTGTGGAGGAGTACACGAAAAGCCGGAGGTAGGATCTCTCCTTTATTTAGGAAGTATGAGACTGAAGTCTCAGGGTGGAGGAGCGGTCTGAAAGCGAAGATATATCTGCAGTTCAACCCTATATTCTTGAGACGGGGCCATAGGGTAGCCTGGCCATCCTAGGAGACTGGGGGTCTTCTGACCTGCGTTCAAATCGCAGTGGCCCCATTCCACTACTATTTTCAGTCTGTACAACCAGATAGTCTTCAGCATGAGGTTCTATCCGGGCTGCACGGAGTGTCTGATCAGTCGGGTCGAGTATGAGAGCCGGCTCTGCATCGACGATCCGGCGCGTGTCGCTGAGATTGTCGGTGCCTGCCGTGATCTCCTTCAGCGCATCGCTGCGGAGCCGCTACCCGCCCCTGTCATCGCGAGCCGGGTGCACAGGCTCGCATACCGTTTGATCGGCAACGACGACCCATATCGGTTGCTGAAGAGGGAGAACAATATGGAGGCGATGGCGGTCTGCAGAGGGGTGCGCGACGACCTTGCGACTTTCCGCGATCTGGCGCTTGCGTCGGTCATCGCCAACACCCTGGACTACGGCTCGGTGGCGCACACCGTCACCGAGAACTTTGTTGAGTTCTTCCGGGAGGAGTTTGCGGCAGGGTTGACCGTTGATGAGACCGAGGCTATGGAGGGGCTCACCTCCCGTGTGGTTTACCTCGCTGACAACTGCGGAGAGATCGTATTTGACGCCCTCTTTGCTGATCGCCTCAAGAAGGGCGGGTCGCATGTCACATTTGCCGTCCGCGGTGCACCGATCTTAAACGACGCGACCCTTGAGGATGCCCTGGCGCTCGGGCTCGATCGCCGGGTCGACCTGCTCACCCCGACAACAGACGGGATCGCCGAGCTTGGTCTCAATCGCGACCTTGTCCCGCCGGCGCTTGCCGATGCTCTCGATCGCGCAACGCTCGTTATCGCCAAGGGCATGGCCAACTACGAGTCTCTCTCCGACGATCGCGACCTTCCGCCGGTGGCTTACCTGATGTCGGTCAAGTGCGGTCCAATCGGGGCTGATATAGGCATCCCGGTCGGTTCCCGGGTTGCTCTCCTCCGTGATTGAACCAAACTGACTGGCCGATGGAACGGTGGGGACTGCAACCACGAATGAGGAGGGATGAGTCCCGCTGTCAGGCTGGCTGGCATATTACCTGTGAGCCATGCGTTCAACGTGCCCTGGAAAATAGATGATCCGGGACGGCGGACTGATCTGCTTCATCACCAGAAGAGGTTCCGGGACATCTCCAACGCCTCAATGGCGGGCAGTTTCTTCCCTGTCAGGAACTCGATCGCCGCCCCGCCACCGGTGGAGATATGCGTGAACCGGTCCTCGATCCCGAGCCGCTCGACGGCCGCGCCGGAGTGCCCGCCACCAACAACCGAGAACTCCACGCTGGATGCAGCCCTCAGGATCTCGTAAGTGCCGAGGGCGAACGGCTCCTCCTCAAATAACCCGGCCGGGCCGTTCACAACAACCGTCCCTGACGTCGTTATCACCTCAGCAAGTCTCTGGATCGCCTCTGTTCCGATATCGAGGACCTGGGCGTCTTCGGGGACGGCGTTCACCGGGTAGTCGACCCGCTCCCCTTCTTCGCGCACGGCGACTGAATCGGGTAGAACGATCCGGTCTCCGTGGACCTCAAGAAGTTTTTTAGCCCTCTCGATCTCGGCCCGGTAGCCCAGGTCTTCGATCAGCCGCTCGGATGACCGCCCGATACGGTGACCTGCCGCAAGCAGGAAGACGTTTCCGACCACCCCGACCATGATCACCCTGTCGGCCGTTCCGTGTGCAAGGACATTCTGTGCGACCGCGATTGAGTCATCCACCTTCGTCCCGCCGAGCACAAACGTCACCGGCCTTGGAGCATCTGAAAAGACACGTGAGAGGTTTGTGATCTCTTTCTCCATCAGGAGCCCGGCCACCGATGGGAGCGCAAGCGGCAGCCCCACGATCGACGGCTGCGAGCGGTGAGCCGTCCCGAAAGCGTCGTTGACGTAGAACTCGGCCATAGACGCCAGTCTCCTGACAATGAGTGTCTTCTTTGCCTCCTCCGGCTTCAGGGTCAGGTTCTCCTCGGCGGCGAACCGCAGGTTCTCAAGCATCAGGACGTCCCCACGTTTCGCACCCCTGATGGTTTCACGTGCGCATCGCCCAAAGATGTCATCGACATAGGTCACGGGGCGGCCGAGCAGTCGCTCCAGTTTTGCCGCGTGCGCCTCAAGTGTCGTGAAATCCTTTTTGCCGGGTCTGCTCTGATGCGTCAGGACAACCAGTCTTGTATCCTCGAGAGCCTGCACCGTTGGCAGGTGTTCCCGAAACCGTTTGTCGTCCAGGATCTGGTTTGTAGAGGGATCGATGGGTGAGTTGAAGTCAACCCTCAGCATCACCGTTCCCGTCAGATTTCCAGCATCTGCAAGGGTAGCGATCTCCACCGGGTATCACCAGTCTCCCAGATCAGGCGCTCCGTGCCTTAATCTTTTTCAGGCGGAAGAGCTCCTCGCGCTCCATCTCGTCGAGCCGCATCTTGATGAAATCTCTGGCTTCTGAAAGTTCCGGGATCACCTTGAACTCGAGCGCGTTCACCCGACGTTTGGTGCTCTCGATCTCGTCGAGCAGTCGTTTCATCGTCGTCTCGATCTCCGCTGCCTCGATGATCGCTTCGAGAAGATCCTCAAACGCCTCTGCCGTCTCGTCGATGGCGGCGGAAGTCCCGAGAACCCCGTAGCCGCGGTCAAGCACGCTCCTCCGAACGGATGACGCCTCGATCTCGGGGACAACCACGCCCATGATGTTCTTGCTCTTGAGCGAGATCTGCGGAACGTCCGCCACCGAGAAGGCAGCGGCCTTCACCCCGATTGCACCCTCGACGGTCTCTGCGAGGGCGATCATCTCCATAGCACGTGTATACCTCTCGGCCACGACTCCTCGGCTGTCTTTTGCCTGCTGCAGCACCTTGAAGAACTCCAGGATCAGCCCATCGCGCTTCATCTTGAGGATGTTATAGCCGCGCTCCGAGAGTGTGATCCGCCGCTTGATGCTGATCAGTTCAGAACGGGTCGGCTTGATGTCTCGCAGCGCCATGGATGCTTACCCCTCTGCCTTCTTCCGGTATTTCGGGTGGTACTTCTGGATCATTGCGCGGTCGATACGCACGAGATGCTCTTCAGGCAGTGTCGCAAGCAGTTCCCAGCCGAGATCGAGAGTCTCCTCGATCGAGCGGTCCTCGTAGAGACCCTGTCTGACAAACCGGTCCTCAAAGAGATCTGCGAACTCAAGGAACATCCGGTCGCGCTCCGAGAGCGCGTCTTTTCCGACGATGGCAACAAGCCCGCGCAGGTCGTTACCTTCAGCATACGCGGCATACAGCTGGTCAGAGACCTTCTTGTGGTCCTCGCGTGTGTGTCCCTCGCCGATACCCAGGTTCATCAGACGGGATAGCGAAGGCAGGACGTTGATCGGAGGGTAGATACCCTTCCGGTGCAGGTCACGGCTGACCACGATCTGTCCTTCGGTGATGTAGCCGGTCAGATCCGGGATCGGGTGGGTGATATCGTCGCCGGGCATCGTCAGGATCGGGATCTGGGTCACCGAGCCCTTGACACCCTTGATGATACCGGCACGCTCGTAGATGCTCGCAAGGTCGGTGTACATGTAGCCGGGGTAACCGCGACGGCCGGGGACCTCCTCACGGGCTGCGCCTATCTGGCGGAGCGCCTCGCAGTAGTTGGTCATATCCGTCAGGATGACAAGCACGTGGTAACCGAGATCGAACGCGAGGTATTCGGCGGTTGTGAGCGCAAGACGCGGCGTGATCGTTCGCTCTACAGCCGGGTCGTCGGCGAGGTTCAGGAAGACAACCGAACGCTCGAGAGCGCCGGTCTTCTCGAAATCGGCCATGAAGTAGTTGGCCTCTTCACGGGTTATGCCCATGGCCGCAAAGACCACGGCAAACTCTTCCTTCGATCCTGGCACCTTCGCCTGCCGGGCGATCTGGAGCGCCACATCGTTGTGGGGCAGACCGGATGCAGAGAAGATCGGGAGTTTCTGTCCGCGGACCAGTGTGTTCATGCCGTCGATGGTCGAGATACCCGTCTGGATGAAATCCTCGGGGGACGAACGGGCGTAGGGGTTGATGGCCGCGCCGGTGGTATCGAGCCTCTTTTCGGGCACGATCTCGGGGCCGCCGTCGATGGGTTTGCCCCCGCCCGAGAGGATACGCCCGAGCATATCCCTGCCGACCGGCATCTTGATTGTCTCGCCGGTAAAGCGGATGCCTGAATCCCTGCCAATCCCGGCCGTAGCCTCGAAGACCTGGACAACAACGATCTCGTCGCTTGTATCCAGCACCTGGCCGCGCTTGACCGTGCCATCAGCGGTGATGATGTTGACGAGTTCGCCGTAGCCCACAGGTTCTGTCTTTTCGACAAAGACCAGCGGCCCTGCAATCTGCGTAATCGTTCTGTACTCCTTCATTCTCACACCGCCCTCAAGCCTTCGAATTCAGCATCCATATACTTCAAGATCTTCTCAAGTTCAGGCTTGTAGTCCTTGATGAACTTGATCTGGGGCAGTTCGTTCTTGCTCTTTATGCTGATGATCTGCTGGGGGGTCGCGCCAGCTGCCTGTGCGCTGCGAGCAAGGTCGGCGTAGCGCTTGATCGCCTTCATCATGTCGTACTGCTTGACCATCGGGCAGAACGTATCCACCGGGTCGTAAGCGTTCTGCTGCAGGAAGACCTCGCGGATCATCCTGGCCACCTCGATCGTGACCTGTTCCTCGTCCGGCAGCGCATCTGAACCAACCAGCTGTACAATCTCCTGGAGTTCGGCCTCTTTCTGGAGGATACCCATTGCCCATGTTCTGAGTGGATTCCATTCAG
Organism: Methanomicrobiaceae archaeon; assembly: GCA_022837745.1. Taxonomy (GTDB): domain Archaea; phylum Halobacteriota; class Methanomicrobia; order Methanomicrobiales; family Methanoculleaceae; genus Methanoculleus. The sequence continues at coordinate 20,521 of JALHIW010000025.1, read as the reverse complement.
GTGAGACCTCCCGGTCATACCACTCATTGAGCCTGTCCAGGTAGAGTGAGTAGGAGTTCAGCCAGTTGATCGCCGGGAAGTGCCGGCGCTGGGAGAGTTTCGCATCCAGCGCCCAGAACACCTTGACTATACGCAGGGTGTTCTGGGTGACCGGTTCGGAGAAATCCCCACCCGGCGGCGAGACCGCACCGATGACCGAGACCGAACCGTCCGTCCCGTTCAAGTTGATGACGCGGCCTGCACGCTCGTAGAACTCAGAGAGGCGTGCTGCAAGGTAGGCAGGATACCCCTCTTCGCCTGGCATCTCCTCCAGACGGCTTGAGATCTCACGCATGGCTTCTGCCCACCGCGAGGTCGAGTCGGCCATCAGCGAGACATCGTAGCCCATGTCACGGAAGTACTCGGCGATCGTGACACCTGTATACACGGACGCTTCGCGAGCAGCAACCGGCATGTTCGAGGTGTTCGCGATGAGCACCGTCCGCTCCATCAGGGGTTTACCGGTTTTTGGGTCTTCAAGTTCCGGGAACTCGGTCAGAACCTCGGTCATCTCGTTGCCGCGTTCGCCGCAACCGATGTAGACGACGATCTCGGCATCCGACCACTTCGCCAGCTGCTGCTGCGTGACCGTCTTGCCGCTCCCGAATGGACCCGGGATGGCCGCGGTTCCGCCCTTCGCGATCGGGAAGAGACCATCCAGGATCCGCTGACCGGTGATCAGCGGGACGTCAGGGTTCAGTTTCTCTTTCACCGGACGGGGCACGCGAACCGGCCACCGCTGGAGCATCCTGATCTCGCTACCGTCCTCCAGGATACAGACCGTCTCATCGACCGTGAATTTTCCGGCCCTGATCTCCTTGATCCTACCGCCTTTCATGGTGGGCGGGACCATGACCTTGTGGACGATGTTCGTCTCCTGAACGGTGCCAATGATGTCACCGCCTCTGACCTCATCGCCTTTCTTCACCGTGGGCACGAACTCCCATTTCTTCTCGTGGGAGAGGCCCGGGGCCGAGACACCGCGCTCGATAAAGTTGCCCATCGTGTTCACGAGCACCTCAAGCGGCCGCTGGATCCCGTCGTAGATACTGGTCAGCAGCCCCGGTCCGAGTTCAACCGAGAGTGAGAGACCCGTATTCTCTACCGGCTCACCGGGCCTTATGCCGGCGGTATCCTCGTAGACCTGGATGATGACGTTCTCACCCTGGATCTTGATGACCTCCCCCATCAGTTCCTCTTTGCCAACCTTAACCACGTCGTACATGTGCGCATCGAGACCGACAGCGGTTACAACCGGCCCGGAAATCCGCTTCAGGACTCCACGAGTCCTGTTCTCTTTTCTTTTCTCCATTACTTCCACAGATCAACACCCACCGATCTCTTGATTCTCTCTCTCATCGAAAGGCCGCCCTCTTCCTCTCCGATCGCGATCACCGTCGGCCAGACGGAGTTCTCGAGGGTGGTTCGAAGCCGCAGGGGAATTCGCTCCATGTCGCTGCCTTTCAGCACGAGGATGCCGACGCCCCTGTCATCCAGCACCCGGTTGATCTGTTCGACCAGCCGCGCGTCGGTCTCGGCCACATAGGTCTTTCTGACGCCCGCAAGCCGAAAACCGAGGATGAATCCCTCACTACCGACAACTGCGATCTCCATACTACATCACCACGTAGCCCTTCAACCGCTCACCGGGAATGCCGGCCTCTTTGCCCCGGGCGAGGGCACGAAGGTTTGCGACCTCGTACTTCTTCTCCTCAAGATAGACGATGACGGGCAGGACGGAGAACGGATACCGTTTTGATATCCGCTCCATCTGGTCGAGCTGGACACGGGTAAGTGCAACCTCGATCTCACGGAGAGCGCTCATTCTCCGGATATCTTCAAGCGTGTTCAGGAGCGGAACCATCTTTACCTGCTTCTTTAAGGCGTCGATAAACTCGTCCCTGTCCTCAACCTCCAGGATCTGCTGCAGTTCGTCCACACTGAACGTGCCGCCAGGGATCATCATATCCCGTACATCCTCCCGGACATGCCCTGCCCTGAGACGGAAAAGGGTCTGGATGTTCCGGATATCGATCTCGAGGAGGATGTACTTGAGGAATACGTTCCCACCCTTCACGCCTCCCTTTGCATCCTCGATGAGTCGGGCGTAGTAGCCTTTGTAGAGCTCGTTCTCCAGGTGAGCAAACGATCCGGTCTCCATTGCACTGCTGATCTCTTTCTCCAGGGTTGGGTAGAACAGTTCCCCCTTTAGTGCCTCAACAACCCGTTCTGGAGACTCCTCGGTGAGAAGACGATCGAGAGCAACTTTGTCCAGTTTGCCGGCCGGGACCAGAACCTCTTTGATCTTGCCGGGGTACACCCCCTGCATCTTGCCGCGCAGGATGGTGATAATGTTCTGGATGTCCCAGCGACGGAGATAACTCACGGTGAAGTAGTTTAGTTCCCCGGGCACAAGTTCCAGGATCTTCTGGAACTCCTTGGCGAGGTTCCAGCTCAAGGCCTCCTCGACCAGGTTGATACCTGAGAAGGAGGTTCCGAGTTCATCGATCTCGGACCTGTAGTTGGTCTCGCCGATGAACCGGATGATCTCAGGCAGGCTCATGTTCAGCATCCGGAGATAGTCATCGCGTGGAATCAGCCGCGATCTACGCACCCGCATGCGGGTGCAGGCGTAGACATAGTTGGTTGCAGATCCACTACTTACCCCTGCCATATACGGACCCTCCTCATGTGAACAGTATATCTGACACGTCCTTCAGACAGGATTCCCAGATCTCATCCAGGAACGTACGGTAACTGTAGTCGATCTGCAGATCGCCGTCTTTGCTCTCGACAATGATACCGCCGGGGATCTCGACCGGGCTACCAAGAGTGTAGCCCGACAAGTTCTTGTTTCTGGAGAGGATCTCCCTTACAATCGGGGTATCCCGTTCGTTTGCGTGGACAACGCCTTCTCTGATCTCCTTTGCCGCTCTCTTCAGCAGAGATGTGAGCGCCTTCTCCTGGAACTCGGCCAGCAGATCACCGACAGCGGCAAGAGAGGCCGAGTAGACCTGATCGAGGACATCCTTCTGAGCGTTTAAGATCAGCCGCTTTACTGCCAGGTTCGCCGCGGAGGTCTCCTGGTTGATGATGTGGCTGGCCGTCCGTTCCACTTCTTCCTGCGCCGCGGTCTTGATCGCAGCAGCGCGCTCCTGTGCCTCTTTCAGGATCTTCTCTACTTCAGCCCGGGTCTCCGCCCGGATCGCCTCGGCCTCCCTTTGTCCTTTCTCCCGGATCTCGTTCACGACTGCTTCGAGTCCCATGGTCAACTCCATCAGAACAGAATCAGCAGTGCAACCACAAGACCGAAGATAACAATTGTTTCGGGGATAACCGTCAGCAGCAGCGCAAGACCGAATACGTCACGATTCTCCGCTGTTGCACCGACGGCTGCAGAGCCGATCGACTGTTCTGCAATGGCGGATGCTATGCCGGTCACACCGACTGCAAGAGCTGCGCTGAATGCCTTCATTCCTATCTGCGAGGCCTGGACCATTTCAAGAGTTACTTCAGCTGTGCCAAAATCTACCATTTCCTTATTCCTCCATAAACTTTGATCTCATACCGAAAGGATTGTACTTTATGCCTCCACCCTTGTAGAACTTGGTGAAGAACTCAACATAGTGGAGACGAAGTGAATGCAGACCGCCTCCCAGGATGCCAAGTGCTGTGTTCAACAGGTGACCCAGCAGGAAGACGAGTATGCCAAAGATGATAGCAATCACACCTACAGGGGTGATCGCATCAAGTTGGGGTTCTATAAGCATTCCAATCGCGATGTAGTTGACCATCATCGCGATTGCGACTGACGATAAGCCCACAGCCACAAGACGGGCGTAGGAGAGTACATGACTGAAGATCGTTGGAAGTTCCACAATCTCAAGCGGGTTCTCCTGCGCAATCCCGATGATGCCTGCCACAAGCAGGATGGCACCCGCAACTGCGCTGGCGTTCAGCCCCATGAGTACAACCGGGAGCCCCGTAAGGTTGGGCATCAGCGGTATGGGAAAGAGCGACCAGATCAGGAGCAGGATACCCCACATCACCCCAAGCCAGCCGGCGTTTGCGATGATTGCTTTTGTTGCGTGTTTGCCGTGGTGAAGTCTCCGTGCATTGGCCATGCCGAGAACGCGCCCGAGCGTGACGTGCAGGATGCCTATCCAGATCGCAAGGATCAGGAGTTCGACCACCTGGGGGCCGTGACCGGTTGCATCTCCCCCGATGTTTAGGTGTCTGGAGAAGATCAGCGGTTCCCACGGGAGCGAGTATCCCAGAAACTCGCTGTAGAGTATGCCAAAGACGATGCTTGAGATGCTTGCGTAGGTGAGCACCTTGAGCAGACTCCTCATCCCCTCACCCTTCAGGAACCTGCGCAGGCCAAGGCTCAGCGCGAGCAGGATCGCCCCGTAACCCACGTCACCCAGGATCAGCCCGAAGAAGATCGGGAATACGATGGCTACCAGCAGCGTGGGATCAAGTTCAGAGTAGCGCGGCCGCCCGTAGAGATCCACGAGCAACTGCGCCGGGGCGGCAAACGGGGGGTTGTCATACTCCACCGGCACCCTTGCGTCGTCCTCGATCTCCAGTTCCTCGATGTAGATCCTGCCGCCAGTTGCCCTGATCAGTGCTTTCTGGATCTCGTCAGCCCGGTCGTCGGGCACCCATCCTTCACTTATGAAGGTAACCTCCGTGGTAGCAAACCGCAACGGGGCTTCCGCCCGCTCTACGTCAGCCGTGAGTAGTTCATCGCATGCTACCAGGAGTTCGGCGTGCTTCTCCCGGATCTCCGCAAGTTTTTGGTTGATCGCAGCAATCTCATCATCGATCCGCCTGATCTCATCCAGGTGGGCCTGGAGACGGTCGGTAGGTGCTCCGTTCTCCTCAGGGATTGCAAGCGCCTGGAACCCGGCGTTGAGGAGGATCCGTTCGACCTCTTCCCGGTGTTCATTATGAACCACAACAACGATCATGTTGCCGGTAACTTTGTCGGAGAAGTACTTCTCATGAGGAGCGCCGATCTCAATGTCACGCGAGATGTGCCCCGCAAAAACGGTAAAACTCCTGTAGCCCCGGTAGAACTCAAGGTCCAGGGGGATCGCAGTGAACGGTTCAAGTTCTCGCGCGCGCTGCTCATGCTCCTTCTTTTGTACCTCAAGTTTTGAGCGCGAGTTGACGAGATCCTCCACCTCTTTCTGGATGGCGGGCAGATCCGTCCGGATCATCTCCCTGACCTTCGATGCAGGGATCTTTCTTTTGACCTCCATGCTGCCGGGATCTATCCCGCATGCACTCTCGATTGCCCTGACCTTGATGAGCATCTCAGCCGCATCGCTTGCCTCCGGGAGCGGGTGGCCGATCGAGAGCCCCTCAGATTCGCTCTCCGGCACAAAGTCCTCGATGTGATAGACGTTGTGGCGGTAGAGTTCGTGAATGATGGTCTCGATCTCGCTCTTTGGGGCCGCGATGAGCAGACGGCGCATCCCTTCAGGTCTCAGCATGCACCTGCTCCTTAAACCGTGTAACCACAAAATCTACAGCTTTAGTAAGGTTCTTTCTTCCAGATGCTTTCAGCGCTTCTGCGCGCGCTTCACCCTCCCTGACAATCTCCGCATATCTCCTCTGCGCTTCGGCCCTTGCCTCAGCAAGGCGCTGATTCCTGTAATCCTCGGCATCCTTCTGTGCCTTGGAGATCAGGTTTTCAGCTTCCAGCTCAGCATCTGAGAGGCTCTTCCTCCTCTCGGCCTGCGCATCGCGGATCATCGCCTGATACTCTTCTTCTGTTTCCTTGATGCTTTTCAGGACATCGGTCTTCATCAAACCCTCCTTCTCACGGCGTATGAATATTTGATGAAAATGAGCATATATTTATTGTTGTTTGTCTTCTGCGGATTTTTCTGCATCCAGAACCACCACCTCAATTCTGGAAGGAAGGTTTTTTATTACAACTCCACCGGGAATCCCGGAAAGCGAAACACCCGAGAACTCTTCCGATGAGCAGAGAAGGTGCTGCTCCGGGTGCGTACCGCGCTGGATGGTGCATGAGAGATGAATCTGTGGGCCAACCGAGACGACCATGGAGAGGCGCCCTGATCCGGGATGGTCTTTAGGGAGGACAACAAGCGGGGTATGGTAGCGCCTGACGAGTTCGAGCATCATCTCTGCCTGCTCGGCAGGGCCTCCTTCCGGCATTGAGACAGCGACAAGGTCATCCGGGTCGACCGCCTGGCAGTACTCGCCCTCCACCGTCTCGATAAAGAGCACAAACCTGGAAGAGGCCTTCGCGGCCAGAAGAAGAGAGTGCTCACCTCGCAGAAGGAGGGTCTCGCCGTCGAGGGGCACTATCATCTCGTCCCACCTGGCGAGCAAACCCCCTGATGGTCTCTCGTTTTCAGACTTCTTCGACATTTTCAGACTGGCAGCTCGGGCACATGGGCCGCTTTCCAAGACCCTTGAACCGCTCGCCACAATCCTTGCAGCGGTAGTTTTTGCCCTTCACCCGTTCATTGAACTCGATATCGACAGGTCCACCGACCGTACACATCTGGCATCACCAGGAAGGGAAAGGAAGTCAAAGCATAAAATTCTATCGCGCGGGATTGCATCGATCCTACAGGATGACCGCGAAGACCAGAAGTGCGATGATGAGCATCACGGCTGCGTGTTTGACGCCGGCCCTTACTGAAGCCTCACCCATCTGTCCGGCGATCAGCCCCGAGAAGATGGCCTGGATGAGCACCCCATGGAAGAGCAGACGTTCAAACGTTGCAATGGGTGTGGTGCCGAGAGGGATCGCGCCCATGCCCGCTCCAGCCGCGGAGACAGTCTCGACACCGGCCAGGACGGTGAGGAACTGGGAGTCGATGACGGCCACGACAAAAAGGAAGACGATGAAGACCAGGTAGACTATGACTGTGTAGATTGACATCTCGGCGCTTCTCTCCCGCTTGAGGTTCTCCGAGATCGCTGCGTCTCTGGCTGCAATGTTGAGCACCTCGCCTATACTGCCGGTCATCCGGCTTGCGGTGGTGATCAGGGTGACCGCCCTGGCGATGGCCGGGGTGCGTATCCGCACCTCAAACCGGATCAGCGCCTCCTGAACGCTCGCTCCCCACTCGATGTCACGCTGGATCTTTCTGATCTCGTATGTCAGCACGCCGAGATCGGCGGATGCCAGGATCGAGATCGCCTGCGCCAGCGTCAGCCCCACCTGGTTGATGCCTGAGAGGCGGCTCAAGAACTCCGGGATGCTCGCCTCGATCCTCATCACCTTCGTTCGCCAGACCTGGTAGCAGATGCCGAAAGGAACGAGCATGATCAGCAGTGCCACGATCAGGTGGTCGTCCAGGACATCGATCAGGACCTCGATATCGGTGTAAGCGGGCGTCACCATGAGTAGGAGAATTACATAGACTACAGCAATCGGGACGGTCACGTAAAACGTCCTGTTTGGATCGATGAGAAACGCCTGCAACGGGTGCCGGAGGAATGATCGCAGATCACGGATCCTGTCGTAGTTGCGCAGTTTCCGGAAGAGTGACTCTTCACCGGCGCGCTTCTCGACGCGGACGTCATCGAACTCGTGGAGCCATTTTGCCAAGGTATACCGTTCGACGGTCTCGGTCTTGATCGAGATGATGTCTATGAACAGGATGAAGAAGAGCGAACCGACCGGGATGAGGAGGTAGATAACGACCGAGAGCTGCATGATGGGTGTGCTGCTCAGAAACCCCATCACGATCATGACGATGATCAGAAAGAGCGGCCCGGCGACAAAGAGCGCCACATAGGATTCGGCAGCCATCTGAAGGGTGGAGAGGAAGTTCTGCTGCTCGAACTTTGCATCCTCCTGGTAGAGCCGAACCCGCGTCTCCAGGTATTCAAGGACGTCCCCACCGCTCTCGATCACCGAGATCAGGTCCTGGGTGAAATCCTGTAGTTTCTCTGACGGTGTTGTCTCCTGCAGGTTCTGGAGTGCGGTTATGAGGTCGCAGCCGAAGTAATCCGTGTCCCTGACCACCCGGCGGAACTCGTCTGCAACTTCACCATAGATCCCTGCGTTCTCGCTGAGGGAGCGGAATATATCCACCATCTCCGCGCCCCCCTGCCGCATAGCATACATGTAAGAGACAGCGTTATGGAGCAGCAGGTTGATCCGGGTTGCCCGGGTTGTCTTGTGAATGGCAGGGTAGCGCAGGGCAAGTGCGCGGGATGCATAGGCTGCGAGAATGAAGATGACCACGCTGACTAGAAGGTGCAGTGCCGTAAACACCCGATCGGTCAGGACGTAATCCGGCAGGCCGATGCAAAATACGTTGTAGATCCCGAGGCTGAACTGAGGAAGCGGGAGGAGTTGCATCGCAAGGAATGCTGCTGTGGCACAGGCGGCACCGATGAGCAGGGAGACAAGGAACGCCAGCAGAAGGTAGTGCTCCATCGTCACCCCGATGTTTGCCGCAACCAGGTCTTTACGGAGGTCACGGTATCGCATGGGGTTGCGCTCCACCCTCCGACGGATGAAGCGACGGAGGTGCACGCGCAGAGATGGCATCAGCGGATCAACTCACCAAGATCGTCGATGGAGGAGAGCACCGTTTCAGGGCTGATCGTCCAGGCCTGGATGATCCGTGCGACTGACCTGTAATCGCGGATGCCCTGATCGAGCATAGCGCGGAGGATCGTCCGTCGGGTCTGCAGTTCTTCCTCGAGCCGTTTCAGCCCCCACCCGCGGTACTCCATGATCTCGGCAAATATCCGGGATCTTCCTGTGTAGGAGAAGGTGTCGGCCACGGGATTGTAATCAAAGACGGTGTTTACCTGAACGTTCCCCGTGATCGGGTCAACCCCGGCGATCTCGACGATCTCGCGGCACCTTCTCACGCGATCGCCTCCACGGTGGGTGAGAGCCTGAACTGATATGATGTCCAGAGCCTGGAGCATGTTTCTCGGTACATTGAGCGGCGCGCTCTCCAGGCGGTGGATTGCTGCATCGACGTCGCTTGCGTGCATCGTGGAAAAAGTCGTGTGCCCCGTGTTCATCGCCTGAAAGAGTGTTTGGGCCTCGCTCCCTCGGACCTCTCCGACCAGGATGTACTCGGGACGCTGGCGCATCGCGGCTTTCAGGAGTTCAAACATTCCGATAGGGGTGGCGCCAGGCGCCCCCGCGGTCGTCTCGCGCGTGACGGTCGCAACCCAGTTCTCGTGATATAGTGTGATCTCCCTGGTGTCCTCGATGGAGACGATCTTTGAGAGCGGGGGGATGAAGAGGGCGACTGCGTTTAAGGAGGTGGTCTTACCCGACGCCGTCCCGCCGACGAAGAGAAGGCTTTTGTTGTTCTCGATCGCCAGCCAGAAGTAGACGAGCTGGTCTATGTCGAAGGTGTTTGTCTCCATGAGTTCCACGGGTGTGAACGGCGACTCGCGGAACTTGCGGATGGTAAACGATGTCCCGCGACTGGTGACCTCACGGCCGAGTGCAACCTGCAGCCGTGAGCCGTCCGGCAGGGTTGCGTCCACAAGCGGGCTACCTATGGAGACGTGCTTTCCAGAACGCTGTGCAAGTTTGATCGCAAGGGAGTTCAGGGCGGGTTCGTCGAAACTGATATGGGTCTTGATGTTCTGGTGTTTGCGGTGATAGAGGAATATGGGTATGTTTGCGCCGTTGCAGGATATATCCTCGATTCTTGGATCCTTCATCAGCGCGTCTATGCGCGACCAGCCAATGAAGTTTCGTTCAAGGTAGTAGCGGAGCCGGTAGAATGAGTCGTCCGTGAGGGTGATGCCGTACTCAGCGAGCAGGTTCTCCACCCTCTTTGCCAGAACGACCCGACGGTCGGTGACGAGGTCGCGGTCTTCCAGGATCAGGACATCTCTAAGGTCTGCGTAGAGGCGTTCCAGGAGTTCGTACTCGAATTCCGAGAGCACCGGTTCGAATAAGAGGTACTCAGTCTGTTTCGTATCGAGGTTGCGGGCTATCACGACGAGTGCTATACCTTCTGTGACCCAGTAGCGGTCTATCTCTCTGTAGCCGGGCGGGATCACCCCTTCTGTAAGGGGGCCGAATTTTGCTGGATCATACTCGCCCGTTCTCCGTTTTTCTTCCCCTGGCCGGAGAATGCGGTTGAGGATGCGGCGTTGAGGGTGGTGGTCCGCTCCCCCGGCTGCTGCGTCCACGATAGAACCGTGCCCCTCTACACGCCCTGTTGCACCAGATCCCTGCATCTCCCTGACCGCCTCATCCGGCATCAGTAGGGGATGTGGTGGAGCAGACATATAAATTTGCGGTTTTTCCAGCAGAGAATTGGTGAGGCCATCAAACCAACAGCCACACTGGTTTGATAAACCTCTCCGTGTCCAGTCCATGGACAGATTCCGGGGGGTGGCCGGGAGGTGGGGGTAGTCTATGAATACCGTTAACCAGAGACGCAGGAGACATGGGAGGGGGGAGCCGTATCCGCCTCCCCCCTCCCCGTCAGCCCCTCCCCCACGGGGCGATATCCCATAGACACAGTGCCACGGGAGGAGACCACTACTTCGCGGTCTCACCTGATAATCCCTGAGATCCTGTTTCCTCCCCGTGCACGGCTATCCGGGGCTATCGCCATGCACTGCCCGCCCCCTCTCACAGGGGGCGGGAGGAGGCCTTGATGAGCGGCCGGGCGGCGGGGGTGTCCCATGAATACCGTTCAACCATAGACGCAGGAGACAGGGGAGGGAGTGGGCAGTCGTAATAACGGGAAAAGATGGGGGGGTTATATCACAGAACCGTTGATTTGACGGCCTCTTGGTGGAGGCCATCAAACCAGTTTGCTCATGGTTTGATGCCCACCCCCGCCACCATTGAACCAGAACGTTTTAATGCTCTACGTGTAAGGAGTGTATCATGCACGACCGCCTCCTGATGAGGATGCCGACGGGTATACCTTCACTCGATCCTGTCCTGGATGGCGGCGTTCCACCGGGTTCGGTTGTGCTCCTCCTCGGGGAGCACGGTGCCGGCAACGTGGAGTTCGTGCAGACCTCTCTTATGCACCTGACCCGGCTGAAGCGAGCGGGGCAGACCGGTGGCGAGCGGCTGCTGGTCCCGCCGAGCATCTCCTATGTGACGATCACCAGGATGCGGGAAGATATACTGAGGGAGGTTGCGCTCTCTTTTAACCCGGATCTCTACGACCAGCTCGGGGAGGGGATCCTCTTTCATGACCTCTCGGAGTTCTACTTCGATGCCAGCATCGTTCCGCCAGGCTGGTATGGGGCAGGCACCGTCATGGAACGTCTGCAGAAGAAACAGCGCAGGGAGGGTGGCGGCATCCTTGCAGAACTTGCGGGTGTGCTAAAAGTGCTTCCCGAGGATGGGCTGATAGTCCTGGACTCCCTGACCGATATCACGCCGCCGCTTGCAGAGGGTGAGGATTGGCACACCTTTATCGCTTTCCTGCGCGGACTGCAGCGTGCGGCGAAAAACTGGAACTGCACCATCTTCCTTTTGCTCGCCTCCGGTATACTTGATAGGTCGCGGGAACTCGAGATTGCTGACTGTGTCGATGCCACGTTCATTTTCCAGTGGGAGGAGAGCGGCGCACAGCGCCGGCAGCGGGTCATGTACTTCGGGAAGTTCCGGGGCGTGATGACCAGGCTTGAGGATAAGAACCTGGTAAAGTTTGCGGTCACTATCTCGGCGAAGGGAGGTTTTGAGGTCAGGAACATCAGGATGGTGGTATAACAACGGCGCTAAGGGCGAGGTTCGGTGTTGTGGGGCTCGACACGATGCTCTCGGGGGGGCTTATTGAGAATAGCATATGTGCGCTTGTCGGGACGTACGGCACCGGGAAGACGATGCTTGCACTCCAGTTCGCCTATGAGGGTCTCTCCCGCGGCGAGAAGGTGATCTACATCAGCCTTGAAGAGCGGGAGGAACTCCTCCGCGCCACGATGGCGCAGAAAGGATGGGATCCCGGGGCGTTTGGCGACCGATTTTACCTCCTCAAACTTGATCCGACTGATTTCAACCTTGCGATCAACAGCATCAAGAGCGAACTCCCGGCTCTCATCGAGAGCACGGGGGCTTCAAGAGTGGTCATCGACCCGATATCCCTGTTTGAGGGGCTTTTTGAGGATGAGTCCGAGCGGCGGCGGGAGATGTTCAGGTTTGTGGAGGTGATGCGGGATGAGGCCTGCACCCTGGTGCTGACGAGTGAGACCTGTCCCGGAAACCCGGAGGAGAGCAGGTACGGCATCATCGAGTACCTGGCCGATACGGTGATACTTCTGCGCTACATCCGCTCTCCGGGGCTCACCGAGGTCCACCTCGCCCTTGAGGTCGTGAAGATGCGCCGCTCGGCTCATTCGCGTGAGATCAAACCGTTTGAGATCCTCCAGGACGGTATCCTCGTCCACTCGGAGGCAAGCCTCTTTTGACCTGCGGTGTGCCGTCTGGAGGCTGCAGGAAAGCCGCTCTCAGATCGTGATCCCGATAAGGTGAAGGAGCACCAGAATGAGGGCGCCGGGCAGCCCTCCAAGAGCGCATATGAGGATTGTGACGAGCGAGATCTGGATATCGGGCGCGCCAAACCCGGCGAGGACGCTGAAGTAGTTCAGGGCCCAGAGCGTGATGAGTCCGGCGATGGCGTTGATGACAAGCGTCAGCGCCTTCTTCATAAGGTAATAAAGCGCTGCGGCTATCGCAACTGCAAGAAGGATGGCAAAGATCTCTTCCATCATCTATTTATCAATGATCTGCTGGTTATTTAACCGTATTGATGGAATGGTGAGCCGTCCGACGCGCCTTGCATCGTTCCCGAACCCCACGATCTCTCCGAGCATCTCAAAGACGTTTCCTGACAGCATCGCCGCCCGGATCGGTTCGATCAGTTCCCCATCCTCCATCCAGAAGGGGTTTGAGACCTCAACCGAGAAATCGCCGGAGAATGGGTTTGCGGTGTGGGCCCCGACAACGTCGTGGATCCAGACTGCACGCCCATAACCAGGTTCTTTCTCCCGGGCCCCGTTGATGAAGAGGTTGTGCACCCCGATCGCCGGGGGTTCGTTCCCGCCGCGGACGGCGCTTCCAGTGCTCTCCTCACCGTAGCGGTAGCCGGTCTTGAGGTCGTAGGCAAACCCCCTGACCACACCCTGCTCGATGAAGAGAAGGCGTCGGGTGGGAACACCTTCAGCATCCCAGGCGGTGCTTCCCGGCCCGGGGGCAAATGGGTCGTCGTAGACTGATAGTGACCCGTCAAAGACCTGCTCGCCCACCCTGTCTGCCAGGGGCGATCGCCCGGCCTTCACGTTCCGCCCGGAAAGTGCCGGGACGAGAACCTGGCCGAGGAGGCTTGCGGCCGCAACAGGGGAGAGGACTATATCGTATCGCCCGGTCTCTATATCGCGCCCGCCAAGAGAGCGTGCGGCAAGCATCGCCGCCCGCTCTCCGACGGCGCGGGCGTCGATATCCCTGCGGAACGGTGAGGCGTCGAACTCGTAGCCGGTGGACTGTTCCCGGATCGTCTCCAGGGAGACTCCCACCACCGTCCGTTCCATCTCGTAGGAGACGCCGTTTGAGTTAGCGATCGAGAGGTGCGACCGCCCGAGATCCGCAGACCCTCCGATGACATCCACGGGGTGCTCCGCGGCGCCGGCGAGGAGGTCATCGACCATCCTGGCTGCGTCCTCGATCGCGACTTCGAGGCCTCTGTCTGCGGAGGAGGGGACGCCTGAGAAAGCAGCCGGTCCAGGGAATCCCTCCCACCGCTGTGGTGTGGCGAGTCGGCCGCTTGCGAGCGCCGCATCCAGGCAGTCCCTCCAGCGGTCAGGGTCGCCGGTGGACGAGAACCCGATCCGCCCGTTCCTGACTGTCCGGATAGCCATGCTCCAGGCCTCCGACTCCTCGGCGACCCCGATGATCCCCCTCTTGATCTCGGTGCTGACGCTCTGCCCGCGGGCGGAGAAGACCTCAACCTCATCTGCCAGGCGCTCACCTTCCCGGAGAACCATCTCTATCAGGTCTTCGCCGTTCATTCGCCGCGCCCCCCGATGATCGCGTCCTCAAGCAGGAGATGGGGCGCACCGTCACTGACCGGCACGACCTGCCCGCCTTTGCCGCAGTAGCCCGGATTCATCCTCCGGTCATCCCCGATCAGGGTGATGTTGTGGAGCGTTCTGAGGATCTCGCCCGAGAGCGAGACGTCACGGAGCATACCGGTCGTCTCGCCGCCCTCAATGAGGTAGCCGTACTCCGCGTTGAACTGGAAGACACCGCGGCCGGGGTCGACCTGGCCGCCCCTCGAACCGATCAGCAGGATGCCCTCCCGGCACTCTGCCAGGATCTCCTCGCGCGTGGCGTCGCCGTTCTCGATGAAGGTGTTGCTCATCCTGACTATTGGCGGCGCCCCGTGTTCGGCGCGCGCGTGGCCGGGCATGCCATCCCCGACCGCCGCCAGGGTCTCGCGGTTGTGGAGATAGGATGCGAGTATACCGTCACGGATGATCTCCGTCCGCTGCACCGCCACGCCCTCGGCGTCAACCGGCATGAACCCGAACTCGTGCAGCGCCGGATCGTCAACTATCACAAGCCCGTCGCAACCGATATGCTCGCCGATCCTCCCGCCGAGAACCGACGCCCCCTCGCGAACGAGGTCGCCCTCGCTCGCGTGGCCGACAGCCTCATGGGTGAAGACACCGGCAAGTTCCGGGTCGAGGACAGCACGCTGCATCCCGCCCTTCGGGATTTTTGCATCGAGCAGCGAGACCGCAACCTCGCCAGCCCTCCTGCCGAGGTCGTGTCTGCCCCGGAGGTTGAACCCTCTGATGGTATGTTCGCGTTCGCTGCCCATCTGCATAACCCCGTTTCTGGATGCTATCGCGACAACGGAGAACCCGGAGCGGACGGACTGATAAGAGTATTCGTTCCCTTCAGAGTCAAGAAACCTGACCGAGTCGATCCCTTCGGTGTAGTTCGCCCGTGTGTTCGTCACCCCGGGCAGCCGCGCCGCCCCCTCGATCTCAGCAAGCAGCCTGGTCTTCTCCTCGAGGTCGATCTCCCGCGGGTCCTCTCCGAGAGGGGGGATGGGGAGTGCGCCGCGCGGGGCGTCTGCAAGGTCCAGGCGGTCTTTCGTGACGGCGGCAAGACGGGCTGCCTCCCTGACGAGGGTCTCGATCTCGTGTTTTGAGTCGAGGTCGACGTGATCCCGGGTGAGAATACCCCAGCCGTTCGATGCAAGCGCCCGGATAACCGTTCTATCAAAGAATGAGGTGGCTGCGGACTCGACCACCCCGTTGTCGATATCGATCCGGGTGACCTCACCGCGTACGCGCCGGATATCGTAGTAGCGAACGTCAGACATCAGGATCAGGCCGCCGGGTGTCCGAGGTTCGGGTCCAGGATGCCGCCGGCCGAGTTGGCCGCCAGTTTCCGGAGTTTCGAGAGGAAGCCTTCACGGTTCTCGGGCACGAGCGCGTTCTGGAGAACCTCCTCTATGTGGTCAACCGGCACAATCTCGATCATCGAGCGGTAGCGATCCTCAATAAGGACATCGTCCAGGTTTGACCGCGGTATGATCACCTTCTTGATCCCGGCTTTTGCGGCCGCCTCGATCTTGTAGGTGACCCCCCCTATGGGGAGGACGTCGCCCCTGACCGATAGTGAACCTGTCATCGCGACGTCCTGGCGCACCGGGATGTTCTCTATCGCGCTGATCACCGCCGTTGCCACGGTCACGGAGGCTGAATCCCCCTCAACACCCCCGTAGGTGCCGATGAACTGGATGTGGATATCCATGTTGCGGATATCCCTGCCAGTGAACTTCTTGATCAGGGCGCTGACGTTCTTGATCGACTCCTGGGCAATCTCCTTGAGCATCCCGGTGGCGATGACCGTTCCGTTTGCCCCCTGGCTCGGAGTCACCTCGGCCATCACAGGGAGCACGGTGCCGGAGTCGCTCCCCATCACCGCAAGCCCGTTCACCCGGCCAACCCGTGTGCCCTCAACAATCGTGATATCGTAGTCGCGGGTTCTCCGGATGTATTCGTCGGAGATCTGGTCCTCGATCGAACGCGAGGCGGATTTCGCCGCGAGAACGTGTCTGGCCGTGGTTAACTCCGCGCCCTCCTGCCGGGCGAGGTCACCTGCCACGCGGATGAGACCGCCCATGTCACGGAGCTTCAGGGTCAGGTGCCCCTTCCGGTTCGAGCGCCGGCGAGCCTCGCGGAGAACCTCGAGCATGGCGCTCCGGTCAAAGTGAGGGATCTTGCCGTCGTTCTTTACCTCCTGGGCTATGAACCGGAGGAACTTCTTCCGGTTTTCGGGGGTGTCTTCCATCGTCTCGCGCATATATACCTCATAGCCGTATCCCCGGATACGCGACCGGAGTGCGGGGTGCATCCCCTGGATGGCATCGACGTTTCCTGCAGCAACCATCACGAACTGGCATGGGACCGGCTCTGTCCTGACCATCGCACCGCTTGAGCGTTCGCTCTGGCCGGTGATCGGGAAGGATCCCTCCTGGAGCGCCGTCAGCAGGTTCTGCTGTGAGTGGGGTGTGAGGGTATTGATCTCGTCTATGAAGAGCACGCCGCCGTGCGCCCGGTGGATTGCCCCGGCCTCTACACGGTCGTGTGCCGGTGTCTCGAGCCCCCCGCTCTGGAAGGGGTCGTGCCGGACGTCGCCGAGCAGCGCCCCTGCGTGTGACCCGGTGGCATCGACGAAGGGTGCCGTGTTATTCGAGTCGCGCGATACCAGGAGTTTTGGGACCATTGCATCTTCGCGGGGCATCGAGTATCTCAACGCCATGAAGATGAAGGCGGCGGCTATTATGCCCATAAGCCACTGGTAGGTGATTATCGCGTAGACGATGATCCCGATGATCAGGAGCATGATGAGAGTGCTCCGCATCTGGATCTTTTTCCTGGCCTCGGCTTTGTGGGCGTTGACTATCTGCTTGCCGCGGCCAGCGGGCACGGTTCGTATGATCGGGTTGTTGCCATCTTCCGGGTTCGGGTAGACCAGTATGTCCTGGAGTTCCTCTTTTGGGAGGAGTTCGGCCATCGCCTTCGCCAGCATCGATTTGCCGGTTCCAGGGGTGCCGATCATCATCACGTGCCGGCGCTGGACCGCAGCCTTCTTGATCACCTCGACGGCATGCTCCTGGCCGATGACCTGATCTATCAGTTTCGGGGGTACATCGATATCTGAAGATGTGCTCACCTCAAGACCGGCGAGGAGATCCGTCTCTTCCATCTCCTCATCGGTGAGGTCTATGTCTGAAATTTCTGTTGGTCTTGTTGAATCCATTGCCGAGTTTACCTCTTTGATGCAGTGGTAGTTATATAATTTATTCATCCTCGTTCAAATACTTTCTAGCAAAGGTGACCCATGAGAATCATCAGCACAGAGCGGTCCCAGGTTCTCGCAGCCCGCGTTGCCGAAAAACTGGGGGTACCGCTGGTTGAGACAATATTTCGCCGGTTTCCCGACGGGGAACTGTATCTGAAATGCGGAGAACTGGACGATGAGACCCTGATCATCAGCAGCATCGTCGACAACGATATGTTTGTGCAGACCCTCCTTGCAATCGATGCTGCCGACAGGTCGATGAACACGCTGGTGGTGCCTTATCTTGGGTATTCCCGGCAGGATAAGCGTTTCTCTCCGGGAGAGCCGATCAGCGCCAGGACGATCGCGCGAGCCCTCTCGACAGGTGTCGGGCGTGTCTATGTCATCAACATCCACGATCGAAGCGTGCTGAGGTACTTCGGCGTCCCGTCGAAGGAGATCACAATCGCCCCCGCAGTCGGGAGTTACGTTGGCGATCTGCGCCTGAAAAACCCCCTGGTTCTCGCCCCGGATGAGGGTGCGATCGGTCTCGCCTCTGAGGTTGCAGCGGTGGGGGGATGGGACTGCGATCACCTTGTAAAAACCCGGCTTTCCGGTGAAGAGGTCAGGATTGCTCCAAAGACCGTCGATGTGGCCGGTCGGGACGTCGTGATCGTGGACGACATCATATCGACCGGCGGGACTCTGGCAACCGCTGCCCGGATGCTCAGGGATCAGGGGGCCAACTCCATCCACGCCGCCTGCGTCCACGGGGTGCTCACAAGCGGTGCCTACACCCGTCTGCGGGCGGCGGGGGTCTCATCGGTGGTCTCCAGCGATACCTGCGAGAGCGCTTCAAGCCTGATATCGGCCGCCAATGCCATCGCCACCGCGATCGGGGAAGATGCTCACCATTGACGGCTCTCACCTTGAAGGAGGGGGAGGGATCATCCGCATGGCCGTGGCCCTCTCGGCCCTCTCCGCCACGCCGATCAGAGTGATCGGGATACGCCAGAATCGGCCGAACCCCGGGCTTGCCCCGCAACATGTCGCTGCGGTGCTGGCGGCCGCCGGAACCTGCGATGCAGAGTGCACGGGTCTTTCTCAGGGGAGTGGCGAGATCACCTTTACTCCAGGGCGGGTCAGGAGGACAGATCTGCGGATCGAGACCGGGACCGCAGGGAGCATCCCGCTGGTCATCCAGGCCTGGCTCCCCGCTGCCCTTGCCACCGGCGGGAGCATCACGGTCTCCGGGGGGACAGAGGTGGCGTGGAGCCCGACCATCGATTATCTTGATCGTGTATTTGCGCCGGTGCTCCGCCGTGCAGGAGTCTCTCTGGAGGTTGAGGTGATGAGGCGGGGCTACTATCCGGTGGGTGGTGGAATGGCGCGTGTCCGTGTGGAGGCATCCTGCCCTGGTCTGATCGCGATCCTGGCAGAGGAAGACTCCTGCGGGCTGGTTTCCTGTTCAGCCAATCTTCCTGCACACGTCGCGGAGCGCCAGGCTGCAGCCGCCAGGGAACTCCTGGAGTTGCGGGCGGGTCTATCCTGCACGGCGGAGATCGATTCCCGCGGGCACGGGTTGAGCGTCGGGAGTTCAATCACCGTATGGAAAGGTGCTAAAGGCGCCGTCGCTCTCGGGAGACGGGGTCTCCCGGCTGAGGAGGTTGGTCGGGCGGCTGCCCGCGCCCTCCTGGAGGAGTGCCGCGCGCCGGGTGTTGTTGACGTCCACCTGGCCGACCAGCTCCTGATCTACCTTGCCTGCTACGGTGGGGAGTATACTACGCATACTTTATCGATGCATGCGAAGACCGCCTGCTGGCTGCTTGAATCATTTGGTTACCCGGTCAGGTGCCGCGAGAATGATACAGTGGAGTTCTCGGCATGACGCTGGTACTTGACGCATCGGCCTTCTTTGTGGATGTGCCGGTCGATGGCCCCGCCTGGACAACACCCTCGGTAGTGGATGAACTTGTCGATTTTCATGCAAAGTGCCGCTTCACGGCTCTCTCTGCCGCGGGGCTCAGTGTCAGGGAGCCGCGCAGGGAAGACCTGCTACAGGTGGATGAGGCTGCGCGTCAGACGGGGGATGCAGGGGTGCTCTCTGTGACCGACCGCGAGATCCTGGCGCTTGCACTGGAACTCGGCGCAGTCCTTGTCACAGACGATTTTGCCGTCCAGAACGTCGCCCATCACCTTGGCATCGAGACGCGGAGCATCCTGCAGCGCCCGGCCCGGCCGGTCCAGTGGCGCTACCGCTGCACCGGGTGCGGGCGTTACTGGCGGGAACCGGGAGACTGTCCGGTCTGTGGTGCGGCAATCAAAAGAAAACTTAAATAATCGCTCGGAGATCTCTTCTACATGTCCGCGCTCGAAGACCTGATCACGAAGGCAAAAGCGCTACAGGCGGAAGGACACACCCCCGACCAGATCTCCGACGAGCTCGGTCTCTCTATGGAGACGGTCACCTGGCTGCTCACCCAGCAAAAGGGTATTGACTCTCCAAAGGATGTCCACATCGACTGGACGGCTGTAGGAAGTCACGGTGCGCTCCTATCTGATATGGCGATGGTGATGCTCAAACGCTTCCTCTACCTGACGGACGATGGAAGCCTGGACCGCGATGAGGAGAGGGCCGGGACGGTCGTAGGTATCGCGCAGTCAGGCGTCCCGCTCGCAACCCTTATCGCCGCGGAGGAGGGGCTGAGGCTTGCAGTATACCTCCCGGCGAAATACAGTCGGGGTGAGACGCCTACCGGGTCCCTCTGGGGGACATTCTCCACTATTGCCGGGCAGCGCTGTATCATTGTCGACGACGTTATCACGACTGGGATGACACTCTCCGAGACGATCGCCTTCCTCCGGCGGCATGGGGCCACGCCGGTGGCGGTCTGGTCGCTCTTTGACAAACGGGGCATCAGGGAGGTAGAAGGCGTTCCGGTACACTCGCTGTTTGTGATATCCAGGCTCGGTTGAGATGGCCTGAAAAGTCGATTGAATTTACTTCAGCCTCCGGTATCCAGCCAGTTATGATCTATGTTGCGAGGCCATCAAATCAAAGGTTCTGTGATATAAACCCCCCGTTTCTTCCCGGTATTACGCGACGGGGACTATAAAACCAGTTTGCTCATGGTGTGATGCCCTCCATAACCACGGCGGTGAAGCGTCTTTTGTGGC
>JALHIW010000053.1:0-3835 GCA_022837745.1 Methanomicrobiaceae archaeon | reverse complement strand
TCTTCAGCATTGCCACTACCTTCACACGGTTGCATGAAGGTTGTCGGGTGGGGATTTTTATCCCGCCGATAGTGGGGAATTTTACACCGCCGTTGACACACGGTGTTGTATCTGCACCCACTCCTGGGTAACACCCAGAACCCCACAGTTCATTATCCTCCCCAAAACCACTCTGGCGTCCAACCATCTCAAGAGCTTCCGCTCTCCACCCCCGATAAGAGATCTCCCAATAACGCAGATACTACCGATCATCCGCATTAACCCCCACCCCACTCTGAATATTCAAGATCGCAAGATCTTTGTACTTTCAGCGAATACGCTTCAGTATGCCTCTCGTTGACGGTTTTGACGACACCACAATCCTCTCCATCGGTCATCTCGGCATAGTCGCCGGTGCCTACGACTCCCTGCAGATCGCCGAGGTGATCGATACCGCTCTCCCGAAGACCCGTCATCACCATCTCAGCCACTCCCAGGTTCTCAAGGCCATGGTTCTCAACGATCTCGGGTTCATCGAACGTCGTCTCTATCTCTTCCCCGACTTCTTTGACGACATCGCCGTTGAACGTCTCCTCGGGGAGGGCATCACGCGCCAACACCTCAACGACGACGTGCTCGGCCGAACCCTGGATGCGATCGCTGCCTATGGCCCAACCGAGTTATTCAACGAGATCGTGGCAAAATGTCTACTCCAAACAGAATTCGGATCACACTGCGTCCATATCGATACCACCAACTTCAGCGTCACGGGGGCGTATGAATCCGACCTCAACATGGGCGAGATCGAGATCACCTACGGCCATCCGAAGGATGGCCGGTGGGACCTCAAGCGTTTTGTCCTCGGAATAGCCTCAAACCAGTATGGGGTTCCGCTCTTCCTCCAGACATTCTCCGGCAACGAATCCGACAAAGAGACCATCCTCACGATCATCAAGCAACTCAAAGAAAACCTGAAATCTGCCGAAAAAGTCTACCATGTGGCTGATTCTGCGTTTTACACTGCAACCAACCTGCAAAGCCTGGGGCAACACACCTTCTGGATCAGCCGGGTTCCGGCCACGATCAAGGAAGTGCGGGATCTGGTCCGGACAGGAGAACCATTCCTGTCCTGCACCGACGACCGCTACACCTACCAGGAGCATTTCAGTGAGTATGCCGGGGTCCGGCAGAAATGGGTTCTGTACCGGTCAGTTCCGATGTATGAACGTGAGGAGAAGACGTTCGAGAAGAACCTGGCAAAGGACCTGGACCGGGCGCAGACGTCTCTTCGGAAACTCTGTTCCCGGGAGTTTGCCTGTGTCCCGGATGCGCGGATGGCTGCAGAGAAATGGCTGGAACAACATCTGCGATACCGGTTTCGTGACCTCGAGTTCGTCACGATTACCCGGAAACAGGAGAAGAAGCGGGGGAGGCCGAAGAACGGGGAACCGGTCCTTCTCTCCTACAAGATCACGGCAGGGATCGAGCACAACCCCGAGGTTCTTGCCGATGAACGGCGGATCCTGGGGAGGTTTGTCCTGGCGACGAATGACCTGGAACTCTCTGCCGATGAACTGCTCGCGAACTACAAGGGACAGAGTGCGGTGGAGCGTGGTTTTCGGTTCCTGAAAGACAGGTCGTTCCGTGTTTCTGAGGTTTATTTGAAGAAGCCGTCCCGGATCCAGGCACTGGCAATGGTGATGGTACTCTGTCTCTTCATCTATTCGATGACGGAGTTCCGGTTGCGGCGTGAACTGGAACGAACCGGTGAGACGGTGACCAGCCAGACGAAGAAGCAGACCCGGAAGCCGACGCTGAAGTGGGTGTTCTTCCTCTTCCGGCGGGTGCGGGAGTTTGTGATAGTTGTCGAGGATGGGAGGAGGCTGAAACGGGTGACGAACATGAACGAGGAGTTGTGGAAGATCTTACGGCTGCTGGGGAGAGAATACGAAAATTATTACATTTGATGGAGGATCTGCGGAATGTGCGATTATGTTATCGGTTGGCGAAGCCCTCGGCAGAAAGTCTTTTGGGCCCCATTCGGCCTCAGAACTCAGCAATACTGAATCACGGTGAGGGCTGAATACGCCGCACATCTTCCCGATCAGGAAAACCCTCGATAAATCCCAGAAATTCCTCCCCAAATGAGGTTATGCTCAGGTTGGTGTAGGGTTTTATTTTACCAACTAGCGTAATGGGAGGTTCATCATAGAGGAGTGATTTTGAGATCAGATCCTGAACATAGAAGAGATATTTTGACTTCCCGAACCCGAGGAAGTCGTTCTCGTGATCGAGAGAAGCCCGTGCACCTTCACCTCCAGCATCCCGACCCTCAATGACTCCCTGCTCGGGATTGCTTTCAGGTTCAGAACGTTTGACTTCCCGGAAGTGGTTGAGGATCAGGATCTGGTCTTCGTTGATGTGGAAGAGAATATCGAGGAACGTTTCTTTAAAATCAGACTCGTAGGTATGCTTCATCTCGTTCAGCAGAATTTTTTTAAATCGGTGCATCTTCTCTTCGGATGCAGTGTGCATGACCCGGTGAAGTATGGACTCAAATATGTCTCCAAATTCGTCGCTCTTGAGATATTCTACATCAATTTCACCGGGGTGCACTGACCTGAAATATGCCTCAAACGCCTCGACAAACCGATTTAATCGCTCCTGTTTCACTCGACTCCGATGCTCAAAAAAGACCTCATCCAGGATAGGACCAACGACGGGGATACGAGAGAAGATTACATTTTTAGCGGATATTGCGGCTTGCTTTAACTGATTTTTTGAATCATCATCCATAAGTCATCATCAAGGTGCTTCCTGGTGTCACTCCGGAGCCCGGCAATCTCTTCTTTCGTCTCTCTCGCGACCTGGAGGGTCTGATCCTGTTTGTCCAGCGTCTGGTCTAATTTCGTATCCATGCTTTGGAGTACATTCACAGCGTAACTCAGCCACTCGAATATCTCCTCCTGGAGGTTTTCTCCCCGGACGATCTCAAAGGTGGCGTAGTTTCCTGTGGCTTCTTCCTGCCTGATGCAGTGGCCGCAAACCGTTTCATTCAGTTCCAATCTCTATGCAAGGGGCATAAATAGTTTCGCCGAGACGGCATCGAGACCGGGCGGACGGGTCGCCAGAAGGCTGGTTGACCGTTTCAAGGAGATCGCGCTGCTCGACGGCGACCCAGTCGGGGCGGTGTTCGTCCAGGACGGCGGAGACGGCATCATAGACCTCGCGGATGCGTTCGGCCGCAGGGAGACCGCGTGCGGTCTCTATGCAGCCGTAGGCGGGGGCGCTGGGGGCGGCGGCGGCGGCGGCGGCGGGGTGGTGGGCACCCCCCAGGACGCCGTATCCGACCCGCTCGAGCCCCGGGTCGATCCCGACGACGGTTATAGCCTTCATCGCTATTGATAACTTCCGCTCTACAGGTAGATACCGGTTGTGCAATGAAGGGGGTGGGAAAACCGTTCAACGAGAGATGTTGAGACAGGGGGGGTGATTGCCCGTCGGTAGAGTGCCCGGGGAGCAGCAGCCAGCATGACCGCAGCGTTGTGGAAGTAGCCGTGCCTGATGGGGTTCCCATGAACCATGATCGCGAGACCCAATATAAGGCGGAGGGGATGGTTGGTTCTGAGGCTGCCTCAATCCCTCCCTAAAGACAACGACTAAACTCCTTTATCACGCTCAGGATAACCCGGCGCACCAACTGTACGTGGAAAAATGCTCAATGCCGTATAAGACTTCCTTACCTTATACCACGGCGGACATCCCAGGCGACCCGCATAACAACTAATACAAATATATACATGCTACTGGGAAATAAGTTCTAACTGATTGAAGAGTCTCTTCCGGGTTATAACCC
>JALHIW010000024.1:0-30388 GCA_022837745.1 Methanomicrobiaceae archaeon | reverse complement strand
TGATATATCTATCGCAGAGAGGAAGGGCGGCTCCGCTTTCATCCCCATCGTGAACGGTGGGGACTTCCCGCTCCGCCCCCTTCACCCCCGCAAGTTAAAAAACCGCAGCCTCTCTCCCGCGGCTAAAGAATTACAATTGCAGTGAGAATGGTTGGTGACTTTGCACCATATACGTTTAGATCGTTGCAGGTTCAGTCGCGGCGTGAAACGCAGCACCACCTGTCGTATAACGGGTCACGCCGGTTCTCAAAGACCCTGGTATCCCGTCCGGCGCACCACGACTCCACCATGGCCGCCTCCTCCTCCGTGCCGAGGGTGATCAGCGTCTCGTCGGTGAGGTCAAGGAGGGTGGTTATGATATCCTGCCAGAGGCTGGCGTTGTAGGGGTAGATCTCCCCTGCCATGAGGATGATCCCAAGAGGAGCGTCTGTAATGTAGCGGTCAGCCTCCCGTGCATCGATACACATGGTATCGGATGGCAGGAGCCTACCTTTCGAGAGGCCGAGCGCCAGGAGCGTTGGATCGTTGTCGTAGGCGATCGCGCGCAGACCGCCCGCACGGAGCGCTGCGGTGCCGACCCCGGAGCCGCAGCAGCAGTCGAGACAGAGTTCCCCCCTCCGGTCGCCCCAGACCTCCTGGAGGATGTCCTGTATATACTCTACCCGGCCCGGGCGCAGGTCCTCCAGGGCGGGTGATGTTGTCTCCAGGAGTTCCATGCTGTAGTAGTCGCGGACGGCTCTCGCCCAGGTCTCCCGTCTCTCCTGGTAGATATCCCCGCCGATCGCCTCGAAGTAGTCTATGATGGCAAGGTTCGGGTCGCGGTAGAGGAACGAGGCAACGTGCCAGCCACTCCCGTCGTGGAGCGCAAGCGCGATCACCTCCTCATCCTCATCGACCAGGAGGCGAGCCTCGTCCGCCCGAATCTGGAAGAGGTAATCTGTGCAGGAATCCAGCGTCAGATCCGCAAAAGAGGGTTCTATGAGCCTGCAGCCCTCGACCTCAAGAATATCTGCAACCCTCATGCCGGCCCCCTCTCGATCTTCAATCCGCCCGGCGCCCGGATGACCCCATCGATACGGGCGTCCTCGTGCAGCGTGAGGCGGCGGCAGGAGACGTTTCCAAGGATGCGCACACCCTCTTCTATCCTCAGATCACCCTCGCTCTGGAGATCCCCGTGGACGATCGAACCTCTAGCGATGCTCCCATCCTCCCGAAGGTTGATACTTCCAAAGATCGTTGTCCCCTCCCCTACCTGGATCGAAGCCGCACGGATGTTCCCGTGCAGCCGACAGCCAGAGCCGATGACCATCCTCTCCGGGACGGAGAAGGTCTGCATATCCAGGACTGAACCGCCCGGGATCATAAGCGGCGTGGCGGCAGGAGTCTCGTCCTCGCCGAAGATCTTTTCGAGGACTGAACTCAGTTCGTCCTCCCTCTCGATGCCGAGTATGGCCACCAGGTACATCACGATGTAGATTATGACCGGCATGGGGTTGCGGATGGAGATCCAGCCTTTCGCCTCAAACCCGCGCTCTATCTGGACGTTGTCGCCTATGTCCAGGTCTCCACGGACGACCAGTTTGCCAAGGATCTTCACCCCTTCCCCAAGGTAAGCGTCCTCATCCACGATAACGTCGCCGTTGACCTCGCACCAGTTATCGATCCTGGCATCGCCTGCCGCAACGATGCTGCCGTTGATCCTGCTGAACTCACAGACGACGACGTCCTTTCCCGAGAGACCGTAATCAACCCGGCACTTCTCGCCGACGATGATATCCTGTTCGGTCTTGAGCGCCCTCTCCTGGAGTTCGGTGCGGTCCGGGAGGTTGCAGCCCCTGATCCGGCCGTGGTCTACCCTGGTTTCCATTTACTCTGTATGATCTTCATGCGCCATACTTATGACTCTTATTGATTAGGTCCATGATGATCGGCATGAGGTCAGAGCCGCGGATACGGTGCAGTCCCCCCTCCGCACACGAGACCTCGTCAAATCGTCTGACCCGGTCAACCCTGACTCCGGGGCCACGTATGACGACCGGCACCGGGTCGGCGCTGTGATCCCTGACCGGGCAGGGCGTGCTGTGGTCGGCGCAGACCACGATCAGGGTCTCGTCGAGACCGAGCAGCGGTTCGAGCGCCGCATCGATAACCTCTATAAAATCCCGTTTCTGGGTGGCGTTACCGTCGTGGCCGGCCTCGTCTGCGCCCTTGACGTTCATCAGGACGAAGTCTTTCCGGCCGAGTTCCGCCAGCGCTGCCCGCACCTTGGCGGCCACATCGGAGTTGACCGACCCTGTCGCTCCAGGCACCGGGATGTGTTCAAACCCCACGACCTTCCCGATCCCCACGATCAGCGTGGCCGCCGCGATCACGCTCCCGGAAAGCCCGTAACGCTCTGAGAACTGCGGGAACTCGCCCATCTTCCCGGCACCGCGGATCAGGAGGTAGTTTGCGGGCGCCAGCCCCTCCTTCATCCGCTGGATGTTGATGGGGTGGTGGTAGAGGATCTCCGCCGACTGGCGGACGAACTCGTTGCAGGCGCGGGCGGTCTTTGCGTCGGCGGGGTCGTCGGTGCAGGCCCGGATCTCCGGCGGGCGGAAACCCTCCATCTTCGGGTCGTTGGAGGAGACCTTATCCCCGAGCCCCTCCCCGACGAGGGCCAGGGCGGCCCGGTGGCCGGCGCCCGAGTTGAACCTGAACTCTAGACCGAGCGATGAGAGGTCGACGCCATCCCGGATCGCCTCCGCCAGGGGTTCCGTTCCGGAGATCCTCCCTGCCCGGCGGTCGGTGACCACACCGTTCTCGTCAACGGTGGCGAAGTTGCAGCGGAACCCGATCATACCGGCGGTCATGTGGATCCCGGTTCCCTCGGCTTCGAGCGGCCCGCGGCCGGTGTAGTAGTCCTGCGGCGGATAGCCGAGCAGTGACAGGTGGGATGTGTCGGATCCGGGGCGTATACCGGGGGATATGGTGTCCATGATCCCGCATACGCCTTCAGCGGCGATCCGGTCGAGAACGGGTGTTCGTGCAGCGGCAAGAGGCGTTTTCCCGTCCAGCGCTTCACATGGGCGGTCTGAGATCCCGTCCAGTACCAGGAATAGAACCTTCTGGGCAATCATCATGAAGAGATGATGATCTAAAACCTGATTACTCTTCCCGGTGGAGCGGGTGAAATGAGGTTGAGCAGTGGGCCTTATACGGCCGCAATCTGCTCAAGTCTGGACTTTGTGATCTCGACCCGGCGCATAGGGTAGATCGTCTTGACGGCCTTGAAGATCTCCCGAGCGAGGTCGCCGGAGACGATCTCCTTGACCAGGGTATCAAAGTCGCTCTCCGCTGCCTTTGCGTTGAGCATCTGGGTTACCGCCTTGCGGATGGCATGGACCTGACTCTGTTCAGCCCGCGTTAGTGTTAGGCAGACGACTGTCACCCGGAGGAGTTTGCCGTCCCTGGTGAGAAGCGGGAGGATGGTATCGATACGGGACGTCCGCCGCTTCACCATCGACCGCAGGTAGTCGCGGGTCACCTCGTGCCCGACGAACTCGGTGTAGGCGACGTCTCCGGCCACGTTGTTGATCTTGAACCTCATCTTGATGTGCGATTTTGAGTAGTCCTGTGCGATCTCGTTGAAGGTGGTGGTCATGACGCGACCGATGACGTTCTCGGGGTCGGCCGAGATGGTGTCGCCGATCTCGACCTTGCCGAAGGTCTCGGGTACGTAGACACGGTACCACTTCTTGGCTTTCCAGCCTTCAAGCCTTCTTCCAGCCTGTTTCTTCTTTGCCATGGTATCACTTCATCAATATCAATTTTTCATCCCATTTGAGCCTGAATTCACTTCCTGACCCTTTTGCTGCCGCATGGCGGCGTTGCAGACGTCATCTGCTATTGCCAGGTTCATGAGGTAGTCGTCCACCGTCGCGATGATCGACCGGAGTCTGGCTCCATCCACCAGCGCCTGCACACCTCCTTCGATCTGAACCGTCCTGATGAGGTTGAGGTTGTCGGGCTCGAGCGCCGCGGCCACACACCCGGGGTGGTTGTGCCGGGTCTCGATGACGCCCAAAACACGGATCATGGGAGGATCTCCTCCAGGAGTTCCTCCCTGAAACGGTCCAGCCCGCCGGCGGGGATCCGTGCCCCAGCCCTCTGGCGGTGGCCGCCGCCATGGCCGCCGCAGGCCCGGGCAACCGTCCGCATGAGCGCGTCCAGGTCGAGGTCGACGCCCGGCGGGCAGCGTGCTGAGATTGAGCAGCGGCCGCTGCCCCTGCCGATGACAAACACGGGGCCGTCCTGGACCAGGTCGTAGGCGAGCACATCCGCGACGTCGCTTGCGACGTTCTCGTCGTCCACCTCATAGAGGCCGACGCGTTCGTCCAGGCGGCGCGCTTCGCGGACGCCCGCGATGACCGACTGCCGGTAGAGTGCGGTGATCTCCCGGGCTTCCTGGAGTGCGTGGCTCGAACGGAGGCAGAGCGATGCACCGATATCTCCTCTTCCGGCCTTGCCGCAGGCGTCGACGACGGCGGTGAGGTCACCTGCCTCGTCGATCACCTCGCGGCCAAGGCTGTAGGTTGTCCCCCAGAGGCTGCAGAGGGCGGTGACTGACGCCTCCCTGGCGGCTTTCAGGACGATCCGGGAGAGGAGCGTCTCCATATCCACTTCGTCCTCACCGGTGACCGCTGCGACCAGTGTGCGGGCGGCATCGGGTTCTCCGGAGAGTCCAGGGAGGTAGGGGTCGATCGCGAGTGTGATCTGTTCGACGAGCCCTCTTCCTGCGAGGAGGAGGCCGCGGCCGGGTGTGATGAACCCGTTTGCGATCCCTTCGTTTGCGATCTCCCGGTTTGGGCCCTCGAGAACCTGGCCGTCGCCGATGATCCCGAGGAGCGTGAGCCCCGCGAGATCACGGTTGTCCCCCATCTGCCGGGCGACAAGGTATGCGGCGCCGGCCGCTGAGAGGTTCCGGTCACCGTCGATCCCGGCGAGGTGCGGGTTGACGTGGAGTTCGCCCTCAAAACGGGGCTGGTGGTGGTCGACCACCATCACGTCGTCTGGCAGGTCCTGAAGTGCCGATCCAAAGTCGCATAACAGCACGCTGCCCTCTCGTGGGATCTCTTCCGGCGTGATGTCGGGGCGGATCCTCAGGCGGAACCGGCCGCCAGCGCGGAACATGGCGTGACAGAGGATGGATGCGGCGGCTATGCCGTCGGCATCGTGGTGCGCCAGCACCTCCACGAACTCCTGCTCGAGCAGGTGGCTGGCCAGGGTTGCAGCAGCGGCGTCAAGCGACATGGGTCGATCAGCGGGTAAGCAGGATCTCCGCGGTCTCCGGTTTGTATGTCCAGTCGGCCGGCAGCCGTCCGGTTTTAACGTAGTAGTTTACCAGTCTGCGGACCTTGGACTCGGCGATCTGAAGCTGCCTGAGGTTGTGGTAGTCCTTCTTGTTCTCCGCGAGGTGTTTCCTGAGCCTGAGCGCTTTCTGCATCAGGTTCCGGAGGTCCTCGGGGATCTCCGATTCAAGACCGTTTTCACGGAGAATCTCTGTTATACGTTTGCCTGTGGCGAGCCTGACGTCAGGGACGGCGTGCCTGTCGCGCAGGACAAGCCCGATCTGGCTGGCCGAGAGGCCGTCTTTGCGGAGTTCGATGATGATCTTCTCGATCTCCGCTGCATCCGTGTTTGACCACTCGGGCGCCTCTTTACGATAGGGGCGGACTGAACCGCTGGTTCCCCGGCGCCGAGCGTACATTCTTGCCATTCATGCACCTCCGTTAGGTATTAACTATGTAAGTCCAGAAAAGAGTCCGTTTCCTGACTATTCTCTGTAATCCCGAGCCCTTGCGGGCAGTGCTTCCGGGAGCACGTCGGACTTACCATAGCCAGCACATAGAGTGCTTTACTTTATTTACCGGGAAGAATCTTAAGAGTATCGGACTCTGCTGCGCGCTGAAGCCGTGGTGGAGCCCAATATTTATCTGCTCTCAGGGCAAAACCTGATAGCACAAATGCGATAGTAGTCTAGCGGCAGGACAGGGGCTTCCCAAGCCTCTAACCCGGGTTCGATCCCCGGCTATCGCATCCCTGTTTTGGTTTGATCGTTCTGGTGCGAGATGGCCCCGCATTTGCGAGAGATCGCAGATCTTTGCATAATGGCAGCACTGAGAAAATCCAAAAACCACGTTGTGCCCCCTCCCTGAAAAGGGGCGCCATTTTTGTGAGACCCAACCCGCTGGGAAAAATGACCGGGGTTTTTTACCCCCGGCGATACCGTGTCGCGATCAGGATGAGCAGCGCCGCCCCGGCCGCCGCCGCACCGAACCCGGGTGCGGTCGTCGTCGGCACCGGTTCTTCAGTCTCTTCTCCAGGCTCCGTGATCCCTGCCAGCCAGGCGGTGCTGTTGCCGGTGGATATGATCTGGATACCCGCCAGGACATAACCGCCGCCAGGAGCGCTGGCGGCGGCATACACCCGGCTCCCGGGGAACGTCATCTTCCAGAGTATGGCGCCGTCAGCGGCCGTCCCGAAGACAAAACCCTCCCCGCTCGCTGCGTTCGTACCTGCAACCAGGTAGCCGCCGGAGGGCTGGATGCCGACAGCGTAACCGGTGAGCCCCTCCATCTTCCTGGCCCAGGCCTCATCTCCGTCCGGGTCGACGAGCCCGTACCAGTAGTTCCCGGAGTAGACAAACCCGCCGTCCGCGGTCTCCTCAAGGTCGAAGATGACCGGAACCTGGTAGTTCCTGGACCAGAGGGTGTTGCCGTCGGCATCTAGCCGGATGAGGAACCCGTCCCCCACATCGTAGGTGAAGGGCGATGACGTCCCCCCGACGAGGCAGCCGCCATCAGAGGCCACAATCGCGGTGTTCACCGCGGTGCCCGGGAACGTCCTGTTCCAGATGGGTTTCCCGTTTTCATCGGTCTTCACCAGAACCCCGGTCGTCTCGTTCTCAGAGCCCGCCGGGTTCCAGAGCCAGCCTGCGGCAAGATACCCGCCATCAGGCGTCTTTGCAACCGACGAGACCTTCATACCCGGGAGAGCCTCCCGCCACTCCTCCTCACCCGCGGCGTCCAGCCTGACCAGGAACGAGGTGCCCTGGTATTCGGCCCCCCCATCCGTCTCGTTGATCGAAACGCTGTATACACCGGCGATGCACCCGCCGTCAGCGGCCGCCGCAACGGAGGCTGGCGCCATCCCGGGCAGCCTTTTCAGCCAGACCTGGTTGCCCGCCCCGTCGGTCTTTACGAGCATCACGTCCTCCTCCCCGCCGCTGGTTCTTGACAGGGTTGAACCGATGGCGATGATACCCCCGTCTGCAGAGGGGGCAACGGCATCAAACTTGTTCTCATTCTCCAGCGTAAACGTCACGTTCCAGGCGGCCTCTGGAGAGGCCGCATCTGCGGAGGCGACCCCCGCCGGCAGCAGCACCGCAATGAACAGTGCTGCCAGGATCGCTTTCCTTCGCCAGAAGCCTTGAGGGTTTTCTGTCATGGAGATCCATGAAGGGTGGGGCGGCACGCCCAAAAAGCGTAGTGGTTCGCCGCCGGCAATCCCTTAATGAACGTGGACTTCCAATAATTCTAGCACGTGCTGGCGACATTCGACGGAACCTGGGTGCACCTGAAGAGCGAGGGGCGCACGCTCTATGACCAGGGCGGCTACGGGAGACCGGAGAAAGACGGTCTTTGCCTATCCCCCGAAGAAGCCCTCTACCTCATGGAGCGAAACAAGATCGAGGTGAAGGACCTCGACTTTGATGCCCTGCTCGGTCTCTTCGCCGACCGGCCAAACTTCATCCGCAGGTACATGGTCTACCGCGACATCCGCGAGCGGGGCTACGTGATTCAGCCTGGCCCGCACGATTTCCGAGTGTTTCGCCGCGGCCACAAACCCGGATCCGGAAAGTCGCGATACCTGATCCGGGTTCTCTCGGAGCGTGATCTCATCGATTTCGACCGCCTGGATCAGGATGCGCTTGCCGCGGTCAACATGCGAAAACAGTACCTCCTGGCGGTCGTCGATGACGAGGACGAACTGACCTACTACGAGGTACGGCTGCAGGACCTCCCACCGCTCAGCAACCCCCCGGCCTGTGAGGCGCCGGTGGAGGCAAGGCTCCTTGGAACATACGCGCTTGCCCACCTGCCGCCGGGAAACCGGCTTGAGGAGGAGTGGTACGGCAAGAGGCTTGATGCCGAACGCCTCCTCTTTCGCCCCGTTGAGTCGATCTACCTGATGCGCAGACGCTGCCTTGAGATCCATCACGACGGCGGACCGATGACCGCAGAGACCCTCCTTGACGCCGTTGCGGAGGTTGATATCGAGATCCGCGAGAAGGAGCGGGTCTTTTCCGACCTCCGGGACAAAGGCTACATACCCAGGACCGGCTACAAGTTCGGCCACCACTTCCGTGTCTACTCCGGGAAGAAGAGCCACTCCGAGATGCTTGTCCACGCCGTCCCGGCAGGAACTTCCATGCCGATGAGCGCCGTCTCCCGCTCCGTCAGGCTCGCTCACAGCGTCAAAAAGAAGATGTTGTTTGCCTGCGTACATAACACCGGTATCAGGTACGTCGAATTTGGCAGAATAAAACTGTGAGCGTCATTACATGAATTCTGAGATAAACCCCTGGTCAAACAACCAGACCGTCGATCTGGATCGACTCTTTTCCGAGTTTGGTATCGAGCCTATTGGTGAGGTGGCACGAACCCTTCCAGAGATGCCGCCGTTCATACGCCGCGGCATCGTCGTCGGGCATCGGGATTATAACCTGATCGCCGACGCTATCCGGAACAGAACGCCGTTTCATGTCCTTACCGGGTTCATGCCCTCCGGCCTCCCCCACCTCGGGCACCTGATGGTCATGAAAGAGGTCGTCTGGCACGTGCAGCAGGGCGGAACGGGCTACGTCGCCATCGCCGACCGGGAGGCGCACGCCGTCCGCGGCATATCCTGGGAGAAGTGCCGGGACTACGGGAAGGAGTACCTCAAGGCCCTCTACGCCCTCGGGTTCGAGGGCACGACCTACTACCAGAGCCGAAACGAGCGTTTGAAAGACCTGGCCTTCGAGGCGTCAACGCGGGTGAACTTCTCGGAACTCAATGCAATCTACGGGTTTGGCCCGGATACGTCGCTCTCTCACGCCATGAGCGTCGTCACCCAGGTGGCCGACATCCTCTTCCCGCAGGTGGATGCCGGTCCGGCGCCCACGATCGTCCCGGTCG
Source organism: Methanomicrobiaceae archaeon (assembly GCA_022837745.1). Taxonomy (GTDB): domain Archaea; phylum Halobacteriota; class Methanomicrobia; order Methanomicrobiales; family Methanoculleaceae; genus Methanoculleus. The sequence goes on along the minus strand of JALHIW010000024.1, from coordinate 21,167 downwards.
GCCTTGACCAGGACCCTCACCTGCGGCTAACCCGGGACGTGGCCTACAAACTCCGGATGTTCACGGTCGAGGATCGCGGCGAGTACATCAGCGTCCGGTCAAAGAACGCCCCTGAAGAGGCCATTGAGGCGGTTCATCGCGCGTTCCCGGGCTCGAAGAGGTATGCGGCCCATGTGGATATACCGGGTCTATCGCAGAGCCAGGTGGAGGAGACCGTCCGGCGGATCGAGATCGATCACGGCGGGTTCGGGTTCTACCGCCCCTCCTCGACCTACCACATCTTCATGCCGGGGCTTCAGGGCGGGAAGATGTCAAGCAGCGTGCCCGCGAGCCTGTTCGGGTTCTACGAGCCCGACTCCTCGGTAAAGAAGAAGATCATGGCGGCGCTTACCGGCGGGCGGATGACGCTTGAGGAGCAGAGGCGTCTTGGCGGCGATCCGGACTCCTGCCCGGTCTACCTCCTGAACCTCTTCCACATGCTTGATGACGATATCGAACTTGCCGACCTGCGCCGCCGCTGCGAGAGCGGTGAACTCACCTGCGGGCAGTGCAAGAAAGAGACCCTGGAACGCGTGCGGGCGTTCCTTGCGGATCTGCGGGATCGGATGGATGCGGTTGAGCACCTTGCCGAGGAGGTATGATACGGTGGAACTGACGCAGAACGAGAAGAAACTCCTGGTTGCCCTGGGAGAGTCCGGGTCGGCCGATGCGACCAGCCTTGCGGAGAAGATGAACACCCGCCCGGAGGCGGTGGTGCAGTATGCGAACCTCGCCCGTGAGCGGGGGCTTGTTGAGGTTGAGAAACACGTCACCCGGCGCTACAGGCCGACGGAGGAGGGGCAGGCCTATGTCGGGAAGGGTCTCCCCGAGCGGCAGTTGTTCGAGAGTTTCGGCGAGGCTATCCCTATGCGTGACCTCCAGAAACACCCGCTTGCAAAGATCGGGATCGGCTGGATGCGCAGGAAAGGCTGGATCACCATCCGCGACGGTGTGGTGCATAAGACCGGCAACGCCCCGCCGGGCCCGGACGAGGTCGCGTTTACCCGGCTTGGAGAGACCGGCGAGATCCCCGCCGGCGAGGAGGGTGTTCTCGATCTCGTGAAACGTGGGCTCATAGAGGAGGAGGAGGCCGTCAACTACACCATCTCGCTAACACCAGAGGGGAGAGCCCTCCTGGCCGCGGGGGTTGACCTCCGGGAGGAGGTCGGGACGCTCACACGGGAACAGATCATCTCCGGCGCCTGGGAGAGCCTCCCCCTCCGGCGCTACGACGTCACAAAACTGCCGCGCCGCGTCTACCCGGGAAAGACCCATCCATACCAGCGCCTCATCGATGAGATGCGCCGTGTCCTCTTTGATATGGGGTTTGCCGAGATGTCGGGCGGGATAGTCCAGAGCTCGTTCTGGAACTTTGACGCCCTCTTCCAGCCCCAGGACCACCCGGCCAGGGAGATGCAGGATACATTCTTCCTGGCCGAGCGCTGGCCTCTTCCCGAGGGTTACGAGCGCGTCCGCGAGATGCACGAGCACGGCGGCGATACCTCGTCCACCGGCTGGGGAGGGAGGTGGAGCGCCGAGAAGGCGCAGCAGTGTGTTCTGCGGACGCACACGACCAGCCTCTCGATCCAGCACCTGGCGGAGCATCGGGAACCCCCGGTGAAGGCGTTCTGCATCGGCCGGGTCTACCGGCGGGAGGCCATCGACCCCACCCACCTGGCGGAGTTTGAGCAGCTTGAGGGTATAGTGATGGATGAGTCTGTAAACTTCCGTCATCTCCTGGGGTTCTTGAAGGAGTTCTACGCGAAGATGGGATTTGATAGGGTCAGGTTCCGGCCGGGCTACTTCCCCTACACCGAACCATCCGTGGAGCCTGAGGTCTATGTCGAGGGTCTGGGCTGGGTGGAGCTTGGCGGAGCCGGGATATTCCGCGAAGAGGTGACAGCGCCATTCGGGATCGAGCACCCGGTGCTTGCCTGGGGTCTCGGGATAAGCCGGGTGGCGATGCTGCGGCTCGGGCTGCGGGACCTCCGGCACCTCTACAGGAGCGATGTTGAGTGGATCCGGGAGACGCCCATCTACGGCGGGGGGCGGTGAGAGTGGCGATCATAACGCTCCCCTACAGGTACCTGGAACGGCTGACGGGGGTTGACCGGGAGACGATCATCGAGCGCCTTCCGATGATCGGTGCCGATATCGAGCGGGTCGAGGATGACCACGTGGATGTTGAGTTCTTCCCCGACCGGCCTGACCTCTACTCGCCGGAGGGTGTCGCCCGGGCGATGCGGGGGTTCCTGGGGATAGAGGCGGGGCTGCCGGTCTACAGCGTCCGCCCATCCGGTATAACCTTCTCTGTGGATCCGGGGCTTGCCGATATCCGGCCGTACCTGGGCTCAGCGGTGATCCGGAACGTCAACCTCGATGAGGAGTCAATCGAGTCGCTTATGGGGCTCCAGGAGGCCCTCCACTGGGCGGTCGGCCGCGGCCGAGGCAAGGTGGCGATAGGCGTCCACGACCTTGACGCTGTCAGGCCGCCATTCCACTACATCGCCTCGCCGCGGGATCGGTCGTTTGTCCCGCTGGACTTTGAGAGGGAGATGACGATGGAGGAGATCCTGGTCGACCACCCAAAGGGCCGGGATTACGCTCACCTGGTGGAGAACTTCCCGCGGTTCCCGCTGATCGTCGATGCCGATGACCGGGTGCTCTCGTTTCCGCCGATCATCAACGGCGAACTTACGCGGGTAACGGCGGCGACGAAGAACATCCTTCTCGACTGCACCGGTACCGACCGGAAAGCGGTGATGACGGCGGTAAATATCATCTGCACGGCGCTCGGCGAGGCGGGGGCGAGCATCGAGTCGGTCAACGTGGATGGGGAGGAGATGCCCACCCTTGCACCCGCGGAAAGGCTGGTCTCGGTTGAGGACTGTTCTTCTCTCCTCGGCATCCCTCTCACTCCGGGAGAGATGGCGCGGCTGCTTGGCCGGATGAGGTTTGGCGCTGAACCTGCAGGCGATTCACGGGTCCTGGTCCGGATCCCCTGTTACCGGGCGGACATCCTCCACGACTGGGATGTATTTGAGGATGCGGCGATCGCCTACGGGTTTGAGAACTTCGAGGCCACCCTGCCGGCGGTCTCGACCATCGCTGCGGAGCACCCGGTCACGACGATAGAGAGGGCGGTTCGGTCGGTGATGACGGGGCTTGGCTACATCGAGATGATACCGTTCACCCTCACGAACGAGAGGGTGCTGTATACGAACATGCAGCGGCCTCCGTTGCCGGGGACGCTGAGGCTGCTCCACCCGATCAGCGAGGAGCAGACGGTGGTGCGGACCGACCTGCTGCCGCTGTTGATGGAGGCGCTGTTTGCAAACAAGCATCGTGACCTGCCGCAGCGGTTATTTGCGGTGGGCGATGTGGTGGAGGACTGTCTGACCTACCAGAAGGCGGCGGCGGTCAGCATCCACCCGGCGGCGGACTTTTCGGAGGCGTACGCGGCGGCGGACGTCCTGTGCCGGGAGGTCTCGATCGGCTACACTGTCAGGGAGTCGGCCGACCCGGCGTTCATCGACGGCCGCCGCGGGGATATAGTTCTCGATGGAAGGGTTGTTGGGGTGTTCGGGGAGATCCACCCGGCCGTGCTGCGGGCGTTCGATCTCGAACACCCGGTTGCGGCGCTGGCGCTCGATCTCAGAGCCGTACCGGGATACCCCGCTCCGCCAGGTACTCCTTCACCTGGCGGACGGTGAACTCGCCGTAATGGAAGACGCTTGCCGCCAGGCAGGCATCGGCCTTTCCTTCTGTGAACCCTTTGTAGAAGTGTTCGAGCGAACCCACGCCGCCGCTTGCGATGACCGGGATCCCGACTGATTCCGAGACGGCGCGGGTGATTGGGATATCGAATCCCTCCCGGGTGCCGTCGGTCTCCATGCTGGTGAGCAGGATCTCGCCGGCGCCGCGCTCTTCGGCCTCCATCGCCCATTTGACGGCGTCAAGCCCTGTGGGTCTGCTGCCGCCGTGGGTCACGACCTCGTACCAGCACTCCCGGCCGTCGGCGAGGGTGATCGCCGTCCTGCCGGGGGCCATATCGTAGTTGCGCCGGACGTCTATCGCGACGACGATGCACTGGGTGCCGAACCTCCCGGCGCCCTTTGTGATGAGGTCGGGGTCCTTGACGGCGCTTGAGTTGATGCTCACCTTGTCGGCGCCAGCCCGGAGGATCTGTTTCATGTCTTCGATGCTCCGGATGCCGCCGCCGACGGTGAGGGGGAGGAAGAGTTGGTCCGCCGCCCGCTGCACCACATCGATGATGGTGCCCCGGTCTTCGCGGGTGGCGGTGATGTCGAGGAAGACCACCTCGTCGGCGCCCTGCTCGTTGTAGCGCCGGGCGAGTTCCACGGGGTCGCCCGCATCCTGCAGCCCGACGAAGTGCGTGCCCTTGACGACCCGTCCATCTTTGAGGTCGAGGCAGGGGATGATCCGCTTCGTTAAAACCATGGGTACTGGTTATTGAGCGTGAGTTGATGATGGTTTTGTTCTGCGGAAGGGGACGATGGCAGACGTTCCGGGCGGCATGGCTATACAGGGGGATGTCTCCATCCTTCACCCCCACGGGGCGATTCTCCATCGATACCGTGCCACGGGGGACGAGCAGATCTCTGTCGTCAATGTGAACCGCCTCCCTGGAGACGGCCACCGAGTCAGTCGCCAAACACTCGCCAGCCCTCTCTGGAGCGGCCGGGAGGTGAGGGTGGCTCGACGAGAGAGGCTTTCACCGACTTGCCAAGACGGGGGGGGCGATCCATCATGGATACGGCGGGCAGGGAGGACAACTCTGGCGTCACGCCGAACACCCCCTTCACCGCAATTCAATTTTTCCCCTCCCCCCCTCTGCACGGCTTCCGGGCCCATCACCACCCACCGTCTGCCTCCCTCACCCCGCACCCCCTTTCCTGCCGCTGTAGCGCTCCCCGCCAATAACCCCCCTATGTTTAAGTCCTTCGGGAGAATACTTTTAGAGACAAACCGGAGGAGCATCCGGCGGGATTAACCGGTCTGGTGGTTTTTATGGAGTCTGGAGATCTTAAGATAGCATGGGCGCGGCAGTACATGCCGGTACTCTCGTCCATCCGGAACCGTTTCGTTGAGGAAAAGCCGTTCTCCGGCATTACAATCGGGATGGCGCTGCACGTCGAGGCAAAGACCGCGGTGCTCGTCGAGACGCTGGCGGCAGGCGGCGCCGAGGTGCACATCACCGGGTGCAACCCCCTCTCTACGCAGGACGATGTATCCGCCGCGCTCAACACCCGCAAGGGGATCCACTCCTACGCCCGCCGGGGCGCCGGGGTGGAGGACTACTACGCGGCCATCGACCGGGTGCTCGACGCACGGCCGGCGATCACCATCGACGACGGCATGGACCTCATCCATCGCCTCCACACGGAACGCCGGGAGATGCTGGAGACGGTCATCGGCGGCTGCGAGGAGACCACGACCGGCATCCACAGGCTTCGCGCGATGGCGCGGGATGGGGCGCTCATGTTCCCGGTCATCGCCGTCAACGACACCCCCATGAAACGTTTCTTCGACAACGTCCACGGCACCGGCGAGAGTTCGCTTGCATCGATCATGATCACCACAAACGTCCTCATCGCCGGCAAACGCCTCGTCGTAGCGGGATACGGTTACTGCGGCCGGGGAGTTGCTCAGAAGGCCAGGAGCCTTGGCGCCCGCGTCATCGTGACCGAGGTCGACCCCCGGAGGGCGCTCCAGGCGCACATGGACGGGTTTGACGTCATGACGATGGACCAGGCAGCGCCGCTCGGCGACCTCTTCGTCACCACCACCGGGAACAGAAGCATCATAACGGAACGCCACTTCCCGAAGATGAAGGACGGTGCAATCCTTGCAAACGCCGGGCATTTCAACGTGGAGATCGATCTCGACTGGCTCGCCTCGCACGCCGACTCCACCATCCGCCGCGACGGCATCGATACCTACCTCCTGGACGGAAAGGCGGTTCACGTCCTCGCCGAGGGAAGACTTGTGAACCTTGCCACCCCCAAGGGCATGGGCCACCCAATCGAGGTGATGGACCTCAGTTTCGCCGTCCAGGCTCTCTCCGCCCGCTACATCGCGAAGCACGGCCGCGAACTCAAACCCGGTGTCCACGACGTCCCATCAGAGATCGACGAGGAGGTGGCGCGACTGAAACTCGATGCACTCGGTCTCTCTATCGACCGGCTGACACCCGAACAGGAGGCCTACATGAACTCCTGGACGATCGGGACGTGACCCGGTCTTTTGACCTTTTTTTGCCGGCCGTGTCGAAACCTTAACGCTTCTCCCCGCCGACCCTTCTTCTCATGTGGCAGGCGCTGGATATCGAGGCCTGGATTGCCGGCCGGCGGTCTGACCTCGACCGGGTCAAAGAACCCGTCTCTCAGATCATCGGAAGGGTGCGGGCGGAAGGCGACGCCGCTCTCCTCGACCTGACGAAGAAGTTTGACGGCATCGACCTCGAGGAGATCGCTGTCCCGAAAGAGGAGCTGGGGGCGGCCTACGACCGCGTGGATGCCCGGCTGGTTGAGAGCCTGGTGGAGGCAGAGGCGCGCATAAGCGCGTTTCACGAGTTGCAGCGCGGGCGCGACCTCTGGCTCCAGGAGATGGAGCCCGGGATCACACTCGGCGTCAGGACGACACCCCTATCTCGTGTGGGGGCATACGTCCCCGGCGGGCGGGCGGCATACCCCTCAACCGCTCTTATGTGCACCGTACCGGCAAAGACCGCCGGCGTATCTGAGATCTGCTGCTGCACCCCGCCACCGGTCAGCCCGATAACCCTGGTCGCCCTCGACATAGCCGGGGTGGACGAGGTCTACCGTATCGGCGGCGCCCAGGCCATCGCGGCGATGGCAATCGGAACAGAGACCGTCCCCCGGGTGGAGAAGATCGTCGGCCCCGGCAACGTCTACGTCACCGCCGCGAAGATGCTCCTCCGGGACGAGGTAGAGATCGACTTTCCCGCGGGTCCAAGCGAGATCGCCGTCCTCGCCGACGAAACGGCCAACCCGACCTTTATCGCCGCCGATATCCTGGCCCAGGCCGAGCATGACCCCAACGCCGCCTGCGTCCTCGTGACCACCCGCCCGGCCATTGCCGATGCTGTCGGCGCCGAGGTGGACCGTATGGTTGCCGGGTCAGAACGCCGCGAGATCATCATGAAAGCGCTTGAGAACTCGGGTTATGTCCTGGTATCAGACCTCGACGAGGGCGTGGCGACGATCGATGCGATCGCTCCCGAGCACCTCTCGATCCAGGTCTCCGACCCGCTTGCGGTCTTAAACCGCGTCAGGAACGCCGGGTCTATCTTTGTCGGGCCCTACGCCGCTGTGGCCTGCGGCGATTACGCTTCCGGCACAAACCACGTCCTCCCCACAGCGGGCTACGCCGCCATATACTCCGGGCTCGATCTCAACCACTTCTGCCGGCGGTCGACCGTCCAGGTTATAAGCCGTGAGGGGCTTTTAGCCATCGCCGACGTTGTGGAGACGATCGCCGATGCCGAAGGGCTCCACGCCCACGCCGAATCGGTGCGGGTTCGAAGGAAGGGGTGAGCGGAGGTCTCTCTTTGAGGGGCGATTCCACTCCATGACCGGTTTTTGCCGGTTCTGCATGTATTTTATCTCTGTGTGGTGAGGTGATCCCCATGCCGGACGAGAAGCGGAAGGCGGAACTGAAGGTCACCGGGATGCACTGTGCGTCCTGCGCCCTCAACGTGGAGCGTGCCCTCGCGGCCCGGGAGGGTGTCCATGACGCCCGGGTCAACCTGGCCACCGGGACAGCCACCGTCGACTACGACCCCGCAAAGACCACAATCGCCGATATCGAGCAGGCGGTCGCCGATGCCGGTTACGGCGTCCTGAAGAGCACCGCCACTGTCAGGATCGGCGGGATGGTCTGTGCCTCCTGCGCCAGCGTTGTTGAGGCCTCGCTCACCGGTCTCGATGGCGTCTACGACGCCCGGGTCAACCTCGCCGCCGAGAACGCTTATATAGTCTACAACCCGGAACTGGTCACGATCGCTGATATCCGCGCCGCCATCGAGGATGCCGGTTACACCTATCTGGGGCTCGAGGAGGAGATCCCCGCGGATATCGAGGAGAAGATGCGCGAGGAAGACCTCCGCGAGAAGTTCCGGCGGTTCACCGTCGGGTTTGCGGTGAGCGTTCCGCTGTTTGTCATCATGCTCCTCGGCATACCCGGTATGCTCGCTCTCCCTGTCTCCTTTAACCTGATCCTGCTCATCATCACCCTGCCGGTCTTCGTCTACGTCAGCGCCCCGATCTTCAAGGCTGCCGCTGCGGCGCTGCGCCACCGGGCGCTGACGATGGACGTTATGTACGCCATGGGCATCGGTGTCGCCTACGGTGCAAGCATACTCGGGACTTTTGAGGTTCTCCTCACCCCGGAGTTCGCCTTCTACGACACCGCTGTTATGCTGGCCTCGTTTCTCACGCTAGGCCGATACCTCGAGGCCCGGGCAAAGGGGAAGACGTCTGATGCCATCAGGAGCCTTGTAGGCCTGCGGCCCAAGACCGCGACGGTCATCCGGGACGGCCGGGAGGTCGAGGTCCCGGTCGAGGCGGTGGTCCCCGGCGACATCATCATTGTCCGGCCTGGAGAGAAGGTGCCGGTGGACGGGGTTGTCGTTGGCGGGGAGAGTTCAGTCGATGAGTCGATGATCACCGGTGAACCCATACCGGTCGAGAAGCGGGAGGGCGACGCGGTCGTCGGCGGAACCCTGAACGTGAACGGCGTCCTCCGCATCCGCGCTGAGCGGGTGGGGAAGGAGATGGTCCTTGCACAGATCATCAGGCTTGTCCGGGAGGCCCAGGGCTCAAAACCGTCTGTTGAGCGGATCGCCGACGTCGCGGTCTCCTACTTCATCCCGGCCGTTCTTGCAGTCGCCACCGCCGCGTTCCTGGTCTGGTACCTCGTCCTCGACGCCACTCTCCTCTTCTCTCTCACGGTGCTGATCTCCGTCCTGGTGGTTGCCTGCCCCTGTGCGCTCGGTCTTGCCACCCCGACCGCTGTGACCGTCGGGATCGGCCGGGGCGCAGAACTCGGGCTCCTCATCAGGAACGGCGAGGCGCTCGAGATATCGGAGAAGCTGACCACGGTCGTCTTCGACAAGACCGGGACGCTCACCCGCGGGAAACCGGACGTCACCGATATCGTCCCGTTAGGGGTTGCGGAGGAGAGGCTTCTCTCGATTGCTGCGGCGGTCGAGTCAAACTCGCAGCACCCGCTCGCGGCGGCGATCGTGCGCCGGGCGGAGAGCGCGGGTCTTGACCTTCCACCTTCGGAGCGGTTCACGACATTCGGCGGCCTGGGTGTGAGCGCCCTTGTGGAGGGCGCGGAGGTGCTGATCGGGAACCCGCCATTCCTCACCGAGCACGGCGTCACCCTCCCACCGGAGGCGGCGGAGAGGATCGCCGCCCTCCAGGACGAGGGGAAGACCGTGGTCCTGGTCGCCGTCGGCGGGACGCTTGCCGGGGTCATCGGCATCGCCGACACCCTCAAACCTACGGCAAAGAGCGCTGTTTCAGAACTGAAGAGGATGGGGCTTGCCGTGATGATGCTCACCGGCGACAACGAGCGGACGGCCGCCGCGATCGCCAGGGAGGTCGGGATAGAGAACCTACGTGCCGGGTTGATGCCGCAGGAGAAGGTCGAGGAGGTCCGCGCCCTCCAGCAGCGGGGCGAGGTTGTTGCCTTCGTCGGCGACGGGATCAACGACGCCCCCGCGCTTGCGCAGGCGGACGTCGGTATCGCCATAGGGAGCGGGACGGATGTCGCGATAGAGAGCGGGGACATCGTCCTGATCCGCGACGACCTGACCGACGTGGTCGCGGCCATCCAGGTCTCCCGGAAGGTGATCTCCCGGATCAGGCAGAACCTCTTCTGGGCGTTTGCCTACAACGCTGCTCTGATCCCTATTGCCGCGGGTCTGCTCTACCCCTTCTTCGGGATCACCTTCCGCCCGGAACTTGCGGCGCTCGCGATGGCGCTCTCCTCGGTGACGGTTGTCTCGCTCTCCCTGATGCTCAAGACTTATATACCCCCGGCAAAGAAACTGGAGATTGATACAGATGGCAGTTGATCCGGTATGCGGGATGGAGGTCGATGAGGCGGCCGCCAGGTTCAAAACTGAGTACAAAGGCAGGACCTACTACTTCTGCGCCCCGGGGTGCAAGAAACTCTTCGAGCGCGACCCGGAGGCCTACCTGAAGAAGTTGTGATCCCTTTCCGGCGGCGCAATCAGAACCGGTAGACCGCGCCGCCGAACCTCCCGCCGTGCCGCCCCTCTCCCGGGGCGAGGTCGGTGGTATCGTCGCATACCCCGCGGAGGACAGCGCTTGCGTTGTCAGCGAAGTGGACTGTCCAGGCCTCCGGTGTCCGGGGCTGGATCTCGCCGTGGGGTCCGTGGTGCGACATGATGATGTGGAGGATGTGCGCGAACTGTGCCGGGTCGACGCCGTCGGCGTGCTGCATGATCGCGGCGGCCCCTATCGCGGTGTGCCCGACCAGGGTGTATTCGGGGAGAGCGACGAACGAGAACCCCTGGCGCCGGAAACAGGAGGCTTTCCCGACATCGTGGAGGAGGGCGCCGGCGAGGATGATATCGGTATCCATCGCCGCCCGCCTGACGCTTCCCGCCAGTGCAACCGCGTTCTCCGCGGTCTCAAGGGTGTGCTCGGCAAGCCCGCCGGTGCAGGCGTGGTGGCGCCGTTTCGCTGCCGGGGCTTCGAAGAACCCCGGCGTCTCCTCAAGAACCCGGCCGACGAGAGAGGAGATGCCGGGGTCGCCGATCATCGCGGCCATGCGTGCCAGCCCCTGGCGGACGGCGGCGGTGTCTACGGGGGCGTAGACGAAGAGGGAGGGCTCGATCCCCTCCAGCGGCAGAGGTTCTGCCAGGGAGAAGATGCCCTCGTTGACGTTGACCTCGCACGTGCCGTTGTAGACCTTCGCGTAGCCCGTGATGCGGTAGACCTCGCCCTGCCTGATACCGCGGCAGAACGCCTCTATCTCTTCGGCGCTCTGGCTCCCCGTCCCCCAGACCTTGCAGGCTCCCCGGCCGCTGCGGTCGGATATGCTGAGGTGGATGTACTTCCCGCCGTCCTTCTTCTCCCGGACCTCTGCCGAATCCACAACGAATGGTGCGTCGACCGGGACACCGCCGGTTATCTCCCCGACAAAGACATTCTTCTCGACCACAGTGGCCAGCACTCCTGAGAGAGAGTTCTGTCCCGGACGAAACTTAAAACCCGGTGGTCTGTTTGCCGGCGCCCCCCCCGCGGTAAGATTCAGGCTGACCCCGTCTGACCCTTCTGCCGGGCGTAACGTTCGGCAAGCGAGTCCAGAGTCTCGACCTCGTCCAGGCTCTTGTCGTCTCTCACCCGGACAAACCTGGGGAAACGGAGGGCATACCCGCTCTCGTAGTTAGGGCTTGTCTGGATCTCGGAGTAACCAACCTCAAAGACCACACCTGGCTCGAAAGTGACCTCTTTTCCTGATCGGGCAATCACCCGATCCTTGAAGAGGTTGTAGAGGTCTGCCAGAACTTCGTCTGTGATCCCGGTCGCCACCTTCCCGACCGGGAGGAGCCGGCCGCCCTCGTCCTGGACGGCGAGCAGGAACGACCCGAACATCCCGGCCCTCCGGCCCTCCCCCCACTCGGCCCCGATCACGGCGAGGTCGAGCGTCTCGACGCCGGGCTTAACCTTCACCCAGAGCCGGCCGCGGACGCCGGGGGTGTAGGGGGAGTCCAGGACCTTCACCATGACTCCTTCGTGGCCGAGATTCAGGGCGTCGGCGTAGATCTCCTCCGCCCTGGCCGGATCGCCTGTCCGGAACTGCGGGGCGACGTGGTCGTGGAGGCTCTCCTCGAGGTATCTTCGCCGCTCTGAGAGCGGGCGGTCGACCAGCGACTCGCCGTCGAGGTAGAGGATATCGAAGACCTGGGGGACGAGTTCTATCTGCTCCATCATAGAGCCGATCTCGTGTTTCCGCCGGAACCGCCGGATCACGTACTGGAAGGGCATGGGTCTCCCCTCGCGGACGGCGATTGCCTCGCCGTCCAGGATGACATCATGATCGGTAGATTCCATGAGGCGGCGTGCGACGTCGGGGATGCTCTCTGTGACTTCTTCGAGTTTTCGCGAGTAGATCCGGCACCTGCCGCCGACCTTGTGGAACTGGAACCGGCTTCCGTCATATTTGTACTCGACGGCGACGGTGCCGTGTTCGGCGATCTGGTCGGCGATGGCGCCAGCCTGCGCAAGCATCATCTTCACCGGCCGAAACGGCCTGATCCTGACGCGGGAGAGTTCTTCGGGATTGTTCCGGGCGAGGAGGGCGACCTCCCCGAGGTCGTTTATAACCTGCTGGGCGTGCTCAACCAGGTGGACATCTACACCGAAAGCCCGGGCGATGGCGTCGCGGACGTTCCCTTCGCCCATGCCTATCCGGAGCTCTTCGAGCATAAGTCTGGCCAGGTAACGCCCCTCTATCGGGCGGGCGTTGCCAAAGAGCCCCTCTGCCACCCGGAGTTTCTCCCGCTGCGACCGCTGCCCTTCGGCGGCCGCCATACGTTCGAACCCCCGGTAGACGTCGAGGAGTTCGAGTTCCTGGATGAAGAAAGAGGTCTGTTCTTTCTTTGCCAGGAGTTCCTCGACCGCAAGCCCCACGTCGCCTGTTCTGTTGACCGCTTCAACAACTGTCTCTCGCTTCACCCCTGCAACGTAGGCCACGGCGTCGTAGAGGAGGTTTGGACCCACGCCGAGTTTTCTGGTGCTCCAGTCGGGGAAGATCCTGCCCATGATGAACCTGACGAAGATGGGGAGGTCGGTCTCGTCAAGCCGGGGGAGGACGGTGGCGACCTCTTCGATCATCTCCAGGCGTCCGGAGATTCCTTCAAGGTGTTCGCAGATGCGGGCGAACTCCAGAAACTGCATACCCATATCCCTTCTGTAGTAACTTTCCCGGTGGGGAGAATCAACCCTTCTGTCCGGTTCTGCATGATTGATGTGGTTGTGATCCCTAAACCTTACTGATGCAGCAGGATGAAGAACTCAAGGATATGCTGCGCGACCTCATCTGGCTCAATGCCCTGATCGCGACCGAACTGATCCAGATCACGGAGAACACGTCCGGGATCCTCCGGCGGGCGCCGCCGCCGGAGTCGTGTATCGCTGAACATGTGGCTCTCCGGGCGACGGCGCTCGATATCGCCGACCGCTATCGGCCGGGGACGATGCTCCGGCAGCACGTTGAGAAGCACAGTTGATGCCGGCCGGGTCTGTTGCGGCTCCCAAACACTCAATAACTGGATGAACAGATCCAGTGATCGGTGAGGTTAGATGAAACTCCTGATTGCGATTGCACCGGAACGGTTCAGGGATGAGGAGCTGGATGTCCCGAGGCGGGCGTTTCTGGAGGCCGGGATAGATGTGGATATCGCCTCAACGGTCACCGGGAGGTGCAGGGGGATGCTCGGCGGCACAGCGGCGGCGTCCCTGACGTTTGACGACGTCAATCCCGACGACTACGCCGGGATCGTTCTGGTGGGCGGAAGCGGCTCTCCAGACTACCTCTGGGGGAACCGGAAACTCCAGAGCCTTGTTCGGGCGTTCTTTGAGCAGGGCAAGGTTGTCGCTGCCATATGTCTCTCGCCGGTCGTGCTTGCGCGCGCCGGGATCCTGGCCGGGCGGCAGGCGACGGTCTACCCGAGCCCGGACGCCATACGAGAGATGAAGAAGGCGGGGGCAAACCTCGTCAGCGTCCCCGTCGTCGCCGACAGGCAGGTTGTAACCGCGAACGGTCCTGAGGCTGCGGCACAGTTTGCCGATGCCGTCATATCTAAACTGGAGTGCTGAGCGGGGGCGGCGTTGTTGAGACCCGGGTTGTGGAGGTGTTTTCAGTGCCCTGCCTGAAAAGAGAGCGGGCAGTGAGACGGGAGCGATTCGCCATCGATGCCGTGTCCGGGAGGAGCATCTCCGGCGGTTTACGGTGAAACCCTCCCCCTGCACGGCCTTCCGGGCCACTCGCCGCCCCAGCTCAGAAATCAAACAGCGTCTTTTGCGTTCTCAGTTCAGGGATGAGGCGGCTGTAGGGCTGCCAGTGGGAGAACCCGACCAGCCTTGAGGCCAGGTCGACCGCCTGGTCGAGGCTGGCGCACGGCGTCCCCGCGCCACGCATAGCGTTTCTTGTAGCTTCCCGGATGACCCAGGTGCCGAGCGGCGCCCAGTAATCGCCTGTGACGTGCCGGAGGACCAGAACCCGTGCGGAACGCTGCACGCCGTCCAGGTACTCCGCCACCGCCAGGCGTGCCGAGTAGTAGGCCCCCGCAAGCGGCGAGTAACCGGATTTTGTCAGCCCCTCCTCGCCGTCGCAGGCGATCGTCTCGTCCCCCTGCCCCCAGAGCGACTGCCTGCCCCAGACCTCGATCATCTCGAACTTCCAGTCGCCCGGAACCAGGATGCAGACGATATGGTTGCCATACAACGATGCCGAGAAGACCCTGATCCCGTCGAGCGGCGGGTAACGCACAATCTTTTTCTTGAGGCGTTTTGAGACGGTGTCATCGACCGCCGTGATCGCCCAGCGTGTCGGGACGATATGCCGTTTCTTCTCGCCTCCAAGCAACCCGGCGGTGAGGAGCTGGGTTATCCGGTAGACGTCGGTCCCGGAGGAGTGGAGGAGGCCGCAGGCCTCTGTCGCGGAGAGGTCGGTGTCCGACGTCACCCGGTCGACCGGTCTCTCCACCTGTGGGTTGTCCAGGACGTCCAGGCGCCGGATGGCGCCGGTGAGGCCTATGGGTGCGATCGTCCCGTCGAACCGGAGGTCGAAAGTGACGGGTTTTACAAACTGCGCCTCGACATCGAGCGGTCTGCTCGAGAGCGCTATCTCCTGGATACTCCCGGCAACGCTCTTTGACTCGCCGGCGCCGCGGATCGTCCGCGCCCGAAGCCCGACTATATCGTCGATCTGGAGGCCCCGCGCAACCCAGTCCGGCGGGTTGTCGGTGTCGTCGATCATCAGCGGCCCCGCCGAAACCTTCGGGTAAGCGTAACTCCCGACAAAGACCGAGGGCGCCGTGCCCTGGTAGTGGTCGCTCGGCCTGACCTGGAGCCTGGCGTAGAACCGGCTCATGACGGGGCACCTCTCAAGCCCGCAGAGCCCTTTTCCTTTGCACTCGGCACAGCGCATCATTCAGCGCTCCCGGAGGTCGAGGAGTATACGCACCCTTCCATCGATCTCGCGCAGCGTCTCCTCCACCCAGTCCTCCCAGGTCGAAGCCTGGAGGTCTCTTCCATCTGCAATCTCCCGGCCGAGATCGTCGTCCCGGCCGTCGATAACCTCAACCACCACCGAGCCCGGGGCATACCCCGGCTCCACGATGGCGTCGGCGTCCCCGTCGACCACGCCGAAGACGGGGATCCCGGCATGAGAACAGATGTGCCCGCAGACGGCGGTGGTATCATCACCGATGGCAAGCACTCCGCAGACGTCATCCCCGATCGCCGTATAGAGGGTGTGGCCGCAGTGGTCGACGACCGCCACCCTCCCGCCGCGGCAGACCCGGCTGCCCTGCCGCGGGGGTGCAGAACGCACCGGCCCGCTCTTGCACCAGGCCCTGGTGATATCCGGGAGACCGGAGCGGAGGAGTTTCTCAAACCCGTGGGGTTTGGGGTCGAGACCGGAGACCGCCTTCAGCGACCCGTCCTCCATTGCCAGGACGACCGTATCCGCGGCTGCTGTACCTATGACTATCCCGTTGACAAAGACCGCCTCCCCGGGGATGCACCCCCGGATCTCCCGCAGCCCGTCCTGCGGTTTCGCCGCGCTCCTCGCATGGACCAGGTCGCAGCCCGTCCGGATCGCGATCTCCTCTGCGAGAGCGGCATCGCCGCGGTTCCAGCAGTAGACGGTGCCGCTCGAGGTCTCGACGTGGACGAGCCCTGGGAGTCTCCCGGCAACGATCTCGCCAAAGATCCGTCCGGACTCCGGGGTTTTTCCCCGGTTGAGCAGGAACGCGGGCTCCCGCAGATCTGAAAGCACCCTGCTCGGGCGCTCGTCCGTGCAGGTGACCGGGAGCCCGGACTCCTCGGCGGCGGTTCGGGCCATCACCCCGGCGACGAGCACCCGCCGCGGGCAGAGGAGCCCCATCAACCGCTCGACGTCGCCGGCATCGAAGGCCGCGGGGCCGTGCACCACCATGACCGCGTTCATTGGAGAGATTGGGACTTTGCGGGGTATCAGGTTACCGTCCCGAGGAGTTCTGGGTGGGGAGGAAGGGGATCAGGGCGCTTGCGAGTTTTGCGATATCCATCGACTGCAGGATGACCCGGCCGGGGCCGGTCAGCGTGGTCAGGAAGAGCCCCTCGCCCCCGAAGAGGACGGTCTTCACCCCACCGGCAAGCGCTATGCTGTAGTCGACGGTGCTGTCGAACCCGACAACGAGCCCTGTCTCCACCTTGACCACCTCGCCGGGCGCAAGCGTCATCTCCTTGATGTCGCCGCAGCAGTGGAGGAACGCCTTCCCGCTCCCGGAGAGCCGCTGGAGGATGAACCCCTCCCCGCCGAACGCTCCCGCGCGGAGCTTCTTTGTGAAGGCTATATCGAGGTCGATCCCCGGTTCCGAGCAGAGGAACGCATCCTTCTGGGCGATAAACTCTCTCCCGTCAAGGTCGAGGGTGAAGATCTTTCCCGGGACGTTCCCGGCGAAGGCGACAAACCCCTCCCCTTTCTCCGGGGTGAACTCGGTCATGAAGAAGCTCTCCCCGCTCACCACCCGCTTGAGCCCCTTGAAGAGTCCGCCCTTCACGTTGGTGGTCATCTTCATGTTCCCGCTCATGTTGACCATGGCGCCGGCCTCGGCGCAGACGCTCTCGCCGGGGGCGAGGCGGATGGTCACCATCTGGAGGTTGTCCCCTGTGATATCGTAGTGCATGCTGATGAGTATTGAATCGGGGAAGAATATCCTTTCCCCCTCTGCGGGGAGTCTTGTTGAGGGTATCAAATCGGTAATTCCCGTGTCCGGGGGCTGGCGGTGGGGGTGGTCGATAAAAGGCGTTTACCGCCGGTGCGGCACAACGCTTATCACCTGGAAGGGGCATCTCTCCGCATGGGATCCGGGCGCGCGGGACCGGGGATGGTGGATCCCCGGGATGTGCCTGTGGGCGATGTCTACATAACGCTTGAGGAGGTGAGGATAGTCCTTGATAGACAGGGCCGCCGCTGCGTCCGGTGCGGTGCTCCGCTCCGTCCGGGGCGGACCTATTTTGACCTCCGGCGGCCGGTGATCTGCGGCGGCTCCCGGACGCCGGGAAACGTTGAGGCTCTCTGCCCCTCCTGCCACCGGAGGCACATGCGCCGGATCAGGGAACTGCTGGCCATGCACCAGAGGAGATAAATAATCCTCCGTGCATACCTGCCGTCTGTATGACCTGCATGTTGAGGCTGGCCGCTGCTCTCTTCCAGGGTTCGGCGCCGCCGGACGGGTGGCGCTCCATGACGATGCGCCGGCTCGATGCCGCCCTCACCCCGGGGACGCCGGAGAACCTGGCGGCCGCGCTTGCGCTGGCGGCGATAACCGTCCCGTGGAGCCGGGCGGCTGCCGGTTTTGTTCTCGGGTCGATCCGGCGGGGCGGGTAACCTCCTCTATCTTTTCTTTGCCGGGATGAGACAGTTCCAGGCGTTCCCGATCAGGTCGGCCCTCCCGGCGGCGAGGAGCCCTTCCCGGACGAGGCTGTAGTTCTTCGGGTCGCGGTAGTGGAGGAGAGCCCGCTGGATCTTCTTCTCCCGGCCTTTCGGGACGTAGACCTCTTCCATGGTGAAGGGGTCAAGCCCGGTGTGGTAGATGGTTGTCGAGATGCTCATCGGGGTCGGGGTGAAGTCCTGGACCTGCTCGGTGTATAGCCCGGTCTCCTGGACGTAGACTGCGAGTTCGATCATGTCCTCGATCCGGCACGCTGGGTGGCCGGACATGAAGTAGGGGAGGAGGTACTGCCGTCTCCGTTTTCCTTTCTGGAGGGCCTCGAACCGTTCCCGGAAGGCGTCAAAGACCCGACGGGGAGGTTTTCCCATGCAGGCGCAGACCCGTTCAGATATGTGTTCTGGAGCGACCTTGAGGTGGCCGGATATGTGCCGGGCGCAGATCCGGGCAAGGTAATCCTCTTCCGGCGGGATAAGGTCGTAGCGGATGCCGGAGGAGATGAAGACCCGTTTCACACCCGGGATCTCGGAGACCCGCTGGAGCATCCGGAGTTGTTCCCGGTGGCTGCGGTCTAGCGAGGGGCAGTCGATGCACCGGCGGTCGGGGCAGGTGCCGGCGGTCTCCCAGCGGCTGCAGCGGAGGGAGTACATGTTTGCCGTGGGGCCGCCGATGTCCTGGACGACTCCGCGGAACTCCGGCATCTCTGTCATCCGTTCAACCTCGCGGACGATCGAGTCAATGCTCCGGCTCTGGATGATCCGACCCTGGTGGTGGGTGAGTGCGCAGAACGAGCAGCCGCCGAAACAGCCGCGGTGGCTGACGATGGAGAACCTGACGGGTTCGAGCGCGGGTATGGGTTCGGTGTATGAGGGGTGTGCCCGCCGGGTGTATGGGAGTTCGTAGACGTGGTCGAGTTCGGCGGTCGAGAGCGGCATCGCCGGGGGGTTCTGGACGATGACGGTCTTTGGGTGCGGCTGGACGACGGGGCGGCCGCGGATGGGGTCCTGTTCGGCGTAATGCATCGCAAACGCTCTGGCGTAGGCGTGGCGATCGGATCTGACATCGTCGTAGGAGGGGAGGACGATGCAGCCGGAGTGGTCGGCGCTCCGCCATGCGGCGAGGTCGAGGCGGTGGGCGGTGCCGGGGATCCCGGTGAGGGGTTCTCCGGCGGCGATGCGGCCGGCGATCTCGACGACCTGGCGTTCGCCCATGCCGTAGACGAGGAGGTCGGCGGGGGCGTCGGCCAGGATGGACTGGCGGACGGTGTCTGACCAGTAGTCGTAGTGGGCGAACCGCCGGAGGCTTGCCTCTATCCCGCCGATGACGATGGGGGTGTCGGGGAAGAGGGCGTGGACGCGGTCGGTGTAGACCAGGGTTGCACGGTCGGGCCGGAGGAGTCGGCCGCCGGGGGAGTAGACGTCTGAGCGCCGGCGTTTGAGGTTAGGGGTGAATGCGTTCACCATCGAGTCAACGTTTCCGGCTGATATGGAGAAGAAGAGGCTGGGCTCGCCGAGACGCCTGAGATCGGTCTCGGTGCGCCAGTCTGGCTGGGCGATGACGCCGACGGTGTAGCCGGCGTCCACGAGCACCCGGCCGATGATGGCGGTTCCGAAAGAGGGGTGGTCGACGTAGGCGTCGCCGGTGACGAGGATGATCTCGAAGCGGTCTCTCCCCTCCGGGGTCATGGGGAGGAACTCTGGCTGCCGGCCGGTCATTGGAGTGTCCGGTCAAAGACGGGGAGATTTACGCCGGTCTTCTCGTCGTGGATCCGTTTTGCGGTGATGCCGATGAACTCGGTGATGATAGCCTCGATGACCAGGTAGACCTCTGCCCTATCCCGGAGGCAACCGGCGAGCGAGCGCATCCCCTTCCCCGCGGCGGTGTGGAGGTGGATGGAGGGGGCGTCGTCGCCGGGGTAGATGGTTGCAAACCCGATGAGTTCCCAGCCGCCGAAGATCTCTTCGCCGTGGGGGGATGGTGGGATGACCGGCTCTTTTGGCCCGGTGACGAGTCTTGCCGACCGGACGGCGCCCAGAAACTGGATGGTGCCGCTCTGGATCGCCATCGCCGTGACAAACCGCTGGATCTCCTGGAGGAAGTCTTTTCCGTCGTCGATCCGGACGGTAAAGACCCTGCCGACCTTTCCTTCTGAGTATTGCATGGGATCGATCAACTCTTCTGATATGTGGCACCGGGAGGTATTAGTTCTGACTGAGGATGCTGCCGGGCGTTCTGCTCTCGATCATACCCGCATCCGGGGTGCTTGAAGGGTTTTGCTCGCCGCTGCTCTGTCGTATACAGAGTCGGAACAGATAAATACCTCGGCAGGAGAAGACCCCTGCATGGCAACCGGTGTCAGTGGATGGCGGGGGGCTATCCTGGGGGCGCTGCTGATCGGTGTAGTCTCGCTTTCCGGCGTGCTGAACTGCATCCCTGAGCAGGCCGGGATGCTTGTCTTCCTCTTCGGCGGAGGGCTTATCGCCGGGCTCCTCACGGAGGGGGCAGTGAAGGAGGGTGCCATCACCGGTGCCGTCTGCGGGGTGATTGCGGCCATTATCGTGGCCGCTATAACAGCCATCATGGGCCTGAGAACGCCCGATCCAGGGTATCCAGCGCCCTGGGCAACGTTTGGCTTCTACGCTCTCTTCCTCATCATACTCCTGCTCCCCTACAACGCCATCGGTGGGGCTGCCGGAACCCTGGTGCGAAACGGAATCCGGGGAGGCGGCACCCCGGCCAGAACGCCGTGGGCCGGGGTCGTGATCGGCACGATCGTTATCGTCGCCTTTTTCATCGCTGCCTCAACTCTATTCGCCGCCCCCGGCCCGCTGCTCATCGCCGCACCAATCGTCGGCGGTTTCATAGCGGGATTCGGTGTCGTGGGAGGGGCGAGGGACGGCATCGAGGCCGGGTTTGTGACGGCGCTCTTTGGGACCGGGCTCTGCTCGCTCCCGCTCCTCTGGACGGCATCGTATGGTGAGGGTTTTGTCGCCGGGCTTGCGGGGATGGTGATGATCGCTCTCGGGTATCTCTACATAATCCTCGGGACAGCCGCCGGGGTCGTCGGTGCGGCGGTGCGGGCGAAACTCCGGAAGGATGAGGTCGGCGGGGGAGAGAGGTAAGGTGGGGGGTGAGCAGCGTCCTCCCCGTGGGGAACGGGTTTGGTATACCGTTGCCGGGTTGATGGCAAACGTGAGCGGGAGGGGGAGATGGACCGTGATGAAGAGGGGTGTACGGATGTGAACTACCCCGCGCCTCTCGGGCGGGGCTTCCTGCTTCATGACCAACACTTGCACCACAGAGATGTGATGTAGAGGTCTTGGCTCCACAGGCTCAAAGGGCTGTTCCATCCCCACGCGGTGGATATTTACCGCAGCATTGT
>JALHIW010000023.1:0-31164 GCA_022837745.1 Methanomicrobiaceae archaeon | reverse complement strand
TTCAACCAGAGACGCAGGAGACAGGGGAGGGAGTGGGCAGTCGTAATAACGGGAAAAGATGGGGGGTTTATATCACAGAACCGTTGATTTGACGGCCTCTCTAAGTCTTCTCCGGGTGCACCAGTTGCGGTCGGCCTGCCTGTTAGCGGGGCCGGAATCGGGTCTGGTTGTTTCGGCCTTCTTATCAGGCTACGGTTGTGACCCTCTCCCGGGAAACTCCCCTGGAAAGCCGCCGGATAAAGAGTCGTGCCCAGACGTAGGCAACCAGACTCCCTATTATATGCCCCGTGACGATCCCCCACCAGACTCCCATCTCACCGAGGTTAAATGGGATGGCAAAGAGGTAGGCGAAAAGCCCTATGCAGATGAGTTCTCTGAGTAGCGTCAGCACAAGCGCGGTGACGCCGTTTCCCGTGGCCTGAAAGAGCGAGCTCGACATGAGCCCCGGCGGCATGAAGATGTAGAAGAGGCACATCACCTGGAGGAAACCCACGATCGCCGGGGCAAGGTGCGCGCTCTCCTCAGAGTATGAGAAGAGTGCCGCGATCCAGGGAGCAAAGACCAGTGTCAGTGCACCGGCAGCGATTGCGGCGCCGATCCCGATCATGGTGGCATAACTGTGGGCGGTCGCTACGTTTCCGTAGTCCCTGCCTCCGAATGCGGCCCCGGCCACGGTGATGAGGGCGGTACCGATAGCCATTATAGGGACGGTTGCGATCATCACGATCCGCCATCCGGAGGTGTAGACTGCAACCGCGTCATTCCCGGAGACAGCAACCAGGATGCCGTTGATGATAACGGTGACACCTGCTATCAGGAACATCTCAAGGCTTGCCGGCAGCCCGACCTTGAGGATGTCAGCATGCACACCCCGGTCGTGGGAGAAGTTCTTCCACGATATGGTGAGGTAGGTGTCGTGGCGGACAAAAAACCAGTAGAGCATGATTAGGCTGACCACAACGATCGAGATCACCGTCGCCCACGCTGCACCGGCGATCCCGAGACCTGCGGTGTAGATCAGGATCGGGTCGAGGACTATGTTGAGGATCGCAGAGGCGGTCATGGCATACATCGTTCGCTTCGCATCCCCCTCGGCCCGGAGGAGGCCGTATGCGACGCTGTTGAAGAGCAGGAAGATTGTGGCTGCAAAGACGATCTCACCGTACTCGACCGCAAGACCGGTGGCTCCACCCGCACCGATGGCAGAGATCAGGGTCTCAAGAAATGGAACCAGGAGGATGGTCAGGAGGATGGAGAGAGCGGCGGTAAGGATAAGTGCGTGCATCGCGGCATTGTCTGCTCCTTTTTTGTTTCTGGCTCCGATACACCGGGAGATCGCAGAGTTGGCCCCGGCCCCAAGACCGTTGCCGAGACCGATGAGAATCATGAAGAACGGCGTGATGAATCCGACAGCGGCAAGGGCGTCGTCGCCGAGGCCCGCCACCCAGATGGCGTCGGCCAGGTTGTAGAGCGACATCATGAGCATCGCAACGATCATCGGCCCCGAGAGTTTGAGGAGCGCCCTCTTCGGGTCGCCGGTCATGATGGCAACCCCGGAGTGTGCATCCGCGGCCGGAGGATGCGAACTCACGCCCTCTCCCCCCCGCATACCCTGATCGTTTCGATGCTGTTTGCGGCGAGCCTGCGTATGCCCACGTAGAGTTGGCTACGCTCCCCTCCCGAGAGTCCCGATGTGATCAGGTCCTCCCACGCCCGATCGGTCGCGGTGATGAGGGGTATGGCCGCTTCACCCCTCTCTGTAAGGCTGAGGTAGTATCTGCGGCGGTCCAGGGCGTCGGGGGTGCGAGAGATAAAACCCCCATCTTCGAGCTTTTTTACGGCGCGGGCTACGGTCCCCTTGTCGATATGGGCCGTTGCAGCGATCTCATCCTGGGTGATGCCAGGAGAGTGCGCTATCTGGAAGAGAAAGGGGACCTGACCGGCGGTGAGGTTGATCTGTTTCAACACCCTGTTAAGGTAGATAGCATGCAACCGGTGGATGATCGAGACGGATACAGCAAGAGGCGTATCCGGTGGCAAAGACACGCACTGGTCGTGTTTGGTCTGGTACATGATGATCCTGGGTCATTAGAGATGAATTTCCCTGGAGATAAATCTGTTGCATATGCAACTTGTCTTAGCCACCATGGCAGGCGCCGGGGTCTTCTAAGCAGGTGGGTGAAACGCGCCGCCGTCAGGTAAATCCGTATGAAGGCATCCAATCAGGTGAACTCCGATAAGCCCCGCCCACGTGCGGGGGGTTGACCGTCCGATGGACAGTATCTCCTCCAGGATGAGGGGCGTAGTGTTGGATTAGGCGGGTTATCTATTCCAGACAGACTCACAGGGACCCCTCCCTGAGGGGGACCCCTGTGCCGTTACAGTTCAGAAGGGTTATGGCAACCCGGTGCACTTTTGTTGTGCCTGGTTCGTCGTCTCATCTCTCCATTTAGTCGGAGAGGGGGCCCGGGCACGGACAAGAGTGAGTAACGCTCCACGAAACTCCCACTCACGCCATCAGCCAGGGTGTTGTGAGTTGCCTTTTCACCGCACCCGGGCACCATACAACACCCACAAAAACCGGTGTAAAGAGCTTTAACGGTAAAAAAAGGTTATTACCTGTATATTTCCGGGATGGAGCAAAACCCCTGTCCCTTGAGCGTCCTGTATGCCCCCCCGACGGGACCCCTACTGCAACTCCTCGATCGTCCATCCCAGGTAATCCCGGATCACCGTGAACGCAAGTTCCGGCGGGATCGCCCCCTGCTCTGTGACTATCAGGTCGATGTAGTCAGCAGGAGTCACATCGAAAGCAGGGTTCCTCACCCTGACATAGGGGAGTTCCTCTGCAACCTCTCGCGGCAGCACCTCGGCAGGGTCACGCTCCTCGATCTCGATCAACTCCCCCAGGATCGTCCTCGGCGCGAACTTGTAGGTCTCGGCGGCAACGATGAAGTTTGTCCTTGCCTCGTGTGCCGCAAGCGCGATCTGGGCGGTCCCGATCTTGTTTACCACCGCCCCGTTCACCGCGATCGCGTCGGCACCGACAAAGACCATGTCAACCTCGTTGATGAAGTGGCGGACCGCCGAGTCGACAATGTAGTTTGTAGGGATTCCGGCCTCGTTCAGAGTCCTTATCGTGATGAGACCCTGGCCCCGCGGACGAACCTCCGTTGCGTAGACCTCTATCTCCTTACCCTGACGATGTGCCTCCAGAATGCACCCGAGCGCCGCCTCGGAGTTGCAGTGGGTAAGAAGGATATCACCGTCAGAGATATGGCGTGCCCCGATCTCTGCTATCCGCTCAACCGCATGCTCGGAGCGCTGAATGAACTCCGTCGCCCGTGAAAGGACAGCCTTCTTTGCGGCTTCCACCGACTCAAACTCATCCAGCGCTCTTATAACGCTCCTTACAGCGTTTGGGAGCGAGACGGCGGTTGGTCTCGTCTCGATAAGGATCCCGGCCGCTTTCTTCATCTCCTGCCTGAATACCGCCGGGTCGGATACATCGAGACTTCTCGCGTAATCAGCCAGTGCTTCCACCGCCGCCCGTGCGATCCTGCCGGCGCCCCGGATCTCCATATTCTTTATGCTTTCTGCCGTCTCACTCAGTAGCATGGTTCTCATTCAAGAGATGACCTCAGACCACATAGATTTATTGACGTGAGAGCAGATGTTGGTAGCCGTTGTTTTTGATAGTGCGGGCACACTCCTGCGGACATACCGCGTAGCGCGCGATGTCCTCCGCGGCGAGATGCTGACCGGGGTCGAGACCACGACACTCACTTTCGGTGCCGAGGCACGGGTCCTCGTCGTTCTCCATCTCCATTCGCGTGATGTCATGGACGCGCCAGGAGATCAACTCCTGTCTGAGTTCCTCTCCGAGCGTTCGATCGGGTTCGGTGTAGCCTGCTCCAGGAGGGTCATCCCCGCCGAAGAGGTCGCCCATGTCCTCTACAGCGACAAAAACGCTCGCGTGAGCGACCTGCAGGCGTGCATCCGCAAGGTCTGGTCGTGCTGCAAGCGGGAGTCCATCATTACCATGAACAGCGGCGTGATCCTTAACATGGACCTCCCCGGCATAGAGTTCACGGTGACAACCGGCGGAAGACCTTTTGATGGTGCGAGAGAGGCAATCAGCGAACTGCACCGCATGGGCGTTCCAGTATACATCGCATCCGGAGATCGGCTTGAGAAACTCGAGCGGATGGGGGACCATCTTGGCATCCCCAGGGAACGGATCTACGGTGTTGCAACCCCCTCGATGAAGGCAAGGATCGTGGAAGAACTAAAATCTCAATATGACAGGGTTGTTATGGTGGGGGATGCCATAAACGATCTTAACGCCTTCCAGAAAGCAGACCTTGCGGTGCTCACAGAGCAGCAGTCCGACCGGAAACCGGATATTCTTTATGCGACTGTTGACCGGGTGATCCGCAACGTCAGCGAGGTGCCTGGCATCGTGGCAGAACTACTCTCCGGCGCCCCGGCAACCGGGAAGAAAGTGCAACAATATAAACCCTAATATGATACCACAGAAAGATCAGTTTAGCGAGGACCTCAATATGACCCCACTTATTACGGTGAAAGACCTCTGCATGGAGTTCAACGGAACTACCGTACTCAAAAACATTAATTTCGAGGTAGCGGAGGGAGAGACTGTCGGCATAATAGGAAGGAGCGGTGCCGGCAAGACAGTTCTTATGCACCTGATGCGGGGTGTTGACCAGCCCCCGACGCAAGGTGTAATCATATACCACATCGCAGCCTGTGAGGGGTGTGATTACGTCGGTACCCCGCGCGAGCGGGGAAAACCGTGTCCCGCCTGTGGTGGCGAACTTAAACCGGCGGATATTGATTTCTGGGCAGAAGAGAACGCACCGATGAAACGTCGGATCATGCGAAGAACTGCCATCATGTTCCAGCGGACGTTCGCGCTCTATGGCGACGATCGTGTGATCGAGAACGTCCTGCGGGCGCTCGATGATATCGGTTACCCGAGCGAGAAGGCCATCAGCCGGGCGGCTGACCTCATCGACCAGGTCAGACTCTCCCATCGTATGATGCACATTGCCCGTGACCTCTCGGGCGGCGAGAAACAGCGGGTGGTGCTCGCCCGGCAACTTGCCAAAAACCCGTTTATCCTTTTTGCAGACGAGCCTACCGGGACGCTCGACCCGGAGACCGCTACACTTGTCCATCGGATGCTTATCGAGAGCGCGCAGGCGAACAATATGGCCATGGTGGTTACGTCGCACTTCTCACACGTCATTGAGGAGGTCGCAGATAGAGCGATCCTGCTTGAAAATGGGGAGATCGTGGAGATCGGAGATCCCGAGAGCGTGATCAAGAGGTTCATGGAGAACTACAGCGACATCGAGCAACATAGGGCTGCAGTGGTCGGTGAGAAGATCCTGGTTGCCCGCGACGTCGTCAAGCGTTATCTCTCGATCGACCGTGGTGTGGTCAGGGCGGTCAATGGTGTCTCCTTTGAGGTCTACGAGAAGGAGATCTTCGGGATAATCGGCAAGAGCGGTGCGGGCAAGACGACCCTCTCCCGGATCATAGCCGGGATCCTTGAACCCACAAGCGGCGAGATGAACATCCGGATCGGGGACGAATGGATCGATATGACAAAACCCGGTATTGAGAACCGCGGCCGGGCGAAGGCCTATATCGGGCTCCTCCACCAGGAGTATGACCTCTATCCCCACAGGACCGTGCTGGACAACCTTACCGATGCGATCGGTCTTGAATTTCCAAAAGAACTGGCAATGCGAAAGGCGGTCATCACTCTCGGTATGGCCGGGTTTACACCCGAAAAGAGCAGAGAGATCCTGGACCGTTATCCGGGTCAGCTCTCTGAAGGGGAGAAGCATCGGGTGGCTCTCGCTCAGGTGCTCATCCGCGAACCCCGTCTCGTCGTCCTTGATGAACCGACGGGTACGATGGACCCTATCACGAAGCTTGATGTAAAGCATTCAATCCTCCACTCCCGCGAAGAGATGGATGAGACGTTTATCGTGGTCTCACACGACATTGATTTTGTGCGAGATATCTGTGATCGCGTGGCTCTCATGCGGGGAGGCAAGATCATCCAGATGGGTCCGACCGAAGAGGTGCTCGCTCACCTAACCGATGATGAGCGAAAGGTGATGGGTGGGGCCGAAACCACCTGAGGTGCGCGTGATGGAGATCCACCTGGACGGAAAACGTGTTGAGGTTCCGGAGGGTTCGTGTCTTGGCGACCTGCTCCCGGGGTGGGACTGGCAGTGTAGCGCCGCCATCATACGCCCGGCGGTTGAGGAGGACGTGACCGAGTCAGCGGAGATCAGGTTCGTCACCACGGCAGGGGATCTGGTAGTCGAGATCTCGGATCCCGCGGTGGCTGCTCATATACTTCAACCGGAGATCGCCGAAAGGCTCCGCCTGCACTGGCAGGATCGCTACGCCGCTGCATTCGGGCCGTTCAAGTCAGATATCCACCCGGCACGAGAACCAGGACATTACGAGCGCGGAGACGTGATACTGGGATGCGGCGGCTACGATCCCTTCAGGTCATACCTGATCTTCGCGCGCATCAGGCATGTTGCCGACCACGGTGCCCCGAGAGGGGGCGGTGTCATCGGCCGGGTCGTCACCGGCCGGGGTGTGATCGATCGGTTCGGGGAGGGTGATCAGATAACGGGTGTCGAACGTGTGCTCCAGCGCGCCGACCGCTCCCACGCCACCATCACCCACGATGCAGGGTTTCTGCTTGAGGATGGGATGCAGGTCATCTCCTATCTGGAGGTTGATGTGCAGGGTTTCAGCAAAGAAGAGATCGATACCACGGCCGCGAGAAGCGTTGAGTACTTCCTTCTCTCAGTGCAGGATGGCAGATTCAAGGTGGATCGTTCGAGCAGCACCTATATCTCCGATACACGCCTCGTCCCGACAGCCGTACCGACGGAGTTCCCGGGTCCAAGGCTCGAGGGCACGGTCACGGTCAGGACGTCGGGAAAATCGAGGGGAGCGGTCTACATCTATACGCAGGCTGTATCACCAAGCCCGGTACATACCGTTGTAGGCCGGGTCGCCCACGGTATAGACCTCGCCCGGTTTGCCGGGGAGGGCGACCTCCTGGCAATCCGGGTGGAGCCGGAACGGTTTGATCTCATCGGTCTTGCGGTGGATGAGGCAAAAGCGGTCGCCGCCAGACGTGGTGTAACCCTCACCCCCGATGTAGCCGGTGGTGATCGCATTGTTGTCGGCCAGAGTCCGGAGACAACACTTGAGGTGCTGGCCGCCGGTGAGGTCAGGGTCGAGACCGAATCACCGGATCGTGTCATCGCCGTTACGCTCTATGAGGCGGCCGCACCAAGGTCGGTCAAGATATTCCGTGAGGTGACCGGGCTCAAACACCATGCCATAGGAAAGATGCCGCTTATCTTCATCTTTGAGGATGTCTACCTCTTCAAACCGAAGATCGAGAAGAATGTCGGGATCATACCTGAGAACACACCCACAGAGGAGGTGCCGGCGTTCATGCTCGCGATGACGAACGACTCTCGCAGAGGGGTGGGCATGGTCGGTGTCCGGACAGTAGCCAGCGCCGAGTTTGGTCCGACCTCTGAACCGTTCACGGGAACGAACATAATCGGCAAAGTGCTCGATCCCGAGAAGCTGGCGGGGCTGCGTGAAGGCTCGACGGTGTATGTGAGGGAGGTTAGGTGATGGTCGAATACACCCCGGACCACGTAGGTACGGTTACAAAATATGTTTTTGTCGAATCACCCAGCATGACACCCGGTGAACTCGCGCTTCGGGCTTATGAGGCTTCTGAGGGTGTCTTGATCAAAGAGACCTGTTTTGGGCTGCAGGTGACCGGCGAACCGGGTGCCGTCGATAGACTCATTGAGGTGATCCGCAGCATCGATCCAGACCACATCTTCATCAAGGACAGGGGTTTCCCTCCGGGTGATTCGAGACGCTGCAGGGCGAACCTGGGCGGGGCGAGACCGGGCTATCTCGGGCATGAGCGGGAGTTTCGACTCCTGCGCTACATCAGCCGCGGACTTGAGGAACTCGAACGACGGGGGGGTGAGGAGCCCGAACCGGTGCATCCTGCCCGTGAGAAGAGAACAAAACTCGATATAAGGCGATTACAAGAACTGATAGAGTCAGAGGAGTCCTGAATTCAATGGCAAAGGTGTTTATCTACCCCGCAACGAGCCTCATCCTGTCCGACCTGGTGGCCAGGTTCGGCCACAAACCGCTCGGTGCAGCCCTCGGCATCCGCGAGCGGATACAGACCGCCGGGGTCGACTCCCCGCCCCTGCAGATCACGCCCGAAGAACCAAAGCGCGGCCTGAAGTACGCGGCAGTCGAGGTGCCGTCAGGTGTCAGGGGCAGGATGGCAATCTACGGCCCGCTCCTCGATGAGGCCGGGGCCGCAATCATCGTCAACGATGCCGATCTCGCGTTCGGGTGCATGGGATGCGCCAGAACAGATGAGTTGCTCCTCTTTATCCTGCGCCAGAGCGGTATCCCGATACTGGAGTTGGATTATCCCGGGAACGAGGAAGAGGGTGTGCAGTTTGTAGCGGCTGTCAGGAAGTTCCTTGACAATCTTCCAGGGGAGGTTGAATCTTGAGCCGGAAGGTGCGGATCGCGCAGCTCTCCTGCGGATCTGAGTACAGTGGTGTCCAGAACGAGATCTACAAGGCCGCTGAAGCGGTGAATGCAGAGGTCTTCTTCCCCGACATAGCGCTTGGTGACGTTGAGCGATCGTTCGATGCGTTCGGCCTGGATGTTCGGAGCGCCGATTTAAAACTCATGATTGCCCGTGGCATGGCGCTGGTGGAGGGGAAGGTGGATGCCGACGCGGTTTTCATCTGCACCTGTTTCCGGTGCGCCGAGGCGGCGATCGTCCGGAACGAACTCCGGCGCTACATCCACGAAAATTCAAGGCTGCCGGTGGTGAGTTACTCCTTCACCGAGCGGACGACAGCGGGAACCCTCCTCACCCGGATGGAGGCGCTGACCACTATAGCCCGCCGGAGGGCGCTTCTCGCCCGCGAGGCGCAGACCGGGATCACGATGGGGATCGACTCTGGTTCGAGCACCACGAAGGCGGTCGTGATGAAGGACAACAGGATCATGGGAACCGGCTGGCTTCCAACGATCGAGGTGATCAAGAGCGCCGAAGGTGCTGTTGCCCAGGCGCTTGAGATGTCCGGTATTGCCCGCGAGGAGATCCAGGCGATCGGGACGACCGGTTACGGTCGGTTCCTGGTCGGCAGGCACTTTGGGGCCGACCTGATTCAAGAGGAACTGACAGTGAACTCGAAGGGTGCCGTCTACCTTGCCGATCACCAGCGGGGTACTTCAACCGTCATAGATATCGGCGGGATGGATAACAAGGCGATCAGCGTGATCGATGGTATCCCGGGGACGTTTACAATGGGTGGGATCTGCGCCGGGGCAAGCGGCCGGTTCCTGGAGATGACCGCAAAACGTCTTGGTGTTGATATCACCGAGCTCGGTCCCCTGGCCATGAAAGGGCTGGCGAAGAAGGTCCCGATGAACAGTTACTGTATCGTATTCGGGACGCAGAGCCTTGTGAACGCGCTCGCCGCAGGTAGCACGCGGGAGGACGTTGCGGCCGCGGCCTGTCACAGCGTGGCGGAACAGGTATTCGAGCAGCAGTTGCAGGAGATCGATATCAAGGAACCGGTGATCATGGTCGGCGGCACATCCCTGATCGAGGGCCTGGTTCACGCGATGGGCGATCTCCTGCAGGTAAAGGTCGTTGTTCCGCCGCACTCGCAGTACATCGGTGCGGTCGGGTCTGCCCTGCTTGCTTCAGGGTTCGTTGAAGGGGAGTAGATGCCTCCGTTAAACTACTTCGTTGTTGAGTCGCCGGAGGAGGTCGGGAGGAAGGCCTATGAGCGTGTTGCAGGCGACGTTCTCCAGGACCTCGATCTCATCAAGGTGATCGACCGTCTGCATATCTACGTTGACCCGAAGATCCCTATCTTCATCGCCGCCGGTGTCCTGCACCACATGCCGCGCACAATCCGGGTCGGTGACTTTGCAAACGTCAACCGCGGTGATACAAGGATCGTCCTGGATATCGGTGATGAAACCTATCTTGCGCCGCTGCTCAGGGTCCTCTGGGAGATTTATGGCAAGGAGAACGTCGAGCAGCCTGACCGGTTTACCGTAATTCTGCCGGCAGGTATGGCAGGGGAGGAGGATCTCGAGCAGGTGGTGGTTGCCGATCCGGGCGAGACGCTGCATAAGGACGTCATATACGCGATGCAGTATCTGGCTCCCGAGGGGTTCAAGGTCCGTCGCCAGTATATCCGGGGTGAAAGGTTTTACTACGTGGCAAGCGAGGATACCCTGCCTGGTGACGTTGTGGAGAGAATGGTCATGCCGCTCTTTGAGAGGATGGGGGTGACGCTGTGACAACGCTCGTTCCGGTGACATACAAGGGCGGCGTCTACCGGCACGACGAGATCATGGACCTGATCGATGACCTTGGCGGCTATGTTGTGCAGAAACACGTTATGGCGCAGGACGTCGTGCTCCAGTCGTTTGTGCCCCGCGAGGATATCAACCTGATACGCGCGGTTGCCAGACCGCTTGCCGGGCAGGTGACCGAGGCGCCCCTTGTCGGGACAGAGATCGCTGTTGTCAGCCCGAGCCTTGAGATCCATCACCTTCCCCACACCTCCTGCGATATCGCCGAGTACCTGAGGCGTTCGGGGGCAAAGACCAATATGGTCGGGCTTGCCAGGGGGTTCGGGAAGCGGATTGCAAACCTCAATGACGAGGAGCGGGATGTTATCAACGAGCACGACCTCGCCGTCTACATGCTCGGCAACTTTGAGGAGTGTATACAACATAAGTTCCCGGTGCTCCGCCGTGGGATCCACGTTCCAATCGTGGTGACCGGTGCTCCCGACCGCGAGACATTGATGCGGATCATCGACCCGCCGGTCGAAGGGTATGTTGGGGGCATCGGCAGGATCATGCACAGGTTCAAGCGCCCCGAGGAACTCGCTAAACTTGATGAACTGGTGGACGAGGTTTCCCGTGTCCTGGATGCACGCCGGGACGTCCTTGCAAAGGACCCCCTATCCGTTTTTCCGCCGCGGTTGATGACGATCATCGAGGAGGAGATCCCTGTGGTCAACTTCCTGACGCACCCGACCCCGGTCACCGTCCAGATGGAGGGGCTCAGGGTGAAACTTCCTTACGACTCCTACGCTCCGGAGATCAGGTCGCTTGAGGTCGCTGAGGGTGTCACTGTCGGGGATGTCGCTGAGGTTAAGCCGTCACGGATGCGCAACTACATATTGATCAGGGTGAAACCTTTCTCGGAAACCCGGATATTGGTGTAGTTGCGATGGACTTTGAGAAGATACTCACGAGGATTATGGAACGCGGGCCAGATGCCATCGCGGAGGAGCTCCTCCAGGAGATCGAGCGTGAGTACGGGAGGGTTCCCCTGATATTTGAGCGGATGGCGGAACGACCCGAGATCCTCATCTCACACCTCCTTTACAAGGGGGCGGTCTCTGAGACCAGCCAGCTCGAGCCGAAGGTGATCGAACTGATCAGCCTTGCGGTTGGGGCTGCGCTCAAGTGCAGCCACTGTGTTGAGTACCACATGCAGACGGCGATGGCAAAGGGCGCGACCCGGGCCGAGATCCTTGAGGTGATCCTGATCGCGGGGATGCTCGCAAACTCCGCGGTTCTTGCGGATGCATACCGTGTGGTGGACGTGTCGTCGACATCCTGCCCCACATGCGATCTCAACGGAGTAGGGTTGAATAAGACCTGTTCGGATAAATGACCGACAACCAGATGTCCTGAGCATGTGTGGTATTGCCGGGCAGTTTGTCCTGAATGGGGGAGAGGCTGATCCATCCCTCACCGCTGCGATGGCAGAGAAGCTTGCCCACAGGGGGCCAGATGGGGAGGGAAGCTTATGCTCCGGCCCCGTTGGCCTCGCCCACCGGCGTCTGGCCATAATCGACCTTTCTGATGAGGGACGGCAGCCGATGGCAAACGAGGACGGGTCGATATGGATCGTCTTCAACGGTGAGATCTATAACTACCGCGAGCTCCGGGACGAACTCCTGGCTGCCGGACACTCTTTCCTCTCCGCAACCGATACGGAGGTGATCATCCATGCCTACGAGGAGTGGGGGAGGGGCTGCCTGCAGCGGTTCAACGGGATGTGGGCTTTTGCCATCTGGGACGGGCGCCGCCGTGAACTCTTCTGCGCCCGCGACCGCCTGGGCGTCAAGCCATTCTACTACACGGTGGTCGGGGGTTCGTTTCTATTTGCATCGGAGATCAAGGCACTCCGGGCGCACCCTGATGCCGGGAAACGACCGAACGACCTGATGCTCCTGGCGTTTCTGGCGTGGGGTGTCGCGGACCATACTCCAGCGACGATGTATGAGGGTATCTTCCAGCTCCCGCCAGCCCACACCCTCCTGGTCACCGAAAAGGGTGTTGGGAAGCCGGAGCGCTACTGGGATTTCGAGATGAACCCTAACCCGCGTGGGGCCGGGGTCGACGATGAGGCTGCAGCACGAGACCTCCTGAACCTCCTGACGGATGCTGTTCGTCTCAGGCTCAGGAGCGACGTCCCCGTCGGGACGTGCCTCTCCGGAGGGATCGACTCATCAACTGTAACCGTCCTGATCAACCATTTGCTGCGTTCAGAGAGCCCTGAGAGCGTCGGCGACCGGCAGAAGACGTTCTCGGTCTGTTTCGAGGACGGGAGGTTTGATGAGAGCCGCTACATTGATACGGTGGTTGCGGCGACCGGGGTCGAGAACAGCCGGACGACGCCCGGCACTGACGGTCTCTGGGAGGATATCGAGCGGCTGCTCTACATGCAGGACGAGCCGTTTGCGTCACTCTCGATCTACGCCCAGTACTGCGTGATGCGGCTTGCACGGGAGGAGGTGAAGGTGGTTCTCGACGGACAGGGCGCCGATGAGCAACTTGGGGGCTACATTGCTTACCTGGTGCCCTATATCCGCACCCTTCTTGGGCACGGCGAGATCCTGGCAGCCCTCAGGGAGGTTATCGGGATCTTGAGGTTGCACCGATCGTTCTTCTGGTGGGCGCTCCGCCAGGTTGTTGTCCGGTCGCAGCGGCGTGATCTCCTCCAGGGGTCTCCGCCGGAGGTTCTCCGCTACGCAGGAACGCTTGATGAGGTGCTGAAACGGGAGATCACGGTCTCCAACCTCCCACTACTGCTCCACTGGGAGGACCGGAACTCGATGGCCTTCTCGATCGAGGCCCGGGTTCCTTTTCTGGATTACCGGGTTGTGGAGTACCTTGCGTCGCTCCCGCTCGACCAGAAGATACGTGGTGGTGTCACAAAGTACGTCCTGCGGCGGGCGATCAGGGGGCTGGTCCCTGACCCCGTTCGCTGCAGGAGCGACAAGATGGGTTTTGTCACCCCCGAGGAGGTCTGGATGAGGGGGGAGCTTGCACCCCGCGTCCTTGAACTCTTCTCCTCGCCGGAGTTTTCTGGCAGGCCCTACTGGGATGCAGAGCGCGTGCTCCGAAACTATCGGAAATTTCTTGCGGGGAAGAGTGCCTACTCCACCGAGTTCTGGCGGATAGCCTGTGCGGAACTGTGGCTCCGGGGGTTTGAAGAGGGAAGTGCAGTTATCTGAGACGTTGCTGAGCGTGGCATCAGCATCTTCCGCTCGTGGCCCTGGATGCCGCCGGGGCGTTCCGTCTGCTGATGGCCATCGATGGCACACCGTTTGAATCTATAATTCGGCCTGAAACGACCAGACCTGGCAGCGGGGGGAAGCCCGTGGGTGAGGATGGCGGATGACCGAAACCTCTTTATCTTTGCTGCCGGCGATATGGAACTATGGTCGATACCTTTCGTATTCCGCCGCTGCTCCTTGCTGTTCTCGGCATTACCCTCGCCTGTGCGTGTCTCGGAAGTGATCCGGACAGGGAAAAACCGGGTTCTAAGGTGATCCATCCTGCCGAGGCTGCCATAATGATCGAAGATATGGAGAACGACCCGGGTTTTGTCATCATCGATGTCAGGACGGCGGACGAGTTTGCCAGGGGGCACATCCCGGGCGCGATCAACATCGACGCGGCGACCATCCTCGAACACCTCAAAAGCCTCAACCCGGACGGAACCTACGTGATATACTGCCGGAGGGGGACGAGGAGCGCTGGTGTTCACAAGTTGATGAATGAGGCCGGGTTTCGCGAGGTCTACGAGATAGAGGGCGGGATCAGCGCCTGGCAGGCTGCCAGGCTTCCTGTAGCAGGGGGTTGAAGGGGCGGTCCAGAACCACCCGAATCCCCTCACTTTTCATGAACCGTGGGAGGAAAAGAGGCAATTTGCCTCAGATGATGATTGTCGCTGTCTTTGTATCTTTCTCATCATCGAACTCGGCGATAGCAACCTCCGTTGAGAGGATCAGCCCTGCAATGGAGGCGGCGTTCTGGAGCGCGAGTCGCACCACCTTTGCGGGATCGATGACACCGTTCTCCATCAGGTTTTCGTAGGTCTCGGTCTTGGCGTTGTAGCCGAAAGCGGGATCGTCACTCCTCTTCACGGTGGCGACAACCTCAGCGCCCTCGACACCGGCGTTCTCTGCGATCTGGCGGAGGGGCTCTTCCAGCGCACGGCGAACTATGGAGACGCCGATCTTTCGGTCGTCATCGAACTGCAGCGCATCCAGGTTCTTGATTGCCCGGAAGAGCGTGACGCCGCCTCCGGCAACCACACCCTCCTCGACCGCCGCTTTGGTGGCGTTTAAGGCGTCGTCGATCCGCATCTTCTTCTCCTTCAGTTCGGTCTCGGTTGCCGCCCCAACCTTGATGACCGCGACGCCGCCGCCGAGGTTTCCAAGCCTCTTTTTGAGTTCGTCCTTCTTCCACTCTGAGTCTGTGATGTTGATCTGAGACTCGATCAGGCGCATCCGGTCTTCAAGAGCCTTGCGGTCGCCCTTGCCCCCGACTATCAGGGTCTTCTCCCCGTCGACCCTGACGGTGTGGGCCGAACCAAAGACCTGCCTGGATACGTTCTCCAGTTTCATCCCCTTATCCTCGGATATAACCGTTGCACCCGTGAGGACGGCGATATCCTCCAGGAGTTCCTTGCGTTCATCGCCGAATCCAGGTGCCTTGACCGCGCAGGCCTTGAGTGAACCGCGTATGATGTTTAAGATGAGCGCGGCCTGTGCCTCGCCGTTGACATCCTCGGCGATTATCAGGAGCGGTTTGCCGTCCTGTGCGGCGATCTCGAGGATGGGGAGCATCTGTTTGAGTGAGGTGATCTCCCGGTCGGTGATCAGGATGTAGGGGTTTTCGTATTCGCAGACCATCTTCTCCGGGTCTGTGATCATGTATGGCGAGATGTAGCCCTGCTCAAACTG
This sequence comes from Methanomicrobiaceae archaeon, assembly GCA_022837745.1. GTDB lineage: Archaea > Halobacteriota > Methanomicrobia > Methanomicrobiales > Methanoculleaceae > Methanoculleus. The sequence goes on along the minus strand of JALHIW010000023.1, from coordinate 15,730 downwards.
CATCCCCCTGACCACGTCGAGACTGGTCTCAAGGCTCTTTGCATCCTCAACGGTGATAAGTCCGCTGTAGCCGACCTTATCCATCGCATCGGCGATAAGTCTCCCGATCTCCTCGTCGTTGTTGGCCGAGATTGTAGCAACCTGCAGGATCCTGTTCCGCTCCCTGACAGGAACGCTTGTCGACCGGATATACTCCACTGCCGCCGCAACCGCGGCCTCTATACCCCGCCTGACATCGTTGGGGTTGGCGCCTGCGGATATGTTCTTCAGGCCCTCGGTGAGGATGGCCTGTGTGAGCAGGGTTGCTGTTGTGGTACCATCACCAGTCTTGTCCTGCGTGTTCTGCGCAACCTCTTTTACAAGTTTTGCCCCGATGTTCTCAAACTTGTCATGCAGTGAGATCTCTTTTGCAATCGTTACACCGTCGTTTGTAACGATGGGGTTTGTTGGCCTGTCGATCACAACATACCTGCCTCTCGGGCCGAGCGTGATCTTGACCGTGTCTGCAACTTTGTTGACACCGACAAGGATCGCCTTCCGTGCGTCTTCATCGAACATCAACTGCTTTGACGATGCCATACCCTCTCCTCCTCACTCGATCTTTGCCAGGATGTCCTTAAAAGGGACGAAAACATAGGTTTCAGAGTCGATCTCAAACGTGTCCGAGCTGTAGCCACCGTAGAGAACGTGGTCGCCTGGTTTTAGCGGGAGGTCTGATCCGTCATCGCGCCTGCCTGCCGCAATAACGGTTCCCTCTTTTCTGGTCTCGCGTGCTGATTCGGGGATATAAATACCACTCTTTGTAACTTCTTCCTTCTTGATCGGCTTGATAAGAACCCGTTCTCCGATTGGGACAATCTTCATGTTTATCACCTTCAGAGGAACTTTACAAATATTTACGGATGTATGAATATTTAAACCTTATCTAAATTATTGAGATCATTTCAATATTGTTGGATATGTTTATACATTAGGGGCGCCATACAGGTGAGTGAACGATGGCGCCGATGGCAAGGCAGATTACATTCAGGCAGATCGAGAGACCGAGGGGGAGAGGGGCGGAAGAGAACCTTGAATGGCTCTTCAACAGCCTCGGTGTAGGTGAGGGGAGAGACGTTGACCAGGTTGCCAGGCGGATCCTGGCCGCACTCCTCTCCTACCAGAGCGCCGGAGAGGGTGTATCGGTGGAGAGGATATCCCGTGACTTGAACATCTCCAGTTCACGTGTCAACCACCACATAAGAAACCTTGTCGATGCCGGTGTCGTCTACCGCCACAGGAAGCGGATCTATCTGCGCGGGAACTCCCTCCAGTCGCTGGTGCAGGAGTTGCGCAAAGACGCTCTCCGTGTTCTTGAAGACCTCGAGGCCGCGGCTGCTGAGATTGACCGGTCTTTTGGCCTTGATAAATGACTGGCGATGCCTGAGGCGAGAGCAGCATCCCCGCAAACCCCTCCTGGGTAGGTGTCACCATCGGGCTCTTCTTCCCGCGCCGATGGCGGTGAGGAGATCCACGGAAAACACGGAAACGCTCCGGCGTCCCGGGGTTTGGCCCGACGAAGGAAAGACCGTTCGTGTGCACCTGTATTGCCAGTAGAGGCTGCCCCGTTCAGGCAACTCAGCGGGAGTTCAGGGCAGGGTGCGTCACTAAAAGCGCCTGAGGCAGGGCGCAATTGCTATGTTCGCTGCCGGGAACCGGACTGTCCTTTAAAAAATGGTCTCAGGCCCTTTTCTTCAGGCTCTCGATCCGTCGGTCTATCATATCGATCATGACCTGCATCCGCGTCTTCTGGGCTTCCAGCATAGCGATCTCCTCCTCGATGGTGAGTGATTGCATCCATCCACAGGGCCCCTGGCAAGAGCAGCCGTGACCGTGGTGATGATGATCCGGGTTACACATTTTCATCCACCTCCATTTCATTGTGTATGCTAATACTATTCTTTTGTGTAATATTAATGATATAAGGTTTATAGTAATCCGGTGTGCATGAAAAAGAGTAGCGATTGGATATGCCCCCTGTAAGGCAACACCACCCCCATATCGAAGAGATGGGCGCTCCTTGATCGATCAGCATCCCTGACCACTACAAAAGGCTGCGGTTCAACGAGATCATGGAGATCGTGGGCGGGGTCAGCCCAAAATCTCTTACCGGGACCCTGAAAGAACTACAGAAAGAATGACCTCCCTCCGGCGGAAGGAGTTTGCCGAGACTCCTGCGCGCGAGGCGATCGCCTCACCAGTACGCCGGGCAGAGGAGAGAGGTAGCCTGGCCGGAAGGACCTGTGATGCGGCCTTGCGGTTAACAGGAACGGCCTGCCCATCAGGGAGATGGGCAGGACAATCTCAAGGGCCAAAGAATGTCTGTAATTTGCGAATCTGCGAAAAAATTACCCGATATAGGTCAGGTCTTCACGGCCTCTGGCCTCTTCGGTCTCCTGGATCTTTGCTATGATCCGTTCCATCTCCTCGGCGCGCTGTTGCAGAAGGGTATGGTCGACCTTGATCCCGAGGAGGCAGGAGAGCACCGTGAGCAGGTTGTCGGCACTTCTTGGATCGACGATATAGCCGCTCGTCTCGCCCATCAGGCATACACCCTCCATGCCCCGTGCGAACCCGAGGCCGAGCAGAAGGCCTGAAGCCCCGACGATCATTCCACCGCCCTCAAATGCTCCTCCGGCGCCCTCCACCTCGGAGAGGAGGCGCTCCATGTTAACCGCGGCAAGCACCCTCGGGTTCTCGACCAGGTGGCCGACACCGTAGCCTCCCAGGGTGTATATCCGCCGCACACCAAGATCCTGCGCAATGTCCAGATAGCATTCGGTCAGGATATAATGGCCTTCGGCCGAGGTGCTCTGGAAATCCCCCACGAGAAAGAGTATCGCCAGCCCGTTCTTATCACAACGATAGATCTCATTGTTGACAAGATGTGCGACGCCACGCTCGTCGACCACCACCTGCGGCGGGAAATAGATCGAGGAGATCTCCCCGATCTTCTCGGCCTCAAGTTCATGGATCAGGTGCTCGGCAACAAGTTTCCCAACGTGCCCTATGCCGGGCAGCCCCTCGATCAGGACTGAGGCCTCGATCTCATCATCTCTTGTGAAGGTTACTGTGACGTCTTCCATCTGCGCAGCGTCCTCCTGTAATACCCGTACCTATCCTGTGGTGAAAAACGTGCCGGATGAGCCGGCCCGCATGGCTGACCACAGGCCGGGCAGATGATTGAGAGAGTGTATCTCCCGTCGTGTGGACATCGGCGAATACGACTGCTCATATTATAAAAACCTATCCGGTCTTCTGTTTCCGGATAAACTTCCCGGCGCCACCGCCCCGCTCAACCACACCGATGGCGGCGTTTGCCGCCTTCTCAATCGCCTTCTCGGCCTCCTTGTAATCCGGTGCGGTCACCTTTATCCTGTATTTCGGGGCGCCGATGTAGACCAGATCGATATCCACGTTGTCTATCTTCGGCTGCGCACTCCGTAGCGCCCGGCGGATCACGTTGACACCGTCGGGCCGTGGTGTTGAGAGGATCAGATATCCGCTGATCGTCACCCTTGGAACTTTTACGTTCTCGTTTGCGATGGTTATGAGTGCTCTTCTGACAGGTTCATCCAGGTTCAGCCTCTCTGCAGCCTCTCCGCCTGTGCTGACGATCTCTTCGAATGCGGAGTACAACTGACCATATTCACGGTATATGGCTTCTTCGATTATGGCCCTGTCCACCCCGGCAGCCTCGGCGGCAAACCCGATCCATTTTGCGGCTTTCTGCTCGTTCTTCCACTCGTGAATCTTCTCACGCCGCTGGTGCTCGTTCACGTCTTTTAACGAGAGATCGATGTGACCACGGTCAGGATCCACGTTCAGGACCTTGCAGACGACCTTCTGCCCTTCACGTACGTAGTCCCGGATGTACTTAATCCAGCCCCGCGCTATCTCGGAGATCGGTATGAGCCCTCTACGGCCGTTGTACTCATCAAGGCTCACGAACGCCGCAAAGTCCTTGACATCAGAGACGGTGCAGACGACAAGTTCTCCTTCCTCGGGCCACTCTCTCTCGTGCATGGAACGATCACTCAACTACAGCAACAACTTCAGCCTTTATATCGGCTTTTCCGCCACGGGGTTCTGCAAGAACCCGCCCGCAGATGTTACACTCAACAATTGTGCTTGCCCGCTCAAAGACGAGTTGCTCGTTCTCGCAGTCGGGGCACTTTACCTTCAGGAACTTGCTCCTGTTCTCCCTGCTAACCCTGACCATTCTGTTATCACTCCGTAAGTTCGAATTTGCCGATCCTGACGCCGGGGCGGAGATGGGACTTCCCACAGACCGTGCATCTGTATTTGACATTTGTCCTCTTTGTCGGTTTGTCGCCGCCAGGAACCTTGCTGAACTTGCCCATGTTGCCAACCGTGCTCCTGCGTGCCTTCTGGCGGTCGATCCAGTTGAAGTGACGCACTTTGCCCCTCTTAACCTTCACAACCTCGTGAATCTGGTGACTCCTGCAGAACGGGCAGTATGTCTTGAATTTGGACGGCATTTTCATGATATTAACCTCTATTCAATAGATTCGGGTACCTATATTACTTGTTAAGCCTGATATTTAAGCCTATGTTGTGCTCGCAGAGGAGTTCCGCATTCTTTTCGGGGAGGGTGATAATGTCGCCCTCTTCAAGCACGTAGGTTCTCCCATCCAGTCCCATGAACGATTCCACATCGGAGCGCACATGTACAAGGGCGTATGCTGTCAACCCGGGGGTTCTGGGGGCGGGGGGTGACGGTACCGCGGAGGGTTCTATTTTTTCATAACCCACTTCATCGGTCACCTCGACGGCGGCCACTTCCTCCCCGCTAAACAGGTTTACCTCACCCTGGATGAGCGCCTTCCGGCACTCTTCGATGGCCTCAACGATCTGTTTGAACATCGCCCGCTCCTCGGGGAGCATCTTTCGGGTCTCCTCCTTATCGACGTACTCCCCCTCGATCTGCTGGAACGCAAGGTCCAGGATCTGTCTTGTCCGGATGGAGAAGATCTCCTGGACGGTGTCGTTGACGCTGCCGATCGCCTCGATGATCAGGCCCCCTTCCCGGTTTTCCAGGGGGTTCTCAAGGCTGTAGTAATCCTCCTTGAGTTTCTCGATGTAAGCCCTTGCATTCTCATAGAGACGGGGCTCGATATGTGAGAGCCTTCCCGAGTGCTGCATATCCAGCAGCATCTGCCGGAGTTTCTCCAGGATATCGGCGACCATCATCCACCCCCTGCTATCTCTGCCGTGTTCCTGCAGCATAGATAGATCGCAAGCGCTTCCGGGACTGTCTGGGTCCCTGCCTTGAGCGTGTAGGTGTTCCCGAGCATTGATGCGACGAAGTTTGCCTTAACGTCCACCCGGATATCCCTCTCGCCAAAGACCACCGCGTCCACAAGTGGATCGAAGTCCTCCAGGTCGTGGAGATCAAGGGGGACGACCCGCATCCCGCTGCCGCCGTGCAGCGATCCCGGTGTCCGGATAAGCCGTTTGATATCGGTCGTGACCGGTTCATCTGCATGCGCACCGGCGTCCCTGAGCCTCTTCTCAAACTCGGGTGATGCCGTGATTGCCCGAACAACCCTGTTCTGCAGGAGTTCCTCTGCCGGGGCCCTGGAGAGGGCCCCGGCATCTGCCAGGAACTGTGCTGCCGTCCGTTTGCCGATACCCTCAAGACCCGTGAGTCGGGCCGTTGCCTCCGCCGGGTCGAGGGCTGCAAGGTGTGAGAGGCAGCCTCGAAGCGTCTCCGTGTAGCGCCGCCGCCATCCCCTCGGTTCGCCCCCGGAAGAGAGCATCATCTCTGGATCGAGTCCTATCCCGCATACGTAATCCACAATCTCGCGCCGCTCCTGGCTTCCCCAGCCTAAAACGGCGATATCGGTGATGTGTATGTGATAGCCCCGCCCCCCGGAGAAGACGATCCGCATACGGTTGCGCGAAAACCCCAGTTCTTCGGTCAGCATCTCGATCAGTTTCAGTGTCTCCTCCTTGACCCGCGCAAGCATCATCGCATAGGGGCCACGAACTATCTGGTCGGCATCGAGATCGAATATGAGGTCGGCACCGGCCCAGTGTTTCTCGCTCATCTTCGGCGCCGACGGTGTCTGGTAGTAGGCCGTCGAGTAGTATACGTGGGCGGGGACCAGGTTTTTAACGTAGGCGTTGAGTTCCTCGCGGTCGGCAAATGCCATATGCCGCCGCATCCGGAGTTCTGGTGCGGCGTCAAAGAAGACAAAACCCCATTCGCGCTGCTCGAGGGAGGAGGGGGCGATGAGGTTGCACCTCCGGTAATAGTCGGCAAACCTCTGTTTCACGAACTCGAGCGTCGCGGGTTTCATGGGAGCGTCTTGATCATGTATGGCCCCACACGTTCATATCCCTGTTTCCTGTAGTAGGGCCGCACACCCACACCGCTCATAACCGCCAGACGGCGGTAACCGTGATCCCGCGCTTCCTCTTCCGCTCTTGAGAGGAGCTGCGCACCGTAACTGCGGTGCTGCCACTCCTCAGGGGACGCAGGGGCGCTTATCGGGACCAGGCTCCCGTAAACATGGAGTTCGCGCAGGAGTGCTGCGTCGGTGAGTTCTTCGCGGAACGGCTGCTGCGGAAACCGGAGCCTTGCAAACCCGATGAGGGTGTCTTTTGAGCCTGCCTGTATGAACCGCTCCTCCCCGCCGCATGCACGATAGGCCAGGGTCGAGATAGCCGCCTCTTCCGGAGCGGGCGACCGCCCTGCCTCACGGCACCGGATGCACCGGCACCGGCCTCCCTGCTCTCGGAGTCGCGCCCCAGCAAGCTGCCTGAAGTTGCTGTGCCTCGATCCCGCGGTGATCAGCCTTGCCGGGATATCCCGCTGGATGCGCTGGAGCCGGACGTACTCGGGGAGGAGAGACTTTGCATAGGCGACGAGATCGATCAGTTCATCCTCGGTGTAGGGCTGGTATTCGCCGCGTTCCCAGAGCGCCTCTATCTCCGTGCCCGGCGTCACCAGTGTCGGGTATATCTTCAGGAAATCCGGTCTGAACCGTTCATCGGCAAAGAGTTCTTCAAACATCCACCGATCGTCGTCCATGCTCGCCGCGGGGAGGTTCGGCATCACGTGGAACCCTACCTTCAACCCGGCATCGCGCAGGAGGCCGTTTGCCGCGACTGTGGCCGCGACGCTATGCCCGCGGCGGTTGTAGTCCAGGATACGGTCGTCCAGGTGCTGGACGCCAAGTTCCACCTTTGTAACACCCATCGCAAGCATCCGGTTAATATGCTCTCTGAGGCACCAGTCTGGCCGCGTCTCAAAGGTTATTGCAACACACCGGACCCTTGCAGACTCGTTTGAGGCGGCGATTGTATCGAGATCGGGTCCTGCTGGTGCCGTGCCCACCCGCGGATAATCGTTCATCGCCTGAACGGCTGCGCCGACAAACCACTCCTGGTAATCGATCGGCCGCGCGGTGATAGTCCCGCCCATCACGATCAGCTCCGCCTTCTCGATGTGGTGGCCGAGCGCCTCAAACTGCCCGAGACGTGCCTGCACCTGGGCGTAGGGGTCGAACCCGTGCTCTCTTGCCCGGAGTGCGGCAGGCTCCTCTCCTGTATAACTCTGCGGCGACCCAAACGGGTGTTCAGGTCCTCCGGGGCATGGGAGACACCTGCCGTGGGGGCAGGGGTGGGGTGAGGTCATCACCGCAACCGGGGCAACGCCCGATAGCGTCCGTGTGGGTTTCACCTGGAGAAGCGGCCGGAGCCGCTCCACCTCATCGGGTGCGGCGGCGGCAAGGATCGCCGAGTTTCGGGGCATATCGATCCCGTACTCCCGGCAGAACTCCAGCTTGATCTTCTGGACGTCGGCAGGGCTGTGCCCGGTAGAAAGGATGCGGGAGATTATCTCCCGGTGTGTATCGGTATCGCTCATCGTTTAGTGTTCGGTTGCAATACGTTCGGACTGTGACTGAAAATCGGTTTGATACTGGATGTAGGGGTTATGGTTGGCCCTGATGTGCTGGACAATCTCGTTTCCGAGAGTCAGGATGGCTTTCTTGTGTGTTACCTTGTTTTTGTGGATGTGTACCGGGGATATGTGGAGAGCGTTATACTGGTCGGCCTGGATCTCTTCCCCGGTGACGGTCTCGTAGTACTTCTTGATTTGAACTAACAGCATATGCAGGTGGAGCAGCTCTTCCTTTTGCACGATTATCACCTTTCCTCGAAGAATACTACTGTCCGCGGGTAGATATATTTTGTTGGTGATCTTTTTATATGCTCAAGACGCACGGGGTCGGAGCCCTTATCGGGCTTGCAATCGGGGATGCCATGGGCGCGCCCCTTGAAGGTCTCCATCCGCCCCTAATGACCGTAACGGAGATGGAGGGCGGCGGGATTCATGACGTCCTGCCGGGGCAGTACACCGACGACACCCTCCAGGCAGCGGCCCTGGCACAGACCCTTCTTGCGTGCGGGGGTTTCGACCCCGATGACTTCGTCCGGCGACTGGTTTTGGTATATCACACTAATCCGGATTTCTTCGGGCCGACATCGCGTGCCGTCCTCGACCTGATCGAGGGTGGTATTCCAGCCGTGACCGCCGCAAGACTGGTCCACGAAGAGCGGGGGGGCAGCCGGAGTAACGGCTGCGTCATGCGCGGCATCCCGATCGGGATCTTTTATCCACCGGATGAAGTGCGGGAGGTGAGTCTTGCCGCCTCCCGCGTGACCCACTTTGATCCCGCGGCCGGCGAGGCTTCGGCGTTCGTCAACAGGATGGTCAGCGGGATGTGCCGGGGTGAGGAGGCTGCAACTTCCTTCGGCCGGGCGCTCAGAGCCTGCCGTGATCATGAACTCCTGGGGATGCTCGAGGATTATCGGGCATACCCGCCGGTGCCGTCGCTTGATGCTATAGTCTGCACCCACTGCGCTGTCAGGGTCTTTATGGGTGCCAGATCGTTTAAAGACGCGGTCATTGCGGCTATCAACCTTGGGGGTGACGCAGACACCGTTGGGGCGATCACAGGCGGGCTTGCCGGGGCGAGGTTCGGGTTTGAAGCCATCCCGTCATCGTGGCTTGCCAGACTTCGCGACCGCGACGAACTCCTCTCTCTCGCCTGGCGGCTTGCAGGGGTCAGCAGGCCATAGGAATTCCATCGGTGAAGCCTCCGTGGGCCCACCAGAGCACAAAAATCCAGGTTGGGGGAAAATTGGGCCCGAAGCAGCAGTCTCTCAGACCGGCCGCAGCTCCACGAGTTTGAGAATCCAGCCCCGCTCGCATACATCGGGGGCGTTGCCAAGAACCTCATCGACGACGTACTTCCCTCCGTCGATGATGCCATCAGGGTGGCAGAGCCGGTAACCCCGGCAGCCCGTTCGCGGACAGGTAAACTCATAACTGATTTTTGAGTTCACGATCGCCATATCAGCGCTGATCAGTGCGACAACCGGCCCTTCCACGACGTCTACAGCGATCACCGCCTCGTGGTGGATGGGGCAGGCGTGGCGGGTGTTTGGGCGGACAGCAGCGATCCGATACTTCTTTTGTGGCTGAAGGTTGTGACAGATCTTGCGCACCTTGCAGCCATTGCACTCTGGAGACAAAATGCCTTCGTAGACGAAGTCGAGTCCCGGTTTTGCGAGTGTTACACCGATCAGGGTCACCTTTGCCTTCTCCTCTGCCATCACACTCTCACTCCTGGTAGAGCATCTTCACCAGGTTCCGCGCAGACTCGCGCGTCAACCCCATATCCAGTATCGTGAACCGTTCCGGCCGGATCGTCCGCGCCGCAAGGAGGGCCTCCACGGCGGTCTCATCATCGACCCCGATCTCCGCCGGCGTGGTCGGAGCGCCGATCTTTCGCAGCGAGTCACGAATCCCTCTCCAGTCCCCGCCGTGGAGGTACATCGTGATGATCGCGCCAATGCCGCACTTCTCACCGTGGAGCCCCTTTCCTGGTGCGAGACGCTCCAGCGCGTGGGAGAACTTGTGCTCTCCGCCGCTTGCGGGCCGGGACGAGCCTGCGATGCTCATGGCAACGCCTGAGGAAACCAGGGCTTTCGTTACGATCCAGGCACTCTCCTCGGAGTTCGGCTTGATGAGGTCTGCGTTCTGAAAGAGGATCTCGGCGGTCATGCGGGAGAGCGTCAGGGCATACTCCGATATGGGTTCGCCCCGGAGACGGTGAGAGAGTTCCCAGTCGAGGATCGCGGTATAGTTTGCGATGATGTCCGCACACCCGGATGCGAGCAACCGGTGTGGTGCTGATGCGATGACGGCGGTGTCGGCAACCACGGCGATGGGAGGCTCAGCGGCGAGCGAGACGTTCCCCTCGGCGGTAGGAACCGATGCCCTTGACGAGGCTATCCCGTCGTGCGAGGCAGCGGTGGGGATGCTGATGAAGTGGCGGTCGGTGTTGTAGGATGCGATCTTTGCAGTGTCAATGATCCTTCCTCCACCAACGCCGATCACAAACGCGACCTCTGCCGCCGCTGCCTCGGCCTTTCTGATCGTCTCGAGAGGATCGCCATCTATCGCGATGAACGTCCTGACGTCATAGGACGCTGAAAGAAGAGACTCGACCCGCCTTCCGGCAACATCCCGCGTCCGCCCCCCAGATACGATGAGCACAGAGTCGCCGAGGGCAAGGTCTTCGCAGACGGCCGGGACCTGCTCGATGACGTCATGACCGATGAGGACGTCGCGCGGGAGCTGCATCCATTTGGACTTGTCAAAGACCTTTGTTCGGAGTAAGTTTATGCGGTCTGCGCTCATTTAGATCAACAATGATTAGGGAGTTCCTCTACAAATATTACATCGATCCGATACGCTATGGTGAAGCGTATACACTTGTCGATACCCTGACATACGCCCTGATCCTCATTGCAGCGGTTTATCTTCTTTACCGGGGGCTTCGTCGCTATGGGATTGCCATCGATGACGAACTGGTGCTTGCGACCCTGCCATACGTTGTCTTTGGGGGTCTCCTGAGGGTCGTTGAGGACACCGGGATGATCACCTCCGATCTCCGGTTTCTCCTGATCACGCCCCTGATCTTCTTCGTGGTCGCTCTGATCGCAGGCGTTGCCCTCTTTGGAGGGAAGATCGCGGAGAACGCCGGCATTGTCAGCCGCTACAGCAAGGTCTACGCTGGTGTGGGGATTGCTGGCTCTTTCCTCTCTGGCGCGGCGCTTGTCTGGTTTGGCCTCACCGAGACGACGATCGCGCTCGGCGTCCTCGCCGCCATCCTGACACTTGCAGCGGTCTCGTCGCTCGCCCTCTGGGCGTTCATGGCATACGCGCTGAACTGGGGTTATGTATCAAACATCCTCTACAAACTCTTAATCTTTGGGCATATGCTGGATGCGAGCGCAACAAGTTACGGAATAGATCTCCATCCTGTCCATTACGTCGAGCAGCACGTTGTGGGGGGTGCGCTTATCGATGCTACAGGCACGGCGTTCTCTATGTTCCTCCTGAAGTTCGCTGTGATCGTGCCCGCCGTGTATGTTCTGGAACTCTACCGCCGCGAGGGGGATACGGGGTTCTGGCACCTCATCCTGCTTGCCATGATTGTAGTCGGGATGGCGCCGGGGATACGCGATCTCACACGGATGGTGCTTTATGTCTGAGAACAGTCTTACAAATGAAACAATCTTTGCGGCCGTCCTCTTTGCAGTATCGATCGCCATCGGCGTCGGTTTCGTTATCCTTAACCCGGAGTTCGGGGATGAGGTTCTATCGCTATTCAATGAGCAGGTGGTAGGTCAGATACTCTCTGATTCCCTGGCGGTCCTGGCGTTCAAGATCTTCTTGAACAACCTGAGCACCTGCCTCCTCCTTTTCCTGGGGGGCGCATCTCTTGGCCTGGTCACGATGCTGATCCTCTCGGCCAACGGACTGTTGATAGGTGTGGTGACCGAACTTGTGAGATCTCAGCAGGGGGCGCTCTACGTGGTGGCGGCGCTCGTCCCGCACGGCATCTTCGAGATCCCCGCCGTCCTGATATCGGGGGGGCTCGGTTTTCTCCTTGCACGTGCGCTCATCGCTGAATGGCATGGTGCGGCGGATGCTGCTGCAGAAGCCAGGTCTCTTGCCCGCCTCTTTCTCCGGGTTGTCATCCCTCTTCTTGCGGCCGCTGCGGTTGTGGAGGCATTTATTACGCCCGCAATCCTAAGTATGATAACTTAATAGCGGCAGATCAAGAGTTTCGAGGTAGGAGACGGATGGAAGAAGATACAGGTGCAATCCCCCGGAAAGAAGATTTTTCGAGCTGGTACAACGAGATCCTCTGGCGAGCCGAGATCATGGATGTCCGTTATCCTGTCAAGGGGCTGTATGTCTGGTACCCCTACGGTTTCGGTATCAGGAAACGTGCATACGCAATTCTCCGGGAGATCATGGACCGCGACCATGCTGAGACGATGTTTCCTCTTCTCATCCCGAAGACCGAGTTCATGAAGGAGGCTGAACATATCAAGGGGTTTGAGGATGAGGTTTACTGGGTCACCCACGGCGGCAGGACCGAACTCGACGTCCCGCTCGCCCTCCGTCCTACGAGCGAGACTGCCATCTATCCGATGTACTCGCTCTGGATCCGGTCGCACACCGATCTGCCCTTAAAACTCTACCAGATCGTCAATACGTTCCGCTACGAGACAAAGCACACCCGCCCGCTCATCCGTCTCCGGGAGATCACATCGTTTAAGGAGGCGCACACCGTCCACGCAACAAGGGAGGAGGCGGAAGCGCAGGTTGAGGCCGCGATTCGCCTCTACCGTGAGTTCTATGAATGTTTGAGGGTGCCGGTGATAGTCTCCCGCCGCCCGGCATGGGACAGGTTCCCCGGCGCCGACTACACCATCGCTGTCGATACCATCATGCCTGATGGCAAGACGCTCCAGATCGGGACGGTTCATATGCTGGGCGACCACTTCTCCCGCACCTACGAGATAACCTACGAGGACGTTAACGGGGAGCAGCAGTATGCCTATCAGACCTGCTACGGCATATCAGAACGGTCTATTGCGGCTGTCATCAGCGTCCACGGCGACGATAAAGGGCTGGTGCTGCCGCCGGAGGTGGCGCCGGTCGAGATGGTAATTGTACCGATCATCGTCGGGAAGAGGCGCGATGAGGTCATCTCGGCGGCCAGGGCGCTTGAACTGGAACTCCGGGATGCTGGCTACACCGTTAAGGTTGACGACCGGGATATGCGGCCGGGGGCGAAGTACTACCACTGGGAGATGCGCGGCGTCCCGTTGCGGATCGAGATCGGGCCCAGGGACATCGATGCAAACACCGTTGTCGCCGTCACCCGCACCGGCAGGAAGACCACGCTCGACCGGCGTGGTGTTGTTGAAGGGATCCATTCGATCCTTGCACAGTTTGGGGAGGAGATCTCAGAGGCTGCGCGGCGGGCAATGGCCGATCGGATCACCGCTGCAGCGACCCTCGAGGAGACCGCTGAAGCGTTGAAGACCGGGATTGCAGTGGTTCACTGGTGCGGGTCGCGCGAGTGTGCAGAAAAGATTGAGGCGGTGGTGGATGCAAGCATCATCGGCTCCGAGATCCGCTCGGACCTCATCACCGTCTCCGATGGGCCGTGTATCGCCTGCGGCAGCAACGGCGCGTCTACCCTGGTTGCCCGGACCTACTGATCAGCAGGACGAGCAGATATGGAACCTCCGGTAGTTGGGGGACGCAAGGTCCCCTGATATAACCGCTCTACCACCGCGGAAAAATATTCTCCCGCACCTTTCACATCTCTTCGGGAGGAGTCGCTCCAGGCGACGCATTGGTACTTCCAGAGTGAACTGCATCTTCTCCGCTTCCAGGGGGTTGCACTGGCAGGCCTCCTCGTAGCGGGAGAGGATCTGCATGACCTGGAGGGGTGTTGCACCCTCCCCGCAGAACCGCTTGAAGACATAATATTGGAAGACCATCCACCCGAGATCGGAGCGCTCAATAGTCTCCTCGTATTCACTGCATGTTCCATCGTCGTCATCGAGGGAATACCCGCAGAGGGGACAGTGCCCACCCACAAGTTCGTCCAGGAATACCTCTTCATGGCAGCCTGGACAGGTGGTGTGGGGGGTATGCATTCTGGAAGTCATGATTGAACTTGCCTCATTAGTTTTGCTCTTCCGAATACGGCTTTCGGAAGCGTTCCACGCGGGATGCGCGGTCTATACGGTTTTTCATGAGGTTTACTACGTATTGCGTCTGGTGTGTTCTTATACGTGTCGAATGGGGTATACGGGATCGGTTGAGACCGCCAGGAGCCCATCAAACCAGTTTGCTCATGTTTTGATGCCTTCGAATCATCCCTGTGGTGAACGTCTTTTGCGGCTGACCAGCCGCCCCCTTCCCGGGAGGGCAGTGTGTGGCGATTGGCCCTGGGAAGCCGCGCAAGCAACACGAACGGGCGATTCATCAAATCCGGGCACAGTCTGGAGTTATTGTTTTGATCACCGCTGGTTATGCATATTGGTGTGGCAGTATCATGCGTCGACCCTGTCTCAGATGAGAAGGTGTTCGAGCAGGATCTGCAGACCGATGCCGATAAGGATCACACCGCCGATGACCCCAGCGTTTCGCCCGGCAATCCGGCCAATAGACCTCCCTAGAACCACTCCGGCAGCAGAGAACGCGAATGTCACGATCCCGATGATGGCTGCGGGCAAGAGGATAGGGGTGTCCAGCATGGCGAGCGAGACACCGACAGCAAGCGCATCGATGCTTGTCGCGACGGCAAGCAGCAGGATAGTGGCTGCACTCAAGTTTGCAAACCGCACGTTCTCATCCCCGCGCACCGCCTCGAGGAGCATCTTTCCGCCGATCAGCACAAGCAGGAGGAACGCAATCCATGGGCCGTAGAATCCGAGGAACCCTGCGATCGCTGTCCCGCCAAGCCAGCCAAGCACCGGCATCCCCGCCTGGAACCCGCCAAAGACGGTGCCAGCGACTAGGGGCCATCGATGCTCCCCCTTCTGCAGCCCCACGCCACCGCTGATCGAGACGGCAAACGCGTCCATGGCAAGCCCGATTGCGATGAGTATTGTTGCGGCTGTGTCCATCGCTTCCGTAGAGATCTGGTGGGATGCTGGGTGAACTACCCCGCGCCTCTCGGGCGCGGCTTCCTGCTTCATCCCCCCTCTACTGAGGCGAGTCCACAGGCCCAACGGCGCGTCCCGCGCCTGGTATCATGTTGCCTGGTTATCGCAACACAGACGCTGTATTATTGGATGGATAAACAGAAAAACGTGTCGCATTGAAATTGATTACGGGAATGGCGGCTCCGCTTTCATCCCCGGCGGCAAGACCGGGGGTCTTCCCGCTCCGCCCACATCACCCCCGCACGATGAGGCCGTCAAATCAACGGTTCTGTGATATAACCCCCCCATCTTTTCCCGTTATTACGACTGCCCACTCCCTCCCCTGTCTCCTGTGTCTCTGGTTGAACGGTATTCATAGACCAACCCCCACCTCCCGGCCGCTACCGCGGCCTCCTCCCGTCCCCTCCAGAGGGGGCGGGCAGTGTCTGGCGATAGTCCGGATAGCCGTGCACGGGGAGGAAACAGGATCTTCGGGGAGTTTCTCACCGGGAACCGGGTGAGGTGATGTACACCCCTGGCACTGTATCGATCGGGAATCAACCCCCGTGGGGAGGGGGAACGTATTTCGCTGCGGGAGTGGAAACATCCCCACCTCCCCTCTCCCCTC
>JALHIW010000022.1:0-58999 GCA_022837745.1 Methanomicrobiaceae archaeon | reverse complement strand
CAATGCCGTCTCGCAAAAAACCGCACCATGCCGCTGTGACCAGAGGCATACCGCATGAAGATGGAGGCAGCATCTTCATACAGATCCCGGTCACCCCCCGGAATCTGTCCATGGACTGGACACGGAGAGGTTTATCAAACCAGTGAGGCATTGGTTTGATGGCCTCCTCCAGAACACTATTATCTTACCCGACGGTGACTGTACTCCTGATGAAAAAGACGCAACAGAAGAATTCTAAGGATGCGGGCGCTGGGCGGATGAAATGGGCCTATGTGGCGATTGCCGTCTTGATTGCGGTTGCCATGGTGGGAACCTACCTGGCTCCGATCCTCGCGAAGAAGCCTGCCGCGCAGGTGGGAGATACAGCGGTGATTGACTACACCATATTTACCGAGGACGGGCGCCCGGTTATCACGACCGATCAGACTCTCCTTGAGAGCGAATACAGGAAAGGGAATTCTGGCCTCCTCCTGACACAGCGCCTGGAGATGACAGCGGGTGCGCAGGTCTCGGGCGAGAATGTTGCCGTTCTCCCGGTCGTATACCCCCCGATCACCGGCTTCTCGGGTTTCGGTCTGCTTGGTTTTGAGACCAACGCCATATCCGCCGGGCTTATCGGAATGCGGCAGGGTGAGACAAAGACCATCAGTTTCTCCTATGGCGGCAACGACCTTGAGATGAACCTCAGCCAGGAAGATGCAGATGGGATCGGCCTCAACTTCACACAGGCCGCTGTGGGTGATATGATTACGCTTGGTCTGACGACATCCCCGGAGATCCCGCTCGGTGGCGAGACCAATTCGACCACGGCGCTGCGTTTCGGCCAGGTCATCGATAAGACCGATGACTCGCTGGTCATTATCTACCGCTACGGCAGCGCCAGTGTCACGCTAAACGGCATAACCGGGTAGGGGATCCCACAGTTTTTTATAATCCCTGTGCTCTCACTTCCATGTATGGCGGTAAGGGTGATATGCTTCTACCAGGAAGGGTGCATGGGCTGCGAGGAGCAGACTCCTATACTTCGCGAGGTGGAGAAGGAGCTCGGGATCGAGATAGAGGAGATCGATGCCGTGAGGAACCCGGAGTACATCAGGACATATAAACTCCGGGTAACCCCGACAATCCTGGTCCTCGAGGACGATGTGGTCCGGGAACGGATGGAGGGGCTAGTCCACCGTGAGGAACTCGAGGCCGCGATCCGGCGTCACATGCCGGAGCCTGCACCAGAGTGACCTGAGAGGTCATAATAGTCCGGGGGTCATGGTTCGCGGCGGAAACCTCGCGGTTAGGTTTCGACTGCCGCCCCGCTCACCACGGGTTACCTTCTTTCGCCTTTCCCTCCGGGCGCTGCGGTGTCATTGAACCTGGAACGCCCGTCCAGGTAGCCGTAGACCCGTTTTACCCGTCTGGCCATGGTCTTCCAGCCCTCTTTTCGCATCAGGGGGCCGTCACGGAGTTTGATATGGGATATACGGATACGTCTGCCCGCAAAAGAGCGTGTCTCCCCGACGACAAGTTCATCCTCGCCATCCATCGTCTGGTAGAGCGGGATGGTCGTTCGCCCGGTGTGTATCGACGCCCTCACAACGACCTGGTCGATCTTCCTCGTCCAGAGGCAGGTCACATCCCTGGCCGTTGCCCGCTGAACCCGTTTTGCTCCAACCTCTATACCGGTGACCTCGACCCCGAATGCCTCGTCACCGCACTCCGCCGCGAGCCGGTCACCGAGGGAGACGGTCTCCTCCTCGAACATATCGAGACTGCAGACCTTCGATTCGGTCTCATGACTCACAATTGCCTTGATGGTGATGGTCGCGGGTTCGGCGGGTTTCTCCACCCGGTGTACATGGCCGCATTCGCAGCACTGCACAACCAGATCCGTGGTCTCCCGGAGAATCTGGTGCTCGTACTCTTCCTTGCAGACAGGGCAGACGATGCTGATCATTCATTAGCAGTGGTATCCCACTCCTAATAAGCATGAAGGCAAGGGATACGGTGCGTGCCCGTGGAGATCCGCTGGTAAGGGCAACCCACCCGACAACGTTCGAGGTGACGAAGGATATGAGACTGACGGGGGCCGGAGACTGCATCATCGGCGTGGCCGCCGATAAGGGGGCCGCCGACCTTGACCCCGACCTCCGGGCGCTGCTCCGGGACGATCGGGCGGTGCTGACGACCCGGCTTGCGGCAGGGGGCAAGACGGTCATAGTCCGCTCAAGAGGCAGTTCAGCGTTCAGCCTCGATCACCCCACCGATCTCGTCTGGCGGCGGAGTGACTTCATCTCCGGCCGGACTGTTGGCATCCGCTCGGACCGGGTTGCAGCGACCCTCCCCAGGGAGTTCGTGGCGGCGCTCCAGCGGGGGGAGGAACTGGTGGTAGAACTCGAGGCGGAGATACCCGGCGAGGGCGACTGATCGAAGGCGAGCAACCGCCGTAGTTCCAATCTCTCAGTGGTCGCGCCCGAGTTCTGTTAGTTTCATCTCGGCTGCGGCAAGGAGATCCTCGCACCGCTTAACAAGGAGCGCCCCGCGCTCGTATATGGCGATGCTCTCCTCGAGGCTTGTATCACCGTCCTCGAGTTTACGGATGATATCCCGGAGTTCCTCAAGCATCTCTTCAAAAGTCTCTGTCATACGTTATTTCCTCAACAACAGCGTTCGCCCTGCCATCCTTCATCCGGAGTGCAACCCGCGCGCCCGGCCGGAGATCGCGTGCACTCCGCACGACCCTGCCATCCGCTTCTATGATGGAGTAACCGCGTTCGAGCACTGAAAGCGGGTTCTGAGCATCAAGCCTCGTGCGGAGTTCCGCAAGATCCGAGCGTTCACGCTGCAGCCGCCCGAACGCCGCCCGCTCAAGGCGCTCCTCCATCTCGGCAAGACGCTGCATACGTTCGTGAACCCGGCGCGCGAGCCGCCGGGGGTGCATCCGCTCCCGCAGGTCATCAACATCGTTCTGTGCGGCGGCCAGGCGGTGCTGCACAAGAGAGAGCATACGTTCCTCGTATCCGCCGAGTTCACGGAGCACCTCCTGCCGCTCGGGCACCGCCCGTTCTGCCGCCGCCGAGGGTGTCGGCGCCCGGAGGTCGGCAGCAAAATCACAGAGGGCGGTATCCACCTCGTGCCCGACGGCGCTGATCACGGGTGTCCTGCATGCGGCAACGGCCCGCACAACATCCGGGTGGTTGAAGGGGAAGAGGTCCTCAAAGCTCCCGCCGCCGCGGCCGACGATTATTACGTCCACAAGACCGTCGACCCGCCGGATCGCCTCCGCGATCTCTGTGTGCGCCCCCTCCCCCTGAACGGCCGTCGGGGAGACGACCACCTCGACCGGGTAGCGCCTTGATATGACGGAGAGTATGTCCTTCAACGCCGCGCCGCTGCTCGATGTTACCACGCCGATCCGTCGGGGAAAGACCGGAAGAGGGCGTTTCCGCCCGGGGTCAAATAGCCCTTCGGCTTCGAGTTCACGTTTCCAGCGCTCGACCATGAGATGACGCTCGCCAGCCCCCGCAGGGATCATCTCCCGGACGATAAACTGGTACCTGCCGTGCGGTTCGTAGACCTCCACAGACCCCCAGGCAAGGACGTCCATACCATCTTTGGGGCGGAATGAGAGCGTCGATGCAACGCTGCGCCACATGACGCAGTTGATCACCGCAGTCCTCCCGGCGCCCTGCTCGGAGAGTGAGAAGTAGCGATGGCCGGAGGTGTGGTCGCGGTAGTTGGTCACCTCTCCCCGCACCCAGATCTGGTGCAGCCGTGGATCATCAAGGAGGTCGCAGATAAGCCCGGAAACCTCCGAAACCCGGAGGATCGGGCTGCCGAACCGTTCCGGACTGGTGGCATGACTGCCCGGCATCATCACAACCTATTAGGCCAATGGTTTATATCAAGTAGTATTATGGGCCGTTTCGCCGTCTCAACCATGTTCTTTCACGAGTACCCCTGCGACCAGATCTTCGATTACATCGCGGGGTCAGGCTTTGATTCTCTTGAGTTCTGGGTTGAGACACCGCACTTCTGGGTTCGCGGCTGCCCTGAAGACGAACTTTCAGATTGTATCGCCAGCCACCCTGAACTCTCACCCATCACCGTCCATGCCCCCTCGCTGGACATGAACCCCTGCTCCATCAACCCGCGGGTCGCCGCGATCTCGGTCGAATACGCAATCGAGGCGATCCGGATGGCAGAGAGGATCGGCGCGGCTCTGGTCACCGTCCATCCCGGGAGACGAACGGCGAAACGAGAGCCGAGCGCCCCCGACTACACGCGGTTTGAGGCGTACGTTGCCGGGCTCAGGGAGGCAGCGGAGGAGACAGGGGTGAAGGTGGCGATTGAGAATATGGAGCCGCGAATAAACACACTGCTCGCAACGGCAGAGGATACCGCCGAGGTGCTCGAACGGGAGCCATGGCTCTGGCTCACGTTTGATATGGGGCATGCCATGATGAACTCTCCGGCGGAGGTTGGCCGGTTTCTTGATCTCTGCATCGAGCGGATGGCAAACGTTCACGTCAGTGCTCTTGGAGGGAACGGCCGGCCGCACCACCCAATCCATGACGATCCGGCGGCGCTGCGGGTGCTTTCAGACCTTGCCGAACGCGGGTATGGGGGCTGGCTCACCCTTGAGGTGGATGATATGATCTTTCCGGGGGCACTTTCAGCTGAAGAGAAGATTGTGCTCCTTTCGCGGGAATTGGCGGCTTTGAGAGAGGTGTTCTCCTGAAGCGCTGGTTTTATTATATCTGAATGAGACCTGATCCATTAATCCCGGCAAGATGCGAGTGCCGGATGCTGCCGTTCTATGCGGCGTGGAGTAAATGGTAGTAATAGATCTTCTGGCTGTAGAAACAGTTTTATTCATTATTTGTCTGCTTCTTTCGGGCTTCTTCTCAAGTTCAGAAGTCGCCCTCATATCGATAACACGGGCAAAGGTACGCGCCCTCTTAAACCAGGGCCGAAAGGGAGCGGAAGCGCTTGACGAGCTGAAGCGCTCGACAGATTCCATACTTATCACCATCCTGATAGGGAATAATGTGGTCAACGTGGCCGCTGCATCGCTTGCGACCGCGATCGCCATAGGTCTCTATGGTGATCTGGGTATCGGGATAGCAACCGGTGTTACCGTCATCCTGATGCTGATCTTCGGTGAGATCGGGCCGAAGATGTATGCTTCCAGGCACACCGAGAGGCTGGCGCTCGCTGTCGCGAGGCCGATCCTGTTTCTCTCGCGGCTGATCTCTCCTCTCCTCTGGGTCTCGGAGCGCATCCAGCGGCATCTTTCATCCAGCACCTCGATGACCGAACCGGTCGTTACAGAGGAGGAGCTCAAGGAGTGGATCGATGTAGGTGAAGAGGAGGGCACAATAGAGGAGGAGGAGCGGGATATGCTCTATTCCGTTCTACGGTTTGGTGATACCACGGTTCGCGAGGTGATGACGCCCCGTGTGGATGTAGTCATGATCGAGGATACGGCGACCATCGAGAACGCCCTCTCCATATTCAACGAGACCGGTTTTTCCAGGCTCCCCGTCTACCACGGGCATATCGACAACGTAGTCGGGCTCTTAAATGTAAAGGACGTCTTCTCTGCGGTCTTTCGGCAGCAGGCGGGAGCGACGATCAGAGACCTGATGTACGAGCCTTACTTCGTCCCGGAGAGCAAGAAGATCGATGACCTCTTAAAAGACCTCCAGATGAAGAAACAGCACATGGCGGTTGTCCTCGATGAGTACGGCTCGTTTGCCGGGATAGTGACGGTTGAGGACATGCTCGAGGAGCTAGTCGGTGAGATCATGGACGAGTTCGATGAGGAGGAGCCCGAGATCCAGCAGATCGAGGAAGGTGTATACCTGGTTGACGCGCGGGCATGGGTTGAGCACATAAACGAGGATCTGAATCTTAACCTTCCGCTGATGGATACCTACGAGAGCATAGGAGGGCTGGTCATCGAAAGACTGGGGCACATCCCGCGCCGCGGCGAGGTGGTCAGGATCGAGGAGAGCAACGTCACCCTGGTGGTGATGCAGATGCGCGGCCGGCGGATAGTCAAGGTGAAGTTGATCATCGAACCTCGAACGGTCAGGGAAGGCGGCGGCGAAGAGCCCAAAGGATGATGGATCATGGAGCAAGCGATACCTCTTCGAAAGAAGCGCATCGGCTTTCTGGCCTCCGGCAGGGGATCGAACTTCCAGGCGGTGATCGACGCCATCGCTGCCGGCGAGATACCGGGAATTGGCGTCGGGCTCATCACCGACAACCCCCGTGCCTATGCGATCGAGCGAGCGAGAAATGCTGGTATACCGGTGCGGGTAATAGACTATGCAGAGTTCCCCTCAAAGGCTGCATATGAAGAAGAACTCCTGGCCGCTATGCGGGATTTCCAGGCCGACCTCTTCGTCCTCGCTGGCTACATGCGAATACTGGGGCAGGAGATCGTCCGCGAGTTCTCGGGCAGGATGATGAACATCCATCCCGCCCTGCTCCCTGCGTTTCCAGGCCTCCACGCCCAGAGGCAGGCGATCGACTACGGGGTGAAGGTTGCGGGCTGCACCGTCCACCTGGTGGATGATGGAACGGATACCGGCCCAATCGTCATCCAGCGATGCGTCCCCGTTCTCCAGGACGATGACGAGACGGCACTGGCCAACCGGATCCTTACTGAAGAGCACAGGGCCCTCCCCCTCGCCGTCAAACTCTTCTGCGAAGACCGCTTGATTGTTGAGGGGCGACGTGTCCGGATCCGGCCGTAGGCCGGCATCAATTTATATAGCCTCACACCCCTAATTCAAGATCCACCGCTGGAACTGATCGCACCATGGGAGACACGACACAAAAATCAGGCTCCCGCAGGCTTGCCCGGGAAAGGATCGTCATTCTCTTTGAGCGGGCCGCGGAGTTCTACCCGGAGAACCCCGAGTGGAGCAACCGGTGCGTGGAACTGGCCCGCAGGATCGGTATGCGTCACCGGGTGCGGATCGAACCGCCGCTGAAACGCAGATTTTGCCGTAGGTGCAACTCATACCTCGTACCAGGGTCAAACGCTAGGGTCAGGATTCACCGGGGTCGGGTGGTTGTCACATGCCTTAAATGCGGACATCGGTCGCGATACCCGATCGGGAGGTCACAGTTATGAGCAGGGAGTCGTTCCATGACCTCAGACCCACCGTCTGGATCGGGAAACGGGGTGTCACGAGCGTCATGATCGATGAGATCCAGAGACAGCTCAAAGATAGGAAGGTTGTCAAGGTGCGATGGCTCCGCAACACCGAGGTCGATCCTGTGGAGGTGGCGGATGTTGTCGGTGCGGTTCTTGCCGAGGTTCGCGGTCGGACACTTGTTCTCAAGGAGCGGTGGGTGGATCGCCCGGGTTGAATCCTCGAAATATATAAAACATTACTGAACGAATATGTAAAGACTGTTAGCGAGAGTGAGGATCATCCATGACAACTGTATATGATATCCCCGCCGATATGCTTATCAAGCGGGTGGCAGAAGAACTCAAGAAAAATCCGCAGATCCAGCCCCCCGACTGGGCCGCATTTGCAAAGACTGGGGTACACAAGCAGATGCCGCCGGAGAATGATGACTGGTGGTATCTGCGGGCGGCGTCGATTCTTCGTCGTATCTATACCGACGGACCGGTCGGGACGCAGAGGATGCGCTCTGCCTACGGCGGCAAACGCGACCGTGGGTCGGCCCCATACCAGTTCCGGCGGGGAAGCGGTTCGATTGTGCGAAAGATCTTTCAGCAGCTCGAGGCGGCCGGTTACGTCGCCAGGTCAAGTGCAGGACGTACGATCACCCCGGCGGGCAGATCGTTCCTTGACAATGTTGCTCATAGCCTGAAAGAAGAGGCTGCTGAGGTTGCACCGCAACTTGCAAACTACTGATCGAAGGAGGCGTGGCTGATGGTTGATGACGAACTCGCGGAACTCCGTCGCCGGCGACTGGAGCAGATGCAGCGGCAGGCGATGGAGCAGCAGGCTATGGAGGAGGAACTGGCACGGCAACAGCAGGTGGAGTCGCAGATCCGAACCGTTCTGATGGAGATCCTTGAGCCTGAAGCGAGGGAGAGGCTAAACACCATCAAGTTGACACGGCCGGATTTTGCAAGAGGTGTTGAACAACAACTGGTTATGCTGGCCCAGAGCGGCCGGATCCGGCAACGGATCAGCGACGAACAGTTAAAAACCATACTGATCCAGTTGACACCGTCAAAGAAAGATTTCAGGATAACGCGGAAATAGGAATGGAAGCGGGTTTGCTCTTCTCGGGAGGGAAAGACAGCGCGCTGGCGGCGACCATGCTTGCGCGCGACTACGGCACAGAACTGAATACCTGTGTCTTCGATCCTGACCGGGAGGTCCCGCAGGTGCGTGCCGCCGCGGCTCTTCTCGGTCTGCCTTTCCGTAAAAGGGTGCTCGGGCGTGATCTGCTCGATGAAGCTGTAGACCTTCTGCTGGCCTGCGGTTACCCGAATGATGCGATCGATACCGTCCACCGGGCGGCGGTAGAGATGCTGGCCGGAGACTACGCTGTGGTCGCAGATGGCACCCGCAGGGACGACCGAGTTCCAGGGCTCGACCGCTCTGAGATTCAGCGCCTGGAGATGACCACCGGCTGCTCGTATGTCAGACCGCTCCTTGGCTACGGTAAGCCTGAGGTGGAGCGTCTCGCAGGAAGGTTTTTTCTGGTAGTCTACGGGGAGACTGGCAGCATCGGGAACGGCGACTACGAGCAGGAGATCCGCAGTGCAATCCGTGCCCGCGGCATCGACCCGGCACCGTTCTTCCCCTCCCATCACCTCCAGTCTCTGGTTGTCGGCAGAAGAAAGACGTGATTAATTATCGAGAGTGAGAATCATGAGTAAGTTGACAAAGGGCCGGAAGATCCGGCTGGCAAAGGCATGCGAGCAGAATCGCCGTGTGCCTGCATGGGTTATGATCAGAACCAACCGTAATGTTACGTCGCACCCGAAGCGGCGGAACTGGAGACGGAGCAGCCTGAAGGTGTAGGAACTATGGTAGAACCATTGAAGGAGCATGTCTATGTCATCCCCCTCCGCGACGTGAAGCGTGCACCGCGGTGGAAGCGGGGTAAAATCGCAATGAAGGATATCAGGGCGTTCCTGGCGCGGCACATGAAGAGTGAGGACGTCAAACTTGATCAGAGCATCAACGAGAAGATCTGGGAGCGGGGGGGCGAGAAGACGCCCGGAAAGATCCGCGTCCGCGCGATGAAGTTTGAGGACGGGCAGGTCCAGGCCGAGCTCGCCGAGGAGTGAGATGACCGGAACGATCGATCTTGCCGGGGATCCAAATATCGGCGTCTTCGCCCGCGTCTTTGAGGATATAGCGATAGTCCATCCCGCTGCGCCGGCGGCGTTCACAGCGGCGCTCGAGCGTGAGCTCGATGTTGAGGTCGTGAAGACCTCTGTCCAGGAGAGCAGCATCATCGGTTCGCTTGTTGCTGGAAACAGCCGGGGACTGGTCGTCAGTGGCCTTGCCACCGACGAGGAACTCGCCGTCCTGAGCGACTACCGGGATATCTTCCTGCTCGAGGGCTCGATGAATGCGGCGGGCAACGTAATTCTCGCGAACGATTACGTTGCTGCTGTTCATCCCGGGATGCCGGTCGATCTTGCCGAAGAGATCGGGTTGTTCCTATCCGTGCCGGTGATCCGGCTCTCACTTGGAAGCATCAAGACGGTTGGCATGGCCGGGTTCGCGACGAATAGGGGTATCCTTGTCCATCCGAGGGCCAACGATACAGAGATCGCGAGCATCGAGCGTGTGGTCGATCTCCCGGTCGGTCTCGGGTCGGTAAACATGGGAAGCGGCCTTGTGGGCACAGGGTTGCTCGCAAACAGCAAGGGCTATCTCGCTGGATCCGCCACGACAGGGTTTGAGCTGGGTAGAATAGAGGAAGTTCTTGGGTTTTTGGAGTGATAAGTCATGGAGAACCAGTATTTTGAGATTGTAGGTGCGTGCAGGATCGATAACGACTGGAAGCCGTTTCGCAAGGTTGTCACCGCAGCGAACGAGAACCTGGCTAAAGAGAGGGTTTTCACTGATATCGGGAGCAAACACCACCTGAAGAGAAATTATATCACAATCGAATCGGTTAACGTAGTAGCTGGTGAGTGATGTGGAGCAGGTAGACCCTCGCGAGATACAGACCCTCCAGGTTTACTTAAACGAGTACGCCCAGCAGATCGAGATCCTGACAGAGCAACTCTCGATGATCGAGCAGCAGCGGATTGAGGCTGCCGCCGCCATCGAGACCCTCCGCGCGATCCAGGAGAACGCAGACGCTACCGTCCTTCTCCCGGTCGGCGGCGGGGCTCTTCTGCGGGTGAAAGTTCTTGATACGGGGCATGCAATCGTGAACATCGGGGCGGACGTCTCTGTTGAGAGGTCTACAGAGGATGCGGCGAACTACCTTGAAGGCCGGATAACTGAACTTGAGGCGCTGGGAAAGAAGGTCGCAGGTTCGCTTGAGCAGTTGCAGGCACGGGCCACGGAGATATCCAGGCGCCTTGAGGCGGCGTACGGGGCGGCCCGGCAGGCTCAGGCAGGCCAGGGCGGAAGTTGATAATGTTTGACTCTTTAAAGAATAAACTTCAGAATATCCGGACTAAATTTGCCTCGAATATCGAGGAGGCCGCCAGGGTGGGGGTTGAACCCCCGCAACCCCCCGGGAAGGCGGAGGCTGTGGCCCCTCTCGCCAGGCCAGAATCTCCTGCAGTGCTGGAGGAGCGGGAGAAGCCCACGCTCATAAACAGGGTGAAGGTCTTCGTCAGGGAGCGGGAGATCCTTATCCAGGAGAAGGATATCGAGGAACCGCTCTCTGAACTTGAGATGGTTCTTCTGGAGAACGATGTTGCCCTCCCGGTCACGGATGAGATCATCTCCCGGATGCGGGCGGAGCTGGTTGGCCGGCACCGGAGGATCGGCGACTCTGTGGACGACCTGGTTGTATCGACGCTGCGTTCGGCCCTCTGCGGTGTGCTGGGGGAGGGGTTTGACCTCCTGCGCTACGTTGAGGAGCACGAACGCCCGGTGAAGATCCTCTTCACCGGCGTGAACGGGACAGGAAAGACGACAACCGTTGCAAAGGTAGGTCACTACCTGCAGAAGAACGGGTTCTCGGTTGTGATCGGTGCCGGGGACACCTTCCGGGCCGGTGCGATCGAGCAGATCGTTACCCATGCTGACCGTCTTGGCATCAGGGTTGTCCGCCATCAGCCCGGTGCCGACCCCTCTGCTGTTCTATTTGACGCTGTCCAGTATGCAAAGGCGCACAACATCGATGTGGTCCTGGCCGATACGGCCGGGCGTTTCCACAACCGGGCAAACCTTATGAACCAGCTGGAGAAGATCCGGCGGGTGATGAAACCGGATCTCGTCGTCTACGTCGATGAGGCGGTGGCCGGGAACGATGCGGTCATCCGGGCCGATGAGTTCAACAGGACAGTCGGCACCGATGCGGTCGTCCTGACCAAGGCGGATATGGACCCCCGTGGTGGCGCGGCGATATCGATCGCACACACCGTTGGAAAACCGATCCTCTTCCTCGGGACAGGGCAGGGGTATGACGACATCATGCCGTTTGAGCCCCGGGCGGTGGTCGACGAACTGCTGGGGAGGTGAGGTGTGATGCTCGAGACCCTGGGCAACTCATTGAAGGACGCGGTCAAGAAACTCTCCGGAAAGACCGTGATCGACAGGGCGGCTGTCGATGAACTGGTGCGCGATCTCCAGCGGGCTCTCCTATCCGCCGATGTCAACGTCAAACTGGTGATGCAACTCTCCCAGTCGATCAAGAAACGCGCTCTCGAGGAGGAGCCCCCGAAAGGGATGGGTGTCCGGGCGCATGTTCTCCGGATCGTCTACCAGGAACTTGTCAGATTGATGGGCAGACCCGGCGAGGTCTCGCTTGAGCCTCAGACGATCCTTATGGCCGGGCTGCAGGGGAGCGGTAAGACAACAACGGCGGCGAAACTCGCCCGATACTTCCAGCGCAAAGGGTTGCGGACAGGGGTGATCTGCGCCGATACGTTCCGGCCTGGCGCCTACGACCAGTTAAAGACTCTCTGTGATCGGATCAGCGTTCCATGCTTTGGCAAGCCGGGGGAGCCTGACGCTCTTGCGATAGTCCGTGAAGGTCTCTCTGCGTTTCGCAGGCAGTATGAGGTGATCATCATCGATACCCAGGGTCGGCACGCCCTGGAGGAGAATCTGATCGAGGAGATCATCCAGATTAACGAGATCGCGCACCCGGATCACAGGTGGCTCGTGATCGATGCGGCGCTCGGGCAGCAGGCAAGCGAGCAGGCCCGCCGGTTCCACGAGGCTATCGGGATAGACGGTGTCATAGTCACCAAGATGGACGGCACCGCAAAGGGCGGCGGGGCTCTCTCGGCGGTCGCTGAGACCCGGAGCGGGATCGTCTTTATCGGGAGCGGTGAGACGATCGAGGATCTCGAGAGGTTCGACCCCGATGGTTTCATCTCGCGGCTGCTCGGGATGGGCGACCTGAAAGCGCTTGTAGAGCGTGCTGAGGAGGCGGTTTCGACCGATGAGATCGATGTAAATGCGATGCTCAAGGGGAAGTTCACACTCCGGGATATGTACAAACAGCTTGAGGCGTTGAACAGGATGGGCCCTCTCAAACAGATCATGAGCATGCTTCCACTTGGTGGCGTTCAGATCCCGGACGATGCCTACGATATCACCAGCACCAAGATGCAGCGCTATCGGGTGATCATGGACTCGATGACGCCCTCAGAGCTCGACGACCCATCGATCATCGGGAGTTCGCGCGTCCAGCGGATTGCCCGCGGCGCCGGGGTGGCGCCTGAAGATGTCCGGGAGCTCATAAAATACTACAAGATAATGCAGCGCGCTTTAAAGGGGATGCGTGGCATGGACAGCGGCAGGTTCAACATGCAGCGCATGATGAAGAGGTTCGGCGGACCGGGCAAATGAAACGATTCGCCATCGTGGGTCACGTCGCCGAAACGGGCGGCAACTTCAGCCTGAACGATCTCCCCGGTAGCGGCGGGAGGATGGACGTTCTCTGCCGCTGTGTCAACTCCTCGTTATTCCTCTCCCACGACCTGCGGCGGGATGTGGAGTGCTACCTCGTCCTCTGCGGGGAGCCGGATCCGGAGAAGACCATTCTATTTCGCGGGAGCGAGGTGCGCCACCTCTCGCCGGACGAACGGAGCAGCGCTGCCTTCATCAAGAAGGCTCTCTCGATCCCCTGCGGGGATGAGTTCCGGGAGTCGACACCGGGGGTCTACGTCCGCCGCGGCGGACTTTCACGGCTGCTTGCAGAGATCCCGTTTGCGGTGCTCGACGAGGCCGGGGAGGATCTCAGGAGGGTTCCAGAACTCCCGGAGAACTATCTCCTATCAGATCACCAGAACTTTACGCCGGCGGAGGAAGAGGCCATCGCCGGGGCTGCCCACTACTCGGTAGGACCGCGGTCACTGCATGCCGATCATGCCATCACAGTCCTCTTAAACGAGATTGACCGGAGGGAGTCAGGTTGGGTATAACTGAAGAGGTAGAAGCAATCCTTGAGTACGGTGAGATCTGTGACCACTGTCTCGGGCGGTTCTACGGCAAGAGGTCATTTGGGCTGACCAACGATGAGAGGGGCCGGGCGCTCCGGATCGCCTGCGAGGTCTCGGCAAACAGACCGCACCGGGAGCCGGATCCGGCCTCCTGCTGGGTCTGTGGCGGCGAACTCTCCAGGATCGATGACTGGGCAGAAAAGGTTGCCGGGGCTTTATCGGGTATTGAGTTCGAGACCTTCCTTATAGGGACGAGGGTGCCGCCGCTTGTTGCGGAGGGTGAAGAGATGGTCTGGAGCGACCTTACCCTTCACGACCCCGAGCCGCTCAAAGCCGAGATGAACAGGGAGGTGGGAAAGGCTGTGTCGTCGCTAACCGGGAAGAACGCCGACCTTAAAAACCCTGACGTTGTTGCAATCCTCGATCTCGGCGAGGGCACTGTCGAGGTGCAGGTCAACCCGGTCTTCTTTGCCGGACGGTACCTGAAGTATGAGCGCGGGATTCCGCAGACCCACTGGGACTGCCGGGCGTGCCGCGGAGCGGGGTGCGAGCGGTGCAACTACACCGGAAAACAGTATCTCGACTCCGTTGAGGAACTGATAGGCCGGCCGGCGGTTGAGGTCTTTGAGGCGAAGAACGCGATCCTGCACGGGGCAGGACGGGAGGACATCGACGCCAGGATGCTTGGTTCCGGGCGTCCATTTGTGATGGAGATCGAGGCGCCCCGGAAGCGGTCGGTGGATCTCGCGGCGCTTGAGGAGAAGATAAACAGGGATGCTGCCGGGCGTGTGGCTGTCCGCCTTGATGGCTGGGCTGACCGGAAGATGGTGCAAAGCATTAAATCAGACAAAGGGCATAAGAGATACAGGATCCTGGTTGAGATCGACGGTTCTGTAACACCAGACGAGTTCAGGGCAGCCCTCGACCAGTTAAAAGGTGCAACGATACGGCAGCGCACCCCGACAAGGGTGTCGCACCGGCGGGCAGATAAAGTTCGGGAACGGCGGGTCCTCGATATCGAGTGTACTGGTGGCGTTGACGGCAGATACTGGGTAGAAGTCGCCGGTGAAGCGGGTCTCTACATCAAAGAACTGGTATCGGGTGACACCGGCAGAACCAGGCCCAGCCTTGCCCAGATCCTGGGGCGCACCGCACATGTAGTCAGCCTCGATGTGGTGCAGGTCGAAACAGCAAACGAGTATGGTGAGTAATCATGGCACATCACAATGGACCACGCAAGAAGACGCGGTATAAGTTCAAGAAGGACCTTAGAAAACGTGGCATCCCTCCAGTAACCTCTGTGATCCAGGACTTTGAGATCGGGCAGAGGGTGCACGTAGTGGTCGAACCGAGCGTCCAGAAGGGGATGCCCCACCGGCGGTTCCACGGGAAGACCGGTACTGTTATCGGGCGGCGTGGACGTGCATGGGTGCTCGAGGTCAGGGACGGCAATACGATAAAACAGGTTATTGCGAGACCGCAACACCTGAAAGCGCAGAAATTATAACCCACAACACCGGTGATTGGCATGAAGGTAAAACGAGTCGTAAGTGAAGAGCGGATTCTGCTCCCGGAGGTGAGGGATATTCTCCTCACCGTGGAGGCAGCCCGGCTTGAGTCAGGGGATGAGATGTCCTACGAGCTCCGCAAGAGCATTGAGCATGCCAATCACCTCTCAAAGACGTCTGCCGAGAAGGCCCGCGCCCTTGTTGCCGAGTTGATGAAACTCGAGAAGATGAAAGAGGATATCGCCTACCGCATCGCGAACCTGATGCCGCGAACCAGGGATGAACTGCGGGCCATCTACGCAAAAGAACGTTTCAATCTGACGACGGAAGAGCTGGACGAGATCCTCGAACTGGTAATGACCCATTTCTAACCCCTCGGGGGTGGAGCATATGAGAGCCGAAAAGAAAGAGGTGAACGCGGTAGTTCTCGATGTCCTTCCCATGGGTTATATGAGTGCTGACCAGCGCCCGGGCTACAGGCGCGAACCGGTCGTCCAGGCGGTCGGCACCGACCAGTTCAAACTGCTCGAACTTGTTCCGAAACCAGGCGCGGATATCCGGATCCACGACCGCGTCTACATCGGGGATGAGGAGCGTGATAAGATCGAGCGTGTCAAGCGGCGGATCGGGTATGAGGATCTGACGGCGACAGCAAAACTCGAACTGCCTTTCGTGGTCGAGCAGATCGTCCGCGAGAACGAGCAGCGGTTCGTTGATTTCTTCAATAAGTCCGTTCCGCTCACACCGAAGTTTCACATGCTGCACCTTCTCCCCGGCATCGGGAAGAAACTGCTGTGGGAGATCCTGGAAGAGCGTGGGAAGAAACCGTTTGAGAGTTTTGAGGATATCTCCAGGCGGATCAGGTCGCTTTCCCACCCGGACAGGATGATCGTCACCCGGATCCTGCGCGAGATCGAGGATCCGAACGAGAAGTATCACGTCTTTACATCGAGATGAGCGCTCCAAGGGATCAGCACTTTCTCATCGACCGCAGGGCGGTCGAGAAGATTGCCGGCTTTGCCGATGTCTCCGGCCGAAGGGTGCTCGAGATAGGTCCCGGGGAGGGAATCCTGACTCGAGCGCTCCTTGAACGGGGTGCAGAGGTTATCGCGGTAGAGATAGATCCGGCCCTTGTGGAGGAGCTCGAGGTCACGTTTGCCGACGAGATCGAGAGGGGGCGTCTGGATATAATCCAGGGGGATGCGAGGAAGGTTGATCTCCCGCCGTTCGATATCGTCGTCGCAAACCTGCCGTACTCTGTTTCTGCAAAGATTACGTTCCGGCTGCTCTCGATCGGGTTTGAGACGGCGATCCTGATGTACCAGAAGGAGTTTGTTCAGCGGATGATCGCACCGCCGGGAACCCCGAACGTCGGCCGTCTCTCGGTGATGGTGCAGACCTACGCTTCCGTAAAACCACTGCTCGAACTCTCACCCTCTGCCTTCCGCCCGAAACCGCAGGTCCGCTCCTGGGTTGTCCGGGTCATGCCGCACGAACCGCCGTACCCGATCGCGGACCGTGTGGTCTACGCTGACGTTGTGCGGGTGCTCTTCTCCCACCGGCGAAAGACCGTGCGGAAAGGGCTGCAGAGCGGGAGGGCGGCGTTTCCTCCCGGCACGATCGAGGGAGCGATCCTGGATCTTCCCGCTGAACTCCTGCAGCGCCGGCCGCAGGATCTCTCGCTTGAGGAGTTTGCAATGATTGCAAACAGGCTCACCGGGTGTTGAGCATGAGCAAGGGCGACCAGGTCTACTCACCGGCCGAGGACTCGTTTCTGCTTCTTCGGGCGGCGCTCCGTGAGGTCAGGCCGGACGACCGGGTGCTGGAGGTGGGGACGGGGAGCGGTTATATCGCGGCCGGTCTCCTGGGCAGGGCGGCGAGGGTGGTTGCAACCGATATCAACCCGCACGCCGCCGCATCCGCCCGCGCCAGGGGGGTGGAGGTTGTACGGACGGACCTGGCCGCCGGGATCTCCGGGCCGTTTGACCTCATCCTCTTCAACCCTCCATACCTCCCGACCGCCCCGGAGGAGCGGATCGACGACTGGCTGGAGTGCGCCCTGGACGGCGGGCCGACCGGGAGAGCAGTCATTGAGCGATTCATAGCCGATGCCGGTCGGGTGCTTGCGCCTTCAGGCAGGATACTGCTGCTTATCTCCTCCCTGACGGGGCCTGATGAGGTGAGGGAGGCCTTTACCCGCCATGGTTTCGTCTCGTTCATCGTCGACGAGGAGAAACTCGATGGCGAGACCCTCTACGTCCTCCGGGCGATGCGCGACCTCTGCCGGATGGGGTTTTGAGCGGTCGGGGAAAGTTCTTCCGCCTGGTGTCTCAAGGCGATGGGGGCCATCAAACCGGTTCTTTCAGGCTGTGCTGTGGTCTTATGAGGTTCGCCAACGGACCAGGGACCTGCCCACCGCGCAAGTTACATCTTCTCCGAAAGAATAGAGTACATTCATGGGGCGCAATAGACACCTGCTGGAAAAGACCCTGGCGGTTCTGCTCGTGTTATCGGTTGCTGCAAATATCTTTCTACTGGGTCTCATCCTCTCCCCCGCAGGAGCCGGCCTATCCCCGGCCGTCCCGGAGGCGGAGGATGGGGTCGGCACCCCCTCGGCCGCGCTCGCGCCAGCCTCAGCGACGGGTGGGGCCGCCACGATGGAGGTGCCGGTGGTTATCCAGCGCATCGAGGTCAGGCAGGGCGGCCCCTTCCCCTACCAGGAGGTTACAACCGGGGGCGGCATGGTAAACATCACGGTAGAGGTTGCGCCCGGGAAAGGGCGTGTTCTCGTTCAGACAACGCCGCTGATGGGGACGGTCTTCCAGGACGCTGCAAACCACGCGGTCGCTGCTGCCGCCAGGCACTCCGGCGTGGACCTCTCAGGGACCGATGTCATCTTCAGCATCAGGAGCGCGGAAGAGGTCTCCGAGATCGATGGGCCCAGCGCAGGAGCGGCCATGGCCGCGCTGCTGGTCTCGGTGCTTGAAGACTTCCAGATCAACGAGAGCGTGACGGTGACGGGGACAATCGATGAGAACGGGAATATAGGCGCGATCGGCGGTGTTCTGGAGAAGGCTGAGGCCGCTTACCGCAGCGGAAAGACGCTTCTCCTCCTTCCCCGGGAGAACAACCAGGTGATTGGTTACCGTGAGGAGGTCAGGCTACTAGGCAACCTCAAGGTCGTGCGCCAACTGCCGGTTGCCATGGACGCACAGACCTGCATCCAGGAGACCCTGGGGATCCAGGTGAGGTACGTGGAGACCCTCGATGACCTGCTCACGTACCTCCGTGCAGACGAAGGTTCAAGATCGGTCTGAAGGGTGCGGATTCATCTCCGCCCGAAGATCTTTTCGAGTTTCTTTCTATCGAACGCCACAACCGTCGGTCTCCCGTGCGGACACGTCCACGGGGTCTTCGTCCGGGCGAGCTGCGAGATCAGGAGCCGCTGCTGCTCTGGCGTGAGACGGGTGCCGGCCTTGATTGCGCCCCTGCAGGCGATTATGCAGGTGACCGCCTCCCGCCGGTCGGTGTGAGCGCGGGACTCGCCGCTGAGGAGATCGGCGATGGTCTCTCTGACCGTGCCGGCGGCGTCCTCCACCGCACCGAGGGCGGCGGGGACTGCCCGGACGGCGAATGCGTCCCGGCCGAACTCCTCCACCACAAACCCCTCCCCCGCCAGGAGCGGGATCGCCTCCCGGAGCGCGGCGGCCTCTTTCGGAGAGAGGGAGAGGATGACCGGGACGAGCAGTTCCTGTGCGGCGGATTCGGCATCACGCTGCTCCACGACCTGGTCGTAGAGGATCCGTTCATGGGCGGCATGCTGGTCGACGAGGTAGAGGGTGCCGTCGACTCCCTCCGCCGCGATGTAGGTTGCGGCCACCTGCCCTATCGGCTCCATCGCCGGCAGAAGGTTCTTCTCCCCCTCCCTCTCTGTCCGGCGGAGGCGTCTATCGGCCAGGGCGGGTCCGCCGCGGTGACCGGCCGCGTAGACCGCTTCGGTCTCCCGCGCCACCGGCGGCGTATCATCCGCCACGATCTGCTGCTGTACGGGCTCTTCTGGCGCATTCCGTGAGAGATCGTGGTCTGCGAGCGCTTTCCTCAC
Organism: Methanomicrobiaceae archaeon; assembly: GCA_022837745.1. Lineage (GTDB taxonomy): Archaea > Halobacteriota > Methanomicrobia > Methanomicrobiales > Methanoculleaceae > Methanoculleus. The sequence goes on along the minus strand of JALHIW010000022.1, from coordinate 39,798 downwards.
AGCTGCGGTGACCGCCTCCAGGATCTCGCGCTCCCTGGACAGCCGGACCTCTCGCTTGGTCGGGTGGACGTTGACGTCAACAAGCCCGGTATCGATCGCAACGTCCATGAACGCTACCGGGTATCTGTCTTTAGGGAGGAGGTTTCCGTAACCCTCCCTGACGGCGGCGGCGATCTTGCGGGAGAGTATGCTTCGTCCGTTGATGCTGAGAGAGATCTGTGAGGGGCTCCCCCTGTTCTCCTGGGGCCGGGATACGTAGCCGCGGATGGTGAGGAACGGAAGCCTCCCCTCGACGGGGAGGAGCGATCGGGCCAGGTCGGCACCATACAGCCCCGCGATGGTTGCAAGCAGTCCGGCGGATCGCTGGGTTGCCATCCGCTCTTTCCCGTTGTGCACCACCCTGAAGGCGATCTCGCCGTGTGCCAGCGCCAGGCTCTCAACGACCGCGTAGACGTGGGCAAGTTCGGTGTTCCTGCTCTTTAGAAACTTCCTGCGGGCGGGTGTGTTGTAGAAGAGCCGTTCGACGGTGACCGTTGTCCCCTCCGGCGCCCCTACCTCGGCCGTCTCCACGATCTCGCCGCCCCTGACCACCAGGCGGGTGCCGCTGAGCGCTTCGCCTCCACGCGGCCGGGTGACCATGGTCACCTCCGAGACCGCGGCGATGCTCGCGAGCGCCTCCCCTCGAAACCCGAGTGTCCTGATCCTGGGGAGGTCGGTGATATCCCGGATCTTGCTCGTCGCGTGAGGCTGGAACGCAAGGACGGCCTCTCCCGGCGTCATCCCCTCTCCGTTGTCGGTCACCTGGATCTTAGTTATCCCGGCAGCGTCCGATGTGATCTCAAGCAGGATAACCGTTGCCCCGGCGTCGATAGCGTTCTCCAGGAGTTCCTTTGCCACCGATGCCGGCCGTTCCACGACCTCTCCGGCGGCGATCTGGTTCACGGTCTCGGGGTCGAGGACGTGGATCTCTGTCATCGCTCTTCATCCTCGCCGTTTGCAAGCCTCTGGAGACGGCATAGGGTGTTCAAAGCCTCTATCGGCGTCATCTCGTTCGGGTTCAACGCCCTGAGCTCTTTGATCGCGGGGTTCTCCTCCACAACGCCCTCGCCCGGATCGATCAGGAGCATCTGGGTGTAGAGGGGCGCCCGGGGGCCGTCGGGGAGCTGCCGTGCCGATGCCTCTTTCATGAGTTGTCTTGCCCGGTCGGTCACCTTCTTCGGGACACCTGCGAGCCGGGCGACGTGGACACCGTAACTCCTGTCCGTTGCGCCAGGGATGATCTTACGGAGGAAGACAACATCGGTTCCGGTATCCTTCACCGCGAAATGGAAGTTCTTCACCCGCGCAAGCGAGCCCTCAAGGTCGATCAGGTCGTGGAAATGGGTTGCAAAGAGCGTCCGCGGGCCCACAACCGCTTTTCCGTGCAGGAACTCCACAACCGCCCTGGCGATGGCAGAACCGTCCAGCGTGCTCGTACCCCGGCCGATCTCGTCCAGGATGACGAGACTCTGCGGTGTTGCGTTGTTGAGGATGTTTGCGAGTTCCAGCATCTCGACCATGAACGTGGACTGCCCGGATGCCAGGTCGTCAAACGCCCCCACCCTTGTGAAGACCCTGTCGACGATCCCGATGGCTGCATGCCGCGCCGGGACGAAACTCCCCATCTGGGCCATGATGCAGCAGAGCGCCACCGCCCGCATGTAGGTGGACTTGCCCGACATGTTCGCCCCGGTGATGATCATGATCTGGGTGCCGCCGCTGTCAAGTTCGGTGTCGTTGGGGACAAACGGGGTCTGGAGGTTCCGCTCCACCACGGGGTGGCGGCCGTCGCGGATGAGGATCCGGCCGCTCTCCTCGATCCTCGGCCTGGTGTAGCCGTAGCGTGCGGCAACCTCGGCGAGCGCCGAATAAACGTCGAGCAGCCCTACAGCCCTGGCGGTCGCCTGCAGCCCGGGAACCTCCGCTGCGAGTGCCCTTATGAGGTCGGCGTAGACTTCTGCCTCAAGTGCCGAGAGCCGGTCCTCAGCGGTCGCGATCATCGCCTCCTTCTCCCGGAGGTCGGGGGTCGTGTAGCGTTCGCCGTTTGCGATCGTCTGCCGGCGTTCATACTCCGGAGGAACAAGGTGCAGGTTGGGTTTTGTCACCTCGATGTAGTAGCCAAAGACACGGTTGTAGCCGACCCTGAGCGACTTGATACCCGTCCTCTCCCGTTCCTGCTGCTGAAACTCGGCGATCCAGTCCTTCCCGGACGTTGCCAGGTGCCGGAGGCCGTCGAGTTTCGTGTTGAACCCCTCGCGGATCATGCCGCCCGATCTGGCGAGCGCCGGGGGGTCGTCGACTATAGCCCGGGCGATGAGGTCTGCAGCCGAGGCGTGGTCGGCCATCATATCCAGGGCCTCGCGGATGAGCGGCGGAGCATCGGCGTCAAAGAGCGCTTTTATGCCAGGGATCGCTTCGAGCGAGTCCCTCAGCGTTACAAGGTCGCGAGGGCCGGCGTTTCCATAGGCGATCCTTCCGGCAATCCGCTCTATATCGGCAACATCGCCGAGAGCCGCGCGAAGCGCCTGCCGCTCAATGGTGCGGTCAAAGAACCATTCCACCGCATCTAGCCGCGCCTCGATGGCATCCTTCCGGAGCAGCGGCGCGATCAGAAACGATCTCATCGTCCGGCTCCCCATCGGCGTCTCCGTGAGATCGAGGGTTGAGAGGAGGGTGTTTGCATCGTTCCCTCCACGGATGGGGGCTGTGATCTCCAGGTTCCGGAGGGTGATCGCATCGAGCAGCATATTCTCAGATGGCACCCGGGTCGATAACCCGGAGATGTGGGGGAGGGGTGACTGCTGTGTCTCCTGGGCGTAAAGGAGCGCTGCACCTGCCGCGGCGATGGCTCCCGTCATCTGCGCACAGCCGTAGCCGTCGAGGGTTGTCGTCCCGAACTGGCTGCAGAGACGTTTGTATGCAACTATGGGGTCGAAGGCATCGTCGCGGCAACGGCTCACCGTCACCCCGAGTGCCTCAAGCCTGGCGGGGAGGTCACCTTCAAGGCTCTCGGGTACGATCGCCTCCGTCGGGCGGTAACGCACAACCTCCGATATGATATCGGCGTAATCGCGTTCCCCGCTGCCAGATGATACAAAGAACTCGCCTGTGGAGACGTCCAGGAAGGCGAGGCCGAAGGAGCCCCCATGGTCAGGGGCGACCGCCATCAGGTAGTGGGCGCCGGCCGAACCGAGCATCGAGGAGTCGATCAGCGTCCCCGGGGTGATCACACGGGTGACCTCCCGTTTCACGATCCCCTTAGCGGTCTTCGGGTCCTCCACCTGGTCGCATATGACCACCTTGTAGCCCTTGCTCACCAGGCGTGCGATGTAGCCGTCGGCGGCGTGGTGGGGGACGCCTGCAAGAGGCATCCGCTCACCGTTTCGATCCCTGCCTCTCGCCGTGAGGGTGATATCGAGTTCGCGGGCCACCACACCGGCATCATCCCCGAAGGTCTCATAGAAATCTCCCATCCGAAAGAAGATGATAGCGTCCGGGTAGCGTGCCTTCACAGCATAGTACTGCCGCATTGCCGGGGTCGGTCCGTCGGTCATTGCTTCTGTTAAGAGGTACCGCGCGGAGAAACATAAGACTACTGCCGTGCAAAATCGGCCGAAACGAGCCCGGATTCAACTGCACCACCTCCCCTTGTTCCGGCAAACTACATACGTCCATAGCACCTACAGAAGAGAAGGATACTGTATGTCGGCGACTATCGTAGAGAAGATATTTTCGCAGCACTGCAAAAGGCCCGTCCGGGCGGGCAGGGTTGTTATGGTGCCGGTGGATGCGGCGATGATCCACGACATCACCGGCCCGCTTGCAATCAGGGTCTTTGGCGAGATGGGTGGGGAGCGCGTATTCGATCCGGAACGGATCATCATGCTCTTTGACCACCAGGTGCCCGCCGACTCGATACCCGCCGCCGAGAACCACGTCTTCATGCGGCGGTTTGCAGATGAGCAGGGGATCCGCAACTACGACCTGCGCGAAGGCGTCTGCCATCAGGTCGTGATGGAGAAGGGGAGGGCGGCGCCAGGCGAGATTGTCGTCGGGACCGACTCCCACACCTGCACCTACGGCGCCGCTGGAGCGTTTGCGACCGGGATCGGTTCGACTGATATGGGGTTCGTCCTGAAGTTCGGGGCGCTCTACTTCCGGGTGCCGGAGAGCATCCTGCTTGAGATAGATGGAGCGTTCGGCCGGAGGGTGGGGGCAAAAGACCTGATCCTCTCCCTCGCAGGCGATATCGGTGCCGACGGCGCGACATACATGGCGCTCGAGTTCACGGGCCGGGCGATACGCGATATGGATATGGCGGGCCGGATGACGTGTGCGAACATGGCGATAGAGATGGGGGCGAAGGCCGGTATAGTCCCGCCCGATGCAACCACATGGGGCTACGTCACCGAACGGCGCGCAATCGAGCCGTTTGATCTTGCAAGCGACCCCGACGCCTCATACAGGGAACGGAGGCACTACGATGTCACCGATCTCGCCCCTCAGGTTGCCGTCCCGCACAACGTCGATAAAGTCGTGGACGTAACGGAGGTTGCCGGGACGAGGATCGATCAGGTCTTCATAGGTTCCTGCACCAACGGCCGTTACGAGGACATGGAGGAGGCGGCGGAGGTGCTCGGGTCGGCCGACCGCTTCGCGGAGAGCGTCCGGGTGATAGTCATCCCCGCCTCCCGAACGGAGTATCTGAAGGCTCTCCGGGCCGGGCTCATCGAACGGTTTGTTGAGGCGGGGGCGCTTGTTGAGGCGCCATGCTGCGGCCCCTGTATGGGCGGAGCGTTCGGGCTGCTTGCACCTGGCGAGGTCTCGCTCTCGACATCCAACCGGAACTTCCGGGGCCGGCAGGGGAGCACCGCGGCATCGGTCTACCTCTCTTCGCCGGCGACGGCAGCGGCAAGCGCACTCTACGGCGAGATCACCGACCCGAGGGAGGTGTGAGAATCATGCGGGTATGGAAGTTTGGAGATGATATCGATACGGATGCTATCATCCCCGGCAGGTTCCTGACGATCTACGATCCGGCGGAACTTGCAAAACATGCGTTCGAGGGGACGCGGGATGAGTTTGCAGCAGGGGTGCGTGACGGGGATATCGTGGTCGCCGGCCGCAACTTCGGGTGCGGGTCGTCGCGTGAGCATGCGCCGCTTGCTCTGCTCGGCGCCGGTGTGAAGATCGTGGTAGCGAAGTCGTTTGCCAGGATCTTTTACCGGAACGCGATCAACACCGGGCTCCTGCCGCTGGTCTGTCCGGAGACCGACGCCATCCAGGACGGCGAGGCCATCTCGGTGGATATAGGAGCGGGCTGCATAGATCTGAAGGGAAGAAGGCTTCCGGTCGAGCCTGTGCCTGATTTCATGAAGAGGATCGTCGAGGCCGGCGGTCTCGTGGCCTATGCGAGAAGCCTGGACCGGGTGGAGACATGCAATACCGCGTAGCCGCAATAGGCGGGGATGGGATAGGCCCCGAGATCATAGCAGCGGGCAGGGAGGTCCTGGACGCCGCGGGAGAGCGTTATGGGTTTGATATCGACTGGACAGAGTTCGATATAGGCGCCGAGCGATACCTTGCAGCAGGCGAACTCCTGACGGAGGAGGATATCCAGGAACTCTCGAAGTTTCCCGCGATCTACTTCGGGGCGATCGGTGATGAGCGGGTGAGACCCGGTATACTGGAGAAGGGTATACTGCTTGCTATCCGGTTCCATTTCGACCAGTACATCAACCTCCGGCCTATACGGCTGCTTGAGGGTGTCCAGACGCCGCTTGCGAATAAGCGTCCGGAGGATATCGATTTCGTGGTGGTCAGGGAGAACACGGAGGACTTCTATGTCGGGATCGGATCCAGGTTTAGCGGGGGGCGCGAGCAGAAGACGCTGGAGGTTCTGCGGGAGATGTACAGCATCAGGTTCGGTCTGGACGTCGAGACCGATGCCGAGGAACTTGCATACCAGATCGGTGTCATCACCCGCGAGGGGGCAGGGCGGGTCATCCGCTACGCCTTCGACCTTGCCATGCAGCGGAGGAAGAAGGTCACCTCGGTCGACAAGGCAAACGTCCTCTCCGACGTCTACGGTCTATGGCGGGACGTCTTCTCGGAGGCTGCCGCAGGTTATCCGGGCGTCTCGACGGAGTTCAACTTTGTCGACGCTGTCACGATGTGGTTCCTGAAGAACCCCGAGTGGTTCGATGTTGTCGTCACCCCGAACATGTTTGGCGATATAATCACCGATCTCGGCGCCATGATACAGGGCGGACTCGGTCTTGCGCCGGGCGGGAACATCAACCCCTCCGGCACCTCGATGTTTGAACCGATCCACGGTTCGGCACCGAAGTACCGCGGCCAGGACGTTGCAAACCCGTTTGCCACCGTCTGGGCGGGCTCGATGCTCCTGGATCACATCGGCGAGCACGAGGCCGCGGCGGCGGTTCTCCGGGCAATCGAGCGGAGTATCATCGAGGGGTTCGTCACCAGGGATATGGGCGGGGCGAAGAAGACGAGCGAGGTGGGGCGTCATCTTGCCGCGCTCGTCCGGACGGTTTGAAGGGTTTGTAATCCCTGCCTTTTGCCATGATGCCAGAAGAGCAGCACAATCCCTGCGAGAACCCGCTCTGGCCCTGCGCGATGACCGGTGCGGTGGCCTGCCTGGCCGGGTTTGAGGATGTTGCCGTTGTCGTCCACGGTTCAAGCGGCTGCTACTTCTACCCCGCCTCGCTCATCGGCGCTCCAATATACGGGACGTTTCTTCTTGAGAACGAGGTTATATTCGGCACGGAGTCAAGGCTGCGGGAGGTTATAGCGGAGATCGGCGACCGCTACACCAGGATAGCCGTGGTCAACACGTGTGTGCCGGCGATCATCGGCGAGGATATGAGCGATCCCGGCCATGGCGGCCGGGTTCTGTTCATCGACAGTCCCGGGTTCCTCGGCTATTTCGAGGCCGGTTACCGGAGGGCGCTTGAGGCGATCTCACCGGAGGTCGATCCCGCCGCGCCGGGCGTCAACATAGGCGGGATCTCTCTTTTCGACCCTTTCTGCCGGGGAAACGCCATAGAGGCGCGGCGGCTGCTCAATCTCGCCGGTGTGCCTGTGCAGACCACGTTCTGCCTCGACCGCTACGCCGCAACCCGGCGGGCGGCGCCGTTCACAGTCGAGACAAACCCGGATCTTGCGCCCGGTGTCGGCACAACCTGTGGTTCGCTCCTCGGTCTTGATGCCCTGGGCGAGACCTTCGAGCGGCTTGGAGCCGCGATCGATGGGGTCGATGCCCGCCCGGTCGCGGAGGAGGCGGCGCGGGCGGATGCCAGGATCAGGAAAGGCTGCGACAAATACCTGCGCCGGTTTGATCCTCCTGTGGTGGCGATAGCGGGCGGCGCCGCCTACGCTGAGTACGCCGCTGACCTTCTCGACCGGTATCTCGGTGCGGATATAGCCTTTATCGCCGCCAGGAACGACCCGGGTCGCGGGAAGACCGGGATCACCCATACGACCGGCCTTGCCCTGATCCGGGAGATGATCATGGACGCAGAGCCCGACCTGATCCTTGGCTCGTCCTACGAGCAGGCGCTCGCCCCGGATGCCGCGTTCGTCGGGTTGACGCCCCCGCTCAGGGACAGGGTCACCCTCTCTTCACCCGCGGTTGCGGGTGTTGAGGGTGCGCTCCGGTTGATGGAAGCGGTGCTCAACGCCTGTATCGACCGGCACCGGCGCAGGGGTTCCTCTGCGGTGGACTGATGCCTGGAAAGCGTTAAGACCCGGCTATCGGAACGCTCATACAGGTAAGCGGGGGAGCCGTCTCCGTCTCCCCGCGGCCTGCCGGATGTGGTCTGAATGCCGCTTGTAAAGATTGAGATCCGTATGGGAAAACCGGTCGAGTACCGGAGGTCGATAATCGAGAGCGTCCGCAGGGCGTTCATCGAGGCGCTGCAAACCCCGGAGGCCGCCCTCTGGATCAGGGTCTGCGAGCGCAAAGAGGAGAACTTCCCGCTGCCTCCAGGCCGGTCGGACGACGCTCTCCTGATCGAGGTCAGCCTTATGCCGGGGCGCACCGCCGAGAAGAAGGAGGCCCTCTTCCGCGCGATCGTCGGGAACCTTGGCCGTAGCCCCGGGATCCGCCCTGAAGATCTCTGCATCGTCCTCTACGAACCGCCCGTCGAGAATTGGGCCGAACACGGCGAGCGGTTTGCCGCGCCTCCGGGATGAGCCTCACCCCCACCGGGGCTTCATACCGATCTGCCGGTCGGCTGTGTGCGAGGAGCCTTGCCATCTCTCCGGGATGGCGGGGCTGGCTGGAGGTGTCCGGGTAGAGATATAATTTTTTATCAGGCCGTGAAGATATTCAAAGTCGTGAATACAAATATTCCCGGAAACTGTTCTTTTCCCGAAGAGTTAGGGTTTCTGGACTCTGCAAGCGCTCACACCGGACGCACTATCATGTTTAGAGAACTTTTGCTGCTCGAAGTTACTCCACATGAGATCTCATTCGATGAGATCCGATCCTTTAAATCCTCATCGCTCTTCAAAATCAAAGTAATAGGTTTAGCCATCGTTATGTGTTAACACATAACGAGAACAGTTGCATTTGTCAACGGAATCTACCCCGTTTAGGATTTTAGTCAAGATACAACCATTTTGAATCTGGCTCGTTATGAATTGGCGGGAATGTAGGGGGAAGTGGTATGCCTGCTTCTCGGTCGAGTACGATCCATCTCCAGCACAAAAGAAGGAGACCACAGTCGGGATCGATGCCGGTCTGGAGTCCTTTGCCACCCTCTCAAACGGGGAGAAGATCGAGAACCCCTGGTTCTTCCGCACCGATGAGAAGGCTCTCGCAAAGGCGCAGAGAAGGCTTTCAAAAGCAGAGAAAGGCACTCCTGAACGGAAGAAAGCCCGGAAGATCGTCGCACACGTCCATGAACGGATCGCCAACAGACGGCTCGATTTTGCTCACCAGACCCCGACAGTTGGTGAATCGGTTCGGTACGATTGTGTTCGAGGATCTGAATATCACAAACATTCAGAAGAACCATCATCTGGAAAAAAGCATTGCAGATGCCGCCTGGAGTATGTTCATCAAGATCACCAGGAGCAAATCTGAAGAGGCTGGCTCTCACGCGATCCTGGTCAACCCCAGAAACACATCGCAGATGTGCTCCAGATGTGGCGCACTCGTCGCCAAGACGCTCTCTGATCGCGTCCATTCCTGCCCGTATTGCGGGCTGGTGATGGATCGCGACCAGAACGCGGGCGTTCAACATTATGAGATTGTGGCTGCAATCTCAGGGGTAACATCCCAGGATGCCCCTGACGAGAGGAGGGGGAGCAGTCACATATGCGATTGGGAAAAAAGAGGGCGGGTGGAGGGTATAGCCCCTGAATCATGCTGTGTTTGGGTTACTAAGAGCATATAACGGATTTTTCATCCCTCATGGCAGTCTCGTACAGCAGTCTTCAGAACAGCTTCCCCCTGTTCATTATCTCGTTTGGATCCAGAACATGGAGGAACTTCTTCCAGACTTCGGCAAGGTACCCTATTCTTTCCACTGTCGGCTCTATTATACCCGCGTATGGTCTGAACCAGCCGTAGATGCCTATGTCAAGCAGCCTGTGAAATTGCTTCTCGTTATAATTCCTCAACTTCTCACCGAATCCCGCATCACTTCCGTCGTAAAACACATCAAGCTCGAAATAGCTGACCTGCCCGTGGAAACCGTGTATCGGGTTAACATAGAAATGAATGTGGTCATCGGGTATACCAACTTCCAGTGCCGTCTTCTCATGCACTTCATAATACTCTGATGCCCGTGTCAATGGTCCATAGAGCCCGATGCAATGATAGTTCCCCTTCCCCTTCAAGCCGAACACCATACAACTCCTCTCTGCACCGCCCAAGCTCTCCTCCTCGAACGTTCGCGCAAACTCAGCCGGTAATTCAAGCACCTTTCCACCCGATTCGTTCATATACTCACGAACCAGGTTATCTTTCGCATCAAATATACCGTCCACACCTTCTACCAGCACACAGACCACGAACTTCGGCAGATCTTCATAAGGATAATCAAAAGTGCCAAAGATGCCTTTCAACCAGCTTTGATTGTCCACTAACCGGATACTTGCCGCTAATTCATCGTTCATTAAATTGTAAATAAACTTTGTTGGCGTGCCCACATCGTCAAAACCAATGAAGTAGCCTTTCCTGTTGTCATACAGCCGGTAAAGTTTCGCTGTTAATTCGGTCACCACACCGCACGTACCTGGATGTGCGCAGAACATACCTGCAAAGTCCGGTCCCACACCGTACCGGAAATAAGGCATATCAGAAAGCGCTCGTGAGCCGGTTTTTAATGTCTCGCCGTTCGGTAGCAGCATCTCATACGAGATCGTATGGTCATGGCCGTCCGTAGCCGAAGTTTGATAAATCCCACGCAAATAGTAATTCGCCAGTACGCTTACCGTAAGCGGTGCGTCCGGGAATGCGGGTCGGAGGTTGTATTCCTTTGTCTTATCAAATAACATCCCGAAGGTCACACCTGGCTCTACTGTTGCAGTCTTCATATCTGGATTTATCTCTAAGATGCGGTTCATCCTTGACAGGTCTAACAAAATACTGCCGTCGTGAACCGGGATGGTCAAGCCACGCACATTTATTCCCGTGCTGTACGGCACCACCGGGATTTTCTCCTTATTTGCAAGCATCAAAACCGCTCGCACTTCTTCCTTATTTCCTGGTCGCACGACACAAGCCGGATTTTTCGCGGGCACAAAATGCCAGTGCTGATCTCTCGAATACGATGTGCACATCGCCCTGTCATCGGTTGCGTTCGCATCTCCTACTATCGCCTTCACCTCCTTTACAAAATTTGAGAACGTTTCGTTCATCTTAATCACCCCTCTAAGCACCTATTTACAATCTCCACAACATCGTACACTTCCAGTTCTTCTTTCTTTGCAGCTTCCTTTAAATTCCGTTTACAGAACGGGCATGCACTCACCAGTGCTTCAGCACCCACTTCTTTCGCCTCTTTCAACCGTTCAGCAGCACTCCATAGTGCGAAGTCACCAAATGCCGACTTCACACCGCCACCGGAGCCACAGCACCATGCTTGCTCCCTTTCACGCTTCATCGCCTTTATATTGGTTACTTCGTTCAAAACCGCTCGTGGCTCTTCATATATACCCAAATCCCTGCCTAAATGGCATGGGTCGTGATACGCTGCTTTCATATCCAGGTTCTTCAGGTTCATACTTCCCAATCGTGTTAAAAACTGCGTAGAATGCACCAGTTCGACACCCATATCGGGATAATTCTTCTTGAATGTCTTCAGACAACCGGGACATGTAAAAACAACGGTCTTTGCGCCACTCCGCTTTATACCTTCAATGTTGTGTGCCACAAGTTCCTTCGCCGCTTCTACCTGTCCTGTTCTGAATAATACCGAGCCACAGCACCATTCCTCACCCATCACCTGATATTTCAGCCCTAATTTATCGAAGATTTCAAGCATGGCATCTGCAATCTCCGGCACACGGTAGCGTGCGGTACAGCCAATGTAATAGAGGACATCCGCATTCCCGCCGGTTGATTCCGCCTTGTATTCATATTTCTCACCATACGCATTCTTCGTCTCTCTTATCTTTTCCGCAATGGATTTATGTGCATCGAGAATCCAGCCTTTACCTGCCAGTTCGCACCGCATCTCTTCAAACAGTTCTGGTGCTCCCAGTTCCACACTTGTTATCTGCTTACACTTCTCGTAGCACGCGCCGCATACTGTACAGGCATAGACCGAATTCAATAGCCCCCCCGAAGGTTCTGTTATCTCGCCTTCTAATATCGCTCGGAAGATCTCCATCTTACCCGGTGCGTAAAACGCTTGATAGCCGTAATACTGTCCGCTGGGGCATAACGGCAACCATTCAGCGTTTGGATGGAAACTCGAAATGCTGCAGAGCTTGCATTTCACACAGTGGTGAATTGCGCTCAGTACCTCTTTTTTCCTTTTCGGCTCCATGTTTATTACACCACCCTCTGCTCGGAACTATAAATACCTTCGTCGTTGGCAGGAGCAACACCCCGGATCTCCTGGTGGCCGGGCTTCTTGCGGAGAGCAAAACCCAACAAACCCTGGTGCATGACATCACCAGCCTCTCCAGTTGCTCATATCTGATGCAAATGTTCGAGTATGGTTATACCCGGGACAACCTGAGTCTGCCCCGGATCAACCTCTCCCTGATCATGGACAGGGACACCGGCGATGTGTCAACTACACCGGCTTTCAGGACAGGGTCGTACCCCTGCAGCGCCGTGATGAAGTCATCGTAGCGCTCCTCCCCGCTGATCCTCCTGATCGCGGACTTCAGCATCCCGGACGCTCTCCTCAAGTTTCTGTCTCTCCCGTGGCAGCCGCTCGATCTCGCGGTAATCCTCGTCGCGGAGATCGCCGGTTAAACCATCGCGGCTCATCTGGAGAGCCGGCCTAAAACGGGATGGGTCATGAGGCTTCCTGCTGCCGTCATCGAGGGGTTCAGGGGGATAGGCGCCGGGGGGTCTGCCTCGCGGCCGCACCGGAGAACCGCGGTGCCACGAGCATCGATTCACGGCCGACCGCTGCATCCTCCGGAGATGCCCTGGCGATCGGAAAGGCTTAACCCTGCTGGATTGAAAACTTTTCGTAACATGTCCCCCCTCACCTACCCTATCGGCAAAGAGTTCAAACCGGTGCCGGCGTACCGCACCTACCTCTACACTTCCCTCCTGATCAGTGTCGTCGTCCTGATCCTGCCCTGGCTTATCCCGATCGTGGTCTTCACCCCGCGTGTGGTCGGCCTCGGCCTTGCCATACCAACGGTTGCCGTCATAATCTTTGTCGCCTGGTGGATACCTCTCTACTGCGAGAGCATAACCTACCGCCTCACCCCGACCGAGATCACCTGGGAGCGCGGTGTCTGGTTCCGGCAGACCGGGATAGTCCCGTACAACCGGATCACAAACGTCGATATCTCCCAGGGGCCGCTGATGCGGTTCCTCTCTTTCTCATCCCTCCGGGTGCAGACCGCCGGCTACTCGGGGCAGGCGCGCTCAGAGATCGTCCTGACCGGTATCGCCGACCCAAAAGACCTCCAGGAGACGATCATGGGGTTTGTCCGGAAAAGCGGCCCCGTTGCAACCGAAGGCGAACCCGAAAGGGCGGCAGAGATCGGTGCGGTTGTGGAGGAACTGCGGGCTATCCGGAACCTGCTTGAGGCCGGACAGAGGAGATAAGAGAGGAAAAGGGGGTGGCGGCCCCGCCTATCTCCCGCTCTCCTTCCCCCGCTTGATGACCAGGACGGGCTGATTGGCGTTCTTGATAACATACTCCGAGACCGTCCCGAGCAGGCGGTCCCGGATGTTTGACCGGCCGTGAGAGCCAAGGACTATAAGCGATGCTCCCTCGGCATCGGCGGCGGCCACAATCTCTTTTCCGGGGTTGCCGACGGGCGTCAGGACGGTCACCTCAAACCCCTGCTTCTCAAGCGCCCGGCGGGTGTCGATTATCCGGTGCTGGACCTCGGTCTGCAACCCCCGCTGGGCCTTGGTCTCCTGGTTTGATACCGTTCCAAGGAACCCCTGTCCACCGGAGGCGCCAAGCCCGATATCCTTTGAGTCGATTACGTGGACGAGGATGATCTCACGGGTTCCCGCCCCGTGCAGTGCGGGGATGTAGTCCAGAACCTTCATCGAGGGCTCTGAGAAGTCCGTTGGAAACAGGATGCGGTCAAACATACTCTGGCACTCTCTCCAGGTGTAGTCTTTTCTATCAGGGGTATAAAATGGATTCTGTGCACTCCGCGGGCAGCGCCAATACCCCTTTCAGCCGCGCCCCCTATCCCGGATGAGCACCCTCCACCGGTGCAGCATCCGGCCGACCCCTCCAGTCCCGACGGGCGGGGGGTAGGGTGAGGGGATGGCGGCCCCCTCCGGGTCTATGGTGAGGCTGAGGGCGTCGGCACACTCGGTGCAGATGGCCTCCGCCTCCGGGTCGCCCCTGAGCATGGGATGGGGGGACTGGAACCGGATCCGGCTCCCGGCTATATCATCGAATCTTTCAAGCATTGCCGCCTGGTATGCCCGCTCATCCTCGACGGCGGCCAGGGCATCGATGCCGCACGCCCGGCCGACCTCCTCAAGGAACCGGCATGTCCCCCCGAGTCCGGTCGGGAACGACTCGATGTATGGTGTGCCATACCGCCGTTTGAGTTCCTCGCCGACTGGCTCGAGCGCGGGTTCCCGGAGGATGTTCACGGCGGCGGCACCGAGCCGGCCGAGGTCATGCGTCCTGATCCCCCGCACGAACCGCAGGTTGACCGGGAGCCCGAGCCTCTTTAAGAGCCGGGAAACCTCGGCGGCGTTCTCGTCGACGCCGTACTCCAGGTTCTTCTCCCCGATCAGGTTTGCCGAGAGAGTCCTCTCGCTCGATGGCGGGGCAAGCGATGCGACGGCGGCCAGGGCGTTTTTTACCCCGGTCTCAAATACGCCGCCAAGGAACCCGGCGGTAGGGATCGGGATCACCGGGACGCCCCGATCCTTTGCGCAGACCGCAGCGATGTCGTCCCCTATAGTCTCGACGATGCAGGTCGAGAGGACGAAGATGGACGCCGGCGAGAGGGCGAGCGCACGTTCCAGGGCGGTCTCGAGGGCGTCCTCACCCCCGAAGATGATATCGCTCTCTACCAGGCTGGTGGAGAGCAGCCGGGGGAGAGCAGGGCGGTCGTTCGAGAGGCTGGTGGCGTGCAGGAGAGAGAAGTTGTGGTGGGTGCAGCCCGCCGGGCCGTGGATGACGCAGACGGCGTCCCTCACCTCAGTTGCCACAGATAGAGCCCCGGTCAGGGTGCAGCCCTCAAACCTGGACGAACTCGAGGGCGAAGGATTCGATCTCATCCATCTCCATGGGCGTGGGGATGCTCGTTGTATCGTTACCGTATACCAGCCGTGCGAGATCCCGGTAAATCCCGGCCTGCTCGGATTCGGGGGCATACTCGATGACGGTCTGTTTCTGCAGTTCTGCAACCTGCACGATCCTCGACCGCGGGATATAGGCGATCATGCGGGAGTTGATCCGACGGGCGAACTCCTCCACCAGTTCCGCCTCGCCCTCGATGTTCTTTGCGTTGCAGATGACGCCGCCGAGGGAGCACCTGCTCCGCGCCCGGCGGGATAGACGGGCGATGGCTCTGGCTATGTTGTTTGCGGCGTAGATGGACATGAGTTCACCGGAGGTGACCAGGTAGATCTCCCGGGCATAACCCTCGCGCATAGGCATCGCAAACCCCCCGCATACGACATCCCCCAGGACATCGTAGATTATAACGTCGCCCTTCAGGGCGTCAAGGCGCTCAAGGAGCTGGAACGTTGCTATGATCCCGCGGCCGGCGCAGCCTATGCCGGGCTCCGGGCCGCCGGCCTCCACGCAGCGCACGCCCGCGAAGCCCCTGTAGACTACGTCGTCGACGGTGATGTCTGCGTCTCCGCGCTCCCGGATGAGGTCGAGGACTGTCGGGATCCATGTGCCGTGGACCAGCATACGGGTGCTGTCGTGTTTGGGGTCGCAGCCGATCTGCAGGATATCGAGCCCCTCTTCTGCCAGTGCTGCCGAGAGATTTGCTGCAGTGGTGGATTTCCCGATTCCCCCTTTCCCGTAGAGGGCAATCTGTTTCATTGGATCAGTATTGAGCCCGCATGGATAATTAGGTCTCGGGTGCGGTTCATGGCAGATGAACCGGATCGCCATACGCTTCTCAAGTTGCATACCACGAACCCTTCACCCCGCCGCATGGGATGCCGTCAAGCCGGCCCTGAAGGTTCTTACAAACGCCTTGCAGCCCGTATTCCTGGTCGTTTGCCGCCTCCAGGAGAGCGGCGTCCGGTGAGACTGATCCCGAGAGAGCGGGATCAGTGGCTGGTGGATCTCTTTCTCCTGAAGAGTGCGCCAACGTCCTCAGGGAGCGTCAGGATGACGGGTTCGAGGTGCAGCCTCTCCATGAACGCCGAGTCGCACATGGAGAGGGTGTTCGGGTTTAAACGGGCGATTATGGAGCAGAACGCCCGATGCCCACTCCCGGAGTTTCCGTCTCGATCAAAGTGGATTGCGGCATTGAAAGCGTATGTGCCAAGACCCCGGTAGAAGTCGATGACCCGGAGGATGCCGTCTGCCAGCGGTTCGATGTATGGCCCGAACTCCTCAAGCGTCGATATAGGGAGGATCCCCCGGACCTCCCTCTCGCCGAGGGGGACGGGGTTTGCCGACCAGAAGATCTCGTCCTCGAAGAGAAACCGTTCCGAGGTGCGTTCGTGCTCCACGAAGTCGTCCCAGTATGGGTGACCGTGTTTGGCAAGGTAGCGGCGGCCGGCGGTGAGGTAGATCTCAGCCAGATGTGTGGGTTTCTCATCGGCGATCCCCTGGAGGTGGGGATGAAAGATGCTTGCACCGGCTGAAGGGAGGTAGTTCCAGTTGATGCTTGCATATCCAGGAAATCTGATCAGCGCCTCAAATGTGCTGGATATGGCATCGGTGAGGTTTTTCCTCTCAAACCGATCGGGTGCATGCTCAGGTGTGATCACCGTGACGACGTGGTGGCCGGCAAAAGGGTAGAGGTTCGGGAACGTGACGCTCTCCCCGCGCCGGATTCGGCTGCCGTCTTCAAACGTCGGGGTCGAGGTCTCCAGGACGCCGGGGCAGAAGGGGCAGTCATCACGTGAGGGTGGCATTATAGGAGCGGTGTCGATCTCTCTTTCCATCCGGCCGGGGCTGATCCTGCACTGGAGCCCGGTGAGGCTCTCCCTGCGGTACTGCAGGATCCCTCGTCTCGTCCGGGTCTCTTCTATGGTGAACATGGCCCTCCGTATCCCAGTTGGTTTGCCGGGTGTATAAACCTGTCAGAACAGCGGATGAGGAGGATGGAGATAGCGGAGTAAACTTCAGCGGTGGTATCTATAAAAAAAGCAATGGTGTTTTTCTCCCGCCTCAGACAATGTACTTGCCCAGGAGGCGGATGGAGGTGGTCATGTCGGGGCCGAGCGGCGAGCCGAAGATGATCTGGGTAACTCCAGCCTTCGCGAGATCCTCGCACTTCTGCTTGACCATGTCGGGGGTTCCGGCGATGGTGAAGGCGTCGATCTCGGCGTCGCCGACGAGTCCACCGACGGTCTTGAAGTCGAAGCGACCGAGCGCCTCCTTGATCTTGGCGACGTTGTTCAGGTCAAGGTTGTGGCGCTTGAGGAGATCGGGCGGTGATCCGGCGGCGATGAACGCGGCAACGATCTTTGCGGCGTTCCGGGCCTTCTTCTCGTCCATGTCGATGGACATGGCCGTGTAGGCGCCGACGTCGAAGTTCTTCTTGCCGACCTTCTCCATTGCCTTCTTGATGATCGGGATGGCGACCTCGAAGTCCTTCGGGTTGGAGGCGTTGATCAGGGCGCCGTCACCGATCTCACCGGCGAGTTCGAGCATCTTGGGCCCCTGGGCTCCGATATAGATCGGGATCCCCTTCTTGCCGGGCAGGGTTACACCTGTCAGCTTGGCGCCGTCGTAGTCGAAGAACTCCATCTTGCCGGTCTTCTTGACCTCTTCGCCGGTCAGGAGTTTCCGGATCTGCTCGACACCTTCGCGCAGGCGGGCGATGGGCTTAACGGGCTGGATCGCGATCTTCGGGAGGGTCGAGAGGTCGCCGGGCCCGATACCAAGGACGGCGCGTCCGTCCGAGATCTCGTATAAGGTGGCCGCGAATGACGCTATCGCTGCCGGGGTGTCGGTGAAGGTGTTCATGATGCCTGGCCCCATCTTGATCGTGTCGGTGTTTGCCGCGATCATGGCAAGGGTCGGGTATGCGTGACGGTTGTTGTAGTGGTTGGTGATCCAGGCGTAGTCGATGTCCTTCGACTCTGCAAGCTTGGTGTACTTCACCACCTGCTTTACGTTGATTGCTCCGGGCACAAATTCAATTCCATATGTAGTCAAGGCTATTCACCTCATTGAGTAGTTACGTGCAGGGAGTTATATAAATTATCATTTTGTGCTCGGCCGGACTGCACCCAATCGCGCAGGCAGCTCGAAAAGTGGATGGGTGGAGGGTTTTACAGGGTATCGGCTGGTCTAACAACCCCGTCTTGCGGGCAATCCGGAATGGTTAAGGGTGCCCATCGGCAGCGTTAAATGCCGCAGGGAAATATATATCTTCGTCCGGCCATATAATCATCAATAGTTCTCGATAAGTTCCATGCTTCTTTCGCGGCGGAATCTCTTCGGCTGTACATGGAAGGTGCCAGGTAAGGGGTATAATCGGTATGCGCGTTCTGACAATCGGGCTTGGCGGCGCCGGGTCGAGGGTGGTGGACAAACTCTATGACCACGACCGGCGGAGTGGGGTCCATTGCATGAACGCGGTGGTTATCGATGTTGATCCCAACTCCCTGCTCCAGCTCCGCCACCTCCCGAACGATGCCCGGATCTTCTTTCCGAGCGTCAACATAACCGATCATGCGGGTGCAGCAGATGTTATAGATATCGATGAGGTGATGACCCGCCTTCAGCGCATGGATACGATCGAGATCGACTCGATCCTGATCTGCTGCGGGCTGGGGGGCAGCGTCGTCGATATTGCGCCGTTCATAATCGAGAAACTCCGGGTATCCTATGTGGAGCCTATCTTTGCTCTTGCCATCCTGCCCTGCCTCGGGGAGGGTAAACGGGTCTCGGCCAAAGCCGCTGATGACCTTGAGATGCTCCAGGAACTGGTTGACGGGGTCATCCTCTTTGATAACGAGACCTGGTCGAGGAAGATTCTGGCCTGCGAGAGACCGGAGAGCGCTGGCGGTTCCGGGCGGCGGCGCCAGCCTCTCACGGCACCAGACCCGAGAACGCACTACAACATGCTCAATGAACGGATTGCCCGCCAGGTAGGTCTTCTCCTGCGTGCCGGGGAGTTCAACGAGGGCGGGGTTGAGGTCGCCGAGGTCGTCCTGGACGCGGGGGAGGTCCTCAACACCCTGAAGGAGGGGGGGCTTGTCGCGGTCGGTTACGCCACGGAGCGTCTGCCGACGGGGTTGACGAACCTCCTCCGCCGGAGGCGGTCGTTGAAGGATCTGATCCAGGGCTCGCACGAGAGAACCGCACGGATAATCTCGCTTGCAAAGCGAGCGGTCTATGAGGATATATCGATCCCCTGCGACCTCACGAGCGCTGATAAGGCGCTGGTTCTGATCGCCGGCCCTTCGGCCGAACTCTCGATGAAGGGGTTTCATGCGGTCCGCAAATGGATTGACAGGAGCATCGCGGGGCTCGAGATGCGTTCCGGCGACTACCCGGTGCGGAACACGGCGTATGTTGGGATCATAGTCGTGCTCTCGGGGCTCTCGAACATACCGAGGGTTGGAGAGATCCAGGACATCCGGGCGGATTATATGCTTGAGTGCGAGGAGGAGGCATCCGAGGATCTCGAGGGGGATGATCATGCCCCCTCCTTTGAGGTTCCCTCTCCGGATGAGGCTGTATATACGGGTGATGAGACGATGATGGAGAAGGATGAGATGATCGATATGCCGGCCGGTGCCGGCACCAGCCAAAAGGATGAGACGATCGATATCTCCCCAAAACCGGGGAAGAGAGAGGAGGATGGAGACCTCGTCCTCCCGCCCAGGGAGGGTGGACGGGAGATCGACCTTGCGGGGTCGGCCTCTGTGACGTCCTCGGTGCCCGCGCCGAAGAACAGCACATTTGACCTGACGGGTATTCGTGTTGAGAAGACGGCTCCAAGGGATGATGGTATGAGCGGTTCGGCCTCCTTTAAGCCGGTGCAGCGGCCGAAGGAGGGGGCTTTAAGCGGTGAGCGCGTCACGTTCGGCCACGGCCAGCGGCCGAGGGACGACCTCTTTGAGGAGGCGGGGGTGCGGATGCATGGAGGGGTGCCTGCACCGAAGGACAGGCTGCCGGATGGCGCCGCCAGGCCTGGGCCCAGGCCAAAAGAGGTCGAACCGGGACGGGGGAAACTCCGGGTGCTTGATGCAGCCGCCCGCGAAGAGGAAGATCCAGACGACGGGATCACCTGGATCCTGTAGCGCCAACCAGGTCTTCAAAAGGCGTCGTTCCGGCGCCGATCTCTGTTTTGACGGTGTAGCCCTTCTCAATGGCGCTTCCCACCATGTTCATCCCTGTGAACGCGACGATGAATAGCCGGTAGGGGTGTTCGGGGAGGTTGAACTCACCGATGCCTCTCCTGGCCGGGAAGTTGAACCCCCGCTCTTCCATCAGGCCGACAACCTCTTCAACCCTTGAGCCTGCGGCCGAGGGGACTGCACGGACGTTTGCAAGCGCCACGCCCGCTCCGGTCGTCACGAGCCGGTTGATCGATGTGAGCCCGGCGGAGACGAAGAGGTGGAGCGGGTCGACTGACGTTCCGCGGTAGCCGATGAGGTCGAGGAAACTTGCCGAACCGTTCTCGTCGACGGCGATCCTGCCGGCGTACTCGAGCCTTGTGGGGATGCCCATCCTCTGGAGGACGCCGTCCAGGGTGATGCTGCATGCCGTCATGATCCCGATATGGCCGTCAGGTATCCTGGGGTCGGTCTCGACGACCCGGTAGGTGTTCAGGAACCCGTAGCCCGTTTTTGCCACCTCGTCGAAGGCCGCTGTGACGCCGGGGAGGTCCTCCTCACGGACGAGGGAGAGGTTGTAGGCGACGGTTCCTTTGCCGGTCAGAGGGTCAAAGGTGCTCCTGAAGGCGAGTCGTTCGAGTTTTGATATAATGAACCCGATCTGCTCCTCGACAAGCGCCCGCTTGCTCTCGGCGATCCCGGCCTCGGTGAGGAGGCGGCCGCGGTTCCCGACCTTCGCTGTAAACCCCATCTCGTCGAGGTACTGGAGGTAGTACTGGACGGCGCGGTCGCTCAGGACGAACCCGCGTTCGGCCATCTTCTCGCTCAGTCTCTTTGCGCCCAGTGGTTCGTGCGACTCGGCCAGGATCCGCAGGATCTCGAGGTACTTCCGTTCAGAGCGTATGGAGGGGGTCATCGGGTGTGCACCACGCCAACGCTGTCCTGGTAGCGGCCGGCATAGGCCCGGTCGGCGTTCAGGACCTCATGGAGGACGATCTGGACGATGCGTTCGCCCTCCTGGATCCGGATCTCTTCTCTGCCGGCGTTTGTAAGGCAGAGCGTCAGGTGGCCGCGGAACCCGGGGTCGACAAACCCGCCGCCGAGGAGGACGCCGCGGCGGGCGAACGAGGAGCGGCACCGGAGTGTCCCCGCCAGGTCTTCGGGGAGTTCCACGCGCTCGATCGAGGCCACCAGGGTGCATTCGCCGCGCGGGAGGATGGTTGTCTCGCAGGCGCGCAGGTCGTAGGATGCCGGTTGCTGGGACGCAGCGTCGTAGGGATCGATGACGAGATCGCCGTCATGGAGCCGTCGAACGATTTCGCTGGACGAGAGGATCATCGTATAGAATAGTGCTATAAAAACGCTTAATATCTTATGATAGAAACCGATGTGGGGACCCATGGGGTAGGGGACATCCTTTTGGGCTTCGAACCCAAGGACGCGGGTTCAACTCCCGCTGGGTCCGCTGTTTTTTGCCGTTCTGCTCAAGTTCATCCTCACTCCGGCGTGGAAGGCGCGTCCTCCCTGCAAGACGCCATGACGCCATCGTTCAGGCGGGCTTGCAAAGCCGGTCTTCCACGAGGTTACCAGACCGATGCGCTGGTCTGGTGAAGGCATTTGATGAAGGGATGCGTGGGGGGCGCTGCAAAGCGCCGGGCAGTAGGGGTGATCCAGCGAGAGACGTTTCCGGATGACACGCCGAGACAGGGGAGGTGGGAGCCGTCTCCGCCTCCCCCCTCCCCGTCAGCCCCACCCCACGGGGGCGATTCCCCTTCGATACACTGCCACGGCGGAGATTTCTTCAGCCGGTTTCAGGCGAGAAACTCCTCGAAGATCCTGTCTCCACGCCGGGGCACTGTATCCGGGTCAATCACCATTCACTGCCCGCCCCCTGGGAAGGGGGCGGGAGGAGGCCTTGATGAGCGGCCGGGCGGTGGGGGTGTTTTTACCTCACACGGAAAAGAGTGTCTGGTTGAAACGCGGGAGACACACGCGTAAGATGCAGGTCTTCTGGTTTCCTCGTGGGAACTATCAGGTTTCCTGAAGGGCGCCATTCAATCATATGCGCGAAAAAAAGATTGGGGGCTACTCGATCTTTATGTAGGCGCGGGACGTGCTCCCGATAGGGATCGCGGAACTTGTCGTATCCCTGGCATCGGGTGCGTCATCTGCCGAGGCGGTGAGCCGGATCCAGTAGTCACCGGCGGGCAGGCTTCTTGCGTCCAGCAGGGCGGTGCCCACTGTGGTCGAGTTGTCAACCGTCTTTGTCCAGAAGACCGTCCAGGATAGTTTATCGTTTGAGTATGCAAGCGTCTCATGGATCTCACTGGTGCCGTTGTAGGTGATCGTCCACTCCAGCGGGACGGTGTCGGTGAACGACTCCTGGCCGGCCGGGGGTTCCGGATCCTTAAGATCCACCTCGAGCCAGGCGGACGTTATACCTGTGTTGTTCAGGTCCGGGAGGACTGTGAGGAAGGTATCCGGGAGATCGAGCGTGTCTTCACCGTTGTTAAACGAGAGGCTTGCGCCAGGGCCGAAGATGTTGATGTTATTGTAGTCGCCCGCCTCGTATGATGAATTCACCGCGAGGCGGATTTTGGCCTCCCAGACCTGGTCGAGATGGATGGTGCCGATGTCAAAGTGGAGTTTGTGATTGTTTTTCCACCCGGCGGTCTGGTTGATGGTGCCTTCATAGAGGGGGGTGCCGTTTCCGCTCTTGTTAAGTATGTAGGTGGAGACTCCAT
Organism: Methanomicrobiaceae archaeon; assembly: GCA_022837745.1. Lineage (GTDB taxonomy): Archaea > Halobacteriota > Methanomicrobia > Methanomicrobiales > Methanoculleaceae > Methanoculleus. The sequence continues at coordinate 16,875 of JALHIW010000022.1, read as the reverse complement.
TCTCGTGCCTGTAGTCAAACACTTCGAACGCGTCTATGGGCGTTTCGTTCACCTCAACATTCTCGAAGACGGTCATCGTGGTGTTGACGCCGGCCTCGGTCTTGAGTTCGCCGGCGATGTCGGTGTAGACTTGGGCGAGGTCGTCACCACCAGGGGCGTGTTTGTAGAACCCCCCGGTGGAATTGGCTATCGTCCCCATCGCATTGCGGATATTATTGTCTGGGTTAAATGCAAACGTGATCGTGTATAATGAGATATCATTTGCAATTGCATAATTTGACATGTTCTGGTTTGTTTTCTCTCCGTCTGAACAGTAATCGACATTCTTTTCCACGTAATTGTATTTGCCGTTCCACTGAACATCTGGCACAGTTATTTTTCCCTTACTGATCGTGCCGCCATGACCGTCGTAATACTCATAGTAATCATATGTTATCGTGTTACCGCTCCACCCCCAGTTCTGTAGACCGGTGCCATGCGCTAAGGGAGTGCCATGGTAATTCCAGTCCCCATCAGACATCAAAATAACAGCTTTCACCGCCTCTGGACGTCCATTAGTGCTTAGATGTGAGATCGCCACATCAAAGGCTTTTCTCATGTTTGTTGCGCCATTAGCACTCAGGTTGTCAATTGCTCCCTTAATATCGTCAGGGTTATCGGTCAACACCCGATCAAGTGTGGCATCGGAAGCGAACGAGACAAGGCCAACCTTATCCCGGGAGGTGTTCATCTGACCGATGAACGTGGATGCCGCAGCCTGCGCCGCTTCCATCCTCGTCGGGCTCACGTCCGTGCCCGACATACTCCCCGACCGATCGATCACCAGCACAACATCTATCGGATCCGGCTGCAACTCATACCCATCGCCCGTCAGCCTGATCGTCACATTGACGGTATCGTTCATCCCGATAGTCGCCGGGGATACCTCCGTCTTCACCGAGAGGTAGGGGTAGTTCATCCAGGTCAGGATGAGGCTTCTGTTAGCCTGACGGCCCAGGGTTTCATTCTTCCACGTGGCTCTGACGGTTGCATTCCCTCGCGCCGCGATCCTCTTCTCCCCAGCGGATGGTTTGGCAAACTCTCCCGAGTGGAAACTGACGGTGGCATAGCCGTTCTCATCGGTCACGGCTGTCGACTCGTTCTGCCCCGGTGTCTCACCCAGATAGGGATTGCCGTTGTCGACCAGCTTGGCCCCTTCGTGGTTGATCGATCCGGGGACGATCTCAAACGTCACCATCTCCCCCCCGACCGGGTTCCCCTTGACATCCATCACCTTCGCCCGGAGTTGCGCTACCGAACCGGAATCGACATCGCGGCTCGGCATCGACTGCGGGCTTGCGGAGAGGACAATGTCCACAGGCTCGGTGCTGGTGAACTCCACCACCTTCGTTACGCTCACGCTCGAGTTCGCGGCAGCGGTTGCAGTGATGGTCGCAGTGCCCATCGAGTCTTCAGGGCCGTAGGTGACCATCACCTGACCGTAATGGTTGGAGTGGAGGAGAACGCTCTGCTTGTCAGGTCTGCCCGCCCGCTGTATCGTGGCGTTCACCCAGAGCCCCTGCCCGGGAGCGCTGTTGCCGAAGGCGTCACGCAGGGTGTAGGTGAGCCGGATCACCTTATCCCCATCCGCCGGAACCGAGGCGCTCGCGGGATCGACCACCAGATAGATCCCGGCCGGCTCACCCCCGGCAGCGGTGATGGTGATGTACCTGCCCGATCCAGCCGATGCCGGCGGCCGGATGTAGACTATATTCTCCCCGGCCACCGTATCGACACGAAGCCTCGCGGTGGCATTCCCGGTCCCATCCACCCCCACCGTGGCCTTATCGCTGCCGCTTCCTACAAACTTCGCCCCCCCGGCAGGCGAGCCCACCATGAAGGTCACCGTCTCGGCAACCCGCCTGTTGTCCACAGGGTTCCCGTAGCGGTCCTCCATCCGGAGAACGATATCCGTCGTCTCGCTAACATTCACCTCCGGGTCGTACCAGAGGTCGGCAAGCCTGTAGGGCGCCGCGTGGTCAATACGCTGCTCGACGCTGTCATTCAGCGGTTCATCCAGCCCCAAAACCTTTGCCGTGATCCTTGCCGTCCCGCTCTTCGTTCCGGGGCTGAACCTGGCCGTTGCCTTCCCATCCGCGCCTGTCACCACCTCTGCGGGAGTGATGCTCCAATCAGTGCCGTTCACCGACAACTCAACCCTGACGCCCCCCACCCCGGCCGCCGGGGTGCCGTTTGTCACGTTCACCGTGATGGCAGCGGTCTCACCGCTCCCCGCCGTCAGCCACTCGGTATCCGTGCTGACGGCAACTGCATCCGGAATCTGCCCCGCGACCGGCGCCGCCAGCAAGACCAGCCCGATCACCAGGCATGCATACACCCACCTCTTCATGCAACACACTGCATCTTTTCCTGTTTCATTATCCAGAGATAAAGGTTGCCAATTGGGTGAAGTTTCTTTCAGCGCACCCCCGGCGGGGTGAAAAACAGACACCGGTCATCATAGTCCTGCGGTGCTCAAACCCCGGAGATGAGCCCGCAAAACCCTGGCCGGTAAAAAAAGACCGGAAGGTCTAGAGGCTGTCGCGGCCGCCGCGTGATCTTCCCTTGCGCTGGCTGGATCTCCTCCTCCGGAGAACCACCACCACCGCGACCAGGAGGACAATAACAATCCCGATCCCGACCAGGGGCACCCAGATATTGAACTCCCGCTCCATGACAAGCGGAACGGAGAACTCGGTTGTTCCAGGCGGGATATCCGCCTCGACCGAGATGTTCCGGTAGCCGTCATGAGCAGCGGTGACGTTATACACCCTGTTTGTGACAAGCGATCTCGTGAGGAGACCCTGGTTGTCGGTCACGCCGGCGGCCTGGCCGTCGATGACGATCGTCGCCCCGGCCAGCGCGTTCCGGTCGGCATCCTTCACGCTGAAGGTCACGTCCGCCCTGTCGTAGCCGAGTTCGACCACGATCTCCTCCCCCTCCCCGGCGATCCGGCGCGTCTCGCTCCAGTCGGCGTAGCCTGACGCCCGCACCATGATCTCGTATGTGCCTGCAGGGAGATTGGAGAGCGTGAACCTGCCGTACTGGCTGGTCCTTCCTTTCAGCGTCCCGTTGAGGTAGACCTCAGCCCCCTCGACCGGTTTTGTTGCCTCATCAAAGACCGCTATCGAGACGGAGTAGGCTGACTTCGAGAGTTCGACACCCAGGAAGACATCGTCCTCGTCCAGGTAGACGGTCTCCTGGTAAGGCTGGTAGTCCGTGGCCGTGATCCTGAAAGTATACCGCTTCGCGCGCTCCAGGTGGAGTTGCAGCCCGCCGTCAGCATCGGTCTTTCCGGCAAGCGTGTTGTCTACATACACCTCCGCACCCTCAATGGGGGCGGAGGTCCCGGCATCCACTACCCGGATACCCAGGATGTCGCTTGGGAAGAGCAGGTACTGGACGGTCCGGTCGCTGCTCTCCATCTCCACGGTCTTTGAGAGGTCGGCGTAGCCCGATGCGCGGACCTCGACGTTATAGACCTCCCCGGCCTTCACCGCGAAGTTAACGCTCCCGCTGCTGCCGCTGACATCAGAGTCGGAGTAGTCATCGGCCTCGACCCGCACAACAGCACCGACGATCGGTTCAAGGGTGGTCGCATCGTAGAGTTCGACGGTGAGGGTCACATCCTCGGGGATCATATCGACATACACGCGTGTCGCGTCGTAGTCGACGTAGTCCACCCAGTCCCGGTAGCCTTTCTTTACAACCTTAAGGTAAAGGTCAGTTGTACTCGAATGGACGTAGGAGTATGTCCCGTCCGAGGCGGTCTTCCCGATGTAGTTGCCGTCGATGTAGATGGAGGCGTCGGCGATTGCCTCGCCCGTGCTATCGTCGGCCACGTTGATCCGCAGGGTGACCGCCTGCACTGTGCCGCAGAGGAGGGCGCAGGAGACGAGAAGGATCAGGATGAGATGACTTTTCTTCATGATGAGATGTAAGGAGGTGGAAAAACTTGAGGGCATCGGTTTACACCCAGCGATCCTGTGGGATGCGCTCGATCACCATGCCCTCCACAACCACCGGCATAAGCGCCCGGCCGACCTCGATCGCGCGTGAAAGCCGCCATTCCCGTTCGGCGTAGATGGTGAATATGGGGTCACCCTTCTTGACCCGTTTCCCCTTCTTTGCGTGAATGTATAGCCCCGCGCCGTGATCGTAAGGCGAACCCGCGAGCCTGGCGAGCGTGACAAGCGATCTGTTGTTCAACTCGATCACATAGCCGTCCTGCGGCGCCCTCACATCGAATTTGTACTCCCCGGGCTGGAGATCCTCGGCCTTCACGTTCGGGTCTCCGCCCTGGATCTCTATGATCTGCCGCATCTTACCAAGCGCCTTGCCGCTGCGGAGGACATCCGCGGCAACCTCTGCGCCCTGGCCGGGTGCGGCTTTCCCGGCCATCTCGAGCGCCATTCCGGCCAGGGAGACGCTCTTCTGGATCAGGGAGTTCGGTTCGGTTGCCCCTTCGAGGACGGCGAGCGCCTCGCGCACCTCCAGGTTCGGGCCGATGGTGTGGCCGACGGGCGACTCGCCGTAGCTCAAAGCGCACTCGACCCGCATTCCGAGCCGTTCACCGATGTCGATGAACTCGCGGGCGAGTTTTCGGCCATCCTGGACGTCCTCGACCTTTGTGTTCCGGCCGACGGGGATGTCTATGACCACAAGGTCGGCGTCGACGGCGGTCTTCTTGGCCATGACGCTTGCGATCATCTGTCCGCGGGCATCGATCCGGAGGGGGTACTCGTGGGCGATGATCTTGTCGTCGGCGGGGGCTATGTTAGTGGCACCGCCCCAGACGATGACGCCGCCGGCCTTCTCGGTCATCCGCTGCACCTCGGACGCCGGGAAAGCGACAGGTGCAAGAACCTCCATGAGGTCTGCCGTCCCGCCGGCGCCGGTGATGGCGCGGGAGCTGGTCTTTGGTATTAAAAGACCGCTTGCAGCGATGATCGGCACGATCAAAAGGGAGATCTTGTTCCCCGGCACACCGCCGATGGAGTGTTTGTCAACGATGGGGTGCCTTGTGAAGCGGAGGCGCTCCCCCGTATCGACCATTGCCCTGGTCAGGTATTCTATCTCGTCCAGGTCCAGGCCGTGGATGTATGACGCGGTGACGTAGGCGCTGATCTCGCCGGCCGAGAGGGTGTCATCGACGATGTCCTTGATGACCTCCACCGTCTCGTCCTTGGTGAATCGGCCGCCGTCCATCTTCTTCTTGATATGGACGAGGGAGCGGGGGCGGTCGGCGCTCCTCACCTCCACGGTTGCGCCATCTTCGACGGCAAGGGTGGCATTCACCGGTTTGTATACACCTATGACCCCGGGTTCGATGATCGAGTCGGTGGTGTCGACATGGGCCTGGGCGGTCCTCCCTGTCACCTCATCGATGATCAGGACGCGGTCACCGTCACGGACGCGCAGCGTCCGTGCGTCGGTGCTGTTGAGGAGAACCCCGCGGCTTGCGATGTCCAGCAGTTTTACGGTAAGTTTCATCTGGCTCTTCTCCCTTCTGATTCTGGTTGGGGTTTTCTACTACATTTAACTACCCCGCGCCTCCTGAGGCCGCGCCTCCTGTTTTCCCGGAGAGCACCTGCACGAGGGCGATCTGATTTCTGATTGCAGGGTATTCTCTCCAGAGGTTCAAAGGGGTTCAAAGGGGTTCAAAGGGCTGTTATTCCAAACCTCTGCGCGATGACTCTTCAGCGCAGCGTTATCAGCGCAGCGTTATGATCTCTATCGGCAGCAAACCCGCTCAGCCTCTCCTCATTTATCTGAAAACGCTTCTTCCCGGCCTTCTTCATGCGGTATGCTTGTGGATACAGGGCGTAATACAGGGCAAGGGAGGTGATTCCCTCAGCCGGTTTCAGGCGAGAAACCACCCTGGCACGGCTTCCCACCAGCAATCGCCGCTCACTGCCCGCCCCCTCTGGAGGGGGCGGGAGGAGGCCGCGGTAGCGGCCGGGCGGTGAGGAATTTTACACCGCCGTTGACACCGGCAAGGGGAAGAGGAAAATACTCAGGAAGGTGGGGCAAGGTCTCGCAAAGTGAGGGACAGCACAAATATGAAATGATTTAAATACACGTACGGAGAAGAACCTAAAAATATGCAAGAAAGCATGATGAAAGTATTGCGTTGTTTGATTGTGACTGGAATTTTGATGAGTCTGGGGCCGTGGGCAGTTATGGCATCGGAAGGTGAAATTGCCTTAAAAACAGATAGCAACTTAGAAGTTGGTGTTAGGTCGGCTGAAGTATCCGCAAATTCTGTAACAATCTCCAACGAATATCTCACAATGATGGTTTACCCAAATGGGAATTTTAAAGGTGAAAATGCTGCCGGAGAGTATATATTTTATCCAGGAGCTACATCTGCTTTGTCGATAAAAGTGGGTTCTAAGGAATATGATGTTTATTCCTTGAGCAATTATAGAACAAAGGACACCTTTATAAGCCCAGCTAATGACAAAGAGACGATCACAGAGTGGGATTTACCAGAAGGGATACATATAGAACAGCATATATGGCTTGAAGGCGACCATGCCGTTTTTGCTGTAAATATGAAGAATAACAGAGATTATGCTCAAACAGTTTCTATAAGATACCTTTGGGATACACAGTTAAGCAACAATGATGGTTCTCCATTAAAAGCGAAAGGAACATTATATACAAAAGAGATTTGCTTTAAGCCTGTTGATTTTGACCATTGGAGCGCATATAGCAGACCAGATGAATCAACAGCTGAGGTTGTGACTTATGGGTGGTGGGCTAACAGGCCAGATATGCTTATATTTGCGCATTGGCCACATGCAATCAGCACCACTTATTCCTATGATTGGGATCCAAATAGACAATTTTACACACCGGGATATGTATCATCTCCAAATAGCGATAGCTGCGTTTTGATGTATTGGGAGGATATAGCTCTTCCAGCAAATGGCGAGAAATCTGTAACCTCGTTCTATGGAACTTCTCACAGGGTAGAATTAACACTTTCAATGAGATTAGATAAGGCCGAATACAATCCAAATGAGACGATGAGTATATATGTGAAAGCTATCGATGCGGATGGACATAGCAACTATCCACTTACAAGGGATAATACAGAGGTTAGAATTGATGGAAATGATGTAAACATCGAGGATATAATCCCACAACCAAATGGTGAATATTTAGTAAAAGTAAAAGCACCTTCTGAGGCAGGGGAGCACGATTTTTGGGCGCAGGTTGTAACAGACCAGGGTTATGCAAGTGATTCTAAGAGTTTCAGTGTAACTGGAGAGATACTTATGGGAACAGTTACCGTTAGTTTGAATGGAAACGTTGATGACGCGACTCAAAATTGGGATTATCCGACAAAATACGACGCTCCTGTTTTCAGAAGAGGAACCGATAATCCCACATTCATTGTGAACCTAAATAGGCAGCTGCCATCAGATTATACAGTACTGTTTGAGATTGGTTACTACAAAGGCGATGAATCGTTCACTCCAATTGCAAGACATCTTCCAACCAATTTCCCAGCTCTGGATAAAGTGGCTTGCCTTTGGCAGTGGGATGATGACATTAGTGGGGTTTGCTTAGAACCGAATAGTCTTCCCATAGGCAAATACATAGTACGGGCGTATCTAGTGAACAAGGAACATCCGCTTGAGTTATGTCATTTCATGGGCTCCGAGGATTTCTACGTAATATTCGATTTCGATGAAGATATTCAATCATTTGTGACCTGGGATAAGGAAAATGGTTATGGAATAAGTCGAACGGAGACTGGTGAAGAGGTATTCCCTCGTCCAGCTTATGAACTGCAGTTCTATAAGGAGCCAAAGATATGGGAAACAGCAATTCAATGGGCAAGCGGAGCAGTGACCACTAGAGAGGCAACGGATAAAATAAGTGAATTAGCAAGAAGAATAGATGGAGAGATGGTTTTCCATCATGCTGACTGCAACGAAAGACACGTTCCCGGCATCATAACAAGTGCTTTTCGCATCGATGAATATGATAATGACTTTGATGGGGATGTTGACGAACCTGACGAGGCGTGGGACCATAATTACAACCCCTCAAACAATGGCATTGAAGTTAATAAAACAGATTCAATATATACATATATTATCCCACCTAGACTCGGTAAGGCATATTATCAGAAACTAACATGGCAGTGGGATTTGCCTCCGTGGGATCACGAGGTAGTGTGGGTAGATGGCGTAGGGCGTGAATATGATAGCCCAGATCATGCAGATAAAATAGCATGGTATTTTGACATAATCAACATGCTTGAGGAGGATTTCGATCCAGAAAATAGGATACCCGAGCCGTATCAACATTCCCTTGGGGTATGTGAAGACTATGCAATGCTTACAGTTGGATATCTAAGAGTAATAGGCGTGCCAGCAAGGGTAGTGACCGGTTATCCCAGTGAGGGTCAACCGCACGCATGGGTTCAATGGGTTGATGTTACTGGTAATGGACAATGGAATCATTTGGACACGGATTACAGCGCAATAAATTCGGATTGGGAGGATAATAAATTTAACCCAAAATGGCTTGGAGAAACGTGGAATCATGTTTTGGTAAGGAATAATCAAAATATTAGTGACTGGTCAGATATTGCAGATCAATACAACGATCGTGAGACTTTATCTCGTTCCGCAATTGCGTCGGAATCATTACAAGATGACCCAATATGTAATTACGAAATTATCGCTATGCCGATATTCAAACCTGGTGAGACTTCAAGGATAGAACTCAATATAACAAATCCAGCAAGCCAAGACAAAACAGTAACTGTGGTTGTAGAACTGATGCCAGCTCAAATGGGCGGTTCACTGTTGGCACTTACAGGTGATTATAAAGAAATGACAGTCCCGGCAAATTCAGAAATAACAGATTATTTTGATTTAGCAGTTCCAGGATACGCATTTCCTTCAGACAATTATAACCTCGATGTCTATGAAGTCGTGAATGATACTGCAGTTTTAGCGCTTACAAATGCTACAAGGATATTAGCAAAACATACGCTCACAACTGGAATGCCTGATGAAATACTTTATAATGAGCCATTCACATTTAGCGTAACAGTCGAAAACACTGATACTGTGCCTATTCATGATGTATTTGTGGAGCTAGACACTCATCATTACTTTAACACGACGGACCCATTGAGAAAAGAGAGTGTGGCATTAAATGCTGGAGAAAGTCATACATTCGCATGGAGTCTTACACCCATTTGGTACGGTGAGTTAAGAATTGACGTTAGTGTATCTACGTCAGATGCAGGTAGTCAGACCGTGTTGGTCAGCATTCCTGTCCTTCAAATGGCACAACTCTGGCTTACTCCGCAAGTTCCAGAAAAAGTGACACGAGGCGAGGATTTCTCTCTCGATGTTGCCGTATTTAACTCAGGAGACATCCCCTCAGGTAGTATTACCTTGAGCATCGCAATGCCAGAAAACGTAACATCAGATAAAACAAGCGCTGACCTTGGGATAATCGAAGCGCGCGAAAGTAAGACATGTAGCTTCACAATATCGCAGAACGAGACTGAAGATTTCGCGATATTAGTAAATGTAGCATCTACAAGTGCAACAGCAGAAAATTATGCATTCATAAATATAATACAACCAAATATGTTTATAGATATTTTGACAACCGGGGAAACACCGGGGACTGAACAGCATACGGCTGTAATAGAAACATTGGCTGATGAGCCATGTAGCTTGACAATTTATATAAAGAATACGGGAGAGGAGACATTACACAATGTCCAGATACTCACAAATGTGAATGTTACTGAGAGTGTCGGAGATATTGATGAAGGGGAGATAAAGCAAGTGCCAATTGAGTTTACGCCAACGACACCAGGTTTGAGTGGATTAAATGTAACCGTTAGGTCCGATGAAATTGAAAGGAGTTTAGTAAGAACACTCTTGGTGAAGAAATTTGATTTTGTGATATCAATTCCAAAGACAGAGTATATCTTGAATGAGCCGGTTCCGATAAACATCTCGGTAACAAATAAAGTACCAAATGTGAGGTTTATTGATTTGAAAATTGAGATAAGTGTTAGTGGTTCCTACGAGCAAAACTTCGAAATCCCGCTATTATCATTGGCGCCTCTAGAAACTAAAGATACCACATTTATATGGGATACGACTGGAGTCAGTAGGGGAAATTACACAATTGCTACCTCCTTGATGATGGCAGACCAAGAGATAATGACCGATGAAAAACATGTGTCTATAACCGCTATTGTAACTTCAGTGAATACGTCAACTGATACAGGAACTGCTTATTTTGCACCCGATGCCGGAAGTATTGAAAACCTTATTACATTGAACGAATCGGATCTTCCAGGGGAGAAGCCAGATGTTGAGTTCCCACATGGACTCTTTAGTTTCAACATAACTGAACTTAATCTAAATCAAACCGTAAACATTACAATTACATTGCCACAAAGCATTCCAATAACAGCACAGTACTGGAAATACGGACAAAATGGGTCTGATAACAACCCTCAGCCTGAGCGGTGGTATCAAATACCAATGGGTAGTAATGACGGCGACAACGTAATAACCATAACACTACAAGATGGCGGGATAGGTGATGATGATGGAGTTGCGAATGGAGTAATCGTAGATGTAGGAGGACCGGGAATTCCACCATCACCACCAACTACAACCCCAAGCCCAACCACGCGGCCCCCGAGCGGTGGCGGCGGCGGCGGCCCCTCCGGTCATGCGGCGGGCGTCGCGACCGTAGAGGAGAGCGAGAGGCCCGCGATGTCCGATGACGTGGTGCTTCAGACAATGGAGATCGTGAGTGCAAACAAGATCGCGATGCTGACGATCCCTGCGGGTACGCGGGTGCTGGATGCACTAGGGAACCCGCTCGCACAGGGCATTTCGATCACCGCGATCGATGCGTCTGTGGTTCCTGCAGCCCCGAGCGGCGCCACGTACACCTCCGCTGGCTATGCCTTCGAGTGCGGACCGGATGGCGCCATCTTCAACCCCGCTATTACGCTCTCGATCATCGTGCCTGAAGCAGATTGGGGTGCGCTCGACCATGAGCATCTGAGCATCAAGTGGTACAACCCGGCAACCCTTGCATGGGAGAGCCTGCCCACCAGCGTAGACCTCTCCACCCGCACGGTGAGTGCGCAGGTGACGCACTTCAGCATCTTCGCTCTCTTTGTCGACACGGCGATCATAGTGCTGCCAACGACGGCGATTGTCACCACCGCGACCACGACGGTAGCGCCTCCTCCTGCATTCCCCACGCTGCCAGTCGCGATTGCGGTGATCGTGATTATCATCGTGATCATCGCGGCCTACCTCTACCTGCAGCGGAAGAAGCAATGAGCGCTAACCATCAATTCCTATATTTTTAAAGGTAATTGTGTACGCAGTATCTCCGAAAGGATTTTCGACTTCCATATGAAGTAACACTATTTCTCAACAAGAATTCCTGCGGGAATAGATCCCTCAGAAAGTATTAAATCATAGGATATCCATAATATATCCAATGAAAAGAGTCGAGATCACTCCTGCTACCAGAATAGAGATCGAGAATATCCAGGGATTTTTCATCCGAAAAGTTACTAAATTTGGAAATAGCGCGAAAGTGGACTGCCCCAAAGAATACCTGGATAGAACAGTCTACCTGGTAATCGTATGACACTCAGTGAAGCGCGGCTATTCAGGACACTCAAAACACTTGACACATTTGTGGACCGGGCGCTTCAACTCCCTTATAAAGGGCCAACATTATCCGGATTCCATTATAATCGCGATCTCCTCAAGGCTGCTGTAGCCAATACTTACATCGAAACTGTTGGTAACAGGGCTGACTCCCTCCATCTCGCAATCAAGAATGTCCCGACATCGAACGTTGTCTGGCAATACCGGATGACTGTCGAGAGACTGGGTACACGGTTTGATCTTAGCAATAAAAACGTTGTTCTCGCCTTTGATTATACTGAAGAGGATTTTTATGGCGATGTTCAGGGATTCTGGATACATGGCTATACAGGGGAACATGGTGTGACCGGGAAGTTCAAATTTCTCACATGTGCGATCATTAATTCCGATATTCCCCAAAAGATTCCTCTTATATCGGTACCTGTGCATCTTGGCCATAACATGGCAGCAACGGTGACATGGTGCCTTGCTTTAGTGAAACCACTGGTGAACTCCATCAATCTCACTGTGTTTGACCGCGGATTTTTCAGCAAAGATCTGATGCTCACCTTGACTCATGCCGAGGTGCCCTATTTGATTTTCGCTCCAAAAAGCGAGAATATCAAAAAAGAGATCGAATCCATGGATATTGGAGAGAAGAAACAGGTGCAGTATGCGCTTCAGGTCAAAAAAGAGAAAACGGTTTTTCGAGGGGAGACAACACTCGCACTTTTAAAACAAGTATTCGATAAGAAGTCTGAAAAATCATTTGATTGGGCATTTGCAACGAACCAGGAGTCTATTGATCTGGAATACGTTGTTCCAACCTATAAGAAACGGTGGAGAATCGAGACTGGTTTCCGTATACAGGACGAAGCACGAATCTCTTCCAAATCAAAAGACCCTAGAATCCGGTTCTTTTACTTCGCGTATGAACAGGTGCTCCAACTCCTCTGGATTGTGTTGTACAAAGATGAGGTGAGTTTTAAGCAGTTCTTGTTAGAGATGTACGAACTCTGTGCTGCTCGATATAAAGAGCCACGATAGGCGCTTGGTTGCCTTCTCCATGTCACAGCTACATGGGGATGTTGGTCAGTGGATCATCAGGGAGCCATTGATAGGTCGTAACCGACCTGCTATCATGTCATAAATGGAGGGTGCCATGCCGCTTCCTTATTTTTCTTCGGAGATACTGGTACGATCCACCACTAACCTTTCGTTAGGAAAGGAAGAATGGATCGTATGGACGTTCGGGAGGCCGGTATCCGATGACCATATCGCTCTCGATTACCTCTGGAAGAGACGAGGATCCACAACATGCCCCTTCTGTACACGCTCATTTAAAATTGACCAGTGGGCTCATTCCTTTTTGACCACTCACTATACTCTCACTTTGCGAACCCTCCAGCGCACATTTGTCAACGTCGGAATGAGTTTCCCCAATCACGTCGGAATAAGGTTCCCCAGGCCGGTTCAAGTTAGTAACTTGTTGAGGCCAGATGTTCGACACTGTCAACGGCGGCGTAACTTTGTGCACTTTCGGCGGTCTAAAAGTGTACACCTGCTAACCCTCAAGGACGTACTTGAGGGGCGTAGCAATGGTAACAGGTCAGGTATACCTGTAAGCCGCAGTTGGTATGAAGGGTTCTCCCTTGAATGCTCTCCGGATGGCCGTGATTACCGACCCTCCATTCTTCCTCACCGTTGAGATATACCCCTCACCTAAACAGACTTATTTTGATCACTAGGTCCCGTCCGCCATTTTCCGATCTCATCCTTCCTGCTTCCTCTTCCTGATTGTCGCTTAGAATCAAACCGACACTTTTATTTCCACATAGTGTTCAATTGATCACCATGAGTTGGATCCGGCGAATCAAGCGTGGAAACCAGGTCTACCTCTATGAGGTTACCAGCATATGGGAAGACGGTCGACCAAAACAGAAAATGATCCGGTATCTCGGCGTCGAGAGCGACCAGGAGAAGGTTCCAAAACCCAAGACCAAACGGATGCACCCCGAACGCATCTACCCCCTCCAGAGCCTGGTAGCAGGAGATGTCATGCTCCTCTGGCAGATTGCAGAGTCGCTCAACATCGTCAACACAATTGACCGTTACGTCACTGGTCTGGAGGACATCGAAGGACCTTCCCCCGGCAAGTATCTGCTGAGCTGGGCGATCAACCGTATTCTTGACCCTGAGAGTGCAACCCAACTGGATGCATGGGTGCGCTCAACCGTCCTCCCGGACATCCTTGGGATGGAACCAACTGACTTCACAAAAGACGCCTATCTTCGTTCGCTTGACGCCATCTGTTCTCAATCCCGTAAAACAGGACGGATCCAGAGCCACATTCCGACGATCGAGGTGGAACTATACCAGCGCTGGCGTCAACTCCATCCTCTCCCTGTCCAGAACCCCAAAACCATCGCCTTTGATCTCACCCCAATTCCAACTTACGGCACAGAGTGTCCTCTGATAGAGCCTGGAAGTGAGACCCATGAGACACACCTAAACCAGCTAAATCTCTCGGTGATGACTTCGTTCTTTGATTCCTACCCCATCTCACACTTTGTTCATCCTGGGAGTTTCCACTCGATCACCACTGTCCCGGATCTGATGATCCGGTTGAACGACCTGATGACTGCCCCGGGAACGATCGTCTGGGACCGGGGCTACACCAGCAACGCCGAGATCGGGTGTGTCGAGGATGAGGGCTGGAAACTCATCTGTGGTGTTGCTAAACGAACAAAGGAGGTTCGAGATCTTCTCTCTGTAACAGAACCTCCGGTGGACCCGTATCATCTGGTCCCGACCCAGTGTATGCATATCTACGCGCAGAAGGTCGATACCCCGCTGTTCGGGAGGAAGGGGTCGGTTGTGGTCTACCTGAATGCTGAACGACGGTTTCGGGAGATGGAGGCCCGAAACGGTATGATCTTCAAGATCCAGCAGGAACTGGCTGAACTTCAGAAAACCTGTAGCAGACTTGGCCAGGATACTGTCATCGAGAAGGTTGACCGGATCGTGCCGAAAGCATACCGGAAATTCTTCCGGATCTCTGTGGATGACGCTGAGAAGGGTGTATCTCTTGTCTGGGAAGTGAACGATGTGGCCAGAGTCGAGGCTGAACGGATGGATGGCAAGTATCTGCTGTATGCCTCGGATCCATCCCTCTCTGCGACCGATGTTGTTCGGATCTACTTTGAGAAGGATTACGTCGAGAAGGTGTTTCGGGATCTCAAGACGTTTGAGGAGGTTGCACCGATACGACACCGGCGTGAGTCCAGGGTTCTTGGGGTTATCTTTGTCTGCACGCTTGCGCTCCGGTTGAAGACGGCGTTACGGGTGATGCTGGAGACTGAAGGGAAGAAGGAGATGAGTGCTGAGGAATTGCTGAAGAAACTTGGTCGGGTCCATAGAGTGGACCTCCAGAAAGATACTGAACGGGAGATCTGGTATACGGGGCTTCAGAAGAAGACGCAGGCAGTTCTGGAGAGAATCGGGATGAGGGGCATCTTCGGAACGAATGTTCGAGAAACCTAGTGCCATGTCAATCATAAAACGACGGATAAAGTCGTGCTAGTTTCACCCGAGCATCATCTGTAGTAAATTGCCATTTAACATAGACTACCCTGTTATTCCTTGCCTCTTCCCATGCCTTTACCTCGCGCTGGACATGCTCGATGTGAGCGATCCTTCGGTTCAGACATTGCGCATAGAGGACACTCAATTCGATCTCAGCGATATTGAGCCAGCTTCCGTGCTTGGGTGTATAGATGAACTCGAATCGATCCCAGAGTGCCTTCGCTACCTCTGGAGGGAAAGTCTCATAGAACGACCCGGGTGTATGGGTGTTCAGGTTATCCATCACCAGTGTAATTTTCTCGGCCCCAACGTAACGATCATTAATCACCCTGAGGAATCGAGCCCAATCCTGTCTGGTTCTTCGCTCAGTAATCTCTACCATCCGTCTCCCGGCAAGAGGTTCACATGCGAGGAAGATGCAGCATGTGCCGCAGCGGCGATATTCATAATCGTATCTGGCCGGTTGTCCTGGTGAACAGGGGATAGGTATTCGGCTTTCGCCGATGAGCTGTTTTGGCGACTCATCCATGCAGACAACCGGATATCGAGGATCCAGAGGTCGCTTATATATGTCCAGAACCCGTTCCATTTGAGCGACGAAGTCGCCGTTCTGCTCCGGCGGGATCACCCACGCCAGGTTCTTCCAGGGTTTGAGCTCGTTTTTTTAAAATTTGACGGACGCTCTCATGGGAGATGGCATCGATATACTGGAGTTCAACCGCTCTGTCAGCCAGTAACCGCAGCGACCATCGCGAATACCCCTCAGGAGGCTCACTGCAGCTTAAAGCAATCAGTCTCGCCTCAAAGTCACCATCTATTTTTCTCTGATAGATGCGATCAGGTCTCCTCTTGGTCAATGCTGCTTCAAGACCATGCATGACAAACCGTTTCTTCACCCGGTCAATCTTACGCATGCTGATGTTGAGCACCTGAGATAATGCTGCATTTGTTGAATGATTTGTCTGGTACTCCCCTTCGTCACAACCAAGCAGAATGAGAGCGTTGACCACTTTCTGCGAGGGATGTGTCCCCTTGGAGGTGATCGCTGATAACTCATCACGCTCTTCGCGGGAAAGAGTTACGACGTACTTCTTCATGAAGAAAGCGTAGTGCCCGGAGTATATTATTATTACGACAATTTAGATTTGACTAGACACTAGGCCATAGTTAACATCACAACAATCACAACACCAACTCTCACAAGTCTCATTTTTTCCTTTATAGAACCAATCACCATATTCGAAGTTCCAGAAGTTTTTAATATCCTCATTCGGTTCTATTACTCCGTTATTGTTATTATCAAAATATATCTCGATGACATCTACATCTCCTTCTTTGATATCTTCGGACTCAAAATCCTCATCCGTAATTTTTACAGCAATGTATAAATAAGTATTATTATTCATGAAATATACAAACATCTCATGTGTTTCGTTTTGACCTGTAATGCAATTGGTATAGTTCAGCGTTTTATACATAACGTCATAATTCATACAGTATATTAATATAGAATCACATCACATCCAGAATACGGGGATACAATTGCGAAAACTCTTGGTGAAGGACGCCG
>JALHIW010000021.1:46541-51466 GCA_022837745.1 Methanomicrobiaceae archaeon | reverse complement strand
GCATCACACCATGAGCAAACTGGTTTTATAGTCCCCGTCGCGTAATACCGGGAAGAAACGGGGAGTTTATATCACAGAACCGTTGATTTGATGGCCTCATACGTAGAAAAGGGAGGGAGGATCGCTCTGGAAGGGCAGGCGGTGCATCAGCCCCTTGCATCATCATCACTCAGTGGGGGTAACTCTCATCATCTGCAACCTCCCCGCCCGGGATATTAAAACTCCCTGGATAGACCCTTCGCGTGTTATGGCGAACCTCCACGCATCCTTCTTTGCGGCCTGCAGGGTGTGCCTGCTGATTGCCCGCGGGGGATCGATTAATGCCCCGCCGAAGATTGCCAGCACAGGTTCTGCAGCCCGCGATGTTTTTTTTGCGGTTTCATCATGCCAATCCGCGGCCGTCTGAGGGCCACCGGTGGAACTGTATATTCTGGAGTCCAATATTTATTTAGATATGTCCAGCAAGAAGGAAGTTACCATCGGGATCACCATCAACCTCGATAACTACGAGAACATACGGCTCGAGGTCGAGGGTGATGCAGAGACGCGGGAGGATGTGGAGAACCTCATCCTCTTTCTGGACGGGATCCTTGCCAGACTCGGCCGAGGAGATCCCGCGACCGCAGAGCGTGTGGATGCGTACCGGCGGCGGGTTCTCTCGGCAGGACCGACGGCACCGGAAGGTGCAGCCCGGAAGGAGGTCTCCGCCAAATACCCGGAACCCGAAGAGCGTGAAGAGCTCCTGATTGCAGAGGCTCCGGCAAAGCCGCTGGCGAGGGAGGAACCGATCCCCGACCGGGCAGAACCCACCACACGCCTCCAATCGGAACGCCAGGAACCTCTGCTGACCCGGAGAAAGATTCCGGAAAAACCGGAAGAAAAGCCGCAGGCTCAGCCTGCATCTCCCCCGGTGAGAGCAGAGCCGCCGGAGCAGGAGACGGTGCCGGCAAAGCCCTCCCCTGCACAGGAAGAAGATGTCTGTGAGGTCTGTGGAGCGCCGGTCCCGAAATCGCAGGCGAAACTCTCACAGCTCTTCATGAGCCGGACGCTCTGCAAAAAATGCATGGAAAGGCCCTGAACCATCCCGGGATACCCGTGCAAAGGGAGGTGCACCTCGACCTGGAGAATATAAATACTACGGTGGACGAGGAGTGTATAATGAAGAAGAATCTGCTCATGTGGGACGAGACGCTATTTCGCGATCCCGAGGTCTTCGAGATCGATTACGTCCCCGAGCAGTTCAACCACCGTGAAGCGCAGATCCAGGAACTTGCCTTCCAGATCAGGCCGGGGCTGCGTGGCGGCAGGCCGCTTAACACCATCTGCCGGGGCATCCCGGGAACCGGTAAGACTACCAGTGTCAAGAAGGTGTTTTCTGAGATCGAGGATGCAACCAGGAAACTCGTTCCAGTATACATCAATTGTCAGATCGACAACACAAGGTTTGCCATCTTCTCCCAGATCTACCGCCGCGTCACCGGCCGGGCGCCGCCATCCTCTGGAACCTCTTTTAAACGGGTCTTCGAAGCCCTGGCTCGTTTCCTGCAGAAGGAGGATCTTGTACTGCTTGTGGCGCTCGATGACGCGAACTACCTTCTCTACAAGAATGAGATAAACCAGGTTCTATACACCCTCCTGCGCTCGCACGAGGCCTACCCGCATGTTCGGATAGGTGTTATTGCCATAGTCAGCGATATGTCGGTCACGCTGCAGAATGAGGTCGATGTCAGGGTTGCGTCAGTATTCCGGCCGACTGAGATATACTTCCCCCCCTACTCGACGGCGGAGGTCCATGACATCCTCAAGGAACGGGTTATACAGGGATTTTACCCGAACGTCCTCAGCCAGGAGATGCTGGATCTCGTTGTCGAGCAGACGCTGAAGAGCGGCGACCTCCGTGTCGGGATCGATCTACTCAAACGTGCTGCACTGAACGCCGAGCGGGATGCGCGCAGGTCGATCGAGGAGGGGGATATCTGCAAGGCATACGAGGTTTCCAGGTATCTTCACCTTGCATTCTCGCTTCGGGCGCTCAAAGCCGAGGAGCGCAAGGTTCTTGCCGGGATCGCGGAGATGTCGGGCCGCGAGGAGGCAGATATGAGAACCGGAGACGTCTACCGCTTCGTAAAGGAGAGGACTGGCGTCAGTTACACCAAGTTCTATGAGATGGTTCAGAAGTTCGATACCATGCGGCTCCTGAACCTTCACTATTATCGTCAGGGAAGGGGGCGGACACGGCTGATCAGCCTCAGATACGACCCCGAACGCGTGCTTGAACACCTGGGAAAGGTGCAATCGATTTAATAACTCTTATCTGTTTCACCACCGTTTGTACTCTGATGAGGTTTTCCACATGCTCAGCGTGAACGAACTTGCACTGGATATTTTTGAGGAACTTTTCGAATACGCCGAAGAGTTCTGTGCCGTCCCGCACGAACTTGACAACGGTGCACGGGTAGTCGACTGCGGTGTCAGCACTTCCGGTGGCTACCTGGCAGGACGAAGGTTTACCGAGATCTGTATGGGCGGGCTTGGTGAGGTCGACATTGCGATGGGCCGGATCAGGGATGTCCCCATCCCCTTCATAGAGATCAGCACAGACTTTCCGGCGGTTGCGTGCCTTGGGGCCCAGAAAGCTGGCTGGACGGTCAATGTCAACAAGTACTTCGCCATGGGTAGCGGTCCTGCGCGGGCGCTCTCTCTCAAGCCGCGCCACACATATGAGGTTATAGACTACGAGGATGAGTTTGACTATGCGGTCATCTGCCTGGAGAGCGATCATCTCCCCAACGCCGGCGTTATGGAGCATATCGCCGATGCCTGCAACGTGGATGTGGCCAACACCTGTGCGGTTGTTGCCCCAACGGCATCGCTTGTCGGTTCGATCCAGGTTGCGGGCCGGTGCGTCGAGACGGCGGTCTACAAGTTGAACGAACTCGGGTTTGACACAAAGAAGATCATCGCGGGTATCGGGCATGCGCCTATCGCGCCCGTAAAGAAGGATGGCACAAAGGCGATGGGCAGCACCAACGACGCAACGATCTACCATGGCAGCATAATGCTGACGATGAAGGCGCCGGAGATCAAGGATTATCTCGAGAAGATCCCGAGCAATAAATCCAGGGGTTACGGAAAACCGTTCTATGAGATCTTCAAGGAGGCAAACTTCGACTTCTACCAGATCGACACCTCGCTCTTCTCGCCGGCAGAGGTGGTCATAAACGAACTATCCGAGGGTGCTGTCTACCATGTTGGGGCTGTCAACCCCGAGGTTACCCTGAAGTCGTTTGGCTTCCTGTGAACTACCCCGGCGGCAAGACCGGGGACTTCCCGCTCCGCCCCATTCACCCCCGCAAGTTAAAACACTTTTTTTTATCTCCAGCGTCCTTTTTTGGGCTGTTGAACCTCTACTTCCAGGCTGTGCCGGGTTTTGATTAACCCTTGCCGGGGCGTTCCCAGGAGGTCTGTGAATTACCGCTGACAGAACCACCATCTGTGGGTAGCCCTGGGGTTTTTGCGAGAGCAGGATGTGGGGGGCTGGTCGGCGAAAGGCGTTCAATGCGAGTGATTTGAGAGCACCGGTGAACTGGCTTGAGGATCGACGGGCATACTAAAAGGAAAAAAGTTGAGACTCTAAAATCCGGGTCGTTGATTAGATCGCCTCTTTTCTAAGACCGGCTTTTATCATCAGGAGGGCTTGCGGCCGTCCGCCCCGCAGATTTGAGGCGGCCCTTTATGCGGTGCTGCGGTCCCCCATTCCGGGGTTGATACAAAACCATGCCCGCCCCCCCCGGAAATTCCGGCGGGCAACACGTTTATCCATCAAGGTGCAAAATACTCTAAGACATCCACGGGGCCTGTGGTCTAGCTGGTCATGACGTTGCCCTTACACGGCAAAGATCTCCGGTTCGAATCCGGACAGGCCCATAATTTGGTTTTCAGGCTCTTTTTAGGCAAATCAGCGTGATCGATACCTATATAGGGGAGAATGGGCCATCCTGTGCTGTGAGTGGCATGAAGTTGAGTGCGCGAAACCAGATTCCAGGAAAGATAAAATCCATCACCGAGGGCGTTGTCACCGCCGAGGTTGTCATCGAACTGGACGGCGGCGGCGAGCTGGTCTCGGTCATTACCAGAAAATCCGTCGAGAGCCTCGGGCTTGCCGTCGGCAAGAGAGTATATGCGGTGGTAAAGTCAACTGAGGTCATGGTTGCCATCGACTGATAACCTGACGTTCATCTGTGGTCGGTGGAGTCCCCGGGCACTGAGGCCATCAAACCAGCAGTTTCAGTCTCTGCCCGGGTTTCATGGCCCTCAAAGCGCGGCCTTTCCCCCATCAGATATTTTCTTGCCCATCTTCTGTACATTATGCAAAACCCTCTTTTGATTTGCATTGCTCATGAAAAACATCCTCTTTTCTGGACATATCAGGTAGGGTCAGGGTAAGCCCTCCAGTGGCATCGAGCGTCTGGCAGGTCTCCAGCCTGATGCGGTGACTGCTTCCCCCCATCTCGTCGGGGGCATCCTGGGATGTTATCCCTGAGACTGCAGCCCCAATCTCATAATGTTGAACGCCCGCGTTCTGGTCGCGATCCATCACCAGCCCGCAATACGGGCAGGAATGGACGCGATCAGAGAGCGTCTTGGCGACGATCATCCCACATCCGGAGCACATCTGAGACGTGTTTTCCGGGGTTGACCAGGATCACGCGTGAGCCAGCATCCTCCGCTTTGCTCTATGTGATCGTGATGAACATACTCCAGGCGGCATCTGCAATGCTTTTTGCCAGATGGTGGTTCTTCTGCATGTTTGTGATATTCAGATCGAGGCCATCAAACCAATGCCTCACTGGTTTGATAAACCTCTCCGTGTCCAGTCCATGGACAGATTCCTGGGGGGTGACCGGGATCTGTATGAAGATGCT
>JALHIW010000021.1:0-46451 GCA_022837745.1 Methanomicrobiaceae archaeon | reverse complement strand
CACTACCACGGAAGCAGACAACCTCTCTGCCGTAGACGCGATCACCCTCACCGAAATCCAGTTCCTGCTCCCCGTGCACCGTATCCGGGGCTATCGCCATGCACTGCCCGCCCCCTATGAAGGGGGCGGGAGGAGGCCGCGCGAGCGGCCGGGCGGTGGGGGTGATCGACTCGCTGCCTGAATACCGTTCCCGGTGACGCGCGGAGACAAGGGGAAGGGACGTCCCGTCCCCTCCCCCCCAGGTGGCGGCTGGTCAGCCACAAAAGACGTTTCACCGCCGTGGTTATGGAGGGCATCACACCATGAGCAAACTGTTTTTATAGTCCCCGTCGCGTAATACCGGGAAGAAACGGGGAGTTTATATCACAGAACCGTTGATTTGATGGCCTCAGATCCTCGAACACAATCGTACCGAACCGATCCACCACCTTCCGGGAGGTCTGGTGAGCGAAATCGAGCCGTCTGTTGGCGATCCGTTCATGGACGTGTGCAACGATATCTTCCGGGCTTTCTTCCGTTCAGGAGTGCCTTTCTCTGCTTTTGAAAGCCTCCTCTGCGCCTTTGCAAGAGCCTTCTCATCGGTGCGGAAGAACCCGGGGGTTTTCGATCTTCTCCCCGTTTGAGAGGGTGGCGAAGGACTCGAGACCTACATCGATCCCGACTGCGCTCTCCTTCTGTGGGAGAGGGATCGTACTCGACCGAGAAGCAGGCATACCATTTTCCGGTTGAAGACCGCCGGATCGTGAGGGTCTTGATCGTCCCTTCAATATGGCGGTGGAGGAGGATCTTCACGTCTCCGATCTTTGAGAGATGGAGGTGATCTCCCTCAAGTTTGAATCCCGATTGCGGATATGTGAAACTGTCGTATCGCCCCTTCCCCTTGAACCCTGGGTATCCGGGGTTCTCCCCTGCCTTCACCCGCCGGAAGAAGGCTTTGAAGGCAAGATCGACGCGCATTTGAACGTTCTGGAGAACCTGAGAATAAACCTGGTTCAGATCGGGTCGTTCCTTCTTCCACTCTGTCAGGATCTTGTTGGTTTCATAGAGAGAGATAGAACGCTGCTCCTGCTCCCATGCGTTCTTTCGCAATGCGAGCGTATCGTTATAGACCCACCGGCATATCTCCAGCGTCTGCTCAAGCAGAGTCGATACCGATATGCCTTACGCATTATAGTCTCATACGCCAAGGTGCGCAATATGGTTATCGATGGACGGCATTTATCCCCGCACTAAAGTGTGGGGCCTTCTGCCTGTTTTCTTCGTAAAAGGATGCAAATAACACACTGACGATAAAAAAGGTTTTTAGTGCCGGAAGTGGCGAACCCCGGTGAAGACCATCGCGACGTTGAGCCTGTTCGCCGCGTCGATGACCTCCTGGTCGCGGATGGACCCTCCAGGCTGGACGAGCGCGGTCGCCCCTGCCGCCGCTGCAACTTCCAGCGTATCGGGGAACGGGAGGAACGCATCTGATGCCACCGCCGATCCAGCAAGGGATTTTCGGGCCTTCCTGACCGCTATCTCCGCTGACTCGACCCGGTTCATCTGCCCGGCTCCGATCCCGATGACCGCTTTCTCGTCGGCGAATACGATGGCGTTACTCTTCGTGTGTTTGCAGACCTTCCAGGCGAGTTCCATTGCCAGCATCTCATGGGCCGTTGGTTCCCGCTCGCTCACGACCCGCCAGTTCTCCCGGTATGGTTCTGTGCGCTGGACCAGGATGCCGCCGTCGATGCTCCGGATCTCATCCTGGATGACAGGGTCGGGAAGCCGGAGCACCCGCATATTTTCCTTGGCTTTCATAATCTCAAGCGCGCCAGTCGTGTAGGATGGAGCGATCAGAACTTCGACGAACGTCTTTGTGATCTCGCGGGCAACATCCTCCGTCACCTCCCGGTTCACGGCGACGATCGAACCATAGGCTGAGACTGGATCAACCTCCCGGGCGGCGATATAAGTCTCAAGGAGTCCGTTCCCGATAGCCACACCACAGGGGTTGTTGTGCTTGACTATGACAGCAGCACACCCATCATTAAACTCCCGGAGCAGCCCGACCGCTGCATGAACGTCAAGATAATTGTTGTATGACATCTGCCTGCCCTGGAGCGGCTCTTCGCCGGCGATACCCGCTTCCCCGTAGACCGCTGCCGCCTGATGGGGATTTTCGCCGTAACGCAGCGTTCTACCTCCCCTGTGTTGGAGAGTGAGAATCGTCGGGAATGGCCGGCCGATACCGGTGAAGTAGTTTGAGATCGCTCCGTCGTAGGCTGCGGTTCGGGCAAAAGCCTTTGCAGCGAGGTTCAGGCGCTCTTCGGCTGTGAATCCGCCTCTCCTGATGGCTTCTGCAACTTTGTCGTAATCAGCGGGATCCACAACCACGGCAACGTATCTGTGGTTCTTTGCCGCCGCCCGCACCATCGCCGGGCCGCCGATATCGATGTACTCGATCACCTTATCGATCGGGAGCCCCTTGCTGCTCATAGCCTCGAAGGGATAGAGGTTCACCACGACGAGGTCGATAGGCTCTATGCCGTGTTCCTGCATCAGAGCGTCGTCGATACCCCGGCGGCCCAGGATCCCGCCGTGAATCTTTGGATGAAGGGTCTTGACCCTGCCATCCATCATCTCGGGAGAACCGGTATAGGCGGATACATCGGTGAAAGGGATCCCCGCCTTATCCAGCGCCGCCCCGGTTCCTCCCGAACTCAGGATACGGTAATCGTGCTCGATGAGCACCTTTGCGAGATCGACGATGCCTGTCTTGTCCCAGACAGACAGCAGTGCCCATTTCATGGTTACACGTAAGCGGGGTGGAGAGATATATCTGGCGCTAGCCGCAAAACCGGGTGGCAAATATGGCGATCCCTTCCCGGAAGATTTTTATCCTACCGGAAGAATTTCTGTGGATTTGCGTCTGATCGTAAATTCGACAAATGAGAGGGGATAAATGCCCGCACTGATAGTTAATAATATATAGAACCCCATTACAATAAATAATAAACACATGATACTTTTTAAAAGCAGGTTAGGCGTATGAAGGAAGATACATCCAAACCACCTGGGGAGCAACAGGCTCTTGCAGAAAAGGCGGATGCGGCATCTCAAGAGCGTGAAGAGGTGCAAACGTCATATGATGAACTGAAATCGGCATACGATGACCTTAATGACCGGTATCTCCGGCTTGCAGCAGATTTTGAGAACTACCGCAAAAGGATGGCCCGTGAACTTGAGAACATGGCGAGGATTGCCATAGAGGATCTCGCTGTCGAGTTGCTCGAAGTTGTGGACAACTTCGAGCGGGCGGAGAAAGCCGAGGCTGGCGGTCTTGGAGAAGGTATGCAGCAGATACAAAAACTCCTTATAGACATCCTGGAACGGCACGGTATCAAGCCTATCGAGTGCCTTAACCGACCTTTTGACCCGGAATGCCAGGAGGCTATCGCCTGCGTCCCGTCGGAGGCGGAGGAGGGCAGCGTGATCGAGGAGGTCGTTCGCGGCTACTGCATGCAGGATAAGGTCATCAGATGCGCAAAAGTTGTAGTGTCTAAAGGAAAGGAGGAATAACCACATGGTTTCAGAGAAGGTCATTGGCATCGATCTTGGAACAACCAACTCATGCATGGCGATCATGGAAGGCGGGCGGCCGACGGTCATACCCAACGCGGAAGGCGGCAGGACCACCCCCTCGGTCGTGGCGTTCACAAAAGACGGGGAGAGACTGGTCGGCAGCGCAGCAAAACGGCAGGCGATCACTAACCCGGAACGCACCATCCAGTCGATCAAACGCAAGATGGGCACAAGCGAGAAGGTCATCATCGGGGACAAAACCTACAGCCCGCAGGAGATCTCCGCGATGATCCTCCAGAAGTTGAAGGTGGATGCGGAACAGTACCTGGGTGAAAAGATTACAAAAGCGGTCATCACGGTGCCCGCCTACTTCAACGATGCCCAGCGGCAGGCGACCAAAGACGCAGGGAAGATCGCAGGCCTCGAGGTGCTCCGGATCATCAACGAACCGACCGCAAGCGCTCTTGCTTACGGTATCGACAGGGAGGAGGAGGCAACGGTGCTCGTTTACGATCTGGGAGGCGGCACCTTTGATGTATCTATCCTCCAGCTCGGGGATGGCGTCTTTGAGGTCAAGGCGACCGCTGGCATAAACCATCTCGGTGGCGACGACTTTGACAGAAGGATCGTCGATTATCTGGTCGAGGAGTTCCGGAAGAAGGAAGGAATCGATCTCCGAAAAGACCGGGTTGCCATGCAGCGTCTGCGTGATGCGGCTGAGAACGCAAAGATCGAACTCTCAACCGTCCAGAAGACCAACATCAACCTCCCCTACATAACCACCACGGAGAGCGGCCCTAAATTCCTGGACATCGATCTCACCCGCGCGAAGTTTGAGAGTCTCATCGCCGACCTGGTGGACTCGACCATCGGACCGGTGAAACAGGCTCTGGCCGATGCCAAACTGAGCCAGGAAGATATCGATCACGTTCTCCTTGTAGGGGGGTCGACCAGGGTTCCGCTGGTCCAGGAGACTGTGAGAAAGATCCTCAACAAGGAGCCTGACAAAGGTATCAATCCAGACGAGTGTGTTGCACTGGGTGCTGCTATCCAGGCAGGCGTACTCACCGGGGAGACTAAAGATGTCCTTCTGCTGGATGTGACCCCGCTCTCGCTTGGCATCGAGACGCTTGGCGGCATCGCGACGAAACTGATCGAGCGCAACACCACCATCCCGACACGGAAGAGCCAGATCTTCTCGACCGCCGCCGATGGACAGACATCGGTCGAGATCCACGTGGTGCAGGGCGAGCGGGCGCTCGCGAAGGATAACTTTACACTTGGCCGGTTCCAGCTGACAGGGATTCCGCCCGCGCCACGCGGCGTTCCGCAGATCGAGGTGACCTTCGATATCGATGCAAACGGTATTGTCCATGTGTCGGCAAAGGACCTCGGTACCGGGAACGAGCAGTCGATCACCATCAAACCGCAGGACTCCCGCCCATCCGAAGCGGAGATCCAGCGGATGATGGACGAGGCCAGGAGGTTTGAGGAGGAGGACCGGAAGAAGCGCGAGGAGATTGAGCTGCGCAATGCCGCTGATACCGCGATCTTCACTGCGGAGCGGGCGATCAAGGATGCAAAGGACACCATCGAGACCTCTGACAGGGAGAGGATTGAGAGTGCGATCGCCGATCTCAAGAAGGCTCTCGAGGGTGACGACACCGAGGCGATCCGGCAGAAGATGGATGCCCTGACCGAAGCGGTATATGCATTCACGACAAAGGTGTACCAGCGTGCGCAGGCGGGGACTGCCGCGGGGAAGGATGACAACGTCGTCGATGCTGATTACGAAGTCAAAGAGTGAGAGGAATGGGTCCGGAAAGCTACTATGATACCCTCGGCGTTTCACGCGACGCCGACGATAAGGAGATCAAGAAAGCCTACCGGAACCTTGCACGAAAGTATCACCCAGACGTCTGTAAAGAGCCTGGGGCCGAAGAGCGTTTCAAGAAGATCAACGAGGCTTACAGTGTCCTCTCCGACCCCGAGAAACGCGCCCAGTACGACCGTATGGGGCACGAGGCCTACAGCAGCGCTTCCCGCGGTTCATACTCCGGTGGTGGATATTCCAGCGGGTTCAGCGCTGACTTCTCCGGGTTCGGGGATATCTTTGAGACCTTCTTTGGCGGCGGGTTTGCAGGCGGGGGGAGGCAGCATACTGGCCCGCGGCCGGGTGCGGACATCCTGGTGAAGTTGCGGATCACGCTCGATGAGGCGGTCTTCGGGACGGAGAAGGAGGTCGAAGTAGAACATGTCGAGCCCTGCCTCGAGTGCGATGGAACCGGGAGCGAGACGAAGAAGACCGTTACCTGTCCGACCTGTGGCGGCACCGGCCAGATGCGGCAGATGAGCCAGTCTCTCTTCGGGAACTTCGTACGGATGAGCACCTGCAGCGCCTGCAATGGCCGGGGGAGGGTTCCGGAGACCCGGTGCAGGGCATGCAATGGCACCGGCCACCGGCGTGCCCGGCGGACGGTGAAGGTCCGGATCCCGCCGGGCGTGGATACGGGCATGCGTCTCCGGATGGAGGGCTACGGCGACTTTGGCGACTACGGTGCGCCGCCGGGCGACCTTTACGTGGAGATCACCGTCGCGCCGAACAGGGCGTTCACCCGTCGTGGCGACGACCTGGAGACCACTGTCGATATCACCCCGGCACAGGCGGTGCTGGGCTCTGAGGTTGAGGTGCAGACGATCGACGGGCGCACGGTCAGCCTCAGTGTCCCGGCCGGAGTGCAGCATGATACCCGGCTAAGGATACGCGGTGAGGGTGTGCGCTGGCAGACAAAGCCCGGGGATCTACTGGTGCGGGTGAGGATCGTCATCCCCGAGCGCTTGACGGACGAGGAGCGGGAGTTGTATGAGCGTCTGCTCGAAGTGGAGGGGCACAAACCCTCTTCTGTGAAGGGCGCGAAGAAGGGCAAGGGCTTCTTCCACGATGTTGTCGATCGGATGAAAGAGACTGTGAAGTGATGGTCTTTCCTGGCTTTGGTGTCTGGTTTTTTCTGTTTTTCGGGCTGATGCGGGTCCGCCGATCTTGTTGTTATACCCGGCATGCCCAATACCGTGAGGATGAAACTGCTTTTTGAACTCTCCGGTGAGCACCCTGACCTGCCGGTCGCGGAGCTCGAGTGCGTGGGCAGGGTGCTCTCCCGGCGGACGCAGGTTGCGGTTGCGGAATGCCCTGACCCGGAGGCTACCAGACGGCTTTCCCTGACACACGTGGTTATGGAGTATCTCGGCGAGTGCGAACCTACGGCCGCAGCGTTTTGGGGTCTGCTTCGGGACCTTGGCATCACGACCACACGACCGTTTGCCGGCAGGGTGAAGACCGTTCAGGGGGCGCGTATGGACATATCTAGCCTTGAGGCAGAGAGGGTGATCGGGAGCCTTATTGCCGGCCCGGTCTCGCTCCGCAATCCTATCGAAGAGTACCGTGCCATCGTCTCAGATGATCGCTGTTACTTCGGCCGCGTAATTTTCCGGATCGACCGGGGGGCGTTTGAGGCCCGGAACCCCACGCGTCGGCCATTCTTCCACCCTGGCGTGATGATGCCCCGGATAGCCAGGGCGCTCGTCAACATCTCTCTTGTCGCGCCAGGTGAACGGCTCTTTGACCCTTTCTGCGGCACAGGCGGGATCCTCCTTGAGGCGAGGGAGGTAGGTGCCAGGATCCTTGGGAGTGATTTTGACCCCGAGATGATCGAGGGCTGCAGGCGCAACCTCCCTGGCCCGGATGTGATGGTTGCAGATGCCGCGGCAGTCCCCATCCGTGACAGTGCTATCGACGCCGTTGTGACAGATCTGCCCTACGGCCAGTCGGTCAGGGTCCGCGCAGAGAGCATGGACCAGTTGTACGACGGGTCGCTTGCGGAGATCCGGCGGATCCTTCGGCCGGGGCGGCGCGCGGTCGTTGTGACGAACCGTGACATAACGTCCATCGCCGCCTGCTATTTCACCATCCTGCAGGAGCACGAGCAGCGGGTGCACAAGAGCCTGACTCGCCGGATCCTGGTGCTCTCCTGAGGTCGTCCCCGCCCGGTTTTATGACTCAGGGGTTGAATATTATCTGTGGAAATTAATTTTAAACTATACGGCCTGTATCTCATCCGGTGGCAACTCTCGACGCCGATCCTGGCCGGGGTGCTTGCGTTGCTCGGCAGCCTTGGGGCGCTTGCCGCGACGATAATCGCCAACCTGGTGGGAGGTCTCATCTTCTTCTGGGTCGATCGGTTTATCTTCACCTCCGAGACCCTCGCCGCACAGTGGGAGGTGAGAGACGATATCAGGTGCGTGGACTGCGGCAGGGTTGCCCGGGGTTACCGCCTCGTCAGGGCAAAGAACTACGACAGAACCAGCGACCCGGCGCCAGAGTTTCGATGTGAGGCATGCTCGAAGAAGAAGTCTGATGAACTCAAGAAACGTGGTATCGATCATTAAGAGGGGTTTGAACCTGGAAAGAGAACCTCTCCTTTGCGCTGCAGACTCTCTCTGCGGCAATCGGGTTCTTTCTGGCGGCAGGGCAGATCATCTCCAGGTTCCCTGTCTAGTTGGGTTTAGAATCCTGTTTGCTGCCACCGGATCGCTGGAGGGGAGTTTTTTCCTGTGAATTCAAGCCGGCCGGGGTTCTGCACCCTCTTTTGAGACTATGGTGCCGACGAACGCGCCCTCCGCGATCGCCCGGTAGAGGTTATCCGGTTCACGGCCGTCGATCACCAGAAGAGGGATCCCGGAGCGTTCAATAACTTTCCCGGCCACGATATCGAGAACGGTGTTGGCGCCCGCGTTCATTCTGTTTGCTGTGAGGATCTCCAGGAGTTCTCGCGGAGTGAGGTGTTCGTGCCTCACCGCACTGGCATCTTTCTTCGGGTCGGCGCTGTATATCCCGTCGATCGACGTGGCGTTGATGAGGAGGTCGGCACCAACGCTCTCGGCAAGCACCGCCGATACGGCGTCAGTCGTCTGTGCAGGAGTGATCCCGCCCATGACCACGATCTTTCCGCTCAGCGCGAACTCAAGCGCCTCTGTGTAGTTCTCGGCAACACGCGGGTAGGCCGCCTCGCCGAGGCCGGCGATGAGAAGACGCGCGTTCAGCCTGGTCACCATGATGCCGAGTTCGTCCGCCGCTGCCTCGCCGGCGCCAAGGCCGCGAGCGACCCCGATGTACCTGCGCGCCTCCCCGCCACCGCCGACAACAATGAACAGCCGGCATATCCCGGAGATCTTTTTCAGAACGGATACGTATCGAGCGATATTGTTCGATTCAAGCGAGGGGACCAGAATCGAGCCGCCCAGAGATATAACGATCTTCTTCATCCCACCCTATTATTACCCGGATATCACTCATATACCTGTTGTGAAGATGCTGCACTGCCCGGTCTGCAACTCAACCGATGTATGGCCGGTTACCGGAGGATACATCGGTTTTCTCTACCGCTGCAAGCGTTGCGGGTATCGCGGCGCCCTGGTTGTTGAGTATGATAGAGAGGCTGGAGAGGTGGATAAGCGGCACCTCCCGCAATAACTATCATGCTTCCCGACAGGGGGAGATCATATGCATGAGGCGCGACTCTACCAGAAACTGGAGGATAACACCGTCAGGTGCTCGCTCTGCGCCCACAGGTGCACCATTAAAGATGGGAAGCATGGTATCTGCGGTGTCCGCATCAACCGCGGCGGCACGCTGTATGCCGCCACATTCGGCAAGGTGATCGCTGAAGCGGTCGATCCCATCGAGAAGAAACCGCTGTATCATTTCCTGCCGGGAAGCCTCTCTTACTCGCTTGGCAGCGTTGGCTGCAACTTCCACTGTGTGCACTGCCAGAACTGGCAGATCTCCCAGCAAACTCTGGATATGGGAGGGTTCAGGGATATCAGCCCCGAGATGGGGGTGGAGCGGGCGATTGCGTCGGGTTCTGCAAGCATCGCCTGGACATACAACGAGCCCACCATATGGCACGAGTATCCGCTTGAGATGGGAGCGCTTGCACGGCAGAAGGGTCTTGGAACGGTCTATGTCACGAACGGCTACATCACCGAGGAGGGGTTGCGCGACCTCGCCGGTATGCTCAACGCCTTCCGTGTTGACATCAAATCGTTCTCTGATGCCTTCTACCGGAAGGTCTGCGGCGGAAGGCTTCAGCCCGTCCTTGACGCAGCGTTGCTTGCAAAGGAACTCGGTATGCATATCGAGACGGTTACACTTGTCATCCCGGGCCAGAACGACTCTATGGAGGAGATGGAGGGGCTCATCCGGTGGGTGGTTGAGAACCTCGGACCCGATACGCCGATGCACTTCACCCGGTTCCACCCTGAATACAGGATGCTGGATGTCTGGCCGACACCGGTCAGGACGCTTGAGAAGGTTTACGAACGGGCAAAAGAGCTCGGGATCAACTACCCGTACCTCGGAAACGTCGGAGGCCACCCTTACGAGAGCACCTACTGCCCATCCTGCGGAAACCTCATCATCGAGCGGGCAGGCTACGCCATACGGATACGGGGGCTTGAAGGGCATTCCTGCACGAGATGCGGGGGGCATATCGAGTATGTCTCGGAGATCCGGTGAACGCCGTTTCCTGACCGACAGGATGCTCGGGACGCTGACGCGCTACCTCCGGTTCATGGGGTATGACACACTGAGTGCAAACGGCCTCTCCCCCGGCAGCACGCGGGAAGATTCGTTGCTGCTAGAGATCGCAACCTGTGAGGATCGTGTCCTCCTGACCCGCGACCGGGAACTCGCGCGCCGTGGCGGTGAGCAGGCGGTCTACATCGCTTCTGAAGATATCCTGTCACAGATCCGGCAACTTGCCGACGTCGGTCTGATCGAGCCGGTGGTCAGGATGAGTCGCTGTTCACTCTGCAACACGCGCCTTCGACCGGCCACACAGCGTGAGATCCGGGAGACCCCATACGCCCCGCCCTCCCCCCCGGAAAGGGAGTTCTGGTGGTGCCCCGCCTGCCGGAAACTCTACTGGATGGGGTCGCATGGGGCTCGTATTGAGCGACGGCTGAAAGAGGTGCGCCCGGGCTCCTGAAACCGGGTTAGCGGGGTGCGTGGTCAGAGGCGCGGCTGCGGATCCTGCAAGCGCGAGGAAGGCAGCAAACGCCGCGGAGGGCGAGATCATCCCCGCCTCTATCTCCGTATCTCAGCCGAACGCTCTCTTTTTGGAGAACAACGCTGCGGTCTATCCTGGCTGGAGCAGGTGTGCGAGGCAGAAACGGGAGTCCCCGGCAGCGAGAGAGGGGTATACCTGGCCTAACAGATCTGCTCGATGAAGTTCTCCAGGATCTTCAGCCCCACCGCACCGCTCTTCTCCGGGTGGAACTGGAGACCGTATGTCTGTCCGCACCTGACCGCGGATGCAAACGGGTGGATGTAGGTGGTGCTCGCGATGGTGCTCTCCGGTGCGGCCGCCGCGTAGTAGGAGTGGACAAAGTAGACGTACTCCTCCTCATGCAGCCCATCGAAGAGAGGCGCCCCCGCCTGGATGCGTATGGTGTTCCAGCCCATATGCGGCACTTTCTCCCTGCCGGTCGGTACAAACCGCCTGACCTCCCCCGGTATCAGCCCGAGCCCCCGGTGGAGCCCGTGCTCTTCGCTCGAGTCCATGAGCATCTGCATACCTAGACAGATCCCGAGCAGCGGCGTCTCGCGAGCGGCGTTGACGACTGTCGCCTGGAGATCACCGAGCATCTCCATCCCCTCGCGAAACGCTCCCACACCCGGGAGAACGATTCCATCCGCTGCCGTGATCTCCTCAGCATCCCCCGTTATCCTGGGCGCCGCTCCAGCCCGCTCCAGGCCGCGAAAGACGCTGCGCAGGTTGCCAAGACCATAATCAATTATAACTATCTTCTTCTTCATCGGAACTACCCTGTCTTCGCCAGAGTCCAGACTCGATCCAGTCCGGATCGAGCCCCTGCTTCTCCTGCCAGCGGGCGAGTTTCTCGTGCCACATCTTCATGAGTTCAGGGTGCGTCTCCCCGATGATCGCAAACGTCGCGAGATCGCTTGAGGGGCACATGAAACAGCCGATGCGGTCAAGCCCCCTCTCGTAGAGACGGTTGTATGGCGCCTTCTCGCGGAAGATGTAGAGCCAGACGTGCATCGCCGTCCACTGCTGGATGGGGGCTGCCGAGACCTGTTGCGGGACGTGCGGGTTTCGCCAGACCCGCCTGCTCCGCATCCGGCGCACCGATTCGTACTTCCGCTGCCCTATGAACGAGAGGCACTCGCCCCAGTTCTCCTCGATCAGGCGGCCGACGGGATGGAGTTTGCAGACACGGCAGCACCAGCGGTTATCGACAGCCGGGGGGCCGTTCTCCTCGAACGTCTCCCAGAACGCCTCTTTGTCACAGGCGCTGAAGACCTCTAGACCGTATCGCCTCGCCACTTCATCGACGTTCTCATAGGTTTCAGGGAACTCAAGCCCTGTATCGGAAAACAGGATAGGCACCGCCCCGATTGCCTTTAAGACGATCAGGAGGGTTGCAAGACTGTCTTTTCCGCCCGAGTAGGAGATGGTCGGGGTGTGCGGGTTCTGTTCTGCAGCCTCCCTGACGAACCTGATGCTTGCGGCCTCGTAATCGGCGAGGACGGGTTCGTTTGCCCTGACGGTGTCCTCCCAGGTCGCCTCACCCGGGAGGGGGGCAGCATCCAGGTTCTTGCGTGTCCGGACGACGACACCCCGCTCCATCGCTCCGGCGGTGGCGGCATCGACCTTTGCCCTCCCGACGCCGATACACTCGCCGTTTGCGCTCAGTATGAAGACCTCATCGCCCGCGGCAACGGCCGGGTCGATCGAGATGATGCCGGGCGCAAGTACGCTTGCCCCCTCGTCACGGATGGACGGGACTGCGCCATCGTCGACCACGACCCGGCGCCTGGTTGGCCGCATGTATGCCGCTGCCGCCCGCCGCGGCAGGGGTTCCCAGCGCCGCTCTCCCGGCAGGTATCGGACGGCACCCACGACGGCGCCGCCAAGGACGATCTCATCCATCCTGTCCGCCGCAGGAACCTTGTTCAGGAGCGCGATATGCCCTTCCGGTATCAACGGCGCCCCGAAATGATCGCTGAATATCCGGTTGATCCGCTCGATGTCGTCGGGGAAGGCGGGGCGCGCGTCCCCCGGCGGTGTGACGGCTACCGGACGGGTCGGGCTGCCGCATGCACAAACCCCGGATAGCACTGGAACGTGGCAGGTGTCGCACCAGTGAAGCAGGATCTCGCCGAGATAGATGCGTGGCATTCTCATATCTGTTGGAGGGAAATGGATAAAATATTGGTGGTAATCTGCATTTTTCGTGGATAATCTCCTTGTAGGCACCATTTTCCAATCTTTTCAGTCGGGTGCGGGTCGGGGGACAGGATTAAATACATCCTGGTTGTCATAGTATTGTCATGTTCAATCATGTAGAATTATATCTGCCGGAGCTTTCCGGGGCTTTTGGCAATTCTATGCTGCGGGAGTGGCAGTTCAGGATCTGTCTGGATCTTCAATTTCCGGCAGGCGATGGTTACACCTCTACTC
This sequence comes from Methanomicrobiaceae archaeon, assembly GCA_022837745.1. Taxonomy (GTDB): domain Archaea; phylum Halobacteriota; class Methanomicrobia; order Methanomicrobiales; family Methanoculleaceae; genus Methanoculleus. Next base: position 33,348 of record JALHIW010000021.1, on the reverse strand, counting down.
AGGTGAGGTGTATGGGGTGAGAGAGCATGCATGAGATTGGAAGTGGAGGGATGGCATCGATGCGGTTTGCGCGAAAACCTCTGCGGAAGATCGAGATTCTGGGGCTGATAATATTCATACTGATGGCAGGGGTCATGCTCGCGGTGGGCGCTCTGCTCTTCTGCGACTGGCTTGACGCGCCAGGATCTGCACCTGCAGGCAGCCCGGCCGATCCTGGCCCGATATTGTCTTTCAGGAGTATTGCCGGTGCAATCCCGCTCATTCCTCTTGTTGTAGGTGTCGAGGTCGCAGGAGCTCTCTCCCTGACCGTGCTTTATCTGGTCTCCGCACTCAGGCGCAGGAAGTAGCGCTCCTCCGGTGCGCTCTCCTGCTGTTGTGTTTCCGTGAGCGGGGAAAAATGCCTATTCCTTCTTTGAATCCGGTGTAACACTGTTGGGATACGGTAAATTTTATATCCCGACCGGTATACATCACGTATATCCCTCCCTGGGAAGGAGGTGTGTCATGGCAAAGGACAAGCGGTCACAGGACAAAAAAGCAGAGGAAAAGAAGGTAGAGAAGGGCCAGGAGAAGGCCAAGAAGAACTAAGCCTCCACATACTCACCTCATCTTTTTTTTGTGCCCGGCGTGGATGCCACAGACTGTTTATATCCGTGTGTAAGGTGTATGGTGTCAACGGGTGGCATAATAAAGCGTATTTGCTGAAAGTACAAAGATCTTGCGTTTTGGAATATTTAGAGATATAGGGGTTAATGAGGATGATCAGTACACGAATGCAATACCTATTACCACCTCAGAACAGGTCGTATTTCGTATGAATAATGGCCCCTCCAGATATTTTCATCTGGTATGCCTGTGGCCCCAGAGGCATCATGTAGTTTTCCAGTTACGCCAGAGAGCCACTTCACTTCCTCTTAAATAAACTACTATTGTTTGCCAGCAACCTGCCCCGATCCGATATAGCAAGACAGGTACATTTCAGCGGGGGTGTAAAACTCCCCATTGCCGACGCCCCGGCCACCCCAGATTGACCCCCAACCCAAAACAATTAAGTGCCAGCATGGCAGACTATGTAAGGTAAATCCCACCGGGCCCGTAGCATAGCTGGTGGTGCACCCGGCTGATAACCGGGAGGTCGTGCGTTCGAACCGCATCGGGCCCACTGTTCCGTATTTTACGTTGTTTACAGTGTTTCGAACCGCATCGGGCCCACTGTTCCGTATTTTACGTTGTTTACAGTGTTTGTTTTAACGGTGGTGCACCCGGTTATTAGCCGGGAGGTCGTGCGTTCAAGTTATATCAGGTCAGCTCTCCCCTCAACCGGTCTCGTTTGGCGGTTTCGCCGACCGCCGCCGGTAGAGAACGTGCTCAAGCCCGAGCACCGTGACGATACCAACCACAAACCCGTTTGCAAGCACCGGCCGGAGCACCGCAGGTAAACCCGCAACAACCTCCGCCGGCAGGAACGCCACCAGCGTCCCGAGCAGTAGGGGGATACCGACGATCAGCCCGCCATCAAACGTCTCCAGCGCCCCGCTCTCCTGGCCAAAGACCAGCCCTGCCGCAATCTGGGTGGCCATGACGTAGGCCAGGACGACGCCTATGACCGGCCCCGGTATGCACTCCATGCAGCCGATAGCGCGCGGCGATAGCCCAATCAGCGCGAGCCCCACGGCCGCCGGGACGAGCGCAAACCGCGAGGCACAGCCCGTGGCCGCGATGACACCAGGACTCAGCGAGAAGTTCACCGGCCCTATAACCCCCATCAGCCCCGCAATGACGTTGCCAAGACCGGTGACACCCACCCCCCGGTTAACCCGTTCGTCCATCCCCTCAGCCGCAAGAAGGCTGCCGACCGACTGGATCGACCCGAGATCGTTCGTGGCAAGCGCCAGGTAACAGATCAGAAAGGCCGCAAGCACCCCGGGATCTGGGATGGCAAGCGGTGCAGCCAGATCCCCGGGCAGAGCAAACAGCGCCGTATCGGCAGGGAGAGCGGCGGCGCCCCCGAAAAGAGCAATGTAGACCGCGGTGCCGAAGACGAGCCCCCATACCGCCAGCGTCGACCGCCAGAACCCCCCAAGAATCCCGTGCGCCGCAAAGAGGGCAAGAGCAAACCCCGCGGCAAAGAGGAAGGCCGCTGTCGCCGTAACCCCATCACCACCCTCCGTGACAAGACCCAGGATGACGGGCGCAAGGGTGAATGCAATGAGCACCAGGACGACCACTATAACACGCGGCGTGAAGAGCCGTTTGAGGTGCCCCACAAACCCCGTCAGCGCGATCGCGCTGAGCAAAAGCCCCCCGATCAGAATCGAGGCGTTGATGGCGGCTGAACCCGCATCCTGGCTTGCCAGGATACCGACAAGGAGCACCGTCGCCGGGCCGAGAACGATCGGGAGCCTGTGACCCATGTAGACCTGCACCGCAAGCAGCACCGCGACCAGGAGAAAGAGCCTCTGCAGATAGGGGATCGCCGCACCCCCAGCCTCGAGACCGGCCACCACCCTCCCGGCGATCAGGATGACCGGGACGCTCACCACCAGCCACTGCAGCCCGTAGACCAGGAGCAGCCCCGGCCGCGGCCGCTCGTCAATACCGCAGGAAAACTCCATTCACAACCCCCCGGTTCAAGGAGTATGTGGGCGCTTCCCCAAATATAGCCCTTCCCCGACCCAAAAACTCAGTTATTTTATGTCTCAACCCGATAACATTTCACACGATGCATCTACTCTATATCGCGGCCAGAACCCGGGTCCGCCGGAGATGGCGGCCATGAACGCCGTCGACGTCCGCGGGCTCTCGCGTTCGTTTGACGGCCGGGAGATCCTCCGCGACGTCACCTTCTCCGTCGCCCACGGTGAGATCTTCGGCTACCTCGGCCCCAACGGCGCCGGAAAGACCACAACCATCCGGATCCTGCTCGGGCTCCTCACCCCCGGCGCCGGTGAGTGCCGGGTTCTCGGCCGCGACCTCGCCATCGACGACGCTGCCCGCGCAAAGGTCGGCGTCCTCTTCGAGACCAACGGCCTTGCCGACAGGCTGAGCGCCGCAGACAACCTGGCCTACTACGCCGGGCTCTACGATCTCGATGACCCACGCGACCGGATCGACGAACTCCTGGCGCTCGTAGACCTCGACGACCGCCGAAACGACCCCGTCGGAACGTTCTCGACCGGCATGAAACGAAGGCTCGGGATCGCCCGGGCAATCCTCCACCGGCCCGAGGTCGTCTTCCTGGACGAACCCTCGTCCGGGCTCGACCCCGGTGCGCAGCGGATGGTCCGCGACCTCATAGTTGACCTCTCCCGGCGCGAAGAGATGACCGTCTTCTTAAACTCCCACCACCTCGACGAGGTCCAGCGGATCTGCTCCACCGTCGCGATCCTGGCGGGCGGCAGGATCCGGGCGTTCGACTCGGTGAAGAACCTCACCGCCGCCTCCGGCCGCCCCGAGATGACGGTCGTCCTTGCCGACCCGGGCGACCGTGCCCGCGCCCGCGAAACCGCAATGGCGCTCCCTTACGTAAGCGGCTGCGAGGAGGATGGAGAGGTCCTCCGCTGCACCCTCGCCGACCCCGGCGCCATCCCCGACCTCATCGCGGCGCTCGCCGCCGCAGGGTTCAGGCTCCTTGAGGTTCGCCGCTCTTCGCGGTCGCTTGAAGAGATCTACCTTGAACACGTCGGTCAGTCGGGGGGCAGCTCATGAGCACGTTTACCGTCATAGCCGGCCGGGAGGTCCATCTCGCGCTGCGGAACCGGAGCATCATCATCACCGCCCTCATCTTCGCCGTATGGTTCCCCGCCCTCTCGGCCGTCGGGATGGTGGCAACTTCCGGCGGGGGCGCCGAGGCCGTCTCCGGCGCCGTTGCCGCGGTCACCCTCCCCGTTGCCATCCTAATGGGCTACATCTTCTGCTCCGACGCCTTCCTCCGTGAGAAGCGGGACGGCAGCATCGAGACGCTCCTCTGCGCCCCCGTCTCGCTTCGGCACCTCTGGGCGGGAAAGACCTGCGGAGTCGCCATCCCGGCCTACCTGACAACCCTGCTCTCAGCCGCTGTGACGCTCGCGATGGCCTCAGCCATGCTGGAGGCTCCACCCAGTCTCGACCTCCTGCTCATCCCCCACATGCTGGTCGTCGTCCCGGTCTGGATCCTCACCGCCGCCGGGTTCGTCGGCGCCGCCCAGCTCGCGCTCGGGATGCGGGAGAACCAGATCCTTGGCTTCCTCTTCATATTCGGGTTCATTTTCCTAATCGGCGGGCTCCAGGGCATCATATCCGGAGGGGCGGAGATCTCGGCCGCGGCCGAAGCGGCTCTCGCGGCAGCAGGGGTTGCGCTCCTCGGTCTTGCCCGTTTCATCGCCGGAAAGGTATCAAAAGAGAGGATCGTTACGACGATCCCGTGAAGGGAGGGGGAAAAGACCCTCCTACAGCGTCTCCTCGCCGTAGAGGTAGGGCCTCAGGGCCTCCGGCACGGTGACCGAGCCGTCCGGGTTCTGGTAGTTCTCCAGGATCGCCCGGATAGCCCGTGTTGTCGCTATAGCGGTGCTGTTCAGGGTGTGGAGGTAGCGTTTCCTCGTGAACTCGACAGGGTCGCGCACCTTGATGTTTAGCCGGACCGCCTGGTATGCCGTGCAGTTCGAGCATGATACCGCCTCGCGGTAGCGCTCCTCCCGCGGCATCCAGACCTCAAGGTCATACTTCTTTGAAGCGACCGTCCCGATATCCCCTGTACATATCAGGACAACCCGGTAGGGCAGACCGAGCCGCTGGAAGACCTCCTCGGCGTTTGCTATCAGCTCCTCGTGAAGGTCCCAGGACTGTTCCGGGGTGGAGTAGACGAACTGCTCCACCTTGTGGAACTGGTGGACGCGAAACAGCCCCTTTGTATCGATCCCGTGCGCCCCGATCTCGCGCCGGAAGCAGGGGCTGATACCCGCAAGCCTGAGCGGGAGGTCTTTCTCCTCGAAGATCTCACCGCTGTACATCGCGGCCATGGGATGCTCGCTCGTCGCGATCAGGTACTCGTCCTCGCCGTCGATCTTATACATCACGTTCTCAAAGTCCGCAAGGTCGGTCGCCCCCTCGTATGAGGCCCGGTTCATCATGTAGGGCGGGATGATCGGGGTGTAGCCGCGCCTGATGAGGAGATCCATCGCGAACCGCTGGAGAGCCATATCGAGCAGGGCAAGCCTGCCTTTCAGGAAGTAGAACCCCGCACCCGCGATCTTTGCCGCGCGTTCGAAGTCCGCCCAGTCATGCTCGACGGCAAGCGTCCCATGGTTCACCAGGTCAAACTCTGGAACTTTCGGCTCCCCCCAGCGCCGGATCTCGACGTTCCCGGTCTCGTCGCTCCCGACCGGCACGCTCTCGTGGAGGATGTTCGGGAGGCGCATCAGCCGGTAGCGCACCGCTTCGGAGAGGCGGCCGCGCTCAGCCTCGGCCTCCCTGATCCGCTCCGGCAGACCCGCCGCCTCGGAGAGGAGCGGCGATATGTTCTCCCCGTCTTTCCTTGCCCTGCTGATCTCTCGTGAGACAACGTTCCTGCGGTTGCGCAGGTTCCCGATCTCAACCGTGAGTTCACGGACCCGGCGGTCCATCTCCAGCACCTCGTCAACCCAGGGCAGTTTATCGGTATCCCCTCTCTTCATGAGGTCGGCCCTGACGATCTCGGGGTGTTCGCGAACGAACTTCAGATCAAGCATATTCTTTCTCTCTACTTACTTCGGCATGACGGTATATGGTCATGTTGCACATCAACGCCGGCCGCTCCGAAACCTACTCTTATAATCCTCCTGCGGATCAATCCATAATCATGGACAGGAACCAGAAGATCGTTCTGGTGGCCGGCGGCCTCATAACGCTCGCGCTCTTATTCATCGACTACTTCGTCGCCCTGATCGCGCTGGTCTGCCTGCTTACCCTCCTGATGTGTCTCCATATCATGAGGGAGACCGCAGACTTCCCGCTTGTCACCGCCGACCTATCAGAAGACGCCCGCAGGATCATCCTCACCAACACCGGCACCGCCGCGGCGAACAACATCCATCTCGCCCTGGTCCCCCTGAATATCGAGTTTGATCACCCCTCGCTCGGCCCTGACGAGAGGTCAAGTCTCGAACTTGAGTCGATGGTCTCAGAAGCAAAAGCGGTCGTCACTTACGAGAACGCCGGGGGAGAGCGGTTCCAGCGCTCCTACCCGCTTACGGCGCTCCGTGCCGGACGCGACCCTACTGAACCCATGTTCCCGGTCTTCGGAAAACGCTGAGACGCTCTCACGGAATAGCGATGTACTCCAGCGTCCGCGCGAGGGCCGCCATGAACTCCTCCTCCTTCTCCGCATACTCGTAGAGCGCCCGGTAGAGCATGAAGAGGATCTCGTAGCCATAGATCTCGAACGCCTCCTCCGGCGTCAGCACAGATAGGTAGGAGTCTGTCCGGATCTCGGTGTTGGTGTACATCAGTTCGTGGAAGACCCCGTCCTCGTCGAGTACGCAGATCTGCACATCGACCGGCTTTGCCGTATCGTCGGGGCGGTAGGGGAGGGGGTCGCCTTTTCCGAGAACTATCATCCTCTTCTCGTAGAACTCCTGGTCGTAGAGCTGCCCTGAGGCCTCCCTCCTTGCACGCCGGAGCATCTCAAGCCCGACCTTCTTTACCACCGGCGCTGCATCGGCGGCCATCCTTGCAAGGAGAGCTGCTGCGTTCTCCCTGACCTTCGCGGCAGCCTCTTCCTTCTCCGCCTCCAGGGCGTCCAGGGTCTCAAGGAGGCGGGTATACCCCTCTTCGATGATCGGATCCATTGCTTCATTCACCGTTTTGCGTATATCTCCATAAGCGCACCGATCTGCCTCCACGGATCCCGAGCGCGGCCGCGTATGCCGCCGTGCTCACCAGGATGATCGTCGCGCCGGAGGGTACGTTCAGGACGTAGGAGAGGCCGATCCCGATCAGGGTGAAGAGGGCGCCGAGGCCAATTGCAAGGAGCATCATGCTCCATACTCTCCCGGTGTATAGTCTGCTGATCGCCGCGGGGATGGTGAGGAGAGCGATCACCAGGATGATCCCGACGACCCGGATCAGCATCACCACAGTGAGCGCGACCAGAACCAGGAGGAGGAGCGAGAGCCGTTCCACCGGGAGGTTCATGACCCTTGCGTAGTCCGGATCGAAGGTTACCGCCTGGAACTCAAGGTAGAAGAGGCCGACGATCGCGACGATGATCGCCACCAGCACCGCCATCAGGAGGACATCGCCCTGCGGCACCAGCAGGATGTTCCCGAAGAGGTAGGAGAATAAGTCCGGCGCAAACCCGGGCGTCAGGTAGACGAAGAGTATCCCGAGAGCCATCCCGGCCGCCCAGACCGCGCCTATGATGGTATCCATCTGCTGTCGGGCGCGGATCTCAAGCACCCCCATACCGAGCGCCGTCGCCACGGTAAAGACCGCCGCGCCGAGGAGCGGGTCGATCCCGAGGTAGTAGCCAAGCCCCACACCGCCAAACGCCGCGTGGGATATCCCCCCGCTGACAGAGACCATCCGCCGCACCACGACATACGTCCCGATGATCCCGCAGGCGATGCTTGCGAACACCCCGGCAAGAAGGGCGTTGCGGAAGAACTCGAACCCGAGCACCTCAAGCATCCTCTCCGCCCTCCCCCGCGTGGTCCGGGAATACCCGGTGCGGAACCCCGTGGGCTATCAGGTCCACGGGGCAGTGGTATGCGGCCTCGAGCATGTCCGGTGTGATCTCGGCCGAGTCGTGGGTGTAGAGGCGCCGGTTCAGGCAGGCAACGCGGGTGATCCGATCCGGGATCACCCCTATATCGTGGGTGACGAGGACGATCGCCATCCGCTCGCGGAGTTGGTCGAGGATCTCGTAGAACTGCAGGGTTGTCGGGGTGTCAACGTAGACCGTCGGTTCGTCCAGAAGGAGGACATTCGGCTCGCCGACCAGCGCACGTGCGATGATCGCGCGCTGCTGCTCCCCGCCAGAGAGGTCGCGGATCTGGCGGTCGGCAAGGTCTGAGATGCCCATCGTCTCGAGCGCTTCATCCGCCCGTTCGCGGTCCAGGCTTCCGTACCGCCGCGGGAGACGGCTGATCCGGCCAAGGCGGCCGGAGATCACCATCTCCCGCACGGTGATCGGGTAATCGAAATCAAACGTCCGGAACTGGGGGACGTAGCCGAGACTGCTCATACCGCCGCGAAACCTGACCTCCCCCCGGCAGGGGCGGAGGAGACCGAGGATCACCCGGAGAAGCGTAGTCTTCCCGCCGCCGTTCGGGCCGATGATGGCGAAGAAGTCGTCAGGGTAGATGCTGAGGTTCACCGCCTCGAGTACGGTATGCCCGCGCATCGTGACCCAGACGTCCCTGACCTCGATCAGAGGTTCGCTCATCCGCTGACGCTCCCGGCGAAGGCCGCGGCCACCTGCCGCATGTTATCGAGGTAGTCCTTCTTGAGCGGGCTCACAGTCACCACGCTGCCGCCGATCGCCTCCGCGATCACCCCGGCGCTCCGGGTGGAGTGCTCCGGTGAGGCGAACACCACCCTGACACCCTCCTCCTCTGCCAGGCGGATGAGGTGCTCTATCCTCTTTGGCGAGGGTTCTTTGCCCTCGCTCTCGATCGCCACCTCCTCAAACCCGTAGTCCCTGGCAAGGTAGGCCCAGGAGGGGTGGTCGACCAGCACCACCCTCACACCCGATCCGGCGATCAGAGCGGAGATCTCGGCGTCCAGGGCATCGAGGTCATCCAGGTATGCCACGGCGTTCCGGCGGTAGTCTTCGGCGTTCTCCGGGTCGGCCTCGATAAGTCCGTCGCGGATATTCTCGACCATGATCTTTGCGTTCCGGGGTGATGTCCAGATATGGGGATCGGCCGCGATAAACTCGACCCCCTGCGAGCAGTTCACCACAGTCATATCGGGGTTCAGGGCGGCGATCTTCTCTCCCCAGGCAATCTCAAACTCGATCCCCGACCCGACCATCGCATACAGATCCGCCTCTGCAACCGCGGCCAGGACGGCCGGCGCGGGTTCGTAGGTGTGGGGGTCGGCACCGGGAGGCACGAGCAGGATCACCCTGACATGATCCCCGCCAACCCGCTCCACAAACTCCTGCTGAGGGGGGATGGTGACAACCACAGCAATACGGTCGTTGTCCTCCATCTCCCTGTCAGCGCCGGTGCACCCCGCCATGGCGGTCATCAGCCCGAGGAGGAGGCATGCGACGGCAACGAGGGATAATGGTTTGATCCCGCTGGTATCCCGCATCATACTCATCTCCATAATTTGGTACCTATCTAAATCTTGCTCACACCAACCGTCCGCCGGAGGAGCAGCAACCGTGATCGTGCTCGATCTCGCCGCAGACGCTCATCATCGGGTGCCCGAGCGACCAGCAGATCCTGTCGACCAGGTCCTTTGAGAAAGACTGCTCGATCTTCTCCGCCTCACTGCAGGCCTCCTCGGGCGTAAGCCTGTAGTGGCTCAGCACCAGCGCAACGATACGGTGGCGGCGGACCAGAAACCGGGCATACTCGACGCCGGGAGGGGTGAGTCTCACGCCGTGGTAGGGCGTGTGCTCGATGTAACCAGCGTTCGCGATCTCCCTTAAGGTCTTTGTGACGGTCGATGGGGCAACGTCAAACCGGGCGGCGATCTCGGTTGTCTTCACGAGATCGCCCCGCATGTAGATGTACTTCAGGTAGTCTGCCTTCTTTGAGGAGAGTTCCTGGCCGGTGAACTCCTGCATGAGAGAGTGTCTATTCAAGGTATGAGAAAAAGTTTCCGTTGGGCTAAACCTGGACCGCCGGATCAAGGCTTCCATCCAGGATATGGGCTCACCACGTTTTGCAGGCCGCAGGGACGGGGGCGCTTCAAACCAGGTTTGCTTTAACTTGCGGGGGTGAAGGGGGCGGGCGGGGAGTGATGATTGGCCTATGGAAGCCGTGTCCGGGGACGGAAAACGGGATCTGCGAGGAGTTTCGCGCCTGAAACCGGCTGAGGTGATGCTCTCCCCGGACACTGTATCGATGGGGAATCGCCCCTGTGGGGAGGGGCTGACGGGGAGGGGGATGGAACATCCCCCGCCCCTGTCTACTGCATCTCAGGTTGAACGGTTTACGTAGAGACACCCCCACCGCCCGGCCGCTACCGCGGCCTCAAACCAGTTCCCCGATGACGTAGTGGCGGTGGTTCCCGGTTATGAGCGCTCTCCCGGAGAACCCCGGCGGCAGGTCGTCTCTGATGACGACGTTGAGGTAACAGGGGTTACGGCAGACGGTCGAGCCCGGCACGTTCTTCTCTGTCGCGACCACCGGCGTCAACCGCCCCATCCAGCGCTCGTTGTAGCGGTCGTAGATCCGGTTCGCCTCAACAAGCAGCGCCCGCGACCGCTCCTTCCTCAGCCTATCCGGAAGGTCTTTCAATGCGGCAGCGGGGGTGCCGGGCCGCCGGGAGTAGCGGGTGACATTGACCTTCACAAACTCACACCGGCGGAGGAGTTCGAGCGTCTCCTGGAACTCCTCAGCCGTCTCGCCCGGAAACCCGGTTATGAAGTCGGAAGAGATCATCATATCCGGGAACTCCTCCCGGAACGCATCCACGATCCGGATTACGTCCGCCGCGGTGTAGCCACGCTGCATCCGCTCAAGAACGGTGTCCGAACCTGACTGAACGGGGAGGTGGAGAAACCGGAAGACCTTATCGCTGTGGAACGCCTCGACCAGATCGTCCAGGATACCGGTGACCGAGGCGGGGTGCATCATCCCCACCCGGACGGCAAATCGTCCCGGGATACCCGATATCCCGCGCAGGAGGTCCGGGAACGATTCGCCGCGGTCGAGGCCCCAGGCGGCAACGTCCTGCCCGGTAACCTGGATCTCGTATGCTCCTGAGGCGAGAAGACCCCTGACGGCATCAAGGACTGCCTCAGCCGGCGCGCTGCGCAGCCGCCCGCGTGCAAGCCGGGTTATGCAGTAACTGCACCGGCCGACGCAGCCGGATGCCACCTGGACGACGCCGGTCGCCCCCGGGCCCCGGGTGCCGATGCTCCCGGAACGCTCCTGGATCTCGTCCGGGTGGATGACACGGGGATTGCAGACCGACCGGATCTCATCCATCTGGACGAGGGGCATACACCCGGTCACATAGAGATCGCGGTCGGCGAACTCCTCAAGCCGCCGGAGCATCTTTCGCTCGGTTCTCCCGATCACCGTGCAGGTGTTGATGACAACGGCGTCCGCCTCCTCCGGCCGCCCCGTGATGGTGCAGTCCTGCCCCTCCAGTATCCGCTCCAGCCTCCGGCTGTCGGCCTGGTTGTAGGTGCAGCCGTAGGTCTCGATGTAGACCCGTCTTCCCCGTAACTCATCAAGCGTGATGGCTGCTCAACACTCCTTTCTGCGCGGTCGGCGCCCGGCCAGAAACCCGGGTGGTGTGATGCAGATGGATCGGTTTTAGCCACCGCCTGCCGGTTTCGTGCCGGGCACAACCCTTAACCGCTGACATTACAACTTCTTTATTCGATGATAAAAATAGGGTTGCTCGGCTGCGGCAACGTCGGGCATATCATCGCCGCACACGCCGGGGGCATCCAGATCACCGCCGTCTATGATATCATCCCGGAACGGGCGGAAGAACTGGCGGCGCTCTGCGGCGCTCGCGCATACACCGATTTTGAGGCCTTCATGCACGATGAGTTCTCGATCGTCGTTGAAGCCGCCTCGATCAACGCTGTCAGAACCTTCGGCGAGGCGATCCTCCGCTCTGGCCGGGATATCGTCGTCCTCTCCGTTGGCGCCCTGGCTGAGGAGGATTTTCGCGAACATCTCGTCGGGGTGGCACGGGAGGAGGGAAAGAAGATCCGGATCCCGAGCGGCGCGATCCTGGGGCTCGATAACCTCAAGATAGGCCAGGTTTCGCCGCCGCGGCAACTCCTCCTCCGGACGACCAAACCCCCGGCGTCGCTCGGGATGGATGTTGCGGCCAGGACGGAACTATTTAAGGGACTGGCGCACGATTGTATACGACAGTTTCCAAAAAACATCAACGTCGCGGTGGCGCTGGGACTTGCCGCCGGCAGGGACGCTGAGGTGGAGCTCTGGGTCGACCCGGCGGTGGAGAGGAACATACACGAGGTCTTCGTTGAGGGGGAGTTCGGGGATATCTACATCCGGGTCAGCAACGTCCCGAGCCCCGATAACCCTGCGACGAGTTATATGGCAGCCCTCTCGATCCTGGCGCTCCTGCGGAATCTTGAGAATCCACTGGTGGTGGGAACGTAACTCATGGAAGACGAGATCCGTGCGCTCAAATCCAGGAAGAACGCGGTCATCCTGGCGCATAACTACCAGCCCATGGAGATACAGGCGCTTGCCGACGTTGTCGGCGACAGCCTGGAGCTTGCGGTGAAGGCAAAAGAGACGGGGGCTGACCTGATCGTCGTCTGCGGTGTCCGGTTCATGGCTGAGACGGCAAAGATCCTGAACCCCGGCCGGAAGGTGATCATCCCGGTGGAGGATGCCGGTTGCCCGCTTGCTGACCACCTGACCCCGGCGATGATCCTGGAGGCACGCCGGCGGCACCCGGGTGCGGCGGTGGTGGTCTACGTCAACAGCAGCGCGGAGTGCAAGGCGCTCGCCGATATAACGTGCACATCGGCAAACGCGGTCCGGGTGGTTGCCTCCCTCCAGAACGACGAGATACTCTTTGGACCTGACGCCAACCTTGCGGCATACGTCCAGCGCGAACTCCCCGATAAGAGGATCATCCCCCTCCCGCCGGGGGGGCACTGTTACGTCCATACCGGGTTTTCTCTGGCGGATGTGGAGGCGGCGCGAAAGAGGGGTGGGATCATCGTCTGCCACCCGGAATGTCTGCCCGAGGTTCAGGAAGAGGCCGACATGATAGCATCCACGGGAGGGATGGTCAGGGGCGCAGCAGACGGCGGGAACGAGCCCTGGTGGGTCTTCACGGAGCGGGAGATGGTCTCCCGTCTCCGGTATCTCTATCCGGGAAGGGTCTTTTACGAGAAGCCGGACGCCGTATGCAGCGATATGAAGAAGATAAAGCCTGCCGATCTCCTCCGCGCGCTCGACCGCGAGGAGCACGAGATCGTCCTTCCTCCCGGGGTGATGGAGGACGCACGGCGGGCCATCGAGCGGATGCTCGCTGCCGGGGTGTGACGAATGTGATACCGATAGACGACCTGCTCCGGTTCGTCCGGGAGGACGCGCCCTGGGGGGATCTCACCTCCGAGACGGTTGTTCCGGACGTTGTCTGCCGGGCGGTGATCCGGGCGAAAGGTTCCGGGGTCATCGCCGGGCTTGAAGAGGCGCGGGCGCTCTTTGAGCACTTCGGGGTCACGGTCTACCCGCATACCGCTGACGGCCGCGAGGTTGCCGCGGGAACCGCCATCATGGACCTGGAGGGGCCTGCCAGGGCGATCCTCCTTCTGGAGCGGACGGCACTCAACATCATCGGCAGGATGAGCGGGATTGCGACAGCGACCCGTGAGGCGGTTGAGAGGGTCAGCCGTGTCTCTAAGGGGGTGCGGGTTGCCGCGACCCGCAAGACTGCGCCGGGGCTCCGGGTGCTCGACAAGAAGGCGGTGATCCTTGGCGGTGGCGACCCACACCGCTGCACGCTCTCGGATATGATCCTGATCAAGGACAACCACCTGGCGCTGGTGCCGCTTCCGGAAGCGATACGCCGGGCAAAGGCGCGGAGCCGCTACCTGATGATCGAGGTTGAGGTCGAGACTGTGGAAGACGCTGTCACGGCGGCGGAGGCCGGCGCCCGGGTCATCATGCTCGACAACATGACGCCGGAGGACGTTAAAGCGGCGGTCGAGGCGCTTAAACGGGAGGGGCTGCGGGAGCGGGTGACCCTTGAGGTCTCGGGAGGCGTTGACGGCGCCGACCTCGCTGTGTATGCCGCAACCGGGGTCGATATAATCAGCATGGGGGCGCTCACCCACACCGTCAGGAACTTTGACGTGAGCCTGGATATCCTCAAAGGCGTCTTCACCGTCAGGCTCGAGTGAAGAGGGCGCGGGTTTTCAGGTCTGGCCGTCCCGTCCACCCCGGTGGAGGCGACGAGACCAGAGAGACCGGTGCCGGGGGGCAGATGGGGAAAGGAGAGCCCTCCCACTCAGTCGAGGACTCACATCACGGGAAAATAAGTTTTGATTGAGTTTCTCAGGATGCGCCGGGAAGTGCATCATCCACATCAAGATCCATATCGAGTTCGTCAAGGAAAGGCATCAGCCCTTTGACGTAGGCCACGACATCCCCATCCTCTGCATGAATCTCCCCGCAGGCCAGGATCTCGATCACCAGAGGGAGTTCGTCCAGGTAACTGTTGAAGAGCGGGTCTGACGCGGTGGCGAACCGCAAGAACTCATCAAGGTTGACGAACGGACGCTCCACTTCCGGAACGCGGCGGTAGTCTTCCAGGTCCCTGCCAAGCGTGGAGCACCTGGCAAGGTCTTCCTCAAAGTAGAGGTAGGCCTGGAAGTTGTGGTGCTTTGAGAGTGCATCGAGGTCTCTTATGTCGATCCTTGCTCCGGCAGCGATGCCGAGGCGCTCCAGTTCCGGGGGAAACGCCGTGGCCTCTGGTTTAACCGTCCTTGGACTGTCCATACATATGGAGAGGGTGCGGAGAAGAGAAAAATGCACCCCCGCGGGGTGAATGAACCCCCCGCCTTTCCCGGGAACAGAGCCCGGCACAGCCATGAAGAAAACTGGCTTCATGCCCTCCCGGGCTCTCGCCGGCCCGCAGTCCAAAAAACTTATACCCGGATGACCCCCAGATGAGCGTGAGGTGGATCTGCCTGTGCCGGAAGAGGAGGAGACCGGTGAGAAGAGCGTCGAGAGGGCGTTCAACCGCCACATCTCGATGCTGAGGTGGGGAGGGCTCAACGAACGCTGGCGGGCCGCTGATGCGCTTGCGGAATTCGCTGATGAACGTGCCGTGGAGCCGCTCATCGAGGCGCTGGACGACGACTACGCCGATGTCCGGTGGAGAGCGGCGACTGCGCTCGGGATCCTGGACGGCCGGGAGGCGGTCACCCCGCTGATACACTGCCTGGAGGATGAGAGTTCCTGGGTGCGGATGGCGGCGGCCAGGTCTCTCGGCCAGATCGGCGACCCTCGTGCGGTTGATCCGTTGATCCGGCTGCTCGGCGACGAAAAACCCAGGGTCAGGAGGGAGGCGGCCCTGGCGCTCGGCCGTATCGGCAACCCCCTGGCCAGGGACGCCCTCCTTCGTCTCCTGGACGACATCGACCGCGATGTCAGGGGGGCCGCGCGGCAGGCGCTCGCCGAGATAGGAATCAGAGGAGAGGCCTCAACCGCCTGAAGAGGTCGGCCTCCAGCGCATCACGCCCGAACCGGGCGTTTTCGTTTCATATGCGTTTATAAACCCGTAGCATCTTTATAGATCATCAGGTGTTTTTGAGTTGTCATACGCTGGCTCCGGCGCCCTGGGGGGTGTTGTATGGACCTCTTCATGAAGTGCTCCATCGAAGAGGCGGAAGCGGGGCTTCGGGAAGGCGGAATACCGATCGGCTCCGTCCTGGTCCGTAACGGCCAGATCATCAGCAGGGGGCGCAACCGCCGTGTCCAGGAGAACAACCCCATCCTCCACGCCGAGATCGACTGCCTGATAAACGCCGGCAGGATCCGGAACTACAGAGAATGCACACTTTACTCTACCCTTATGCCCTGCTACCTCTGTGCCGGGGCGGTCGTCCAGTTCGGGATCAGGAAGGTTGTGGCGGGCGAGTCTGCGAACTTCGCAGGAGCACGGGAGTTCCTGGAGTCGCACGCTGTCGAGGTAATCGATCTTGACCTGGAGGTCTGCAAGGAGATGATGGCCGCGTTCATAAGGGAACACCCCGACCTCTGGTATGAAGATATAGGAGGAACCTGAGGAGCGCATGACCAACGGCAGACTGCTGCGTTTCATCATCGTTGCTGCCATCTTAATCACTCTAGGCGCCTGTATCGGGTTTGCGGCCGTTCCACTCCAGTCAACGGCAGAAACTGACCGGGAGACCCTTTTTCAGGTCTCGACCATCGATGCGCTTCTCCAGGGCATATACGATGGCAGCATGAGTTTTGACGAACTCGCGTCGCACGGCGACCTGGGGATCGGGTGCGGCGACCGGCTTGACGGGGAACTGATCGGTCTCGACGGCGGGTGGTACCTGATCAGGGTCGATGGTCGGGCTTACCCGGTCGCTGGAAACGCGGCAACGCCTTTTGCGGCCACGACCTTCTTTGACCCCGATATCGAGATCGCGGTCGAGAAGCCGATGACCCTTCCTGATCTGGAGAACCGCGTGCGGGATGAGTTTCCCTCTGAGAACTACTTCTATGCGATCAGGGTGGATGGCACCTTCTCGCAGGTGGTGACCAGGAGCGTTCCCGCCCAGGAAAAACCCTACCCACGTCTCGCGCTGGTGACAGCAAACCAGACGGTCTTTTCCTTCAAGAATATCACCGGGACCGCCGTCGGGTTCTGGTCACCAGGACTGGCAAAAGGTGTCAACGTCCCCGGTTACCACCTGCATTTCATCACCACTGACCGCACCGCCGGCGGTCACATCCTCGATATGACCCTCGCAGAAGGCACCGTCCGTGTCGACACCACAAAGAACTTCAGCGTTGTGCTCCCATCCAGCGGTGATTTCCTGGCGGTAGACCTCACAGAAGACCTCTCAGAAGACCTTGGCCAGGTAGAGTGAGGCCGCTTCCATCTCATCCTTCCTGTAGTGGTGCCAGAGCCTCTCTGCAGACCGGGCAGAGCACCTTCTTCTTCCTGTCGAGTTCGTCAAGAGTCTGCGGCCGGAACATGACACATTCGGGGTTTGAACAGTGGCCGAGCCCCAGGAGGTGGCCGAGTTCGTGCGCCCCCTCCTTAGCTGTCCTGTCTATGAGATCGGTATCGTCCGGCACCCTGCCGTAATAGTCGTTCCCCAGCCGGGCTGTCGAGACGACGGCGACACCGGCTCTCGGGCGGGCAAGCCCGAAGACAAAGTCGCACCCCCCGATATAGAGGTCGCGTGAGGTTACAAACAGCAGCGGACCATCGATATCATACCTGCGCGTCAGGGTATCCTGCAGGCGGTCCAGGATCTTATGAGCATCGTGCTGGTTGCGTTCCCTGTCATAACCATCGATGAGGAGCGGGTATTCGACAAGTTCCGACTCTTCTCCAAGGATCATCGCGATCATACGGATGACCGGGAGCTCGATACCCACCGGTGCTTCTGTGTCCCAAAGAATATGGATGCCCATTACCTAATCTCTTCGTGATGGGCCAGTATAAACATATTGAACGGAGTATAGGGGAGTACATCGCCAGCCGCTACCGCCGGGCGGTCGAAGTTGGGATCGGGAATAACCCCGTGGCCGCGGGGGTGGTTGCGGCTGCCGGCGCCCTTATGCTCTGCACCGACATCAGGCCTGGCATACAGCACGAAGGGCTCGCCGTGGTGACCGACGACATATTTGAACCCGATATGAGGCTCTACCTGGGCGCAGACGTGATCTACTCCGTGAGGCCCGGCGTGGAGATGGTTCCCCCCCTGATATCGCTTGCCACCCGGACAAACTCAGACCTCCTGGTCTACCACCTGGGGTGCGAGGTATATCGGGACGGCGGCGAGGTCGTGGACGCTGGCGGCGTGCAACTCCACCTCTACCATCGCCGCCGGCCTTAAAAGAGCGTCGCCTGGCCCGGCGGAGGGCCTCGCCTCGCCTCACCGGGTTCGTCCTTCGGTGCGTCTTCTGCGGGTTTCTTCGCCCTGCCGCCTCCCTTCTTTGCGGGAGGGGTCTTCTTTGCCTCCTTCTCCTCCTTTGCCGCCTCCCTGACCACCCTGGCAGCCCGCGGCTTATCGTTTATGAAGAGGTTCAACTCGTCGGCATCGAGCCCGAACTCGCGGACGTATCTTGCGGCGTCCCTCTCGACAAGTATGCTGATCGCCGTGAAAAAACTCTCCCGCAGCGCCTCTTCCGGGATCTTCAGGATTCCGCTCAATCTCCGGTACAGACCGGCGCGGACGGCCTTTTGCTTCTTTGATGCGCCCATCTTCTGCCAGCGTGACGGCGGCATGATTCGGCCGCGAACGCCGCGCCCCCCCGCAGCCTCAGCTACGCCAAGGAGCATGACCGAGTTTGCGTAGCGCCAGAGGGTGTAGTACTGCCGCTGGTAGGTGCGGCCGATATACTCATCCGCCCTCGCGAGATAAGCGTAGCCCCTCGCCCTGGAGGGCAGATCGGGTATATGGTCGAGGTTCCCCTCCAGCCACTGCTCAACGGTGTCGGGGGTATCCTCAACCTCCATCACCAGCCGGAGGAGGTCGGCGTCCTTCCGGCCGGCAAAGACCGCGCCGACGAGCTCGAATATGGTTGAGCGCTCGTCCTTTGTTGAGGTGTGGATATCACCTGCGAGGAGACGATCCTTCCCTATCGCTGCAGCGTAGAGCATATTCACCGCCGCCCGCATATCTCCGTCGGCGCGGTTTGCGATCTCCTCGAGTGCGGCGGGGTCGCACTCCACCCCCTCGGCGGCGCAGATCTGGCGGAGGCGGGGGACGATCGAGCGGGCCTGGAGCGCCCTGAACTGGACAGGTTCCGTGACCGCCTTGAGTTCTTTCGGGAGGGCGTAGTAGTCGTTTGCTATCAGGATTATAGGCTGCTGCGAAGCCGCGATGATATCGATGATCGCCTTTGCGCCGCCCCTGTCGGCCTGGCCGTGGAGGTTGTCGGCCTCGTCGAGCAGGATGAGTTTCCTGCTCGCACCGGTGAGGCTGGCCGTGGTGGAACTCGAGCCCGCTATCCGTTCAAGGACGGCTTTCGTACGCTGGTCGGAGGCGTTCAGTTCCACCACCTCCCAGTTCATGTCGTTTGCAAGGGCGTAGGCGCTTGAGGTCTTGCCGGTCCCGGGTTTTCCGTATAGGATAAGCGGTTTCTTCTCCGGCGACCAGTCCCGCGCCCACTCATACATCTGCCGGATGGCGCTTGAGTTCCCCACGACCTCATTGAGGTGCTGCGGCCTGTACTTCTCCGCCCAGTCCATGCCAATCTATTGGGTTGTGGTGCATCAAAAATGCCACCCCGGTTGCAATGAGGTGGTGAGGCTGCACTGGAGCGCGAATGTCCGCTCCTGAGGGGGTGTCTCCTCCCATATCCAGCCAGGATCGGTTCAGTCTGGAACGGGATGTATAATGCTGCAGATGAAATAGATTATCTCTTATGAGGCAGAATACCATAAGAAACCGGAGATGTTGGTGTTCTTGTGGTGAAGGATTGCTCCACCGATACGGTAGCACAGGCCGTCAGGGAATACGAGGGTGTCACCCGGAAAAGGGAGATAGGCGATATGATCCGGGCTCTCCGGGTGGACAGCCCAGATGTTGTCGCATCGTTCGGTGAGGACGCCGCGGTCATCCGGCACAATGCGGAGGATGCGCTGCTGCTTGCAGCAGACGGTATCTGGAGCAGGCTGATGGAGGCGGACCCCTTCTGGGCAGGTTACTGTGCAGTGCTCGTGAACATCCACGATATCGCTGCGATGGGGGGCAGGCCGGTGGCGATGGTCGATATCCTCTCCGCGGTGAACGACCAGATCCGCGACGAGGTGGTGCGGGGCATGGTCACTGCGTCTTCGCAGTTCGGCGTTCCCATCGTTGGCGGGCATCTGCACCCGGATACCCCCTACAGCGTCGTGGATGTGGCTATACTGGGGACGGCCAGGATGAGTGAGATCATCTTCTCCCATACAGCAGAAGAGGGAGACAGCGTCGTCGCCGCCATAGACCTGGACGGCCGGGTTCACCCCTCCTGCTGCTTCAACTGGGATTCGGTCACGATGAAGTCCGCGGCGGTTGTGCGGGCGCAGATCCTGGTGATGGAGGACCTGGGCAGGGAGCACCTGGTGACGGCCGGGAAGGATATCAGCAACCCCGGCGTCATCGGGACGCTCGGGATGCTTCTTGAGGTGAGCGGGAAGGGCGCGGTGGTCAACCTTGAGTCTATACCGAGGCCCGACCTCGCCGCACTCGGCATCTCATTCGAGCACTGGGTGCGGATGTACCCCGGGATGGGATTCATCCTCACGGTCAAACCGGAGAACGTGGATGAGGTCTGCCGCAGGTTTGCCGACGTCGGTATGGCGGCAGCCGCCATCGGGGAGGTGAACGGCGATCGGCGTTTGACCGTCCGCTACCTGGGCAGGGAGACGCAGGTCTTTGACCTGGACCGCGACGGCATCATGCGGATCTTTGCAGGCGGGGGGGGATGCCGATAAAGATAGGGCTGGGTGCGGCAAAAGCGGAGGCGAAGATCCTCTCGGCTGCCAGGGCTGTCAGAGGAGAGGTCAACCTGGTTTTATTCGCGCCGCCCGGGACCGCCGACTCGTTTGGTGATGAGGTCACGGTCATCGAGGCCGGGGAGCCGGAGGCCGCCATCGTCGAGGCTCTCTACACCGGCAGGATCGATGCCGCGGTCAGGGGGACGCTTCCCGCATCCACCACCCTGAAGGCCCTCAAGCGGGCTGCGGGCGTCGACCGCCTGGAGCGGATCGCCCTCCTGGAGACGCCGGACGGCCATCTCTTCCTCCTGGCCCCTGTCGGGGTCGATGAGGGCTGGACTGTCGAGCAGAAGGTCCGGTTTGCCAGTGCCGGCAGGGATATCGCCAGGCGGTTCGGGCTGCCGGAGGGTGTGGCGATCCTCTCTGGTGGAAGGCTTGGTGATGTTGGGCGTCACCCCGCAGTCGACCGGACGATGGCGGATGCCGAACTCGTCGCCCGCCTGAGCGGTGCAGAGCATATTGAGATACTGGTCGAGGAGGTGCCGGGGCGGTACGGCCTGGTGATCGCCCCGGACGGTATAACCGGGAACCTGATCTTTCGTACACTCGCTCTCCTTGGCGGCGGGAGGGGTCATGGTGCCCCGGTGGTAAATATCGATAGAATATTCGTGGATACCTCGCGCGCCTCAGCAGATTACACCAATGCCATAATGCTTGCGAAATCGCTGGTGCTCCCGGAAAAACCCTGATTGGCCTCTCTAATCCTGGATCAAGGGGTTTATTCTGGTTTTTTTAATCGGCTCGATTCTATCTGGCTTATCGGGATACCCTCTTCGGATGCACCTTAGAAATGAAAGAGGAACCCGGATCTCTGAGATTATCCCGAAATGTTTAAATATTAACTGATACACCTCTTTAACGGTGGAGTAAGACTATGGCAGATCTACCCATTGCTGCGGTTGTACGTATCGCAAAGAAGAATGGTGCTGAGAGGGTTGGCAGCGATGCTGCTGCTGCACTTGTTGCCAAAGCAGAGGCCTACATCGCTGAACTGACCCGGGAAGCCAACAGGCTGGCCCAGCACGCTGGACGCAAGACGATCAAGGCAGAAGACGTCGAACTCGCGGTCAAGTCCGCGTAAGCCGGCAGTTTTCCCTTTCTCTTTATCGGGGTCCATATGGGCCCCATTCTCCGATCCGAACCGTCAGCCCGAGCGCTGACCGCTGGCAGGAGGTGTGACTGGTTCCGGTTTCAAAACTTCGATTGCGCCGTCGGTCAGTTACATGGCGGCAGCGCTTTTCTGGCCCGATTCTGGAGTAGCCATCCCGGATGGGGGGTGTCCTGCAAAGGGCATATATCCCGGGAGATGACGCCCCATAGTCTCAGACGCCCACATCCGCAATCTCAGCCGGGTTGCAACCCCCGCCCAGTGTTTCCCTTTCCCCGGAAGATCAAGGAGATGCTTATTTATGAGCCGATACGCGGCTTACCCGGCGGGTCTCAGAACGTCCCCTTCGTGCTCGGCACCCCGCCGCCCATAGCCGGATCGATGGCCACCGCTGCCCGGAGTGCACGCCCAAACGCCTTGAATGCCGCCTCGCATACATGGTGATCGCTCCTGCCCGTAAGGCTGATGTGCGCGGTTAACCCCGCGTTTGTGCAGAGACTGTAGAAGAAGTGCTCGATGAGGTCGCCCGGTATACCGCCCGGCCCTGCAGGCGAGAAACCCCCCTCGAAGACCAGGTAGCCCCGTCCACCAAGATCGAGCGCCACCCGTGCAAGAGCCTCGTCCATCGGCACGGCAGCGTCGGCAAACCGTGTTATCCCCTTCCCCTCACCGACCGTCGCAGCCAGGGCTTTGCCCAGGGCTATACCGATATCCTCGATTGTGTGGTGCGCATCCACCGCAAGGTCACCCGCAGCCTCGATACCGAGATCGAACCGGCCGTGCCGGGCAAACGACTCCAGCATGTGGTCAAAGAAGGGTATCCCCGTCTCGATTCTCGCCGTCCCGGTGCCGTCAATGTCGAGGGAGAGCCTGATATCGGTCTCCCGTGTTTTGCGGTGGATTTCAGTTCTTCGCATGCGCCGCCTCCATAGCCTCAGAGAGCCGGATCCTGCCGGAGTAGAGAGCCGAGCCCAGGACCGCCCCCGCCGCCCCCGCCGCCCGGAGGGCGCAGACGTCCCTGGCGCTCGATACCCCCCCGGAGACCACCACCGGGACGCTCACCCGGGCAAGGAGAGCCTCTATTGGGGCTATATCGATCCCCTGCTGGAGACCCTCCACATCCACATTCGTGTAGAGGAGAGACCCCGCGCCGAGGGACTCAAACCGTTCCGCCCAGGAGAGGTAATTGCCCGCCGGGCGCTCCCAGCCCTCGATCACCACCTCGCCGCCCCGAGCATCGATCCCGACCATCACACGCTCGCTCCCGAACTCATCGGCAAGCCTACGGACAACCTCCGGCTCCCTGACGGCAAGGGTCGAGACTATCACACGGTCGACACCGGCATCAAGCCACCCCGCGGCGTCTTCCACGCTCCGTATACCCCCGCCGAGTTCGATAAACGTCTCCGTCTCGCCGGCGAGCCGGCGGATCAGGTCGGCGTTCCTCTTTGCCTTCCCGAACGCCCCGTCCAGGTTGACAACGTGCAGACCGTCCGCTCCCTGATCGAGCCACCGGCGCGCCCAGGCGAGCGGGTCGCCGTAAACCGTAGCCGCGTCCCGGCGCCCCTGCACAAGCTGCACGCACCGACCCTCCAGGATATCGACTGCAGGATAGATCTCCATGCTCTCAACGTATGATCCGTTCGATGGGCAT
Organism: Methanomicrobiaceae archaeon; assembly: GCA_022837745.1. Taxonomy (GTDB): domain Archaea; phylum Halobacteriota; class Methanomicrobia; order Methanomicrobiales; family Methanoculleaceae; genus Methanoculleus. The sequence goes on along the minus strand of JALHIW010000021.1, from coordinate 10,204 downwards.
GACTAATATGTCTTTTGCGCCGGCGCGTTTTAACTGGTTGATCAGTTGATAGACCCGTTCCTCGTTTACAACAGCGTGAACGGCAACCAGATTCTCATCAGATGCCACATCCATCACCGTCGGCCCCGAGAGGCCGGGCAGGATCTCCCTCACGTCCGCAAGAGCGCTCCTGTGGACGTTCATCATCAGGTAACACTGCCCCTTTGCCTGGAGGACGCTGTCAAGCGCCAGGACAACCTCATCGATCTTCTCGCCCCGGGTCTTTAGTGATCTCGGGTTTGCCACAAGGATCGTGGTTGAGGTCAGGATCTCCTGAACAACGCGGAGATGGTTTGTCCGGAGCGTCGTCCCCGATGAGGTGAGATCGACTATGGCATCGGCGATCCCGAGGTGCGGCGTCGCCTCGCATGCACCGCCCACCGTCACCACCGTCACCGCAACCCCGTGCTCCGCAAAGAAAGCGCGGGTTATCCCTGGAAACTCGGTCGCCACCCTCGCTCCATCGAGATCGGTGATGCTCTCGACATCAGACTCCTCCGGCACAGCCACAACCAGCGTCGCCCTGCCGGTCTGGAGGTCGAGCAACTCCTTGACCTCCGAACCCCGCTCCAGGACCATATCCCTCCCGGTAATTCCAAGGTCGGCAACACCTGTTGCCACGTACTCCGGTATATCGATCGGCCGGGCAAAGAGGATCTCAACATGGGGGTCGCGCGTCCGGGCGATGAGCCTGCGCTCACCGCCGCCGTCGGCCAGGTGAAGCCCGCTCTTCTCGATCAACTCGTGGACCGGACCGGCGATCCGGCCTTTGTTCGGGATGGCAAGACGGATAAACCCCGGATCCGGGCTCCTGGGTACTGGTTTGCTCATGGATTGCAGACTCCAGAGATTTAGAAATGGCTAGAAGGTAGAGATCTCTCCCCTGATAACCTTCTCGGTGATGGTGGTGATCCTCTCCAGCCAGTCATCGATGATCCCCTCGACCTCCGGCCTGAGAGCACTCACCTCAAAACCGCTTTTCGGGAGGATCTGGGCGCTTGCCACATGCGGCTGGTCGATCGGGTGGCCGATCTGTGAGAGGATGCGGACGTAGATCTCCTCTATACCATCGACCCTTGCAACACAGTCTTTCGCGATCTCTGTTGCCAGGAGGTTGTAGATCTTTCCAATGTGGTTGATCGGGTTCTTTCCGCTTGTCGCTTCCATGCTCATCGGGCGGTTCGGCGTGATCAGCCCGTTCGCGCGGTTACCCCGGCCGACCGAACCATCATCGCCCATCTCGGCCGAGGTGCCCGAGACCGTCAGGAAAACGCTGCAGTTATCCAGGTCATCAGCGGTGTTGATGGCAACGTTGACCCTCCTGCTGGTGAACTGCCCTGCAACCGCCGCTATCTGCTCCGTCAGGAAGTTCTTCTGCTCGATGTAGTCGGCGATGCCCGAACAGTAGCGGTCCACAAACGCCATCGCAAGGGTGAGGTTGATTGTATCACCGTCACGAAGGCACATGATCTTGCAGTCCTGGCCGATGACAGGGTGTTTCGGGCGGAGCGTCCTGTCCATAAACTCAGAAATGCCAAGAACTATGCTCTCCGCCTCGCTGAACGGCGCGTGCCCGACACCAAACGAGGTATCGTTTGCCCGCGGGGCCTTCCCCGAGCACGACCGGAAGACGTCCTGAAGGTCTGTCGAACCTCTGCCCATCCGGCAGTCAACGATAACGTCGCGCTCCATGTTGAGCATGGGAAGTGTCTTTCTTATGTAGTCCCGTGCCGCCTCGACGGCGATCGCGTCCGCCGGGATGTTCACGCCGTTGAAGGTCTTTGTCGCCCGCCCGGATATGAGGAAGTAGATCGGTCTTGTAATGATGCCGCCGCCGAACTTCGGCAGCGACTCGCCCGCGACGACCTCTCCCTGGTCTGTGTTGTGGTGCAGGACGCTCCCGCACTCCTCCATGTAAGACCTGCTGAGTGCGCGGCTGATCGACTCCGCGATACCGTCCGCCAGGCTGTCCGGGTGCCCCAGGCACTTGCGCTCCACCAGTTCTATCCGCTGCTTCTCGATCGGGATCTGCTCAAGCCCCTCTACGCTGATGTTCCTGGTCATCAAATCCACCGTAGTTCTAAAGTGTGATAAGAGAAATGATTGCAATTCATATAACCGTTTCTAACGCACTCACCTGAGGCGGATGTCTGAACGGATACTGAGCTTGCATTCGCCTTCCCTGAAGAGGCGCACCACGCCCCCGCTCTCAGAGACCGTGATGCCGATGGCCGGGATCTCCCGTGTGATGGACGCGGTCGCGCGGTGCCGGCCGCCAAGACCGCTCGGGAGGGATATTCCGCGGCCGCTGACGTCCAGGTAGCGTCCGGCCGCCCGGACTTCACCGTTTTTGTCTATAACAAAGACGCCGTCGAGCTGGGCGAACTCTTTGACGCTCTCCCAGTTGTCCCGTTTCTTTATGTCCCTGAGGGCGGGGGGGTGGCCGTGGTAGGGGTTCAGGATCGCCTGGTGCGAGTGGCGGAAGATCTCATCGGGGTCACCGATGATGAACGCCGTGCCTATGGCGCGCCCCTCCCTCCCCTCGACCGCTATCTCGAGGGCCAGAGTGAGGACGGCGTGGAGCACCTCACGGGGGACGATATCGGAGAAGTCCTTGAGGCTTATGAAGTTCTTCCCCTCCTCGATATCGTATATGACGATGGCGTATGAGAAGACCCCGACGATAAGCCCACTCTCAAAGTTGCGCTGGAGGTATAGGTGAACCGCGGCGTCGAGCAGGTGGCGCTGACTAACCTCCAGTATATCGTGCATCGTGAGGTCTTTGAGGACATCGAGTTGAAGTTCCTGCACCCTTATGATCGGGATCCCGGGCGGCTCTGCCATGACCGGGGCCGGTTCGATGAATGAGACAACCGCCCTTGCCCCGATCTTCTTTGCAACCTCACAGGCGGTTGCAAGCATCAGTTCACCGTTCATAACACCTCCCTGATCAGCTCCGGTATCTCCGAGGGTCTGGCCGCGACAGGAACCCCCATCTCAGAGAGCCGCCTGACCTTTGACCGCGCATCGCCCTCTCCGCCCTCTATGATCGCGCCGGCATGACCCATCCGCTTCTCTGGCGGGGCGCTCACTCCTGCGATGTAGGCGACAACAGGCAGTTCGGTCGACCGCGCACCCTCCTCCTCAAGGTTCCCGCCAACCTCGCCGATGAGAACGACGGCCTTTGTGTGCGGGTCCTCCTCAAACCGCGCAAGCACATCCACAAACGTCTGCCCTATCACCGGGTCGCCGCCTATCCCGACCACCGTGCTCTGGCCTATACCGGCACGGCTGAGTTCATCGACCACCTCGTAGGTCAGGGTGCCGCTCCGCGAGACCACTCCGACCTCTCCGCGGGTGGCAAGGTGCGCCGGCATTATTCCGAGCTTGCACTCCCCCGGCGATAGGAGACCGGGGCAGTTCGGGCCGATGACCGCACAGTCGTGGAGTTTCGCGTAGGCGATCGCCTTCATCGTGTCATGGACGGGGATGAGTTCGGTTATAACGACGGCAAGTTCTATCCCTGCATATGCCGCCTCCATGATGGCATCCCCGGCGGCGGGTGCCGGGACGAATATGACGCTTGCGGTAGCATCGTGCTCTGCGAGCGCCTCTTTCACGGTGTTGTAGACCGGGACGCCGTCGACCTCCATCCCGGCCTTCCCGGGGGCGACCCCGGCAACAATCCCCTTCCAGCCTACCTCACGGGCGTAGGCGTTCATGAGTTCCGTGTGGAACCGCCCCTGCCTCCCGGTGATGTTCTGGACTATCACACCCAGGTTTCGGTCACCGTAGATCATTCTCCAGCCTCCAGCGCCGCTCTCACTGCCGCTTCCATGCTATCGACCATCCTGTAGCCGTGCTCCGCGAGCAGCCGCCGGCCCTCCTCCTCGTTCGTCCCGGCCATACGGACGATCACGGGCACGCCGACGTCGGCGGCGATGATCCCGTGCGCGACCTCGTCGCACCGGGTGATGCCGCCGAGCAGGTTTACAAGGATCACCTTCACGGACGGGAGGCCTGCAACCAGCCGGACGGCATGCATCACCCGTTCCCGGTCGGCACCGCCGCCGACGTCCAGGAAGTTTGCCGCGCGGCCTCTGTAGTAGTCGATCAGGTCGATCGTCGACATGGTTAGCCCGGCACCGTTCCCGATGACCCCGATCGTCCCGTCGAGCTCCACGTAGGAGAACCCGTGCCTCCCGGCCTCGCGCTCGCGCTCCGAGAGGTCGCGGTTGACCTCGATCCCCTGGCGGCCGAGGGCGTTGTCGTCTATGATAAGTTTTGCATCGGCAGCATACACCCCGTCCGGGGTCGTCACAAGCGGGTTGATCTCGGCAAGCATGGCGTCCCTCTCCTGAAAGACCCGGTAGAGGCTGTTGATGACGGGGGCTATATCCCGGGGCGCGCTCCCAAGGAGCTCCCGCATAAGAAACGCCGGTACCTCCCGGAGGAGTGGGGAGACCACAGCCCTCCGTATGGCTGACCCGTCCTCCTTTGCAGCCCTCTCTATCTCGACGCCGCCGGTCTCGCCGAAGAGCACCACCGGCTGTTTGCTCGAGCGGTCGACAGCGATGCTGAGGTAGTACTCGTGCTCTATCTCAAGCCGCTCCTCCACCAGGATCTCCCTCACAGGGACGCCCCGGATCTCCCGGGAGAATAGTTCACGCGCTCTATCGACCGCCGACGTCGAATCGACCACCAGGACGCCGCCGGCCTTCCCCCGGCCGCCGACGTCCACCTGCGCCTTCAGCACCACGGCATCCCCGAACTCCGGCAGGTGCGCCGAGATCTCTCCGGGTTCGCGTATGACAAACCCCTGCGGAACGGGTATCCCGTAGTCCGAGAAGACCCTTTTTGCCTCGTATTCAAGCAGTTTCATGGATTACACGCTCGCTCTCCAAGTTCAAATCCCCGTTTCAAAGCACGCTGGTTCAGGCCCTCCGTGCCCTTTGGCACGCTGTCGAGCACCGCACGCTCGATCGCCTCCCTGCTCACGACCCCGGTTGCGGCCACAAGGGCGCCGATCATAACGATGTTTGCCACGATCTCCCTGCCCAGGTTGGTCTTCGCCTCCGAGGTTGCCGGGATCTCACAGCAGCGGCAACCGGGACGCGACCTGACCAGGTCGGCATCGATAAGCATGAACGCGTCCTTCCGTGCGCAGACACCGTACTTCTCAAACCCCTGCCGGGACATGATGACGTATATATCGGGATCGGTCACCTCGGGAAAGAGGATAGGTTCGTCATCGATAACCACCTGCCCCATCGACGCCCCGCCACGGGCTTCCGGGCCGTAGACCTGTGTCTGGACGGCGTACTTGCCGTCGTAGAGCGCCGCCGCCCGCCCAAGGATGACAGAGGAGAGGATTATCCCCTGGCCGCCGTATCCCGAGAACCTGACCTCGTGCCTCATGGCTGCACCCCCATCGCCGGCCGGTTCCGCCGGACCAGTTCCCCGATGGTGAACGTCCCTTCCGGGATCGGTTTACCCTCGGCGATCAACCGGTTGTACTTCTGGACGAGCATCGCGTGGCTCCGGAGGTACTCGATCATATCGGAAACCTCTCTCAGCCTGTTGGAGCGGCCATAGTTCGTCGGGCACTGTGTCCGCACCTCGATGAACGCAAGCCCCGGTATCTGGAGGCCTGTGGCGATGGCCTTTGTGAGTTCCGTGACGTGATAGGACGTCCATCGGGCGACATAGTTTGCGCCGGCAGCGATGGCGAGATCCGCAAGATCGAACGCCGGTTCGCTCGCACCGTATGGGGTTGTCGTCGAGATCGCTCCCGGCGGCGTCGTCGGGCTCCCCTGACCACCGGTCATCCCGTAGATCTGGTTGTTCATGCAGACCACGGTCATGTCCACGTTCCGGCGGCAGGCGTGGATGAAGTGGTTCCCGCCGATAGCGGCAAGATCGCCGTCCCCTGTGAAGACGACAACTTTCAGGTCGGGTCGCGCCAGTTTCACCCCGGTGGCAAACGCGAGCGCCCGGCCGTGCGTGGTATGGAGCGAGTCGGTGCTGATGTAGCCTGGAGCCCGTGATGAACAGCCGATCCCGGAGATGAAGACCGTCTCATCGCGTCTCCACCCCACCTCATCGACCGCGGCCAGGGTGCAGTTGATGACCGTTCCGTTCCCGCATCCGCTGCAGTAGATGTGCGGCAACCGGTCCTCCCGGAGCCACTCGGCCCTGCTCATAGATACGCCTCCAGGGCGCGAAGCAGGTCGGCGGGTGTGTGGAGGTCACCGCCAAGTTTCGGGATCGGGACTACCGGCTGCCCGACGTGACGCTCGACCTCCCGTGAGATCTGGCCCATGTTCAGTTCAGGCATCAAAAAGACCCTGGCGTCTGGAAACTCAGCCAGCGCAAACTCCGGGAACGGCCATACAACCCGGAGGCGCAGGTGCCCGATACCCTCATCGGGATGATCGTGGATCACCTGCTGCACCGTCCGGGACGGAGCACCGTAGGTGACAAAGACCACCTGCGCATCAGGGTTCACGACCTCGTAGTCGGCGATCTCCCGGCGTGCCGACTCGACCTTCGCGACCAGTCGCCTCACAAGCCGTTCGTGCGCCTCAGGATCGGTTGTGTCCGGGTAGCCGCGCTCGTCGTGGGTGAGCCCGGTCACATGTATCGCCCTCCCCGAACCGAACGGTGCAAACCCCGGCACCCCCTCTTCCCCGGCCTCGAACGGGAGCCTGCCTTCGGGCAGGGGCGGTCTGCCGGCGATCTCGACCTCGTCGGGGATGATCATACGCTCGCGCATGTGGCCGATGATCTCATCGGCCATCAGGAATGTGGGAACCCTGAACCTGTCGGCCAGGTTGAAGGCCTTTACGGTCAGGTCAAACATCTCCTGGACGGAGGAGGGGGAGAGAGCAATGGTGCTGTAGTCGCCGTGCGACCCGAACCGGCACTGGAGCATGTCGCCCTGCGCCGCCCGCGTGGGTTGCCCGGTGCTCGGGCCGCCGCGCTGGATGTTGACGATGACGCATGGCGTCTCGGTCATGGCCGCGTAACCTATGTTCTCCATCATCAGCGAGAACCCGGGGCCGCTTGTCGCCGTCATCGCCCGGGCGCCCGTCCATGCGGCGCCGATAACCGCGGCGATGCTCCCGAGTTCGTCCTCCATCGATATGAAGACACCACCGGCCTTCGGGAGCCTTCGCGCCATCGTCTCGGCTATCTCGGTCGACGGCGTGATCGGGTAGCCCCCGAAAAACCGGCACCCGGCGGCGAGCGCCCCCTCGGCGCAGGCTACGTTCCCCTGCATGAACTCGGTTCTGCTCAAAACTCCACCTCCACCTTATGCGGTTCAAACGGTCTCTCATCGACCCAGGTGATCGCCTGGTCAGGGCAGATCATCTGGCAGACCCCGCAGAGCATCCGGCCGTAGAGAGGCTGCAGCCTGCAGTTTGTGCACCGTTCCGGGCGGTCAAGGACCGGTGTTACGATCCCGCGGTCGTTGAGTTCCGTCCCTTCCTTGAATATCCTGTAGGGGCAGACCAGCACGCAGAGGTTGCACCCTTTGCAGCGGGTTTCATCGATGACAAGTTTCATGAGAAGGTATCCTGCTTTATATTGAATCGCTGTTGAAATTTTGTTTTCGCTTTCTCTTGTGCGGCCGCGAAGAGGTCGCCGCCGTGGGCGTCGATCCCGACCGTCAGCGGGAGAGAATCGGCCTCGAGCACCCAGACCGCCTCGGCCATACCGAGTTCCTCAAAATAAACGCCGGTGATCCGCATACGGGCTGCGGCAAGCGCGGCGCACCCCCCGGTGAACGCGAGGTAGACGCCGCGGCCGCGGAGACGCTCTGCCACCTCCTGCCCCATCCCGCCCTTGCCGATCAGGGCGCGGACACCGGCATCGATCAGAAACCCGCTGAGCGAGTTCATCCGGGCGGAGGTGGTGGGCCCTGCAGCGAGAAGGCGGCCGTCCTGGACCACAGGTCCGCAGTGGTAGACCGCGGCGCCCTCCGGGTCGAATGGTATACCCTCTTCCATCATACGTAGGTGCGCCTCGTCACGCGCGGTGTAGATGGTCCCCGAGAGGCTGACCCGGTCGCCCGCCCGGAGGTCGAGCACCTCATCGCCGAGGGGCGTCTTCAGGTTCAGAGTCTCACCTCCACGCTCGCCCGGCGGGACGCCCAGCACTGGACGTTCACCGCCACCGGAAGGGAGGCGGTGTGGCAGGCGGCGCGCTTTACCTTCACAGCGAGCGCGGTCACGTCGCCGCCAAGCCCCATCGGCCCGATCCCGAGCGCGTTGACGGCGTCGCAGAGTTCCTGCTCATAGTCGTCCATGGCATCGACCGGGAGGAGGAGAGCCTCCTTTGCAAGCGCTGCCGCCGCATCAAACGTCCCCCCGATGCCGACGCCCAGGATCACCGGGGGGCAGGGTCTTCCCCCCGCGATGAGCATCGTCTCTGCGACAAACTCCGGGATCCCGGCCGCCTGCGAGGGGAGGAGCATTCCGATCCTGGAGACGTTCTCAGAGCCCGCACCCTTCGGGAGCACCGTCACCGTGAGCCGCTCGCCCGGAACCACGTGGACGGGGGGCATCCCGGCGCCGGTGTTGTCTCCGGTGTTTTGCCGGGTGATGGGATCGACTGCGTTTGGACGGAGCGGTATCGCGGCAGTCGCCCGGCGCACGCCTTCCCGAACCCCCTCAAAGAGCGCGGGTGAGAAAGGAACGTCGGGGGGGAGGCTCAGGTAGACCACCGGCACACCGGTGTCCTGGCAGATAGGCAGACCGCGCTCTCCGGCAAGCGCGATGTTCTCCAGGATGTTCTCCAACTCCTGCCGCGCTATTCCGTTCGTCTCGGCCGCTGCAGCCCGCCGGAGTGCAGCAAGCACGTCGGGGGGGAGCCGGGTCTCAGCCTCACGGAGCGCCCGCTCTGTTGCGTCTGCCAGCGCTTCCACAAGCCCCGGATCTGCCTGATTGACCATCATCTATACTGGTGGGAAGAGACTATAAAAACCTATATTCCCCGCAGGCAGGGATCTTCTCCCTGCAGGGAGAAACTCAGAAACAGGTGGATATGGGGGGTTATGCCGTCTGAACCCGCTCTTCGATGATCCTTGCAGGGGCCGGGAGTTTGTAGGTTCCGCCCTTGAGCGAGGCCTTGGCCTTCTCCACAAACTGCGGTGTTGTCCAGACGGAGAAGATCTTCTGGCCTTCCCTCACCCGTGCCGCCGTCCCGACGGGTTTGCCGAAGGCGAGGCGCATACCTTCCGAGACACGGTCGGCTCCTGCGCCGGTTGCCTGCTTGTTCTCGCGCAGGACGTGGTGGGGGTATGTCCGCAGTTTCAGCCGGAAGTTCGCCCTCCCGACATCCTTGACCAGCCGCCGGTTGATGCTGATACGGGCGGCTTCGAGCGCCGTATGCCGGATCTGGCAGGCCTCGTCTACGATGATGGAGAGTTCGACCGGATAGTTCTCGGATAGGTTGCCCATATCAAACTGCACTACCTTGCTGCCAGGCACGCCGCCCATGTATTCCCTGCGTGTATATGCTTTCTTTGCGAGATTCCGATACATCCTCGCTGGTTTTCGTACCATCGCTAAAAACTCCTGCCGATCTCTGGGTGCTCTATAAAATGGAGATATCTTCTTATAAACCTTACTGGAAGTCCATCAAATCAACGGTTGAGGCCATCAAACCAACAGCCTCACTGGTTTGATAAACCTCTCCGTGTCCAGTCCATGGACGGTCCATAGACAGATTCCGGGGGGGTGACCGGGATCTGTATGAAGATGCTGCCCCCATCTTCATGCGGTATGCCTCTGGTCACAGCGGCATGGTGCGGTTTTTTGCGAGACGGCATTGAGGGGAGGTGGGAGAGGGAGGCGGGTGGTTGGTCAGGCGAAAGACGTTCAACCAGAGACGCAGGAGACAGGGGAAGGGGTGCTCCACGAAAACCGTTCCCGGTGACACGTAGGGACAGGGGAGGGGGATGTTCCACCCCCCTCCCCGTCGAGCCGCCTCCCCCACGGGGGCGATTCCCCATCGATACGGTGCCATGGAGGAGGCAGGCTCTTATCGGTCTCACCGAAATCTCCATGAAATCCCGTTTCCTTCCCGTGCACGGTATCCGGACTATCGCCACTTACTGCCCGCCCCCTCCAGAGGGGGCGGGAGGAGGCCGCGGCAGCGG
>JALHIW010000020.1:0-60996 GCA_022837745.1 Methanomicrobiaceae archaeon | reverse complement strand
AAAACCGCACCATGCCGCTGTGACCAGAGGCATACCGCATGAAGATGGAGGCAGCATCTTCATACAGATCCCGGTCACCCCCCCGGAATCTGTCCATGGAGTGCCCACGGAGAGGTTTATCAAACCAGTGAGGCATTGGTTTGATGGCCACCCTTCATCCGGCGGGTTTGGGAAAATTCATATACCGAACGGCCCGATACGCTAATTGGTCAATGATAACCTTTCTCTCGGGCGGGACAGGAACCCCAAAACTCCTCCGCGGGATGCGGGACCTGCTGGAAGAGCGTGAGATTGCGGTCGTCGTCAACACGGCCGAGGATCTCTGGATCACAGGCAACCATCTCTCGCCCGACATCGATACGGTCATCTACCTGTTTGCGGGGATCCTGGATACGGGGCGGTGGTGGGGGATTCGCAACGACTCGTACATAACCCACGACCTCCTCCGGACGAAATTCGGTATCGACGAGTACATCGCCATCGGCGACCAGGATAGAGCTGTCCATGCCGCTCGCGGTGAGATGCTCCGAGGCGGCATGCGGTTGACGGAGATCACGCGGTTCCTCTGCCACAGTCTGGGTGTGCAGGCAACCGTTCTCCCGATGACCGATTCCGTCGTGACGACCTATGTCAGCACGCCTCTCGGCGAGATGCATTTCCAGGAGTACTGGGTGAAGCACCGCGGCGAGGTGGAGATTGAGGGTGTTTACCGGAGATATAACGAACCACCTCTTGCCACACAGGAGGTTATGGATACGATCGAGGCAAGCGATGCTGTGGTTATTGGTCCAGGCAACCCGGTCACAAGCATATCACCGATCCTCGAGTGCGCCGGGGTGCGGGAGGCGCTAAGCCGTCAATACGTCATCGCCGTCAGCCCGTTCATCGGGGACGCCCCCATAAGCGGGCCGGCGGCGGCGCTGATGCGCGCCTTCGGGAGGGAACCCTCATCGGCCGGAACCTACAGTCTCTACGAAGACTTCGTGGATATCTTCATCCAGGACGTCCGCGACCCGGTCGAGATCGAAGGAGGGTTGCGCATGGACACACTCATGGTCAACCGTGGGAGGAGCCTTGACCTCGCAAAGAACATCCTGAACCTGATATATGGGTGATCCCACGCCTCTTCACCCCCGACATCCCCCTTACTTGCAGCAGCGACCAATTGGGTGAAAAGTTCAGCTGGATCCACCTTACCGGCCCCGCTGCAGACAGCGCGCGGCTGGCGGCAAACTTCAGGAATAATACGGTGCTGAAACCACCACCCCCAGGACATCAGATCCTGACCCACCCTCGCAGGATGAATGAACCTGCCAGGACAGAGGTTCGGGCATCCATGGGGATGAAGCGGCCGGTCTGGACCGCGTCATCTCCTTTTGCCTGGGGATGGGGGCGTGATTCATGGCTTTACGCGTTTATTTTCTTCATACGAGACTGAATTTCAGCCTTAAGCAGAAAAAGAACAGACATCCACCGCATTTTTTGATTTATGGCGTTTATAACCGAAAATATTAAAAAATTCAAACGATAAGAAGATCTCTGATGTTCGTTCCGAGCAAGTGTTTCTTTACAAAGGGCGTGGGAATCCACAAAGACAAACTGGCATCGTTTGAACTGGCTCTCAGGCAGGCGGGTATCGAGAAGTACAACCTGGTTTACGTATCGAGCATCTTCCCGCCAAACTGTCGACTGATCTCAAAGGAGGCGGGCTTACAGGAAATTTCTCCAGGCAGCATCGTCTATGTCGTCATGGCCCGGAACGAGACCAACGAACCGAGCCGGCTGGTTTCTGCCGCCATAGGCCACGCGATGCCGAGGGAGAGCGATGCCTATGGCTACCTCTCCGAGCATCACGCCTTCGGTGAGACCGAAGAGGTATCGGGTGAATATGCAGAAGACCTGGCAGCGACGATGCTCGCCACCACGCTCGGAATAGAGTTCGACCCCGACAAAGCGTGGCAGGAGCGGGAGCAGATCTACAAGGCAAGTGGCCGGATCATAAGTACAACACACATCTGCCAGGCTGCGGAAGGGGTCATGGACGGCCGCTGGACGACTGTCGTCGCCGCAGCGGTCTTCCTCTGAACCCTCGTTTTTCAAGATCGACCATCCATCTCTTCTACTCCCCATTTTCAGTAAGCGCAAGACAAAATACCTGCCGGGGCCTACACTGTATCCAGGTTTTCACATGCGACTACCAATACGCGCCGTAACCCCCGAGACAGGGTCTGCAGAGATCGTCGGCTGGGTGCATGAGATCCGCGACCTTGGAGGACTTTCGTTCTTCCTGATCCGTGACCGGACCGGTATCATTCAGGTGACCATCCCGAAGAAGAAGGTTACAGCAGAGATCCTTGAGACCGCCAGGAGCGTCTCAAGAGAGTCTGTGGTCAGGGTAAGAGGCAGGGTTAAGGCAATCGATAAAGCACCCGGTGGACGCGAGATCGTCCCCGAAGAACTCGAGATCATCAACCTGGCGGAAAGCCCGCTCCCGCTCGACGTCGTCGAGAAGGTTCCGGCTGACCTGGACACACGTCTCGACTCCCGGTTTCTTGACGCAAGAAAACCACGTGTTCGTGCAATATTTTTCATCCGCTCTGCCGTGATCTGCGCCGCGACGGAATTCCTCTCCTCCAGGGGCTGCATCAACATCACCACCCCGAAGATCGTCGCGGCAGCTACGGAGGGCGGCACCGAACTCTTCCCGATCGCCTACTTCGAGAAAGAGGCGTTCTTAAACCAGAGCCCCCAGCTTTACAAACAGATGATGATGGCTGCAGGGTTCGAGGCGGTCTTTGAGATCGGCCCAATCTTCCGCGCCGAAGAGCATAACACCATCCGGCACCTCAATGAAGCCACGTCGCTCGATATCGAGATCTCTTTTGCCGACCACAATGACGTCATGGAACTTCTCGAGGATCTGATTGTTCATATATATGGGTCCGTCGCAAAGAACTGCGCAGACGACCTGGCGGAGATCGGGGTCGATCTTGCAACCCCGGAAAGACCGTTCCCGAGGATACCCTACCTGGAGGCGATCGAGATTGCAAACCAAAGCATCGAAGAGAAGATCTCCTTTGGCGACGACCTCACCCCGGCAGCCGAACGGGCGATCGGCGACACTATGGGAGGCCATTACTTCATCGTTGACTGGCCAACCGATATCCGGCCATACTACGCGATGCCCTACCCGGATCGGCCAGCGTTCTGCAAGGCGTTTGACCTGATGCACCCCCGGATGGAACTTGCCTCCGGCGCCCAGCGTATCCACGATCACGACCTTCTGGTGGAGCGGATCCGCGCAAAGGGGCTATCACCCGAGAGTTTCGAGTTCTACCTGAAGACGTTCCGATACGGTATGCCGCCGCATGCCGGGTGGGGGCTTGGCATCGAGCGTCTGGTGATGACGATGCTCGATCTGCCAAACATTCGTGAGGCAGTGCTCTTCCCGCGCGACCGGCACAGGCTGACACCATGAAGTTTATAACGCCTGGAACTGATGGATCGATCTATTAGGTGCAGATGCTGAGAAGATGACCCTGACTGCAATGCATCTCCCGACTACAGTGGTCGGGAGCTACCCCGTGGTGAAAGGCTCGGGGCTTATGGCCCGGGTGGACCCGCTGAAACACGCGGTGGAGGTCGCGGTAGGCGACCAGATCGCCGCCGGGATCGATATCATATCCGACGGTCAGGTCCGGGGGGACATGATCCGTGCGTTCACCTCCCACCTCCCGGGCATCCGGGGGGCGGCGGTCGTTGGAAAGGTTCAGCCGGCGAGGCAGCCCATCACGCTCGCTGACACTAAGTATGCCCTTTCCCGACACCCGAAGGTGAAAGGGATCCTCACAGGGCCAAGCACCATCGCATACGGCCTCTCGATCGGGACAACGTTCTACCGCAACAGGGAGGAACTTATCCTGGATCTTGCACAGGCGCTTGCAGTCGAGGCGGAGTACCTCCAGAACGCCGGTGTTGCGCTCATCCAGATTGACGAGCCCATCTTCTCCACCGGAGCGGCAAACCTCACCGTCGGCCGCGAGGCCGTGAACGCTATTGCCGGGAGGCTCCGGGTGCCGGTCTGTCTCCATGTCTGCGGGGACCTGGGGGGTGTTATCGACGAGATCCTCAGGGTGAATGTTGAGATCTTCGATTTTGAGTTCTCAAACAATCCGCATAACCTCGAGATCATCTCTAAAAAAGACCTGCACAACCGGATGATCGGTTACGGCTGTGTGGATTCGGCCGACCCCGGCATCGAGAGCGTCGAGACGATCCACAAGAGGATTGAGATGGGTATCGAGGTGTTCTCACCGGACGCCATGCTCATCGACCCGGACTGCGGCCTGCGGATGCAGTCGCGCGAGGCGGCATCCGGAAAACTGAAGAATATGGTTGCTGCGGCAGGGCTTGCCCGGGCGGAACACCCGGACTAAAAGACCCTGCTTGTCGTCGATACCTCGATGCCCTCTGCCATGATGTTGTAAGGGATCACACGCCGCGGCACGTCCCCGTCCCTGAACTTCTCGATGGCAAGCGTCCGTTCGACCTCGTTGCCGTGGATCTCCTGGCGCAGGGTGATGAAGATGTCGGCGGCGCGCATGATCCGCGTCTCCTCAGAGGGGGTGTGGAGGTTTGTGTAAAGGAGGTAGACGATGGTTGACCCTTCACCGATCAAGGCGCTGGTGTCTTCGACAACAAGCCTTATGGCAGCCTCGATCCCGAGGGTGGCGACCAGTGTGGATAGCGAATCCACGATGTTTCTCTCCCCGGTCATCGCAGCAACCATCTCCTCAAGGCTCATACCCCGTGCGTCGACCATCTCATCTGCCGGTAGAGCGTCAAGCATCAGATACGCGCCTGCGCGCCCCCCTTCCTGCCAGAACTGCCGTGCAAGGATTTCAAGACCGCTCAGCGGCGACCCGGAGATGACTATACGGGCGCCCGCAGGGAATCCGCCATCGAGCGCAAGGTCCAGCCCTGCAATACCTGTAGAACGTTTGGTGCTGCCTGCCACATGGATGCCCCGGTTATATCTTCGAGAGGATCCTTTGCAGTTATTTCCTTAATAACTGCACTCCTGCATACGAGCGTTTGCCCTGGATGCATGCATCACAGTAGTCTTCCTGGAGGCGTTTGCGGAGCAGTTTCCAGCCGTTTACGCGGGGGATCTCCCCGGCGAAGATGACACGGCGGGGGACCTTGTATCCCGCAAGGCGCTCACGGGCAAAGGCGATGATATCCTCGGGGGTAACCCCGTTTCCGGCGGGGATCACCACGGCTACCGGGACCTCGCCACGGTGCTCGTCGGCGCACCCGAAGACCGCAGCGTCGCGGACGCCGGGGTGCTGAACAAGGACGTCCTCCACCTCGGTCGGGTAGACCTTCCAGCCGGACATGACGATCATGTCCTTCTTGCGGTCGGTGAGATAGAGCATCCCGTTCTCGTCCAGGTGGCCTATGTCGCCCGTCAGGAACCAGCCGTCTGGAAGAAAGACCTCGGCGGTCTCCGCCGGCATCTGCCAGTAGCCAAGCGCCACAGCCGGTCCCCGGAGGGCTATCTCGCCATCCTGGCCCGGTGGCAGTTCTCGCGCGGAGTCGTTTGCATCGACTATCTTCACCTCCGAGAACCCGACCGGGGTACCGACGCTCCGGAACTCGTCGGCGGTCGCGTAGTGTTCAGGGCGGATGGCGGTTCCTGTACCGACGACGATCGTCTCAGAGAGGCCGTAAGCGTTGACGATCGGGATCCTGAAACGTTCGTGGAAGGGTTTCCATATGCCTGGTGTCAGAGGTCCGCCGCCGCTGATCATCGCCCTGACTGTGGCAAGCGCCTCCTCCGTCCCTGGCGGTGTCTGGAGGAGGGAGTGGATTACAGGGGGCATACCGGCGACGATCGTCGCGCGGTATTTCCGGGCTAGTTCAATGTAGCGGTCGAGATCGAACCGTTCCATGACGATATAGGTTGCACCGGCCCGGAGGGCGGATATGCCCCAGCTGATCCCGACGTGCCCCATCGGGTATATCCCCAGGTAGACATCCCGGTCTGTGATGCCGAGGACGTCCCGCTCGGCGTCCATTGCGGCGATCCAGTTGCCGTGGGTGAGCATGGCGCCTTTGGGTCTCCCCGTAGTCCCGGAGGTGTACTGGATCTGGCAGATGTCGTCAAATCGGCAGTTGACGGCGCGAAGTCCCGGTGGTGACCTGAGGAGGTCAGACCAGGGGGTTGCAGCCCCGCTCTCCTCCCCACCACCGACCGCGATGATGTGCCGGAGTCCTGGCACATGCTCCCTGATGCGGCCGACGACCGCCATACCATCGACGTCGGTGATGACCGCAGCGGCGCCGGCGTCACGAAGAGCGTAGAGCACTTCGTTCTCCCGGTAGACCCGGTTCGTGGGGACTGCAACTGCACCGATGCGCCAGAGGGCCAGATAACTCAGCAGGTACTCGGTTGAACTGTCGAGGTAGATACAGACCCGTTCCCCGGGGGTGATACCGATCTCCTGGAACCCGCGCCCTACCCTGGAGACCTGATCAAGGAGTTCGGCACGGGTGTAACTCTCTCCGGTTGAGGGGACGATGAGAGCAACCTTTGAGGGGTTGGAGGCGTTGGCGTCGAGAAATGTGGTGCAGTTAGGCATGAGAGAACTCCTTGTGACATGTATGCACTTTAATGTATATAATCGTTCATGGCAGTGGCAGGATGGGTTGGCCCCGGTTTTCGGAATTCGCCTGAGATCCAAAAGATCTTCGACCTGGAGACTTAGATCCTGAAATCTTTCGGATCGGGGTTATATCGACCGAATAAGAGAGAATATCCAATGAAATCTAATTCAGCCGATCATACGGGGATAACCACGCTCGATCGCCTTGAACCGGGATGCCGCTCCCGGATCATAGGCATCCGTGCCTTTGGTTCTCTCAGGAAGCGTATGCTTGCCATGGGCATGGTTCCGGGGGCCGAGGTGGAAGTGATCCGGGCTGCACCTCTCGGTGACCCTGTAGAATACCGGGTGAAGGGCTACTGCCTCTCGCTGCGGCGTGCCGAAGCGGGTCTGGTCGAGGTCGCCCTGGAGGGGCAATGATGGAGAGCGTCTGCCCGCTGGCGTTTCTGGCTCCGGGAACTGTGGCGAGGGTCGCCTGGTTCAGGGCCGGCAAAGGGCTGCAGACCCGTCTCTTCGGGATGGGTTTCTGCCCGGATGTCCGGGTAAAGGTCGTCTCTGCGGATCGGGGTTCAGTCATCGTCTCGGTTGGCGGTGCCCGTTACGCCCTCTCAAGGGGAGTGGCTATGAAGGTCATGGTGAGGGGCATCGAGGAGTCTGCATGAAGCGAGAAATCAGGATTGCGCTCATCGGCAACCCGAACATCGGCAAAACAACAATCTTCACCGTGCTCACCGGTTTGAGGCAGCATGTCGGGAACTGGCCGGGGGTGACCGTGGAGAAGAAGACCGGCCGGCTCAGCCGCAGCGGGTATGAGATCGAGGTGGTAGACCTCCCCGGAACCTACAGCCTTACGGCCTACTCTCCGGATGAGATCATCGCCAGGGATTTCATCCTCGAAGGAAACCCGGACGTCGTCGTCCAGGTCGTTGATGCGACAAACATGGAGCGGAACCTCTACCTGACGCTCCAGGTTGCCGAACTCGGGGTGCCGATGGTCATCGCCCTGAACATGGTCGATCTTGCCAGGGCGCAGGGTGACGGGATAGACCATGAGAGGCTTTCTGCGTCCCTGGGGATCCCGATCTTCTACGACCCCGGGACCGGGAAGCCCGCGGTCCTCTGGGAGTCCTGGACACAGCCCTGGCCCAACCGTTACGACGGCCCGGTCGCCATCCTTGTAAGTCCATACACAATCCGGAACGGGCGCGATTGTCTCGTGGTACGGGACGAACGGGGCATTTGGCATCGAGTCGATCGGCCCGACGCTCCCTCTCGGGCGCATCGCTCGATGAAAGCGGCCGGATCCAGGTGGACAGCAACGCATCCCTCATCGGCGGGGTGGCGCCGACTGTGCGGGTGCCACTCGACAGGGATACCCTGGCGCGGGCGATGGCCGGGGAGGACGTCCACCTCGCTTACGCGGTTGACTGGCTCAAAGCAGAGGCGATGGCCGGGAGCGCGGAGCACTCTCCAGTTCCCACGCAGAAAGCAGCGGCAGCCTGGGTGGTCCCGCTCGCGGCGCTTGCTTTCATCGTGGTTTGGCACGGCCGGCGATGAGTGGATAGGAGGCCTTCTCCTTTTCCGGCTTCCGCTGGAACGGGACCGATCGCGCTACAAAAAGGAGTTTTCCGGGTGCCGGGACACCCCTATTGGTATTCGAGCGGCTGGGTCTCTTTCGGCAGCCCGCCCTTGAAGTGATGCCGGATCTTCTGGTAATACTCTCGCACCCGCTCGTTCATCGTCGCATGCACACTCTCCCGTGCCCGATCAAAGTGCGTCTGGCTCACTACCGTAGCGCCTTCCCGCATGGCGAGCATTGCCGCTTCCCGTGCGAGCGCCTCGAGGTCTGAGCCGACAAAACCCTCGGTGTCGGCCGCCACCCTCCTGACAAGGTGTGAGCGCACCGGGTCATCGAGGGTTATCTTCTCGCGGGAGAAGATCTCGACAATTTTCTTTCGCCGGAGATAAGGCTTGAGACCTTCTTTGTCGTCCGGCGTGATCGCAGCAAGGTGCTCCCTTATCTCATCGAGACTCACCTGCCGATTTGCTCCGATAGCGAGAACCAGGTCTTCGAGATCGCTCTCGGAGAAACCTCCGGTCATCTCAACAAGTTCATGCATGGTCGAACCCTCGATCGGCATGTAACGGGTATGGATGCTGAGGATCTTCTCCCTGTCCTCCCGCCCTGGTTCGCCGATGTAGACGAGCCGGTCGAACCGCCCAGGTCGCAGCAGTGCCGGATCGACCATATCAGGGCGGTTTGTCGCCCCCATAACCACCACGCCCCGCAGTTCCTCGAGCCCATCGATCTCGGTCAGGATCTGGTTCAAGACGCTCTCGGTGACATGTGACTCGGTGCCGCCGCCACGGGCGGGAGTGAGGGCATCAAGTTCGTCAAAGAAGATTATGGACGGTGCCACCTGCCGGGCCTTCTTGAAGACCTCGCGAACCGCCCGTTCGCTCTCGCCAACCCATTTGGAGAGGAGCTGGGGACCCTTTATCGGTACAAAGTTTGCCCCGCTCTCACTGGCGACTGCCTTTGCGATGAGGGTCTTTCCCGTCCCGGGCGGGCCGTAGAGGAGGACGCCCCTTGGAGGCTCGATACCCAGATTCTCAAACTGCTCCCGCCGGGTCAGGGGATACTCCACTGCCTCACGGACATCCCGTTTCGCCTCCTCCAGCCCGCCGACATCCTCCCAGGAGACGTGCGGGACCTCAAGGAGAATCTCCCGCATGGCGCTTGGCCCCACGTCGCGAAGAGCCTCACGGAAGTCCCTGGCCTGCACCTCCATCATCTCCAGGATCTCCGCCGGGATCTCGTCTGTCTCCAGGTCGATCTCGGGGAGGTAGCGGCGCAACGCCCTTATAGCGGCCTCACGCGCCAGGGCGGCAAGGTCCGCCCCGACAAACCCATGAGTCTGCCTGGCAATCTCTTCGATCAGAACGTCATCTGCAAGCGGCATGCCGCGTGTGTGTATCTGGAGCACCTGGGATCGATCGTCTTCAGATGGCACACCGATCTCGATCTCGCGGTCAAACCGCCCGGGGCGGCGGAGGGCGGGGTCGATGGCATCGATCCGGTTTGTGGCCCCTATCACCACGACCTGTCCCCGCTCTTCAAGCCCGTCCATCGTCGTCAGGAGCTGGGCGACAACGCGCCGCTCAACCTCTCCGGTCACCTCCTCGCGCCTGGGGGCGATCGAGTCGAGTTCGTCGATAAAGATGATCGCAGGAGCATGCTGCCGTGCGTCCTCAAAGACCTCACGGAGCCTCTGCTCGCTCTCACCGTAATACTTCGAGATCACCTCGGGGCCTGCAATCGAGATGAAGTGTGCTCCGCTCTCGCTTGCAACAGCCTTTGCGATGAGGGTCTTTCCCGTCCCGGGCGGACCGTAGAGGAGGACGCCTTTTGGAGGCTCGATACCAAGCTTGCGAAAGATCTCCGGATGACGCATAGGGAGCTCAATCGTCTCGCGAACGCGCTGCAACTCATCTTTCAGGCCGCCGATATCCTCGTAGCTGATCCTCCTGACACCCTCAAAACCGGCCGCAGGCTTCTCTGAGAACTCGATCTTTGTGTTCCTGGTGATTATCACGGCGTTCTCCGGCTCGACCACCACCGCCTTGAAAGCGACAATTTGAGGCTGCATGAATGGCAGCCCCACCTGGATGGGCACGGAATCATCCCTGACGACCGGGAAGTCGATCAGCCTGTTGACGACGCTGCCGTAGTTGATGGGGAGGTGCTTGGGGAGGTCTTCGGGAGGAGCAAGCACAACCCGTTTAGCCTCGATCTCCTCATCGAGTGTTCGCACCCTGACACGGTCGCCTATGCTCGCGCCGGCGTTTAGCCGGGTGAAGTTATCGATCCTGACTTTGCCCTGATGCCAGTCGTTCACCATGGCGCGCCAGACCTTCGCTACGGTGCGCCGTTTTCCTTCGATAGCGACAAGGTCTCCGGGGTTGAGCCGGAGGTGCAGCATGGTATCGGGGTCAAGCCGTGCCTTGCCTGCCCCCTGATCCTCCGGGTAAGCGCTATCTACCTTCAAGTATATCTCGGGCATTACCTCTAGTTCTTATATTTCGGGAATTTATAGGTACTGGAGTCGCATGAACGTAGTTCTCTTCGATCCGTTCAACGGAGCCGCAGGCGATATGGTAATCGGATCCCTCCTCGACCTCGGGGCCGATGAAGAGGCTGTCCGGGCAGCCATGCGCTCCGTCGTCGGGGAGCCGACAATCGAACGGGTAGACCGCTGTGGTATCCGTGCGGTGCAGGTGATGACGCATGCCACCGCGGAGCACCGCACCCTGGATGAGGTGCTCGACCGCCTGGCAGGGAGCGACGCCCCGAAAGAGGCGCTGGAGATGGCACGAAAAGTCTTTCTCCGGATACACCGGGCGGAGGAGAGCATCCACGGGGCGGGAGCGCATTTCCACGAGGTGGGTGCAGACGATGCCATAGCCGACGTGGTGGGGGCGTGCACCGCTCTACACAGCCTGGCCCCGGATGGCGTCGCTGTCCTGCCCCTGGCGCTCGGCCGCGGTTTTTCGGTCGGAGCTCACGGTATCTTCCCCATCCCCGCCCCGGCTACGGTGGCGATCCTTGCCGAATCTCATCTGCAGATGGTTCCCGGGGGCGAAGAACGGGAACTCTGCACCCCAACGGGAGCCGCGCTCCTCTCCGAGTTCTCGACGATCCGGCCGGACGAACTGGGCCCGGCGAGTATCCGGGCGGTCGGCTATGGCGCGGGCAGCAGAAACCCGGCGGAAAGACCTAACGTCCTCCGGGCGATGCTCCTTGAAACGGAGGAAGATAACAGAGGGTCCGACCGGATCGATATACTGGAGACAAACGTGGACGACGTGACGGGGGAGATGCTCACCTACGCCCTGGGCCGCCTGATGGAGGAGGGAGCACGGGATGCAACCGCCATACCCGTGTTGATGAAGAAGGGGCGCAGCGGCCATACCGTCAGGGTGATCTCCCCGCCGGCGGCCACAGGCCATCTCACGGCGGTGATGGCACGGGAACTCGGGACACTCGGGATACGCTGCCTCCCGATGGTTCACCGTGCAGTCGCTGAACGGACGATCGAGAGGGTTAAGGTGAGGTTTGGGGGGCAGGAGTGGTGGATCGATGTGAAGTGCGGATGGTCGGAAGGCAGGATCACGTCCATAAAGGCGGAGTATGAGCAGGTGGCACGGTGCGCACGGGAGACGGGGCTTCCTTTCAGGGAGATTGCCGCAAGGGCGGAGGCAACCGCCCGCCGCCTCTTCATCGAGCAGGGTGTGCTCGACCCATGAAAACTGAGCGGGTCAGCACCGGGAGCCAGGCCCTTGACGGCCTCCTCGGCGGCGGGCTGGAGCGTGGCGCCATCACCCAGATCTACGGCGAACCGGCAAGCGGGAAGAGCGTCTTCTGCCTGATGGCGACGGTGGCCACCCTTAAGGCAGGGAACTCGGTCGTCTACATCGACACCGAGGGGTTCTCTGTGGAGCGGTTTGCGCAGATCGCTGGCGGGGATGCAGGTGAACTCGCGGAACGGCTGTACCTCTTTGAACCGCTTGATTTCACCCAGCAGGGAGCGATGATCGCCGATACCGAGGCGCTGCTCAAGAAGACCGGGAAGGCCCCGGTGGACCTGGTGGTGATGGACTCGGCGACCGCCCTCTACCGGATGGAGCTTGACCTTGGACGGGAGGCCTTGCGGAAACTCTCGCACCACATGATAAAGCTCCTCGGGCTTGCAAGGAAGTACGAGATCCCCGTGCTGATCACAAACCAGATCTACATGGACGTGGAACGCGACCGTGTGGCCGGTCTTGGGGGGACGGCGCTTGAACACCTCTCGAAGGCCATAGTTCGGCTTGAAAGGAGAGACAGTCTCCGGCGGGCGGTTCTCCTGAAACACCGGTCCCGACCGGAAGGACTCTCGTTCGATTTTGCTATCACCGGCGAGGGAATCAGAACGTTATAACGCCCGAAAAAACTGTCTCGGCCGGGCCTTCCATTGTAACAGTCTCACCAAACCGGATCACGAGCGGGCCGCCTCTCGTCTCCACCTGCACCGTATCCCCGACAAGGCCAAGACGACGGGCAACCGCCGCTGAGGCGGTGGCGCCGGTGCCGCAGCTCGCGGTCTCACACTCAACGCCGCGCTCAAAAGTCCTGATCCGGATCTTATCGAACGCGACTTTCTCGGCAAAGTTGACGTTTGCACCCTCCGGGAATGTGGGGTGGTGCCGGATTGGCGGGGCGAAGATCTCGATCTCTACAGAATCGATATCGTCGACAAAGATAACAGCGTGCGGAACACCGATGTTTGCGGCATAAACGGTAAACCCGCAGATCTCCTCACGGTAATCACCTTTCCCGGCAGCGGGGATTGCGCTGCGCTCAAAAGCCGGGTCTGGCATGGTGATCGTCGCGGCGAACTCATCATCCGCATAACCCATCCTCACAGGGGCAATCCCGGCCCCGGTCTCTACTGTGCAGGGCTCTCTGACATAACCAGCGTCGTAGGCGTATTTTGCGAGACAGCGGATGCCGTTTCCGCACATCGCGGCCTCGCTCTTGTCGGGCTGAAAGAGTCTCATCCGGATATCCGCTTTATCAGACGGCTGGAGGTAGAGGACGCCGTCAGCACCGATGCCAAACCGGCGGTCGCAGTAGAGCGCTGCAAAAGTTCCTTTCATCTCTTCGGGGATGATCTCCTGATCGAATTCATCGATCAGGATGAAGTCGTTGCCGTTTCCATGCAGTTTGGTGAACGTGATCTCCATGGTATACCCTCTTCTGTAATCATTTGGAACAGCGGGAGATAAACCGTGTTGCCTGCTGGAATGCAGCACTCAGAACTACAACAAAGAGAGGCCAGGGCCGAGATTCGAACCCGGGTCGAGGGATCCACAGTCCCTTAGGATAACCAGCTACCCCACCCTGGCGAAGTACTCATAATAGTTGGCAGTCGGGTTTGATTAAGGTATCCCTCCCCCTGTACACGTCTTCCGCGCCTCTCGAACGGTAACTTCTTCCTTCCGTCCACTCACCACCACAAGTTAATAGGGTCCATGCTCTATAACATACCAGTATCAGGCGTCTGCTGACACCCAACTGCCAGCAGAACCAATCCAGACCCTGGCGTGGTTCTGGAGAGTTCGAGGTCAATATCACGGGCTTTTCGGGTTAATTCGTCAACACAATATACTGCAGGTGATTATCATGGCTAACCAATCAGCGATCAGAACTCCCATCGTCTGCGTGATGGGGCATGTGGATCACGGCAAAACGTCCCTCCTTGATAAGATCCGGGGCTCATCCGTGGTATCCACCGAAGAAGGTGCAATTACGCAGCATATCGGCGCCACGCTCGTTCCAATCGATGCAATAATACGCATGAGCGGGGCGCTGAGCAGGGTCAACATCAACGTCCCCGGCCTCCTCTTCATAGATACGCCGGGGCACCATGCCTTCACCACGCTGCGTGCGCGCGGTGGAGCGCTCGCCGATATGGCGATCGTGGTCGTGGACATCAACGAGGGGTTTCGTCCCCAGACGATCGAGGCGCTCCAGATTCTTCGCAACTACAAGACACCTTTTGTGATCGCGGCAAACAAGATCGACCGCATACACGGCTGGCGCGTCCATGAGGGGCAGCCATTTTTAAAGACGTTTGCGCAACAGAACGAGCGCGTCCAGGGTGTGCTCGAGACACGGGTATACGAACTCGTCGGCAAACTCTCCGACCTCGGTTTCAACTCCGAGCGTTTCGACCGGGTCTCAGACTTCGCGCGGAACATCTGCATCGTGCCCACAAGTGCACTCACGGGCGAGGGTATCCCGGACATCCTGATGATGTTGATAGGGCTTGCCCAGCGCTACATGACCGGGAGCCTCAGGGTCACCGCCGATGGCCCCGGCGCCGGCACTGTGCTTGAGGTTAAGGAAGAGCGGGGTCTCGGGATGACACTCGATGTTATCCTCTATGACGGCACACTCAGGGTCGGAGACGATATCGTCGTCGCAGGTAACGACCAGATCATCGAGACAAAAGTGCGTTCCCTCTTAAAGCCCAGGCCGATGAGCGAGATCCTGGTCGAAGAGCGGTTCGAACGGGTCAGATCTGTCACCGCAGCGGCAGGTATCAAGGTCGCCGCACCGAAACTCGCCGGTGTCATAGCAGGTTCCCCACTCCGTGCCGTCCGGGGCGGGAACCGGGACGAGGTGATCGAAGAGGTCCGCCACGAGGTCCAGGATATCCAGGTGAAACTCTCGGATACAGGTGTCATCATACGGGCAGACACCATCGGGGCCCTTGAAGCTCTATCAAAAGAACTCGATAGCCACCAGATCCCGGTTATGCGGGCAGTCGTTGGCCCGGTCACCCGCCATGACGTCATTGAAGCCGGGACTATCAGGGATCCACTCTACAGCGCGATCATAGCCTTCAACACCCCGGTCCTGCCGGACGCGATCGATGCCCTGGCAGACACGTCGATGTCCCACGTCAGCATATTCGAGGGCGGGGTCATCTACCAGCTGATCGACGACTACATCGAGTGGCGGGAGGAGAAGAAACAGGAACTCGAGCGGCAGAGGTTTGAGAAGGTGATCATGCCTGCCAGGATCCGGATCCTTCCAAATTGCATCTTCCGGCAGAGCAACCCGGCGGTGGTGGGCGTCCGTGTCCTCGGCGGGAAACTCCAGAGCGGGGTTGACCTTGTCCTGCCAGAGGGGAAGAAGGTGGGCCGGATCAAACAGATCCAGGAGAGGAACGAGACCATCCAGGAAGCTGAGGCGGGCAAAGAGGTGGCGATCTCGATCGATGGGCCAACGGTCGGTCGCCAGATCAATGTCGATGACGAACTCTACGTTGATATACCTGAACGGCATGTGAAGGTGATCGAGCGCGAGATGCTGGATAACCTGCGCCCTGACCTCCGCGAGACCCTGGAGGAGTTCACCGCTATCAAGCGCCGGGAAAACCCTTTCTGGGGGAAGTGAAACCACTTCATGAGTTCCGAGCCCGCACAGAGGTAGTCTTTTAATACCATATTCTCAAAGTGTATAGGTAGTTTTGAAGGAGTCGTCAAGATGGCAGAGTTCAAAATAGTTCTATCCGACCGGGAGACCGGGCGTTCATATAAGGTCGATGCAACCGGTCCCGCCGCAGGGGCACTCATAGGCAGGCGCATAGGTGAGGAGATCGAGGGTGGTATTCTCGGTTTTGCGGGCTACAGGATCCGGATCACCGGCGCCTCCGATCGAACAGGTATTCCCGCGCGCCGCGACCTTCCAGGGCCGGCACGAAGAAGGCTCCTCCTATCCAGGGGTGTCGGGTTCCACCCCGTGAGGGAGGGTGAGCGCCGGAGGAAATCAGTGCGCGGCAACGAGATCAGTGCTGATATCGTCCAGGTCAACGCCGTTGTGACACAGCGCGGTTCAAAGCCCCTGGAAGAATACTTCAACCGTCCGGAAGCGGCAGCCGAATAAACAAAATCCCTATTTTCTGGTCTACCGGCAAGTATCCGGGCTCTTCTGAGAAATATCAAGCAGCACGGCAGGGCCACGCCCCATGCCTTATCGCAGCATAACATCATGGCGATGTTATCCATATTCCTGCGATGGTGGCAGGGAGTGGCCATCCAGGCGATATCGCCTTCAGCGACGCCCCCGCTGCGGGACTCTCCGGAGAGCACCGGCCATGATCCCCATGAACTCTTCGGGACGGTTTAAGAACGCAACCGAACGGGGCTGCCCGATGAGATCATAAAGCCGGGTTCCTCTCCTGATCCCGAGCTCCGGAACCTCAACCGGATCGCAGCAGCGCACCGGCGGAGCGTCTGGATATCGAGGGTTCTTCACCAGCGCCCCCCCTTCCATCTCGTAGTAGGCTGCACCACGCCTTTCAATGTAGGGGCCGTAATCGCTGGAAAAATCCGAGGAGACCAGGTTTGCCATAACGAGTTCCTCCCCTCCGGGGTTTATGGTCACGTGGCCGTAGCCTGGCGGGATCATGACCTTCTCGCCGACGGAGGCCTCGATCATCACAACGTCATCGGCAGGGTATGTCTGGAGGAGGTAGTGCCCCCTGCCTTTGAGAACCTCGTAGATCTCAGGATAATGCTCCCCTGCAGGGTTGCGGGGGTGGTAGTGCCCTTTCGTCTTGACGTACTCCCCGCAGATAACGCGAGCCGGGATGACGGTGATGTCGTAGCGGATATGGTGCTGCCGGAGCCACTCCCGGTCACTCTCACTTCTGGCGAGATCCCGATACATAAAATAGAGGGGTTGATCAGAGGTGCAGCCGGGATCTGCAAGCACATCCCGCATATCCTCGATCGTCCTTATCTGCGGCTCCGGTATTGGTCCGTCCCAGCAGCCGTTCATCAATGTTTCTTACGGTACACGAATATATAATACCCTGCCCCGATGACAACAGCCAGAACGACGATGATGAAGATGGGATTTGTGAAGAAACCTCCCTGTCTGCGCTCGAGCGCAACCTGCACCTTCATGGTGTCGGATATCTTGCTGTTGTCGAGTGCATCGCGGTAACGGATCTCAGAATCGATCCCATACTCCTTCTCGGTGGCATCGGTATCGACGTTCACCTCAAACCGTGCCGTTGCAGTCTCGCCGGGAGCGAGGTCGCCGAGGTAAGCGGTGTCATCGCTGCTCGTGAATGGGTCGACAGCACTGATACGGGCCTGAGCGCTGTAGACCGGAGCAGCCCCGACGTTCTTATACACGACCTCGAGGACGCTCTTCTGTCCAAGGTAGAGGGTTGTGGGTGGTGAGACCACCTCAAAGTCGATCTTGCCGCCGACCGGAAGCCCTACCGTCACCACCTTTGATGTCACCGTCTCACCTTCGTAGTTCTCATAGGTTACAGCGACATCCAGGGGATAGGACTGCTCTTCGGCGGTGTCGGCAACCGAGACCTTGAACTTCACGTCTACCGTTTCTCCAGGTTCAAGCATCCCGATGTAGGCGCTGCCATCGGTGGGGATGAGGGGGCTTGCTCCGCTTCTCGCGATCTTTACGATAGCCTTCTCCCCAGTATCATGCCCGACGTTCTTTATGGTCATGTAGACGTAGCCTTCGGTGCCGACGTTCAGCGATTCAGTGCGCACGTCAAGAACCTCGACCCTGAGGTCAGGGGTGACACGAACCTCTAGTGGCAGGGTCACGGTCTTCTTGATGTAGTTGTAGCGGAGTACGTCGGTGTAATCATCCACCGTCTCAATGTAGGTGTAGGTCACATCGAGCGGCAGCGTGTATGTGCCGGGTTTTGCCGAGTCCGCCACCTTCACGTTGAATGTGGCGGTCGCGGATGACCCGCCCCTGATGTCGCTCACAAACTGCGGGTCTGTCTTGATTGTGAACGGCGCATCTCCACTCTTCAGCGCCACGGTGGCCAGTTTTGCTGTGTTCGGCTGGTCATCAGGAGGCATCGATGGGACGGCGATCTTGACAATATTCAGGCCGCTGTTGGATACGATGACCGTGACCGGGGTCTCATCCCCGGGTGCAAACTCGTTTGTGCCGGCGATCGTTGCAGAGAGATCGGGGTTCCCGTAGAGGTACTTGACGCCCTGCGCCGAGCCGGGCGCAACGGCCAGGAGTGCCAGCAGGAGCACCAGGATGGGTATGTATTGCAAACGCATCTCTTCACCCTGTTGTTATGTTAACAACAACATTTATTGCCATACTGTATATATACATGATGGAATGACGGCTTCCCGGGAAGTTCCTGCCACCCTGATCGAGTCGCTGAAATCTCTGGGTCTTACGAAGTACGAAGCCCTGGTATATATAGGTCTTCTAAGGGTTGCGGACGCAACGGCGACGGAGGTTCACGAGATCTCAGGTGTGCCGCGCGCATCCGTCTACCCGGTTCTCGACCACCTCGTCCAGAAAGAACTGGTCATTGTCTCCCACACGACGCCAAAGCGTTTCGACGCTGTCCCCCCTGCACAGGGTATCGAGAACCTTATGCGCAGGATCAGGGGTGATGCGGAGAGCGCGCGGGAAGCCCTCGAGATCTTCTACCGGGAAAAAGAACTGATAAACCGGGGTGCCCGCGAGCTGATCTGGACGATCTACGGCGAGGAGAATATCAAGACCCGGCTTGCGGATCTCTTCCGCAGCGCGGAAAAAAGCGTTGAGGTGCTTGCGACCCGGGATCTCCTGCACGAGACCGTCCTCCCCCTGCTTGAATCCCTTCCAGACGCGGTGGAGGTGGAGATCGTCACCGCCTGGCAGGATGAGGGGAACCTGCCGTCCCGCTTCAGGCTCCGTCTCCTGCCTCTGGCAAGTTCTCCGGGGAAACTGCTGCCCTGCGAGAGGTCAGGCGTCTTCCTGGTGGATGACGCCCGCGCGCTGGTCTGGGTGGGAGAGGTTGACTGCCAGCCGTCTGCTCTCTACTCGGAGTCGGGGGGGCTTCTCCTCTTCGTGCAGCGGCATATCACCACAGTCAAGGAATGGGCAAGAACAACACTCAATAATCGTCAAGGTAGCCCATCTTCTGTATATCGATCAGTCCCTTGAGCGCTCGGGTCACCACAGGCTTTCCTGCCTCCCTGAGCGCCGCCATGGTGTTCGTGCCCCCGACGAATGCCACACCCAGGTACTGCGGACTCACCGGGACGCCAAGCAGTGGAAGATTTGGAGCACCGACGTCCAGGATCCCGGAGAAACCGTATCCGGAAAGTTCGTCAAGAGCCGTCTCAAGGAGGTGCTCGGCCTCCATATGGCATTCCCGGATGTTTGCGAGTATGTTTCCCGTCCCATGCCGCATTACACCCAGGATCGACGTTATCTCCTGGGATATAAGGACCTCGAGGGGGTCGAGGGTGGTGTCGCGGTAGAGGATCATACACGTGAACCTCCGCGGGATCCTGCCTTCGATCTCGACTATCCCGCCACCGATGGGGTTGAGCGGAATCCCGCGCTGGATGAGGAGGGCATCGAGAGTGATGCTGCAGATCGTGCATATGGCGTTTCGACCTTCCGCCACAGTGTAGCCATCAACCTGATCTCCCGGCCCGCTGATGAGCAGCCTGTCGCTGATGGTGATACCCTGCCGGTGCGCCTCCTTCATGATGGAGATTGCGAACTCAAGGTCGCGGCTCTCGATGATCGAGAGGTTGTAGATCACCTTTCCCGCATTTTCCTCCGGGCGATAGGTCACCTTGAGCGCGTAGTCCTCGATACGGTGGTTGGTAAACTTCAGGGGGGCATGCATTACCTGATTTCTGCCGCAGCAGGGGAAAAGGGTTGCCTTCAGGATCAGGTGAGCCTCATTCGGGCTGCAGGGCTCTTTTCGACCTTCGATCCGATTCACCACCTCACGTCAAGGCCGCATCCGGGAGTTCGCCATTACCGTTGAGAGGGGGGGCGAGCAGTCTGTGGGGATTGACCCGATGGCCGTGTCCATGGGTGGATATGGGATTTCAAGGGAGTGCCGGGTGAGACCGCGAAGAGAGGGTCTCCTCACGGACACCGTATCGATGGAGAACCGCCAATCAAGAAGCGGAACTTTCTTCCCCCGCCCCTGTCTCTTGCAGCTCTACGGAATGGCGCCCCGCAAAAACCCCGGCCACCCCGGAGCCGGATGGAGGAGGTGCACGGCGATGCTGTCCCCGGAATCCGTTCATGGAGAGGTATCGGTTTGATGGCCTCGCCTTTCCCCGGGGCCTACAAAAGGAAAAGTTGTTCTACCTCCCTGTAATACCAGTTAGGTGAATGGATAGTGGGACCCGGGAAAAAGCCCGGAACGTGTTGAAGCGGATCCTTACCGCGGCTTCTTACGACGTCGAGGAGGTGGGCGACCCGCTGGACCTCTCAGCGGTCGGGAGTGAGGACGCTCTGGTTGTGCTCTGCTCGGACGATCCTGAGATGATCGAGAGTTTCGATTCTATGACATACCGCCTGCGCATAGGCGAAGAGGACTGGGTCTGCAAAAAACTGCTCTTTACGCTGAATCCAGAGGTGCGGACGAATGACTGCATCCAGTGGGGCCCGGACGAGTTTGTCCAGCAGGCCGGCAGAGCCGCTCTGGCGGAGGTTCTCGGGCAGCGTCTGCTCCTGGACATTCCACGGCCGGAACGAGATGCCGGGGATAGGCGGGTCGAGGCCACGCCTATGATGGAGGAGCGGCTTGAAGATGGGCCTGAACTTCCCCATCTACCAATCAGGGTCACGGAGAAGCGCGCCTGTAAAATCGCAGGGATACAGGGGACAGCGAAATGCCGGTTCATCCCATACTGGAGTTACAACTATGTGAGCAGGGGCGAGCGCGAGATCAAGAACCGGGTGATCTCCTTTGATGCTGAGGGGAGGGGCGCGATCAACGCTATCAACGGCCTTAAGATGGAGATCGACCCCGGCGAGATCAAGCGCGGTCCCATCCCCTCAGACTCCGAGATCGTGCCTCCCCGCCTCATGCGTGAGGATGTGGAGGAGGAGGTCGTGCAGGAGGTCACCGAACTCTTAACCCAGCGGGTCCGGTTCCGCTACGAGAAGGGGGATACAATATTTTACGAGGAGAAGACCCTCAAACCGGACCGTAACAATATCAGGGTCGAACTTGAGACCGTCTACGTGCCCGTCTGGCAGGTCAGGGGCGGGAGTAAGATTATCGAGGTCAACGCGTTCAGCGGCGAGATCCTCTCTATGCCGATGGACGAGGGAGTTGAACTGCTGTAGGTAAACCCATGATCGTCGTCATCGGCGGGGGACCGGCGGGGAGGCTCGGGGCGATGCACCTTGCGCAGGCTGGCAGGGAGGTCCGGCTTGTCGAGCAGCGCAAGATCGGAGGGCAGTGTCTCCACGACCGGTGCATGACGATCTGCGCTTTAAACGACGTGGCACGGCTGATAGAGCAGACCAGGACACAGAAGGATCTCGGGATCCTTGACTGCGTTCCGACCATCTCCTACCCCATGATCTGGAGACGGATGCGCGAGGTTCAGGAGAGACTCTCCTCCGTCCTCGACGCCGAGACGCGGGAAGCGGGGGTCGAGATCGTATATGGGGCTGAAGGCCGGCTTGATGGGGGCCGGGTCTTCATCGACGATGAAGAGGTCAGGGCGGAGGCCGTCCTGGCGGCGACGGGGTCGCGGGCGGCGATCCCCGACATTCCGGGCACCGATCTCCCGGGGGTATACACCTATCAGACGCTTCCCGCAATGTCAGACCTCCCCCGCCGCATGGCGGTTATAGGCGGCGGGGTGGTCGCGGCTGAGTTTGCCTACATATTCAATGCCTTCGGAGTTGAGGTCGAGTTGATCGCCCGGCATGGACTGCTCAAGGATCTAGATCCCAGGATGCGGTCTGCAGCGCTGCGCGACCTTGCCGGGGTCGGGATTCGGGAGCAGACCACTGTCGCGAGCATCGAGGGGGGCGGACGCGTCCGCTCGGTCATCCTTGCTAACGGCGAAGAGGCCGAGGCCGGGGCAGTCCTGCTGGCAACAGGTCTTGTTCCCCGTTCGGAGTCGCTCCAGGGTCTTTTGAAGCGGCCGGACGGCGCGGTCATAGTGGATCAGAGGATGCAAACGAGCGTTGAGAATGTATATGCCGCAGGTGACGTCATAGGTCCGCCATACCTCACACCCGCCGCACGCCGGGAGGGGGTGGTTGCGGCCGAGAACATCCTTGGCCACGAGGCTGTAATGGATTACAGATGCATCCCGCAGGCAATATCTCTCCGCTACGACCTCGCTTTCGCCTCGACCGACGGATATGATGGAGCGCTCACCCTATCCGCTCCGGCGCCGTCCGGGTCGGGCTCATTCTGGGATGCGGCAACCGGATGGACAGGACTTGCACGTATCCAGGTCGATCCTGAGAGCGGCAGGCTCGTCGGCGCGGCAGCCGCCGTTCCCGGGGCATCGTCCCTCTTCTCGTATCTAGCCTATCTGATGAAGCAGGGCATCAAGGTGGCCGATTTTGCCGATATCATCGAGGTGCATCCCTCGACCGACGGGATCTACTGGCTTGCCAGATACGCCGGGGATATACTGCAGCAGAAGAAGAGGTGAGTTTGAGGGGGTCTTCTAGACCTGCCGGAGCATCCGCCCGAACTTCGGGATGAAATCGTTTTTCCGGGACATGACGCCCTCGAGCCTGACGGGCTGCTCGCGCAGTCCCAGTCTGGAGACACAGCCATCATCGCCGGCGGCAAAGAGATCGCTTGCGTTCTCAAAGATGTTTGTAAAAAGGGCGAAGAAGCAGTCGACTCCAAACGCCGTTCTCAGGCGCTCAAGTTCAGCACGGATCTCATCTGCATGGTTCTGTGAGAAATCGAACGATGATGTCATCACCTGCGAGACCATGACGCTCTTCCCGAAGAGGTTGTAGCGCTTCATGTCACGGGTGAGGAGTTCATCTTTCGGGAGTGAGTCGAGATCCATACCCTTCTTGATAAGTTCAGCGCCGAAAACGGCAGGATCAACCCCTGCGATCTCCGCAAGGTAGTCAGCTGCTCTGATATCCGCAGGGGTTGTGGTTGAGAGCCTCATCACCATTGTGTCCGAGAGGATTCCAGCAAGCAGGACCCCGGCGGTTGACGGTGTGGGCTCCAATCCAGCCTCGATAAACTTGTTCGCGATGATCGTCGAGATCGACCCCACCGGATCGTTGAGGAACTTCACTGGTTTTAAGGTGGAGATCGCACCGAGACGGTGGTGGTCTATGATCTCAAGGATGTCCGCCTTCTCGATCCCGTCTACGGCCTGGGAGTACTCGTTGTGGTCGAGCAGGATCACCGACTTCTGGACATCCTGCATCAGCGTCGTCCGCGACACGAGTCCTATGTGCTCTCCATCTTCCCCGACGACACAGGCCGTCCTGAACTTGGAGTTTGAGACGACATCTTTTGCGTAATCAAGTGAGTCTTCAAGCCGCACCGTGGGGACGTCGGTCTCCATGATCATGCGCGCGGGAAGCGAGAGGCTGATCATCTTGCCGACGCTGAAAGCGTCAAGCGTTGTCGCGAAGACTGATGCCCCCCGCGCCCTGGCGGCCTCAATAACCCGTTCACCCACCGGCGCCCCTTCGGCGATTATGAGCGCGGCAACCCCGGCCGATATCAGAGCAAGCTGGGCGGGCTCGTTGTCCCCGACGATCGCGATGTCGTCGGGAGTCATCCGCGAGAGGGTGACGTGCAGGGCGTCGATGACGGTGTAGACCCGGCCTTCCCCGAGCATCTCGCGCGCCTGGACGACCACCCGTGCATCCAGGATACGGGCGAGAGTCTCAATAGACATCGGGACCAGCGAGAGTTGTTCCCGCGGGTTCTTCCGGACGTAGGCCCGTGCAAGACCATACTCGCTGACCAGACCGACCAGTCTTCCTCTATCGTCCGTGATCGGCATGTTGCGCATATCGTAAGTATCCATCATGGCAGCCACATCGATCGCCGGGAGATCCTGGCGGGCGCACCGGGTATCGAGCGGGATGTCCGAGACGGTGGGCTCGACGCTCGCTATGTATATGGGGGGCTCAACGTTGAACTTCTCGAGAGCAAACCGCGCTTCCGGCCCCACCTCACCACAGCGGGCGGGGATGTACTTCCCGGGTTCAGAGTGGTTGCAAAGTTCGGCGTAACCGATGACGCTGCAGATGCTGTCGGTGTCGGGCTGTTTGTGACCGATGATGTAGATCTTATTCTGTCCCATACTCCCCTCGGATCCCCGGGCCGGCCGGAGAACGATTATCTCTTAGAGGTATCAACCTCTGCTATCAAATCTTTTATCCAGGGGGGCACACCCTGAGATCCTCAGGTCAACGACCAGGATACAATCTCTCCGCCTTCTGCCGGCAGCATATGCGCGGGGGGCATAAAACCGTCTCCCGTCAAAGTCTCTTCTGTCAACCCCCTACCACAGATGCGGGCAGGCGGTGTGCGGCGATTGCGCAGCCGCCGGCAGATCCATCCCCGAAGAAGTCAATCAAACCAGGGTAAAGCCTGATGCCACTGGTTTGAGAGCCTCCCATCTGCAACGGGGGTCATGCGTAATTTCATAGTGCAGGAAACCGGAAACTCATATGAGCACGTCCATGGTGATCGACGCCAGAAATGGAATGTGCTCCAACCCTCATTCGGCCCTCAATACGATAACAATACCCAGGCTGTGTGGAACAGATGTTACAGATGATTTCGTGGCTTGACGGAAATTTCAGGTCGCTTCAACCAACGCGTGCGACCATCATGAGAGCGCTGCGCCACCTGCGCCCTGCAGATCGAAAGAACCTCTTCTCCAGCGACATACCCCAGATGCGGACTGCCGAAGGCCGCTGGTTTGAGGCGATCGTCTATGAGATGTTTCTGGAGCTGTCGTTGCAGACCGACCTGATCCAGGCCGTTGTGGCGCGGGGGGCTGATGGACCCACAAAAGTCAGGCGCGCGCAACTCGGCCAGAACGGACTGTTCTACTCGAACATCGGGGACATCAAGGTCCGCGGCAACGGCCAGGATCTCGCCGAGGTGGACCTCGTGCTCGTGGACCATACGGGATCGTTGACATTCGGGGAGATAGTCACCTCACCTGCCGACTTAAAAGAACTTGAGGAGGAGATCCACTACAAAAAGCACCTCTTCGGATACCTCTACGGGCAGCCGATCGTGCCGTTTCTTCTCATATCCTCTGTCGATATCTCCAAGACGGCTGTCGTCCGTCGCCTCATGAAAGAGCCGGACAACGTCATCCTAACGACGCCGACCTGCGAGGAGTTAAAGACCCTGATCCGGCAGAGTGACCTGAAATGCAGCCCGGTACGGCGAGTCCGGCACGATAAGTTGATCTCCATCAGTGATATTCCTCCACGCCGTCCGTTTGATTACAAAAAACTGCATGACGAGCGGCTGCAGAGCATCATAGCGACGGTCACATCAAAGAGCGGTGCGCGGGAACTCGGCAGACCCGACGAGATCCCGCCGATCGTGAAGAAGGTCATCTTCGGGGGGCTCTATCCCTCCGCCGTCCGGATGCTCGACGCCCGATACCCCATCCAGATCAGGGGAGAGACCTACGACCCTGATATGATCCAGAAAAGGTTCTCAAAGGTTGTCCTCGCGGTGAACATCCCGGAGTACCGGCCGATCATCTACCTGCGGACAAGGAATAAGAGGGAGTACCTCAAGATGGTGCCGAGCAAGACCGGCGGATTTAGATTCGAGAGTCGGCGGACGCCCCACATGGCGGGATTCTTCCTCTGGCTCGAGTCAATCCAGCCCTCGGTCGGGGCCGAACTGACGCGGGACCTTCTGGATGCGTTCCCTGCGGTTTCTGCTCCTGAAACAGTGGAGGTTGTTGAAAGGGGCATGCTGTGAGAGAGGGCGGGCGTGAACCGCCGGTTACCCGAAGAGGGTGATGCGGGGATGGCTACTGGGGATGAGGAGGAGTCTTTGACTCGATGACGCCTGCGGGAACGGTCAGGGGCCGGTCACTTACAGCACGACTGGAGGTCGTCAAACCATGGATGTACCGGCTTGATGGGCTCTGATTGGAAGATACTTCGAATGCATTAATTTTTGTCCTGACCGGCCAGACCTTCTTTTCAGGTCAGGTCGAGATGCCCGATATCCAGATCGAACTTATCCAGGCCCTACAGACGGGGGCGGCATGGCTCGAGTGGCCGATGAGGTTCATCTCCCTCTTCGGGCACCCGGGGTTCTTCCTTCTCGCCATCCTCTTCCTCTACTGGTGCCGGAACCCCCGTCTCGGACTCCGTCTTGCGCTCCTCATGGGGGTAACCATCGGGCTCAACCTGGCGCTCAAGGCCGCGTTCCATCTCCCCCGCCCATACTGGGTCGGCCAGGGCGTTCTGGCGCTCGAAAGCAGCCCGTCGTTTGGGTTTCCATCGGCGCACGCCCAGTGCTCGGCAACGTTCTGGGGGCTGATCGCCATTGACAGGCGGCGCAGATGGTTCTCCATCTTCGCCGTCGCCATGGTGGTTCTCATCGGCGTATCACGGGTGTATCTTGGCGTCCATTTCCCCGCCGACGTTCTCGCAGGCTGGGTGATAGGCGCCGCCGTCCTCCTCGGATTCCTTGTTCTGGAGGGGGCCGTTGGCCGCCGGATCGTCGCCATGCCGCTGCACCGGCAGGTGTTCGCTGCATTTGCAGGCTCGCTTGCCCTGCTGGCAGCCTCTTTTCTCGCCACAATGGCTGCCGGGGACTGGCAGGTCCCTCTTGCCTGGGCGACGGCGGCGCTTGAGAGCACAGGGGTGCCGATCCATCCTCTCTCCCTTCGTGAAACCGTAATGGCATCCGGGTTCTTCTTCGGGTTTGCGGCAGGTGCGGCAGCGTTGAGCCGTCAGGAGAGGACACCGAACGCCGGGAAGGGTTTTGCCTGCCTCTTTCGCTTCATCGCGGGTCTCGCGGTGGCCGGGGCGATCTGGTATGGGTTCGGGCTCCTCGTTCCGCATGACGTTCTGCCTGCAGTCTACTTCCAGGCAACCGTTGCCGCTGCCTGGGTATCCTGCGGTGCCCCGATTCTCTTCACCCGCCCAAAACCGGGCGCAAATGACCGGGAAAGAGAGGCGTGAGACGTTCCCGGGTCTCCGTGGGTCGAATGAAAGTTGCTCCACGTCGAGGCCGTCAAACCCATCTTTTCCCGTTATTACGACTGCCCACTCCCTCCCCTGTCTCCTGCGTCTCTGGTTGAACGGTATTCATGGGACACCCCCGCCGCCCGGCCGCTCCGCGGCCTACTCCCGTCCCCTGCGAGAGGGGGCGGGCAGTGTCTGGCGATAGCCCCGGATAGCCGTGCACGGGGAACGGAAACCGGATCTCAGGGAGTATCAGGTGAGACCGCGAAGTAGTGGTCTCCTCCCGTGACACTGTGTCTATGGGAGAATCGCCCCTGTGGGGGAGGGGCTGACGGGGAGGGGGGAGGCGGATACGGCTCCCCCCTCCCCTGTCTCCTGTGTCTAATGCCGTCTCGCAAAAAACCGCATGATGCCGCTGTGACCAGAGGCATACCGCATGAAGATGGGGGCAGCATCTTCATACAGATCCCGGCCACCCCCCCCGGAATCTGTCCATGGATCGTCCGTGGACTGTCCACGGAGAGGTTTATCAAACCAGTGAGGCATTGGTTTGATGGCCTCCACGTCCCGTAAGGTTTTTTCAGATCCTTTTTATCCCCTGCACGCCATCTATCATCCATGCTTCTTGAGGGGATGACACTGGGCTGGATCATGATCGTGCTCGGGGCGGTGCTGCTCCTGATTGAGGTCTGCCAGCCGGGGTTCTTCCTCGCCGTCCCTGCAACTGTCCTCTTCATCCTTGGAGTTCTTCTCCTCCTAGGGGTGGATATCCTGACCTCTCCCTGGGGGCTGGTCATCGGGATAATTGCGGCGATCCTTGCGGCTATTGTCACCATCTGGCTTTATGGCCGTATCACCCCGGCCGAGAAACCTCCAACAACGCTCTCCCGCGACTCGCTTGTCGGTCTTGAAGGGGTGGTGGTCAGGGAGGTCGATGACGGGACGCTCGCCGGGAAGGTGCAGATAGGAAGCATGGAGTGGAGTGCGCGTTCAGAATCCGGTCGTATCCCGGCCGGCCGGAGGGTTGTTGTTCTCCGGGCGGAGGGCGTGCATATCGTTGTGAAGGAGGTGGCCTGAGGTGGCATTGATAGAGAGCGCCCCCTGGACGGGGCTGATCACCATATTCCTGATCATCGTCATCGTCATCATTTTTGCCAGCGGTGTGGTGATAGTGCAGCCTTACGAGCAGGGTCTCCAGATTCGTCTGGGGCAGTACATAGGGAGACTGAACCCGGGGTTCAGGTGGGTTGTGCCGCTGATCACGACGGTCAGGAAACTCGACCTCCGAACAGAGGTGATGGACGTCCCGCGCCAGGAGGTGATCACGAAGGACAACTCCCCGACAAACGTGGACGCGATCGTCTATGTCCGGGTGATCGACCCTGAAAAGGCCTTCTTCG
Source organism: Methanomicrobiaceae archaeon (assembly GCA_022837745.1). Classification (GTDB taxonomy): domain Archaea; phylum Halobacteriota; class Methanomicrobia; order Methanomicrobiales; family Methanoculleaceae; genus Methanoculleus. The sequence goes on along the minus strand of JALHIW010000020.1, from coordinate 32,365 downwards.
AGGTGATGAACTACCGCTCTGCGACGGTGGCGCTGGCGCAGACGAGTCTGCGCGGGATCATAGGCGACATGGAGCTCGACGAGATCCTCTACAACCGTGATATCATCAACGCACGTCTCCGGGACATCCTTGACCGGGAGACGGATGCCTGGGGTGTCAAGGTCGAGCGGGTGGAGATCAAGGAGGTCGACCCGGTCGGACCGGTCAAGCAGGCGATGACCGAGCAGACCGCGGCCGAGCGTGAGCGCCGGGCGGCGATCCTCCGTGCTGACGGAGAGAAGCGGGCGGCGATCCTTCGGGCGGAAGGCAATCGGCAGAGCATCATCCTCGAGGCCGAGGGCGAGCGGCAGAGCAAGATCCTGCGGGCCGAGGGCGAACGCCTCTCCAAGATCCTGCAGGCACAGGGCGAGGCGCAGGGGCTGCGCATCCTATCGGTAGGCGCCAGGCCGCTTGACAAACGGGCGATCACGGTGCTCTCGCTCGATGCCCTCAAACAGATGGCCGACGGTCAGGCGACAAAGATAATCTTCCCATTCGAGTTGTCGAGCGTCGTCAAACAGGCCGCGGATTACCTTGGCGCAACGGCCGAGGCCCCGGATGTCCCCGAAGGCGCGGAGGTGCCGCCGGAGGATATCCTCGGGGAGATCCCGGGCCGGGACGTGGTTCAGACCGCGGAGGAGGCGGTAAAGAGCATCGAGACCGATATCGATGCGGAGATGCAGAAGAAGTCACGGGACATGCTCGGGAAGGAGGATGGGTAAGACTTCGCCGGGGGTGCCCACCACCTTTTTGCCGAATCCTGGCTGTCCATCCTCACTGGCGGTGCCGGTTACCCGTTGTGTTCTTCCGGCCTTTCTGACAAATAACGGGGTTCAAGGGGAGCAAGAATGCCCAGGGCTTTAGCTCTTGGGGGGAATTGCACCCCCTGGTCCATTTACTTTCACCCCGCACGGCGCCACCTTGATGCTATAAGCGGGTGATATTACAGGATAGGCATGGGGCACGCCGTCGAACCTGTGGGCCTGCTCCGCCGCCCGGTCGGGCCTGGGTTCTCTGATGAGGAGCAGCAATACACGGGGTCTCCGCATCTGAGGGTCGGCTCGCAGAACGAATCGGGGTGGACAACCGTTGAGAGGGCATACTCCGGTGCAGTTATGTAAGAAGGGATATCAATCATAGAACCAGAAGCTTGAGTTCCAGACCGTTTCAGATACCGGGTACGGCTCCCATCTTTGCCGAGAGATCGTTTCTCATCAATAAAACCGGGCAGGATCAACCCCTGGGAGAGTATGTGCCGGTTGAGATCCGTGAGGTGGCGGAGAGCGAGGGACAGCGTGCCATTCCGATGATAGCCAAAAACCTCTCGCTGATGAAAGAGATTGAAGCCATATCCGGCAATCTGCCGACACAACACCGTTTCGTAAACGCAGATAGCCGTAACCTTGCTTTTCTCCCCGATGAGAGCGTTCATCTGGTCGTGACATCGCCTCCCTACTGGACGCTGAAGAAATATCCCGAGAAGGACGAACAACTCGGACAGATTGAGGACTATGACCTCTTCCTGGAGGAACTCGACAGGGTTTGGAGACATATCCATCGGATCCTCGTTCCCGGGGGCCGCCTGGTCGTCGTTGTCGGTGATGTCTGCTTACCCCGGCGAGGGGCCGGGCGTCATGTCGTCATGCCTCTCCACGCCAGCATTCAGGAACACTGCCGAAAGATTGGATTTGACAACCTGGCGCCGATCATCTGGTATAAGATAGCCAACGCCTGTTTTGAGGCAGATTCACCGGGATCGTTCTTGGGCAAACCTTACGAACCCAACGGGATCGTCAAGAACGATATAGAGTACATCCTCTTCCAGAGGAAACCTGGCGGTTACCGGAAGCCCACACTTGAAACACGATTGCTCTCGGTCATATCGGAGGAGAACCAGAAGACATGGTTCCGCCAGATCTGGGATCTTAAGGGAGCATCAACCAGAGAGCATCCTGCACCCTACCCTCTGGAACTGGCCGAGAGGCTTGTGCGGATGTTCTCTTTTGTGGGGGATACCGTCCTGGATCCCTTCGGTGGTACAGGGACAACTGCCCTCGCTGCAGCACGGTGGGGCCGGAACAGCATCAGCGTCGAGATAGAGGAAAAATACTTCGCCATAGAGATTGAACGGTTTACTCATCAGGCAAAACAGACCCGATTGTTCTGATTGAGGTAGATCCATGGTGAGCGATAGAATACTCCGGGAAATATCCCGGGACGACTATTTTTCCAGCGCGGTACGATATTTCTGGGGGAAGAGAGTATCGCAGGCACAGGAGCAGAACAGCCGGGGTGTGAAAGATCAGGGCTTTCGTTCGGAGGCGACAGGCGGAAAACATATGGATGGATTCTTCCTGCTCATCCGTGATCTGCTAGTGGATATCGGGGTGCCTGAAGATGACATCTGCACACAAAAGAGATCTCCCTTGATCTTCCGGGATACTTCCGTGCAGAGAAGCAGTGGGATCTAATCATCATCAAGCACCTCATTCCTGACGGCAAGAAGGAACTGGTCGCCGTCCTTGAACTGAAGTCCCAGAAGGGACCATCGTTCGGGAACAATATCAACAACCGGACGGAGGAGGTTCTGGGGAGCGCGTATGATCTCTGGACCGCCTACCGGGAAGGGGCGTTCAAGACATCCCCCTCTCCTTGGCTGGGGTATATGCTCCTGCTGGAAGACTGCGAACGGTCACGGAAGGGTGTCAGGAATAACGAACCACATTTTGAGGTATTTCCGGAGTTTAAGGACGCTTCCTATATCGAACGCTATCACCAGACCTGCCTCAAGTTGGTACGGGAAAGAGTCTATTCCGAGGTCTGCTACCTGCTTGCGAAGGAAGAGGATAAGATGCGGCCGCGGAACTATGCCGAGCCGGACGAGATCTTATCAGGGTACCGGTTCCTGCGGTCTTTGTGTTCCCATCTGAACAATTTTTACGAAATAGCATAACTCCATCCTCCATCAGGCGGCGGAGTAACCACAATGATGCCGCTGCTGGAATCTGATGATGGGAAAGGCCTGCGAAAACCTTGAGATGCCGCCCCGATGAGAAAAGGGGGTATTTACCCCATCGCCAGCACCGAGCGCACCGCAGCGCCGATCAGCGGCATCGTGATGAGGAGGATCAGCATCACCGTGACGAACCCGCTGATCGAGGCGACAACACGTTGAGCGTACTGCTGTGACCAGCCCAGACGCTCGAAGAGCCGCTCAACCCCCTCCTTCATCATGTAACCGCCGTCGAGCGGGACGATCGGTATGGCGTTGAACATCCCGACAAGCAGGTTGAACCAGCCTGTCCAGAAGAGGAGGCGGACCAGCCCCCAGAAGAGGGGAAACGGTTCCTCCCAGGCCATCTGTTCGGGGGTGTCTGCAAGCAGGATGGCAAGCTGCATCGTGTTGCCCTGGATGAAGGCATCGATCGGGACTATAGTCAGGTAGAGAGGTGCAAGCAGCCCGAGATCCGCGATCCTGTCAAGACGCTCCTTCACTGCGGGAGCACTGTAGTAGTAGACCCCCATGAACCCGGAGTCCCGGTCACCACCGAGCACCTCCGGCCACTCTTCCAGGGTGAGGGTGCAGGTGCTCTCAACCCCATCTTTTACGGCCGTCAGAGTAATGGTATCCCCCGGCCGCGTCCCCTCCATGATCGCGGCTATCTCTTCCTGGGTCTTCACGGGGATGCCGTTTATCTCCGTGATGACCGAGTAGCCCTGGATCCCGGCCTCTGCCGCAGGGTAGTCCTGGTAGACCCCCTGCACCAGGGGTATCGGGAGCGGTGTCGCCATCCCGATGAGAAGGAACATCACTGCGAAGCAGAGAAGGCCGAAGACTATGTTATTCGTGATCCCGGCGCCGAACATCCGGATCTTGGGCATCCCCCGGGCTCTCTCAACATCCTCCTCGTCAGGCTCGACAAACGCCCCTATCGGGACGACGGCTATGAGGAGACCCATGCTCCGCACCCGCATATCCTCGATCCGGGCAAGGATCGCATGCCCGAACTCATGGATGACGATCGTGAGGAGGAGACCCAGGATGACGGCCGCTGTGATCGGGATCGCCTGGTTGAGACCGGGTATCGCAAGGAGGTTGCGGGGGTCGTATATCCCTGTAGGTTCAGGGGTATGCACCAGGTACTGAGGGACGGTGAGGATGAGGGCAAGCGTCATGAAGACCGAGACCACGACAACCATCACGACACCCAGGGTGGCGTAGGCCCTGAGCGGTGCCGCAAACTTCCGGAACCAGTCGAAGAACTCGACCCTCTCGGTCTTGATGGCCAGGATCGGGCCAAAGAACATGACGTGATCCTTGAATAGCCCCCGCTTCCGGATGTAGAGGGCTATCGCCAGGTATGCCACAACGATGAGCAGGAGTATCTGGATCCAGGTCATCACTCAAGGGTTGTGGCGCGCGAGGCATAAATCCTTCCAGGTCACGAAAAGTCCAGGATCGTTCTCTGGGAGAGGTTTGCGACTGTCTTCCATGTCCTGCGGGCGCAGGGCGGCGGGGTCCCGTGATCACGGATGTAGCCGCGGAGAAACTCGACGGTTGCGGGGTCTGAGGGGTAGCCGCTCCCGATTTTCCCGTACCGCTCCTCAAGCTCCTCTATTGCGCGGTCACGGGTGACCTTTGCGACTATGCTGGCCGCGCCGACTATAATGCAACGGGCATCCGCCCGGTGTTCGGCGACGACATCACAGGGGAAGTCCAGAAGTGCGGCTACCGTCCGGCCGTATCGGTCAGCGTTGACATCACAGGCATCCACGTAGGCGCAATCCGGACGGAGCCTCCGTATAACATCGGCATGGAGTTCGGCCACACATGTGTTCATGCTCATCCGGCTCCGGGCCTCATCGATACCGGGGGCATCGATGCTGGCGATGGCAATCGAGAATTGCCGGGTCAGGAGATCATACAGCGCCTCACGCTGCCGGGGCCGGAGGGCCTTGGAATCCCGGATGGGGAGGTCTGCAAGGTCGTCGACTCGCTGACATCCCACGGCCGCGACCACCATCGGCCCGAGAACCGAACCTTTTCCCGCTTCATCGACCCCGCAGATCACGCATTCTGGTTTATTCGCAAGGTATTTCAATGCTGAGGGTTGAATCCAGATGGATGTATACGATCATCGTCGGCCTGGGTGGCATCGGCCGGAGCCTGACCGCGATCGCTGCCAACGCCGGTGATTCGGTGGTGGTGATCGATCAGAACGAAGAACGTGCAAGCGATGTCCTGGAACACTACGATGTCCTTGCGATCATCGGGAACGCGACAGACAAATCGGTGCTCGAGGACGCGGGGATCGACCGTGCCGATGCTCTTGTCGCCACAACGAGCGATGACGCCGTGAACCTGATGACCTGCTGGCTTGCAAAACGCTACAACGTCAGGAACGTCGTCTCGATCGTCAACCAGAAGGAGCATTCCGATCTCTTCAAGGAGGTCGGCGTCAGGATCAGCGAGAACCCTGACGAACTGGTTGCAACCCGGTTATACTACTGGACAAAGAGCCCGAACCTCCAGCAGGTAGCCTCGATCCCTGGCGGCACCATCTTTGAGATAGTCGCCGAGGAGGGGGCGCCAATAGTCGATCACGAGATCCGTGAACTCGATGTTCGGGACTTTGTCTTCATCGCCATCAGGCGCGCCGGAGGGGATCTCATCATCCCGAGCGGCACCGTCCGTATCCGTCCCGGGGATGTCATAACGGTGTTTACGAAAAAAGAGGCGGAGGCGGAGACCCTGAAGACCCTCAATAAACAACTGACGCGCTCAGGATAGGGCATCCCTGAGCGCTTTCAACTCAAGGATCATCTTCGGGTTGCGCTTGATCAGCTCTTTGATGATGGCCCGGACAGAGAACTCTTTGAGACTCGCGCTGGCGATCGAGTCCGCCAGGGTGTTGAGTTTTGCATCGTCAAGGGTGACAAAGTACTCTTTTATCTTGTAGTTCCTCTCAATCGATGCGCCCATCTTTGAGTTGCGCCATCCCGTGTCGTATGCCGTCAGCGCTTCCTTCGAACAGTCGCCCGCGGCTATGCAGTCTGATGCGACCTGGCCGGCAAGCCTCCCGGTGAAGAGGGCGTTTCCTATCCCGCCGCCGGTGATGGGGTCAACCACCCTGGCCGCGTCCCCGACAACCATGAGCCCGTCGGCGACAGTGCACTCAAGCGGCCGGCAGACGGGGACGCCGCCAACGATCGCCTCGATCATCTTTCCGTCGGGGAAGTTCTTTGCAACGAACCGGTCGAGGTAGTCCTTCGCCCTCGATCCATCCCTGCTCCTGCGGCCGGAGATGCCGATCCCGACGTTCGCCGTTCTCTCACCCTTCGGGAAGATCCAGAGGTAGCCTTCGGGCGCGATCGCGTTGCCAAGGTAGAAGTCCGTTGAACCGGCGTCGATATCTATATCGGTCATAAGATACTGGGCGCAGCTCATCATCTCCCGGAGAGGTACGGTTGTGTCGAGTCCGGCCCTGCGCGCGAACCGCGCCTCGACGCCGTCGGCGGCGATGACCACCTCAGCCCGGATCTCTGCCGGCGTGCCGATCGAGATAACATTTGCGCCCCGGACTGCGCCGTTCTCCATGATCGGCGCTGTTGCCCGTGTCTTGACGAACACGTCAGCACCGGCCTCGGCCGCCTGCCAGACGAGTTCCCTGTCGAATATCTTGCGGTCGAGGACGTAACCAACCTCGTTTCCGGCTTTGTCCTGTTCGAGGCTGATTGTTGTTCCGTTCGGGGCGATTATCCTGGCGCGCTCTATATCGGCGGATATCCAGCGGGGGTCGGGTTTTACATACTCTTTCAGGAGATCTTTGCCTATCCCCTCCGCACAGCGGACAGGGGTGCCGATTGCGGGACGTTTCTCGATGAGGCAGACCGAGTTCCCGGCTTTCGCTGCCGTCTTCGCCGCGAGAGCCCCTGCAGGCCCGCCCCCAATGACGAGGATATCGTATTTACTCTTCATTGCTGACCTCCAGTGCTCCGAGCGGGCATGCCCTGGCGCAGATACCGCAGGCTATGCACTCACCCTCCAGGCTGAGGTAGGCGTCGATCAGCTCAAGCGCATCCTCGGGGCAGACTGCGACGCAGGTGCCGCAGTATCCACACTTGTCTCGGTTTATCCTGAGCATTGTACTCATAATGTCGCCTGTCCCCCAAAAACCTTTATGCTCCTTGCTTCAGTTGCTGCACCGGCGCCTCGACGCAGGTGGGAGTGGGGCCCACTACCCCATTTAATATTAATTAGCACAAATTTCTCAGGATAACAGGGATCTTCATGGGACTGAGGGCCGGTCCTACACAGGACGAAGTCATGGCAGTCTCGCTTGCAAAACTCGGCATCCGGCCGGGCGACCGGGTGGTCGATGTGGGCTGCGGGACAGGAAAAGTTTCCATCGCTGCATCGAAGACGGCTGGAACTGTCTATGCGATCGACCGCCGGGCTGAGGCGATCGCCTGCGCCCGGCAGGAGGCCGCCGCTGCCGGCGCCGGGAATATTGAGTTCTTCGAGGGCGATGCGGTTGACGTCCTTCCTGATCTCGGGCGGCTCGACGCCGCATTTGTCGGCGGGTCGCGCCGCCTCCCGGAGGTGCTCGATATCCTGGCGCGGATGGTGCAGGGGAGGATCGTCGTGAACGCGGTTATGGTCGGGACGCTTCACGAGGCCATAGTCAGCATGCAGCGTCTCGGGATCTTTATCGAGGCTGTTCATATCCAGGTCTCTAGATCGGCCGGTATAGCCGGCGGGGTGATGTTCAAACCGCTGAACCCGGTCTACATCATCGTGGGGGGTGCGGGATGCTCGTAGGCGTGGGGCTAGGCCCGGGAGACCCGGAACTCCTGACTCTGCGGGCGGTCAGGCTCCTTCGAGAGGCAAAAGCCGTGTTTGTCCCGGGCAAACTGGCCTACGACCTGGTACGGCCGTACCGGGCCGACGCGGTCGTCCTTAAATTCCCTATGACGAACGATGAGGGCTACATCCGAAGGTGTCTTGAGGAGAACGCCGACCTGATTGCGCCTCACGCCATGGATGGGCTTGCGGTCTTCGGGATCCTTGGCGACCCGAACTTCTACTCGACATTCTCCCGGCTCGCCGGGGTGATCGCAGAGCGCCACCCGGGAGTCTCGTTTGCGACCGAACCCGGGGTCAGCTCCATCACGGCGTTTGCATCGGTGGCAAACGTCCCGGTCTCCGGGCGGGTTCTGGTCTCGGACGGGAACGGGGAGGAGTCAAGGGTCATCATGAAGGTCCGGCGGCCGGCGGCGCTTGCTGCCGGTCTGAGAGAGGAGGGGTTCTCGGAGTTTGTGCTGGTGGAACGGATGTTCATGCCGGAAGAGCGGGTCTACCGCGGGGACGAACTTCCCGAGGAGAGCGACTACTTCTCGATCCTGTTTGCGAGGCGGTCGCATGAATAAGGTCTACATAGTTGGCGCGGGGCCGGGAGCACCCGACCTGATCACCGTCAGGGGGATGGATCTGCTCCGGAAAGCGGACGTCCTGATATACGCGGGTTCTCTTGTGAACCCGGCGCTTGTTGAGGAGTCGGGGGCGGCGCTGAAACTTGACAGCCAGAATATGAAACTTGATGAGATAGTCGGCGCGATCGAGGAGCACGTCCGCGCCGGGGGACTTGTTGTCCGTCTCCATTCCGGCGATCCGTCGCTCTACGGCGCGATAGTTGAGCAGATGGCCGAACTTGAGCGCCGGGGGATCGAGGCCGAGATCGTGCCCGGGGTCTCATCGCTCTTTGCGGCCTCGGCGGCGCTCAGGACGCAGTTTACCCTCCGGGACGTCTCCGAGAGCCTGGTCATCACCCGGCCGGCGGGGGCGACGCTTGAACGTGACCTGATCCCGGAGTTCTCCAGGCTCGGCCAGACTATGGTGGTCTTTCTCGGGACGGAACGGATGGAGGAGGTCCTCGCCCGGGTCGAGTGCCCGCCCGAGACCCCCGCGGCGGTCGTCTACCACGCATCATGGCCTGACGAGAAGGTTGTCCGGGGGACGGTGGCCGATATCGCCGGGAAGGCCCGCGCTGCCGGGATCGAGCGGACGGCGCTGATAATCATCGGCAGGGTGGTGGACCCGGCAACATCAGGGTTCAGGAGGTCGGTCCTCTACTCATGACCGGGACTGTCGTGGTCGCTCTCGACCGGTTCCTGCCTTCCGCCCGGAGGATCGCCGAGACGCTCGGTGCCGACCTGGTCGCCTACACATCCGGGGTCTTCGCGGATCTCTTCGGCCGATACGACCGGATTGTCGCCCTGATGTCTGCCGGGATAGCCGTCAGGGGGGTGGCGCCGCTCCTGGTCGAGAAGTGGCGCGACCCTGCGGTGGTGGTTGTGAGCCCCGACCTACGTTACGCCGTCCCGATCGTCGGAGGGCATCACGGCGGAAACGACCTTGCGCGGGAACTTGCCGGGATCGGGATCACGCCGGTGATCACGACCGCGACCGAGACGAAGGGCCGGGACTCTGTCGAGGGTATTGCCGCGCGGTTGGGCTGCGATATCGTGAACCGCGACTCCACCAGGGCGGTGAACGCTGCGATGCTCGATTCGGATCTGCCGCTCTACGCCATCAGGGGCCCCGCTATCGTCGTTGCGGGGCCGGGAGTCTCCATCCTCGTCCGGAAGGGGGACTACGTTGTTGGTATTGGTTGCCGGAAGGGCGCTCCGGCAGGCGCTGTCGCCGGAGCGCTCCGGCAGGCGCTGGAGCAGGCCGGGATCGCGCCTGAAGACGTATTTATCTATGCAACCACCGCAAAGAAACGGGGGGAGGCGGGTCTGCGTGATGCTGTTGCGGAACTCGGGGGCAACCTGGTCTATTTAGACGATGATACCCTGAACGCCGAGAGAGCCCCATCCCCCTCACGGGCGTCGCTGATCGGGCTGGCAGGGGTTGCAGAACCGGCGGCTCTTGCGATCTCGAAGCGAAAAGAACTGGTTCTTGCCAAACAGACCTATGGATGTGTCACCGTTGCAATCGCACGATAAAAGAGGCAAGTTATACATAGTCGGCACGGGTCCCGGCGACCTGCTGCACATAACCCCCCGGGCTCTGAAAGCCCTGGCCGAGGCCGATTGTGTCATCGGTAACGGCATCTACCTTGACCTGGTGATGCCGGTGATCGCGGGCAAAGAGGTCATCCGTAGCAGCATGGGCCGGGAGGTCGAGCGGGCCTCGCGTGCGCTCGACCTTGCACGTGACCGCACGATCGCGATGGTGAGCGGCGGCGATGCCGGGGTATACGGGATGGCGGGCATAGTCCTGGAGGTGGCCGAACGTTCTGGCTCGACGGTCGAGATCGAGGTCATCCCCGGGATCACGGCCGCTCTCTCGGCAGCGGCACGACTCGGTTCGCCGTTGTCCGGGGACTACGTGACGATTAGCCTCTCGGATCTCCTGACGCCGCTGGAGGAGATCGAGCGGAGGCTCGACCTTGCGTTCCAGATGGGGGTGCCGGTCGTCCTCTACAACCCTCGTTCCAGGGGACGGCCGCACAACCTGGAGACGGCGATCGGGATCGCCCGCCGGCACCTCCCGGACGAGACGCCGGTCGGGGTGGTCAGGAACGCCTACCGGGATGGAGAGGAGCGGCTTATCACGACGCTCGGGGAGTTTGACGGGCACATCTCGTTTGTGGATATGCACTCGATCGTATTTGTCGGCGGAGAGGAGACAAGGATCTGGAGGAATGAGGCTGATGAGAGAGGGATCATCACCCCGAGGGGATACCACCGGAAGTACGTATACTGACCTTGCGGCAATCACCCCGGAGGCTTACGCGATAGCAAGCGCGAGCAGGAGCCTGGCGCGGGAACGGCTGGGGAATGCCACGCCCGAGGACAGGATACGGCAGCGGTGCTCGATCGCGGTCGGAGACTTTGCGATGGCCGATCTGATGCGGTTCTCCGGCGACCCGGTCGAGGCCGGGGTCGCCGCGCTTGAACGCCGGGCGCCTGTAATCGTCGATATCCGGATGGTGCAGGCAGGGGTACTGAGACGGGGGCATTCAAGCGAGATCATCTGCGCACTTGACCACGGGGAGGAGATCGCGATGGAGCGCGGGATCACCCGGACGTCGGCGGGGTTCCTTGCCCTGCGCGACCGTCTGGAGGGCTCGATCGTTGTCATAGGGAACGCTCCCTCGGCGCTTCTCGTCGTCTGCGGGATGATACGGGAGGGTGTCCACCCGGCGCTGGTCGTCGGGACGCCGGTGGGGTTTGTTAACGCTGCGGAGTCGAAAGAGGAGCTCCGGGCGCTTGGTGTTATCCCCTCGGTCTCGAACCTTGGCACCCGCGGCGGGACGCCGGTAGCGGTTGCGGCGGTAAACGAGATCATCACGATCTATGCCGAGCGTGGAGGTCATGCGGGATCCGGTCACCGGGTTTGAGTATCCGGATGAGTGGGTCGCGGCCTGCCGCTCTCCGGAACTCCTCGACGACGTGCAGCGTGGTCTTGCGGTTCTGACAGCCTCGGGGCTGGTCCTCCGTCGGGGGTTCTCAACCGGGACGACGGCCGCGGCGGCCTGCAAGGCAGCGGTTCTCTCGCTTGCCCTCGATACCGTGAAGGAGGTGGAGGTCAGACTGCCATGCGGCATCGCTGTCAGGCTTCCGGTGGACGCCTACCGCGGTCAGGCGTCGTGCTGGAAGGATGCGGGGGACTACACCGCGGACGTGACCGCAGGGCTTGAGTTCGTCGCGACGGCGGCACCCTCTCTCAATGATGGAGCGCACTTCGTCCCGGGTGAGGGCATAGGGAGTTTCGACCGCGACACCCCACGCCATCGCCAGGGGACGCCGGCGATCAGCGCCACGGCGCTTGAGTGCATCAGGCGCTCGATCGACGAGGCGATGGAGGAGACCGGGTTATCCGGGGCGACGATCATACTCACCGTTCCGCGGGGTGCTGAGGTGGCGCAGAAGACGTTGAACCCGAAGGTCGGGGTGCACGCCGGGATATCGGTGCTCGGGACGACGGGGCTTGTGGAACCCTGGGACGACCACGTGACGGAGGGGGTTCTTGAGCGCGTTGCAAACGCCGATGCGGTGGTGCTGACGACCGGACGGCTTGGGCTGCGATACTCCCGGCTCCTCTTCCCGGAACGTGAGGCCATCCTTGTCGGGAACCATCTTGCTGAAGCGCTCCAGGCTGCCGCAGGCGGTGATCCGATCGTCTGCGGGTTGCCGGGCCTGATCCTGAGGTTCATGAACCCGCAGGTCCTTGAGGGAACGGGCTGTGCGACGGTGGAGGAACTGATGGCGACCCCCGGGGGGGAGGAGGTGCTCCGGCGCGAACTTGAGGCGTTCCGGTCGCGGTATCCCGGTGTCAGGGTCGTGATAGTCGACCGCGGTGGCCGGGTTATAGGGGAGTCGCCATGAAGATTGTCGGTGTTGGCTGCGGTCCCGGGATGCTGACAGCGGAGGCTGTGAGGGTTCTTAAGGATGCGTCGGTTGTCTATGGCTCCGCGAGGGCGATCGCGCTTGCCCGGGACGCCATCCCGCCGGGGTGTGAGGTGCACGGGATCACGGATTACCGGAGCCTGCGCTTGCTCCCCCGCGACGCGGTCGTCCTCTCGACCGGCGACCCGATGCTTGCGGGGCTCGGGCCGCTCCTGGAGGGTGATATCGTTCCCGGGATCTCATCGCTGCAGGTCGCGTTTGCGAGGCTAAGACTCCCGCTCGCGAGGGTGGCGGTTGTCCGGGCTCACGGGAATGACCATGACCACGCCGTCGCCAGCGCCATTGAAGAGATAGAGAGGGGCCGGATCGTCTTCATCATTGCTGACCCTGCCTTCGAGGTTGAGGGGCTCGCGGCTCTCCTCCCGCCGGCAGCCCGGGTCGCCGTCTGCGAGGACCTGGGTTACCCGACGGAGCGGATCGCTACCGGAACGGCGGCAGAGCCGCCGTCGCCACGCGGGGATCTATTCGTGGTGGTGGCCTGGGAGGATGAGGCGGCGCCCTGAGAGGCCCGTTCATCAGCGCTGCTGCCTGCGGACTCTCCCGCCGCCGGTCACGACACCCTCTTTCTTGAGCATCTTCTCGATCGCCCACCGGCCCCGGCCGAGTTCTTCAGCGAGCGTCTCGACCGCTCTCTTCTTCGTCTCGCCGGACTCGATGATCTGGTTGAACCTGGAGACCAGCGTCTTTCGTTCCGCATCCGTCCAGGGCCTGCCCTGGTTTCTGGGCGCCCCGGTCTCCGGTCTCCTCAGCGTCGGCAGCAGGCATCCCGGCCGGATCGCCCGGATCTCCTCGATCTTGCGCTCGAAGATCTCCTCTGAGACCTCAAACCCGGTCACCCGCCGGTTGAGACCTATGGCAGCCTTTGCGGTCGAGAACCCGCCCAGGAACATATCGCAGACCTGGTCACCCTCGTTGCTGCTGTACTGGATCATCTTTGTGAGGAGTTCGGCCGGGAGTTCGTTCTTGTTCTTTGCCCGGCCGGGTTTGTAGTCGCGGTTGATGCACCAGACGTCCTCGCGGTCACTGTAGTTCAGCGACCGGTTATCCGGCCCGCGTTCCAGAGCGCCGTAACGCGACTCTAGGTTAAAAGTCCTCTCTCCACCCGGTTTTTCGTAGAAGAGGATGTGGTAGTGGGAGGAGATGTACTTCCGGCTGGTGTAGACTCCGAAGTTGTAGCGCCAGATGATGTGGTTGACCTCACGAAGATGCGTCCCCCGGAGGGCGTGGAGGATGTGGTAGAGGTTTGTGTAGCCCGAGACTATGTATATAGAGCCCCCGGGTCTTAGTATACGTTCAGCCTCAGCGATCCATCTACAGCTGAACTCTCCGTAGTCGGCTGCGGCGACCTCGACGTAACCGTCGATGACAAACCTCTCGTCCCGGTTGTAGTGACGGTGCAGCCGGCCGCCGTTGATGCCGTAGGGCGGGTCGGTGATGATCAGGTCGATCGAGTCGTCGGGTATGTGTGCAGCGGCCCCGCTGATGCAGTCACCGTTGTAGAAGGTGTTGCCGTAGATCACCTCGGACCTCATGCATATCCCCGGTGTACCGGGTTTGACCCTCCATCGCGATAAGATACTCGGATGGTGGGGGAGGGGGCTATTGATGTCATGTAGAGGGATTCCCTCCACACAACACAAGCCCTCCCCTCACCACCACCCTGCCTTACTTTTGCGCTCTCTCAACCGTTTTTTGCGCAGCCTCAGGGCCACCACGGCGGCAATGATCGTGACAAGTATGGCGGCCAGTAGACCCAGGCCCAGGGCGTTGTTCTCGCGGTATATATCGAGGAGGAGATCAGCGCCAAGAGCGATCAGGAGGCTGGATAAAAACGACCCCGTGCAGACACAGAGAAAGACCCGTGCCTTCTCCAGCCCCAGCAGCCTGCCAAGGAGCGAGCCGTTTGTCGACCCGGTGCCCTGGAAGGGGAAGAAGACAAAGAGGATAAGCCCGATCGTCGAGAAACGCCGGACCCATGGCCGTGCCTCAAAGAATTCCCGGCCTGCCCTCATACCGCTCTCAATCAACCGGCCGATGAGCGGAATCTTCAGCGCCAGATCGAAGTTCCAGACGATAAAGAGCGATACCGCTGCATCCACCATGAAGATGGCAAACGTGACAAGCCACCAGGGGTAGCCCATCATTATCGCGATAGGGATGATCGACTCCTTTCCCGCAGGAGGGATGAAGTAGGCGGCAAGCAGCCCCGAGAGGTTGAGGAAATCCTGGTATGGCAGGAGCAGGTAGAGGATCGCAAAAAGTATAATCCCGATCCCGAAAGGGAGGAGGAACTTTATGGGACCGGCAATGTAGCGATTCTCGAGGATGGTCCTCCACCATACCCGCTGCGATACACTCGTTGCATCATCCATGATTCGCCCCTCGATCCCCCGCACGGGAAGGCTTCCCCATTACATCTGGAGGCTACCTGTTAATACATTACCCATAATGGATCCAGCATCTTCAAGTCCGCGGAACGCAAGGATAGGTAGCATGAGCCCTCCTCCTGCCACCCGATCGCCCCGCAACCTCCCGCTCATCGAGGCCGGGAGCCGGGAGAGCGCCCTCTGCACAATTGCGAACGTCGCGGCCGCTCTTGAGACGCTGCGAGAGGTGCGAAAACATGTCCGCGGCGACCACAAGCGACGGCTCGACGATGTAGCGGTGATCCTCCGCGTAATCGCGTTCGACACCCAGGCAACCTACGCGATCACCGATGACGAGGCGCGTGAGTTCATCAGGAAGTGCCGCCCGGTGTGAGATCGCCGGGCAGCACCGGGTCGGTGAGGATACGGGTAAAACGTTCCCACCGGTCAGCGCCACTCCCCACATACTCCCTGACAAGCCGGCAACCCCAAAAGATCGCCACCGGGTATCCCCGGAACTCCTCGATGAACCTGAGCCGGGCCTCTGCCCTCTCCCGGTCAAGGAGCAGAACGTCCTGGAGGAGCCTGCACGCCTCCTCCCGCGAGAGCAGGCTGGCGAGATACCCCCTGGCGGCGCGGGCGTTCCCCGCAAGTTCCAGGGCGGCGGCCGCGCCGGCAACGGTATCCAGGAGGCCTGCGTCCGCCGGGTCAAACCCCGCCAGCGGAAAGAGAACCTCCTCGTAGAACCGGATGCGTTCGCGGTCAGGAAAGATCATCTCCTCGCCGTAGAGGGCGGCACCCTCGGCGACCGTCGTGAACGGTGATGCCAGCGGAATGACCGAGTGCTCGATCCAGCCCCGGGCACGGACGAGCGCCGCCTCCCGGATCGCCCGGATCGTGTGGCGGCCAGGGTAGCCATGGCGGCAGGCGTGGGCGAGCACCCGATCGATGGTGAACGGGGTGGTGGTGCCCACCCCGACCAGGCTTCTCCCGCCCCCCTGGTAGCGGCTGCAACCCTCACCGCTGACAGCGGTGACCTCGAGACGCTCTCCTGCCGGGAGCGGCAGGTGTTCCGCTGTCCGCCGGCGGCTTTCGGCAACAGCTTCCGCAAAGACCGTTTCCAGCCGGTCGGCCGGGACAAGGAACAACTCCATAAAACCCCGGTAACGGGAGGCAAGGTCCCCCGTGCCGGGGAGATGTGAATCAAGCGTTGCGTGAAGCCCCCCATAGTAATCCGGATCATCCTCCGGTACCGCGATGCCAAAGAGCGATCTAACCTCGGCATCGAAGCCAGGGCGCTTCCCCGCCAGGATCGCGGCACGGGACTCAAGCGCCCGGATCATCCCCTGGAGATAGGCGCGGCGCCTCCTCCACGGATCGTCCAGGTGCCCGGGTTCGATCCGATCAAGGGTCGCAAGGAGGTCTGCTGCGTAACCGGCGACTCGGTCCGGCGGGACGCTGACCGTGAGCGCCTCCTCTCGCACCGCCTCCGGCCCGAAATAAGCCTCCACAAAATTCGGGTCGTGTTGCCCCAGCCAGAGCACGCATTTGACGTAGAATCGCGCGACAGCGTCTATATCTGCGGCGTTCTCTCCCGTGTGTGTTGAAGGCTCCATCCACCTCTCCAGGAATGGTATGGGCCCCACCGTTACTTAACACCGCCGTGAGGCTCCATCTCCTTGCAGAGGGTTTAACCTCCCACACACCAACCCCTGGATAATGAACGAACCGCTCCGCAAGGCTGTCCACCTCATCTTTGGTCTTGCTATCGCCTGCTTCATCCTCTTCTCGGAGCGCAGACTTGCCCTATACGCCCTCGTAATCGCCCTTTTTCTGGGGTTCATCCTCTCCGATGCCCTCTCCCGGGGCTACACCATCCCCCTGGTCTCTACGATCATCGCGACCCTGGAGCGCCGGGACGTCTTCCCCGGGAAAGGTGCGCTCTTCTTTGCTCTCGGTGCGCTCTTCTCTCTGACTTTCTTTCCAAAAGAGGTCACCTTCATCGGCCTCGTTGTGCTCGCGCTCCTCGACAGCGTCACCACCCTCGTCGGCCTCAGGTTTGGCAGGACGCGGATCTACAACCACAAATCCATCGAGGCCACACTCGCAGGGTTTGCGGCGACGACCGCCGCCCTGCTCTTCCTCATACCGGCCCACGCAGCCATCCTCACATCTGCAGCCGCGGCGTTTGCCGAACTCGTAAGCCCCGTGGACGACAACCTGATCGTGCCGGCCGTCGTCTGCATCGCCCTCACGGTGCTGTTTTAGGGACGCTCCCCCCGGCGCCCCTCTGTCTCAGGATCTCCGCTGGCGTGGGAGTGGTGGCCGCAATCCGGACAGGCGGCGAAGACACCACAGGCTGAACAGTCCTCGCCGGTGCAGGGCTGGACGCGGATCGTGACGTTTGTCCTCGGAAACTCCTGCCGTATGTCGTCCTCCAGGTGTTTCACGATCCCGTAAGCCTCTTCGAGAGTCGCTGTCCGGGGGACGATCAGGTGAAGGTCCACGAACCGGTTCGGCCCTGACCGGCGTGTCCGGAGGCGGTGGAAGTCGATGACATCCGTGCAGTGCCCGTGGATGATCTCCCGGATCCTCTCCTCCTCCTCGACGGGAAGGCTCTGATCGACCAGGTCCTGGAACGAGCGGCGTATGAGGCCATAGGCCGCCCTGAGGATGATGACGGCGACCGCAAGCGCGATTATAGCGTCCAGCACCACAAGACCGGTCAGCCGGATCAGGAGAAGCCCTGCCACAACCCCAAGAGAGGTGTAGACGTCTGTGCGCAGGTGCCAGGCATCGCTCTCGAGCGCGATCGACTCGGTCTTCTTTGCCGCCGTCATCAGCCTTGATGAGACAAAGAGGTTAACCGCGGCCGAGAGCAGCATGACGGCTATACCAGACCAGAGCCCCTCCATATACAGCGTCGGTTCGCCGCCGAAGAGGCTTCGCAACGCCTCGATGATGATCATGAGGGCTGCAGCCAGGATGAGGATCGCCTCGATGAGCCCTGATAGGCTCTCGTACTTCCCGTGCCCGAAGGTATGGCACTCATCGGGAGGCCTGGCCGACTGCCGCACCGAGAAGTAGGCGATGGCCGCGGCCATCAGGTC
Source organism: Methanomicrobiaceae archaeon (assembly GCA_022837745.1). GTDB lineage: Archaea > Halobacteriota > Methanomicrobia > Methanomicrobiales > Methanoculleaceae > Methanoculleus. Next base: position 14,373 of record JALHIW010000020.1, on the reverse strand, counting down.
GATGCCGGAGTGGATCGCCTCGGATATGATCCCTACCGATCCGATCGCAAGACCGACTGCAAGTTTTGTCGCGACAAGCAGCGTGTTTGAGGCAACGGAGAGGCGCGCGGTCTTCTCCTTCAGTATCTCATCCCGCTCTTCCGCAGCGGCTGCTCCCATACCCTATGAGTATCTTCACTCCAGCGGGATAGGGTTTGTGCCCCGGCAGGAGAGGCCAGAGTTCTTTTCCTCTCAGTCGAGCGTGAGGATGACAAGCGAGTTCGTCCCCCTGCCGCCAGGGGAGACGCCTTCCGTCAGGACCACGCGTTCACCGGGCGCTACCAGTCCCGATTCCCTGATCATATCCAGGATCGCCCCATGCCGGTAGTCTTTCTCGCTCTTGACCAGGAACGGGCAAACCCCGCAGGAGAACGCCAGGAACCTGAAGGTCTCAGGGCTCCGGGTGAAAGCCAGGATCCATGCCGCCGGTTTGAAACGGGATATGCTGCGTGGCGTCGTCCCGCTGCGGGTTGGTGTGAGGACGTAACGTATACCGAGCGCATCCAGCGCCTGGATGACGTTGAGCGAGACCACATCGTTGACTGTGATCCTCTCCCGTTCCATCACCTGCCGGAAGTGCTCCAGGGTGGCAGACCCCGCCCCGATAACCGGACGGCTGGCCTCGGTTGAACGGGCTATCTTTGCCATCATCGCGACCGTCTCGACGGGATGGCTCCCGATGGAGGTCTCTTCCGAGAGCATGACGGCATCTGTGCCGTCCAGGATGGCGTTTGCGACATCGGTGACCTCTGCCCGGGTTGGCCGGATGTTCTCGGTCATCGACATCAGCATCTGGGTTGCGGTGATCACCGGCCGGCCCAGGATGTTGGCTTTCAGGATGATCCGTTTCTGCACTATGGGGACATCCTCGATGGGTGTCTGGATACCCAGGTCTCCACGGGCGATCATGACACCGTCGGCCTCCTGGAGGATGGCATCGATATTCGCGAGCGCCTCCGCCCGCTCGATCTTTGCGATCACATGTATGGACTTCCCGAACCGCGCTGCATGCTCCCGCGCCCTCCGTATATCCTCCGGCCGCCGGACAAAAGATATGCCAAAGACATCAAGCCCCTCGGTGAACCCGAACTCGATGCACTCAAGGTCCCGCGGTGTCGGGGTGCGGACCGCGAGGACGCTCTCACCACCTATAACGCTCACGCCCTTCCTGGACAGCAGCGGCCCGCCGACAACCACCCTGGCCAGGACCTCCCGCTCCCCCACCTCCTCGACCTGCAGCTGCAGGAACCCGTCGCCCAGGTAGATGGTGCTCCCCGGCGAGACCATCTGCGGAAACTGCTCAAAATCGACCGGGATCAGGGAGGGATCGCCTGATGCTGGGGCGGGCACCAGGGTGACGCTCTCGCCCTTCTGGAGGGTCATGGGCTCCTCTGCGAGGGTTCCAACCCGGATCTTTGGCCCCGGCAGGTCGATCAGGATCGTGACAGGCAAGCCGGTCTCCTCCGAGGCCGCCCGGATGTTACGGATGTTCTCTCTGTGCTCCTCGAACGTCCCGTGGGCAAGGTTGAGCCTGGCAACGTTCATACCGGCCTGGATCATCCGGACAAGCACCTCGCACGACCGGGAAGCGGGCCCGATGGTAGAGACTATCTTTGTCCTGTGGTCAGGGAGGCTTATCCGCCTCCCCCCAGAACCTGGGGCTGTATGGTATATCATTGAGTAGTCTTCGGGCAGCGCTGCCGGATTAACCTTCCCCAGGGGGATGGGTTCTGGAGATGCCGTCAGGAGGTGACACGGGCACCCGGGCGCCCTTTATGTTCCTCCACCGGGATAACCGGGATCTTCTGGCCGCTCTCGGCACTGTACTCGCCTATGCGCCGTTTGACATGCTCTACCATTCCGCCGCTGGTGATGATGAGCGAGTCCTCCCCGATCAGGGCTTTCAGGATGCACCGGTCGATGACGCCGTAGGTGTAGTCAGGGTAGATCCGCTCGCGGCCGGCAAACTCCTTTGCACGTGTCCCCATGGCGCCGACGTGCTCCACGGTCCCGGACTCTATAAACCGCCGCAGTTCATCGCCGCATACCCTCTCGGCGTCGCAGAGGTAGACACTGCCCACCCGCTCCGCTGTCACGGCGCGGCCGTGGATGATCCGCTCGATCCTGTCGGTGAACTCGAGCACGCTCTTTGGAGGAGCGTCCCCGTCTATGATGCCCCGGAGAGCAAGCTCGTTGTAGAGGTCGAGCAGGGCGGGGGGCTTTAACCTTGCCGCCGCCAGGAGACCGGGGTCGGAGAAGACCTCCTCTGGCGACCCCCGTGCAAGGATCCTCCCCCTCTCCATCAGTATTGCCGAGTCAGCCCAGCGGTAGGCGAGTTCGACGTCGTGGGTGGATATGAGCACCGTCCGGCCGCTGGAGGCGAGTTCGTCGAGGAGTTCCATCACCTCCTCGGCGCTTGCGGGGTCAAGGGTGTTCGTCGGTTCGTCAAAGACAAGGACTTCCGGCTCCATCGCCAGGATGCCCGCGATTGCAACCCGCTTCTTCTCCCCGCCGGAGAGGTGGTGGGGCGGACGTCTCTCGTATCCCTGGAGACCGACGTAGCCGAGAGCGTCCCGCACCGCCTTCCGGACGGCATCCGGAGGAAGACCCAGGTTCAGCGGCCCGAAGGCCACGTCCGCCTCCACCGTCGGTGCGATGATCTGGAGATCGGGGTTCTGGAAGACAAACCCGACCCGGCGCCGGAGGTCGCGGAGGCTCCGGTTGTCGTAGGCGATCGGTCGGCCGGCGAACCGGATCTCCCCCCTGTCCGGCCGGAGCATACCGTTGAACATCAGGAGGAGTGTTGACTTGCCGGCGCCGTTAGGGCCGACAATGGCGGTCTTTGACCCGGCATCGATCCGGAGGCTCACACCGGCAAGAGCAGCGGGGCCGTTCGGGTAGGTGTAGGTGAGATTCTCGGTCTCGATGAGTGCTTTCATAGCATCCGCAGACCCCCGGTTGTGAGCGATACCCAGAGCACCGCCCCCAGGTATGCCAGGGTCAGCGCGAGCGAGAGGCCCGAGACTGCCTGGTTCTCCTCAGGGACGGCCAGCACCCCATCGTAGCAGCGGGCGTCCATCGCCATAACCAGGGCTTCCCCGCTCTCCCACGTCCGGATGAACAGCGCTCCGGCAAGCATCCCGAGAGAGTTCACCGATTCCCTGAACCGGCCATACCCGAGCCGCATCACCTGCGAGCGGTAGATCTCGCCGGCCTCATCGATGAGTATGAAGATGAACCGGTAGGTCAGCATCGCCAAATCGATGAGAACGGTGGGCACCCGGAGGCGGTGGAGCAGATCGAAGACCTCGGTCATCGGTGTCGTGAGCGCGATGAAGTAGAGCGAGCACATCCCCCCGAAGACCCTTGCAAGAACCAGGGTGGCGAGGTTTGCGCCGTCCGTTGTGACCGCGAGCGGGAGGCCGGGAAACTCGATGATGACCGTCCCGCTCCCGGTGATGAAGAGGATGACGACGATGCTCATAACCGCAAACGAGACCGGGATGAGGAGAAGTCTGGCGTAGAACCGTGCAGGTATCTTTGCAAGAAGAAGGATGGCGGCGCTCATCGAGGCCGCGACCAGAAGGGGGGCGATCGGGGCCGGCGATGAGACGCAGAGGAGAATGCTCGCGACCCCCAGGAGCAACTTGAGCCACGGGGCTGTCTCGCGGAGTTCGTTTCCCCGTGCGAGGTCTTCGAGCATCTCGTGCATACTCTCTTCACCGGTTCAGGCGGTCTTCTTGCCGGCCTGCCAGTAGCCGAAGACGTAGCCTATGATCACGGCGCCGATGGCGGCCTGCAGGGCAAAGAGGAGCGACTCGATCTCGCCGCTCGGCGGCTCCCAGAACGGTTCAATCCAGGGCTCGTAGCCCGAGGCCTCGATGAGTTCTGCGGCCTCGCCGTCAGCCCCTTCCCAGGATTTATCGCCGGCAGCGTCCTGAAACAGGAATACGCCGGCAAATATGATGATTATAGCGGCGACCGCGATCTCCATGCCGTGCTTCATGCGGCCGCCTCCTTCAGTCTCTGGATGGTGCTCTCGGGAAGGAGGTTCAGGCGGATCAGGATCTCCGGTTTGAGGTGGACTATGTACTTAAAGACCAGCGCGATGACCGCACCCTCGATGATGGCAAGCGGCACCTGGGTGATGGCAAATATCGCCGCAAATGCCGTGAACGCTCCAAGGAACCCGGTGGTGCCCGGAAACGCAAGCGCAAGCTGGATGGATGTGACGACGTATGTGAAGAGATCCGCAAGCGCTGCAGCGGCAAAGACCGTGGCGTAGGTGTTCGCGCCCGCCCGCGTCCCTGCCTTGTAGACCAGCCAGGCGACGACCGGGCCGGCGATCCCCATCGAGAATACGTTTGCCCCGAGGGTGGTTATCCCGCCGTGCGCCAGGAAGACCGCCTGGAAGATGAGGACGATAACTCCGAGAACGCCCGTGATGCAGGGGCCGAAGAGGACGGCTCCAAGCCCCGTCCCGGTGGGATGGGAGCAGCTCCCGGTGAACGAGGGGAGTTTGAGCGAGGAGAGGACAAAGACGAAGGCGCCTGCAACCGCAAGGAGCGGCAGCGCCTCGCGCCTCTCTTTTACAAGCCGGTTTAGCTGGTAGACTCCAAAGACTATGAAGGGCAGGGAGACAAGGAACCAGATCTCCCACCAGGGACTGGGCAAGAATCCTTCCATTATGTGCATCTTATCACTCCTGACCGCTCTCGCAGCGGTAAAACAAATTTTATTGATCTAAAGTAAAACATTTTAATGTATTATGGTTATTTGTGGTCATATTTATCCCCTCCGGTATTCAACTCTCCAGGATCGTTATGCACCGGATTCCACGCATCGTTCTCGCAGGAACCCACAGCGGCTGCGGTAAGACCACGATTGCAAGCGGGCTGATGGCGGCACTCGCGGCCAGGGGGCTCGCTGTCCAGCCCTTCAAGGTGGGCCCGGACTTCATCGACCCCACGCACCACTCGGCCATCTGCGGCAGGCCGTCCCGCAACCTCGACCCATTCATGATGGGTGAGGCGGGGGTGCGTGAGACGTTTATCAGGGGATCCGCCGGCGCCGCGATCGCTATCATCGAGGGGGTGATGGGGCTCTACGACGGTCTCGAAGGGACGGATATCGCGAGCACCGCACATGTTGCAAAGATCCTGGACGCCCCGGTCATCCTGGTGGTGGATGCGGAGGGCGCATCACGAAGCGTCCATGCCATGGTCAGGGGCTACGCGGGGTTCGACCCTGAGGTCAGGGTCGCCGGGGTCATAATCAACCGGATCGGGAGCCCCCGCCACCTTGCCATGATCGAGGAGACAGAGAGCCTCCCGATATACGGGGCGGTGCCGCGGCGAAACGATCTCGCGGTCGAGAGCCGGCACCTCGGGCTTGCGATGGCGGCCGAGACCGGGATGATGGCGCGATACGGCGCGGTGGTGGAGGAGACCTGCGATCTTGATGCTGTCATCGGCCTGGCCGCCTCAGCCCCCCCGCTCACTGACACGGGAACGGCGATGCCCCGCCAGGAGACCCGGGTGCGGATCGGTGTTGCTGAGGATGCGGCGTTCTGCTTCTACTACGCCGACAACCTGGAGAGACTTGCCCGGGCGGGGGCGGATCTGGTATTCTTCTCGCCGATGGCCGACCGTCTGCCTGACGTGGACGCCCTCTACCTCGGCGGCGGCTACCCCGAACTGCACGCGGGGGCTCTCTCCTCGTCCAGGTGCCGGGGAGATCTGCGCCGGGCGGCCGATGACGGGATGCCTGTATACGCGGAGTGCGGCGGGCTCATATACCTCAGCGAACGGCTAACCGCCGACGGGGCCGATTACCCGATGGCGGGAATCCTCCCGGCAACCGCCGAGATGACCGGCCGCATCCAGGCTCTCGGGTATGTGGAGGCCAGGGTTGCCGGCGGGGCGCCACCGGTGCTTGCGCCTGGCTCCCTCTTCCGGGGCCACGAGTTTCATTACTCGCGCCTGGAGTGCGCCCGCGACGCAAGGTTCGCACTGGAACTCAGCCGCGGCCGCGGGATCGACGAGGGGAGGGACGGTCTCGCCGCCGGCAGCGCGGTCGGGCAGTACACCCACGCCTACTTCACGGACGAGTTTGCGCAGACGCTTGTTAAAGCCGCTGCCGGGTTCAGGCGGTCTTAGGACCCCGGTGCCTGAAGAGGCCAGGAGGATGAGCCTTTGAGAGCCGGTGAACTGGAGAGCCTGCGTGAGCGCATCGCCGCGTCGCCTGACGCGATCCTGGTGATGGTCGTGCTCGTCATCTTCATGGACATGATGATCTACGGCCTCCTGATCCCGATCTTCCCGCAGTATGCCTCCAGCCTCAGCGTGGAGGAATCGGTCCTCGGGGTCATATTCGGGCTGTACGCTGCCATGCTACTTGTATTCTCCATACCGATGGGGCTCCTCTCCGATCGCCTGGGGCGCCGACCACTCATAGTCGTCGGGATGCTCCTCCTTGCTCTTGCAACAGCGCTCTTTGGGCTCTCCAGCACGGTTCTGCACCTGGCCGCCGCCAGGACTGTCCAGGGCATATCGGCGGCGGCGACCTGGTCTGCGGGGCTTGCGCTCATCGCCGATACATGCGATCCCGCCAGGCTCGGTGAGAAGATGGGGATCGCGTTGTCGTCGGTGGGGCTCGGCACGGTTCTTGGGCCGGTCGCCGGCGGGCTGCTGTTTGAGTATGCCGGCTACACCGCGACGTTCATACTCCCGGCGATACTGGCGGCGGTCATCGGTCTTCTCGTCCTTGCGGTCCCGGTGCGCACACCCCGGCGAGAGAGCCCACACCTCCTCCCGCGGGGCGCGCTCCCCCACCTCGCGGTGTGTGCGGCGGTGATCGTCGCGGTCTCCGGGACATACGGCGTGATCGACCCCTACCTTCCCGTCCACCTCTATGCAGCCTTCTCCGCCTCGCCGGGAATGATCGGGGGTATGTTTGCGGTTCTGGCGGCCGCGGCCATAATCGCCCAGCCAACCGCAGGCCGGATTTATGACCGCTACGGCGGGAGCCGCTACCTTATACCCGGCGGGCTCGTCCTTGCCGGGGTCGCGACCCTGGCTGCCGTAGAGGCAGAGACCATCCTCATAACCGCCGTTTCGGTCTTCGTGCTGGGGGTCGGGCTTGGCTCTGCCCTGGTGCCGGTGATGCCGATCCTGGCAGAGATATACCGCAGCCAGGGGTCGCAGGGCGCCGCCTACGGCATATACAATACTTTCTACTCTGCGGGGCTCTCTGCGGGGCCTTTTGCAGGGGCGGTGGTCCTGGCAAGGTGGGCCTTACCGACTCTATTCCTGCTGCTGGCAGTTATCCTCGCGGCTGCAGGAGTCTTATGCTGGTCAGCCATCGGGAGAGCCGGCTGGCGCTGAAGATACGTTCTTTGCGTTCCCGGCCAAAACATGAGGTATGTTCCAGGAGTTCTGCCGCCGCCATACCCCTGAACTGCTGATCGCCCTCTTCGGGCTCATATTCGTGGCTGCAGCGTTCGGGGGGGTTGAAGGTGAGGCGGGAGCGTTCCTCGCCTCGGCACTCGATGTGGCGCTCTTTGTCATCCTTGCAATGCTCGTCCATCTCGCAGGAACCCGGCACCCGGCCTACCGCCGGGCTGCCATCATCTGGCTTTTTGCCGTGGTTGCCGGGCTTGCCATCACCACGGCGAGTCTCGGGGCGGTTGCCATCCTTCCGGAGGAGATCGATCCCGACCTATTCGACCCCGAACTTGCCGCCACGGTTGCCCTTCTCTTCCTGGGCGTTTTCGCTGCCGGGCTTTTGAGCCTCGTCGGGCTCTCACGCCGGTTCCGGGTCTGGCTTGCAGGCTACCTCCCGTTCGATCCCGACTCGCTCCTCCACACCGTCGCGCTCGTTGTCATCCTGGCAATGATCCTCATCCCGCCCATACCGCTCCTGGTCACCGGGATTCCTCCCTACCTGTCGCCGCCGTTCATTGAGTTCCTGATGGAGTCGGGTGACCTCCTTGCCGGGACGGTCTCGCTTAACGCCTACACCCTCTTCTGGACGCTTGTTGGTTCGTTCTTCATAGCGGGGGCGTTCGTCCGACGGTCGCCCCGCGAGACGCTGGAACGGCTCGGGCTTCTTCTGCCGACGTGGAGACAGGTCGTCTTTGCCGTGGGCGCGGCTCTTGTGCTCGTTGCGGCGTTCCACTTCATCGACCAGGCGCTAACCGCGCTTGTGGGCTTCCTCGGTCTCCCGGTGACCGATGAGGAGGCTGTCGCCCTGTTATTTTCCGGGGCGCTCAGTCTCCCCGGGATCGTCATGGCATCCGTCGCGGCAGGGTTTGGCGAAGAGGTGAGCATCCGCGGGCTGCTCCAGCCACGGTTCGGCATCCTCCTCCCGGCGATCCTGTTTGCGTCGCTCCACGCCTTCCAGTACAGCTGGGACGGCCTGATATCGGTCTTCCTGGCCGGGATCATCTTTGGATTCATCCGCCACTACTCAAACACCACGACATCGGCGATCACGCACACGGTATACGACCTGGTGCTCTTCTCGATGCTTATGGCCGGGATCTCGGTATGAAGGCGTAACCTGGCGTCCTCATCCCGGGTTCGAAAAACAGTTATAAAGAAAGCGCTGAGGGGGAGATTTGAACTCCCGAGGGGCTCAACGCCCCACGGGCTTTCCAGGCCCGCGCCTTACCGGTCTAGACTACCTCAGCAGAGATGGTGCATCACTCGTTGGCGGTGTATTCTATTAATATTACCTCCCGGCATGCGTCTTCCAGCCGCGGGGATAGGTGCCGGGCGGCATAAGGACGGTTGTGGGCGCAACGGCAAACCCCGGTTCTCCGGGCCTCAGCGCCGACGATCCGAGAAGAGAGCGCCCGAGACCGACGAGTTCGCCGCGCTCTGTCATGATGGCAACCGTCTCACCCTCTGCAAACCCTCCAGCCTTCTCCCTGACACCGACCCCGGCCAGGACGGCCCCGCGGCAGACGGCGTCGACCGCGGTGTCGCGGATGATAACCTTCGGGAGGTCGGCAACGGCCGATTCCGGGGGATGGATCATCCTCTGGAGGGGTTCGGGGTCGCCCTCCCGTGCAAACACAGCGGCGTCGGCAAGTTCGTGGAGCGTGACGGCATCGGTCTCGCCGAACCGCCCTGAACGTGTCCGCCGGAGTTCCACCATGTGGGCGCACGTCCCGATCGCGTAGCCCAGGTGCACGCAGAGCGTCCGGATGTAGGTCCCGGCGTCGCAGCGGACCCGGAAGAGGACAAGTCTCCCCTCCATCTCCAGGATCTCGATCTCATGGATCTTCCTGATCCGCAGGCTCCGCTTCACCGCACTCTTCCGGGGCGGCCGCTGGTATACCCGGCCGACGAACTCCGCCGCCGCACGCTCTACCGCCTCCCTCGAGGCGTCGGCGTGGAGCCTCATCAGACATATGTACTCCTTATTGTGCGAGAGAAGGACGGGGGCAAGCCTGACCGCAGGGCCGAACATGACTATGAGCACACCCGAGACCTGGGGGTCGAGCGTCCCGGCGTGACCCACCCGGCGTCCCAGGATCTCACCGACCCAGGCGGTCACCTGGTGGCTGCTCGGGCCGCGGGGTTTGTCTATGATGACGATCCCGGATTCCGGGATGGAAGAAGACTCCTGGCCGGCCATACGCGATCACCGCCCTTCGACGCAGCGGTTCAGGGCTTCAAGCGTCCCTGCGAGCGATCCGTCCCCGACGACCGCAGGAGGGTGTCCGCCTGCCCGCATTGCATCCGCGGTTGTCGTGCCGATGGCGATGAGGAGAAGGCCGCCACGGGGCTGCCACCGCGCCTCCCGGTAAGACATGGCGCTTGTAAAGAGGAGGGCGTCGGCATCCCCAACCTCGAGTTCGGTTCCCGTGGGGACGAGGGCGTAGACCCGCTCCTCCCGAACCCTCCCGCCGGCGGCGACGATCGCCTCAATGAGCTCCGGGTTCGGGAGATCGGCCCGCGGGATCCCGACCGTCCGGCCGCGGAGCCAGTCGCCCAGGTAGGGGGCAAACGCCCGGGAGTAGAACGAGGGGAGAACCTCTGCATCTATCCCGGAGGCGCGGAGGGCCTCGGCGGTCTTTGGGCCGATCGCGATCACCCTGGGCCACCGTTCCAGCCTCGGCGCGATCAGCGCGGCGGGGAGGGCGCTTGCGAAGAAGAGGCAGTCAAACTCGCCGCGGTGGACGGCCTCTATGAAGGCATCGATCCTCTCCTCGCGCAACTCAGCCCGCAGCGGGGAGACGGTGTAGCAGTCGTGACCGTATGCGGCGCAGAGGGCGCGGTCGCCCGCGGCCTTGTTCTCGAGCCGGGTGATGGCGATCTTCATTGGCTACATCCTTCGTCCCGGTGGAATATGACTGTATCGGGAAGACAAAATCCGGTTGGTTTATCCCTGCCCAATCCGACCATGGATAAGCGTGATCTCCAGTATCCTGCTCGGGACAGTCCTTGGCATACTCTGCGGCGCCGTGAGCGGTCTCATCCCCGGCATCCATGCAAACACGATGGCGGGTCTCCTCCTCTCGCTCCAGGCGCTCCTGCTTGCCTGGTTCGACCCTGTGGTTGTCGCCTCCGCCATGTTTGCCACACTCGTCACGCATACTTTCCTCGACAACGTCCCCGCCACGTTCCTCGGTATCCCGGATGCCGAGACGTCGCTTGCCGTCCTCCCGGCCCATGCACTCTGTCTCGATGGGCGGGGGGAGGAGGCCGTGAGGATATCCGCCCTGGGTAGCGCTGCGGGGGTTGCTCTCTCCCTCCCGCTGGCGCTGGGGTTTGTCCTCGTCCTTCCCGCGCTCCAGCCGGCGATTGACTGGGGGATCGGGCTCATCATACTGGCGGTGGGGGGCTACCTCGTCGTGGCCTCGGAGTCGCCGGGCTGGGCGTTCGCGGTCTTTGCGGTCTCGGGGATCCTGGGGGTCTTTGCGCTGGACTGCTCCTACCTGGCCTGGCCGGCGGGCGGCGAGTCGGGGGTGCTGATGCCCCTCCTCTCGGGCCTCTTCGGGGTATCCGTCCTCCTTGAGGGGTCGCAGGGGGAGATGCCGGAGCAGCAGTTCCAGGGGCTTGACCTTCCGCCTCGCGCTCTACGCCGCGGGTCTATACTTGGTTCGGCCGCCGGCGCTCTCGTCGGCTGGCTTCCGGGGCTCTCGAGCGCCACCGCAAACGCCCTCCTGACCTCGGTCGTCGGCTACGACTCGAACCCGCGGGAGTACATCCTGGCGACGAGCGCTGCAAACACCGTGGACGCTTTTCTCGGGCTTGCGGCGTTCTACGCCATATCCCGGACACGGAACGGGGTTATGGCGGCTATCTCGGCGCTTGAGGATATGCCGCCGGCAACCGCCATCCTCCTTGCGGGGGCGCTCGCCGCGGTCGGGGCATACCTCCTGACGATCCTCTTCTCGCGTGCCGCCGGACTCTTCTCCGGGGTGAACGTCACGGCGCTGAACCGCGCTGTCATCATCTTCATCGTCCTGCTCTCGTTCGTCCTCTGCGGGCCGTTCGGGATCCTTGTCCTCCTGCTGGCGACAGCGGTCGGCCGCGTCCCGGCGCTTGTCAACATCCGCCGGGTCTACTGCATGGGTGCGATAATGCTCCCGGTGATGGTCTACTCCTTCGGTCTGGCGTGAGCCTCTTATACGACAGGGGCGCAAGTATTCCTGCAATGCTGCAGCGCTACTGGTTCGGGGATATCGATGAGGATGGGTACTGCCGGGCTGCAGGCACCGATCCGGCCGCACTCGCCGAGCGGGTCTCCAGCCTCAGCACCGATATGGAGTCGTATACCCCGATCAACTGGGAGGTTGCCAGGGACTGCGGCGTTGTCCGGACGCGGGATGAGTATGTTGCCCTGCTGCGTTCGGTCTGCATGATTCTTGCCCGGCAGAAGATCGCCCGGTCATACCAGGAGCGGGATGTCGCCCTCCTCCAGATGGTGCGGATGCTCGATGAGGTCGATAATGTCATCAACCTCCTCTCGGAGCGTGCCGCTGAGTGGTACCAGGTCACCGACCCGTCGTTCTCCCGGAAGTACCGCTCCCTCCCGGCAAAGAAGATGCTTGATATGATCCGGAGAGGGGCAGACGGGGGGCTCGCGGAGGTTGCAGCCGAGATCGAGCGGCTCACGGAGGTGAGAAGACGGCTGATGCGGGAGGTCTCCGCAATGGCCGATGAGGTGATGCCGAATGTGAGCGCCCTCATCGGCGGGCTGGTCGCGGCCCGTCTCCTCTCCCGGGCAGGGGGGCTTCCCGCGCTTGCCAGGATGCCGGGAAGCACCATACAGGTGCTCGGCTCGGAGCAGGCGCTCTTTTCGCACCTCCGGGGCGGGTCGCCGCCGCCAAAACACGGTATAATCTTTCAGCACCGCCGGGTTCACAACGCCCCAAAAGAGGTGAGGGGGCGGGTGGCCCGGGTGCTTGCGGCGAAACTCGCCATCGCGGCCAGGCTCGACCACTACCGGGGTGAGGCGGTGCCATCGTTCATCGAGGAGGCCCAGGCCCGGATCGACGAGGCAGGGAGGAGGGCATGATCTGGATCGGGAACGTCCTGGTCTCGCCCGGCGAGGCCGGGGTGTATGGTGAGCGGACGCTCGATGGCTACAGGGTCTGGGATCCATACCGGAGCAAACTTGCAGCGCTCTACGCTCTCGGCGGCGGGGTTGAACTCGAACCCTGGATGCGGGTGCTCTACCTGGGGGCGGCGAACGGGACCACCGTCTCCCACGTCGCCGACTACGTCGAGACGGTCTACGCCGTGGAGTTTGCACCCCGGCCGATGCAGGACCTCCTGGAGGTTGCCCGCCGCCGGAAGAAGATAGTGCCGATAATGGCTGATGCGAGCCGGCCGGAGGGCTACGCGCCGTTGATGGAGTCGGTCGACCTGGTCTACCAGGACGTGGCGCAGCCGGACCAGGTCGAGATAGCGAAACGGAACCTGGTATTCTTAAAACCGGGGGGGTGGTTCATCCTGATGCTGAAGACACGGAGCGTGGATGTTCAAAGGGACCCGGCCGGGGTGCTCGAGGAGACTCTGGCCGCGCTCGATAGCCGGCTTGAGGTCGTGGAGGCCCGCTGGCTCGAGCCCTACCACCACGACCACGCCGCGATCGTCTGCTCCCGGGCGTAGCATATATCAGCCTGGAGGGTGAGAGATTCACATGGACCGGGTCGTATTCAACCCCTTCTCGCCGCTGCTGATCATAATATTCCTCGGGCTGATCGGGCTCTTCATATTTGCAGTTCTCATCTTCCCGCTAATCTTCGTGACGGCGGTCGGGGCGACGTTCACGCGGCTCGGGTTCTCCTGGCAGCAGGCGCTCCTCATCCTCTTCCTGACGCTTGCGGGGAGTTTCATCAACATACCGATAAAGACGCTCGAGAGCCGGCCGGCCGCACCGGAGTACGACCGCTACATATCGATCTACGGCCGGCTCTACCACATCTCGCGGCCGGTGCAGCGGACGGTCCTGGCGGTGAACGTCGGCGGCGCCCTTATCCCGATCGTGATATCGCTCTACCTGCTCTATAAGTCGGTCCAGATCGCCGGCGGGTTCGAGATCCTCTGGCTCGCTCTTCTCGGGGTCGCGATCGTGACGGTCGTGACAAAACTTGTTGCCCGGCCCGTGCCGGGGCTCGGGATCGCGACGCCGATCTTCATCCCGCCGCTCGCGGCGCTGCTTGCGGCGCTGATCCTCCCGCTCCTCGCGGGGGGCGTGCCGGGGTCGTCTGTGATAATCGCCTACGTGAGCGGGACGCTCGGCACCCTTATCGGGGCGGACATTATGAATCTCAATCATATAGCGGAACTCGGGGCACCGATGGCAAGCATCGGGGGTGCGGGGACGTTTGATGGGATATTCCTGACAGGGGTAATCGCGGCGCTCCTGGCGTAAAGGGGTAGGGCGTCGGGAGGAATCCGGCGGCCTGACCCGGGTTGCGGCGAAGCCTGAGGGATCTACTCGTTCCGGGCTTGCGTGCGGCGGGTGAATGCGTTAGATAGTTGCCCTGTCACCCACGACCAAAATGATTGTGCCGCGTCATCCCCACACCTGTTGGCCGCGCTCTTCCCGCTCCGCCCCTTCACCCCCGCAAGACGAAGGGGATCGCGACCGGCTTGATTTGATGGCGTTGAGATCTGAGATACCGGTGATCGAACCTGATATATACTACTGTGGTGGTACACGGTAGTATGTCAGAGGTCAACTACCCCACCCTAAAGGGTGGGGCTTGCAGCCGGGGCCCCTTGCGGGGCACAGAGCTGCAATTTAATGTGTGCGAAGGTTGACGGTTCAAAAGACGTCCTTATTCGCACGGGCCGGTTGACGCGGCCC